>CALZEQ010000013.1 GCA_945641355.1 uncultured Mediterranea sp. | reverse complement strand
GAAAAATAATGGAAAACACATCAATATACAACGCAAAAATCAACTATAGCCTTTTCTGTTTTATATCTATCTGTAGTTACGAGCTCTTTTTCAGTTACGAGTTCTTTTAGTTACGAGCTACCAGCTACAAGCTACGAGTTTTTAGTTCCTGCTACTTGTAACTTGTCACTTGTAGCTTGTAACTTGTCACTTGTAGCTTGTAGCTTGTAACTTGTAACTCGTAGCTTGTAACTCGTAGCTTGTAGCTACTCAAATGTTTACCTTCACCGGCTCTCCATTGTACTTCACTTCGGAGGTCTGGCGGCCTTCGGGGGTGATGCGGACAATCAGGAAGGTGCGTTCCTTCAGCATACCGGGGAATTCGCCCTGACGTTCTCCTATCTCAACGGTACCCTGGGCATCGTCGTAGCGAATGGGAATCATCGAGTAGGCACCCTTCTCGTAGTTGTAGTTCGTGCCCTCGTCCTCGTAGAGGGTAAACTGTCCGTCGGCTCCGGCATAGACCATCAGCGCGACGGTCTCCAGCGGCTTCTCGTCGCTCCACTCCATGTCGGGTCCCATCGGCAGGATGCTGCCTGCACGCACATAGAGAGGTATCCGGTCATACGGAGCCTCCACGGCGAGTTGCTGTCCGCCCTCTACCGTGCCGTCGGTATAGAAGTCGTACCAGCGAGTGCCTGCCGGGAAGTACATCTGACGACTCCGTGCACCATACTGATAGACAGGAGCCGCCATCAGGGCAGGACCGAAAAGGAACTGGTCGCCAATGTTCTGCACCTGCGAGTCGGCGGTGAAGTCCATCACCAACGGACGCATGATGGTGTAGTCCTGGAAGTGCGTCATGCCGGCCAACGAGTAGATGTAGGGCATCAGGCGATAGCGCAGCTTCGTGTAGTAGAGAATGGACTTATAGGCAGGATGGCTTTCGGGAGCGATGTTCCACGGCTCACGAAGCGGCCACTGGCCGTGCGCACGATAGAGCGGGCAGAAGGCTCCGAACTGGAACCAGCGTGTATTCAGCTCGCGCCACTCCTTGAGGTCGGCGTTCTCACGCCCTGTCTTGTCAAACTCCTGCTGCGCCTTGACGTAACGGTCTTCCACACAGAAACCGCCGATGTCCATCGTCCAGTAAGGGATGCCGCTGACGGCAAAGTTCAATCCGGCAGAAATCTGCGCCTTCATGTCCTCCCAGCGGGTAGCGATGTCGCCGCTCCACGTGGCTGTAGAATAACGTTGCAATCCGGCAAAGCCCGAGCGGGTCAAGAGGAAGACACGCTTGTCGGGTTCCACCGCGCGTTGTCCGTCGTAAATGGCTTCGGCATTCATCAGGGCGTAGGCGTTGAAGTATTGGGCTGACGGACCAAGTGCTGTAGGTCCGCAGAGGTCCTTGCGGTACTGCAGGTCGGTGCAGTCGCGCACATTGGGTTCGCTGGCATCCATCCACCAGGCATCGAAGCCCAGCGGGTAGAGTTTCTGCTGCATCTGCTGCCAGAAGAGCTTGCGGGCTCCTTCGGCGTAGGCATCGTAGAACGAGCCGATGTAGCCGGGGCCAATCCAGTCGCGGATGCTGTCCTTGGTGGCTTGCTGGTACATCCAGCCCTGTGCGTCAAACTGCTTGTAGTGCTCCGTGGAGGCATAGAACTTGGGCCATACGGAAATCATGACCCGTCCGTGCATGTTGTGAATGTCATCGACCATCTGCTTGGGGTCGGGGAAGCGGGCTGCATCGAAGTCGTGGCTGCCCCACGCATCATCGGGCCAGTAGCTCCAGTCCTGCACGATGTTGTCGATGGGGAAGTGGCGGTTGCGGAAGTCACGCATCGTGCTGACAATCTCCTCCTGCGTCTTGTAGCGCTCGCGGCTCTGCCAGTAGCCCATCGCCCACTTGGGCATCACCTGGGCCTTGCCGGTCAGGGTACGATACCCGCTGATGACCTCGTCCATCGAATCGCCATATACGAAATAGTAGTCTTCTTGATCCTGCATTTCGCTCCACCACGAGAGTTTACCCTGTTCGGCATCGTCCACCGGTGTCAAGGTACGCAGACCGCAGTACGATACATAGCCGTCGGGCTCCCACTCTATCTTCAACGGCACGCGCTTGCCAGCCTCCAAAGCGACAGCAAACTTATAGCTGTTGGGGTTCCAGGCGGTACGCCAACGTTCGGGCACCACCAGTTGGTTGTCGATATAAACCTTGGTGTAGCCTGCATAGTAGAGGATGAAACGGTGCAATCCACTCTGGCCCGGTTCAATCTCGCCCTCATAGACCACACGCGAGCCCATGAAGGGGAATCCGTCCGGCAGATTGACCACCTTTTTGAGGTGCGCCTCCCGGTCGAGGTGCTCGAAGTAAAGAGAGGGCTCTCGGCGTACCAGCGGCTGCACACGCTTGTCAGCCGGCGTATATGTGCCGGTCAAGGCGCCCTCCTTGCCTTCTTTATCGTAAAGCTTGAAGGCCTCGCCCAGCTGTGCATAGTCGCGCGGGTCGCCAAAACGGCAAAGTGAATAGCTGTCCCACAGCACGCCATAATTCTTTGTAGAGACGATGAAGGGTACACTCACCTTCGTGTTATACTGGAAGAGTTCCTCGTTCTTCCCTTTGTAGTTGAACTCATCGGCCTGGTGCTGTCCCAGTCCGTAGAGGCCCTCACCTTCTACCGAAGCGAAAGTCTGCCGCACGGTATAGGCCTTCTTCCCCTCCACCTCGATGGGCTCAAACGAGCGGCTCTCCTCGGCCAGAATCTCCTTTCCCTCCAGATCGGTGAAACGCACCTGTCCCGTCTCCTTCGAGACGTAAGCCTGCAAGGCAGCAGTCTTTACCACCACCTCTTGCCCCTCTTCTGTTACACTAAAGGGTGTTTGTGTCGTCTGTGGCACTACGCAGAGGCTCTTGGCCTCCGAAAAGCTCTTTTCGGGTGTTGCCGATACGTGTATCAGCCGGTCGCCCAGCACCTCCAGCCGTACCCGTTGTACATCGGTAGGTTGCTGCTGCTGCACCTTCACCACTACGCCATTGACCTTTTTCTCATAATTCCCGCCCGTACATGCCGTTATCAGTGATCCGGCCAGCAGGAACATTGCCTGAAATTTCCACTTCATCATTTTTCTTTTTATTTGTTGTTGATACGATATAAGTCGATTATCACCTTACTTCACGCATTCCGCTGAATGCCACTGATACAACAAACTTCTCATGCTATCAGATTGAGTCGGTTTTATTCTGCAAATAAAACAAAAAGAATCAGAACGAGCAAACGATAAATCCTTTTTTTTTCAACTTATTTCCAAACAGACAAAACAAGAAGCAATGCTGTAACAAAGTGGCTAATCAGAACTGGAAATAGATGAAGGGTTGTATCTCTGCACTCTTCATTTGTGCTACTACATAGATGGCAATGACCAGCAACAATGCCTTGCCAAGCAGAGGCAGACGGACAACCAGACGGGTCAGGGCGGTTTCCCAACTATCGGGCAAGAAATGAAGCAGATAGCCAAGCCCCATCAGGGCAAAGACCTCCGGATAACCGGCAAGCAGTTGTGGCAACAGATTCGGACGGAAGGCCGTAAACAGCTGACGCAACATCTCGACGGAGTCTGAAAAAGAGACGTTACGGAAGAAGATCCAACAGAAGCAGACGAAATGAAAAGTCACGACCTGTCCCACGAAACGACGCAGCCCGCTAACTGTACTTCCCTTCGTGCGACCCGTCCATTCCATCCATGCCTTGTGAAACGCCAACGCCACCCCATGGAGCACACCCCAAGCCACAAAATTCCACGATGCGCCATGCCACAGGCCACCTAAGAACATGGTGACCAGCAAGTTGAGATATTGGCGGAAACGGCCGTGGCGATTGCCACCCAAAGAGATGTAGAGATAGTCGCGCAACCAGGTGGAGAGCGAGATGTGCCAACGACGCCAAAACTCGGTGACCGAAGCCGACTTATAGGGTGAATGGAAATTGATATTGAAATGGAACCCCAGCAGCAAGGCCAAACCGATGGCCATATCGCTGTAGCCGGAAAAATCGCAATAGATTTGCAGCGCATAGCCATAGACTCCCATCAGATTCTCCACCCCCGAATAGAGGCCGGGATTGTCGAACACCCGCTCCACGAAGTTCAGGCTGATATAGTCGGAGATGACCGCTTTCTTGAAAAGGCCGCACACCAACAGGAAGATGCCCCGACCGAACATCTCGTTGGAAACAAACAACGGACGACGTATCTGCGGGATGAAATCGCGGGCACGCACAATGGGACCTGCCACCAACTGCGGAAAGAAAGAGACGTAGAAGGCATAATCCAACAAACGGTTCAATGGCTTGATGTCGCGCCGATAGACATCGATGGTATAGCTCAATGACTGGAAGGTGAAGAAAGAGATGCCTACAGGCAGAAAGATGTGATGCGCACGGAAGGTGCCGTCGGTCAGCGCCGCCCAACACTCACACAGGAAATTGGTATATTTGAAGTAGCAGAGCAACCCTAAGTTCAGCAACAGGCTGACCATCACCCACAGACGCCTCAACCAGGGACGGCGCGTCCGTTCCATGCCCTGCGCCACCAGGAAATCGCCTACCGTAACGACTGCCAACAGGAAGAAGTAGGTGCCGCTGCTCTTGTAGTAGAAATAGTAGGAAAAGAGCGTGACAAACAGCAGACGGGCCGTGGTACGACGCTGCAACAGCAGATAGAGCAGCATGAATCCGGCGAACAACCAAAGGAAGAGGCCGCTGCTGAACAGCATCGGTGCCTGCGGGTCGTAGGAGAAGAGCGCGGGGATGCGGGATATATCGAGGTTCATGTTACAAATCACTTCCTTCATTCAATGAATCAAACGTAAACAGGTTATAAACAGACATCTTGCACATAGCGGTTATACCCTCTGACCAGTGCCTGAAAGAGCCACTCACCCTGCAGCCGATAGCCATCGGGCAGGTAATGCACGTGGTCGGGACGCATCAGGCCAGCCTCTTGCCAGTTCAGGCAGGCGCGTTGTTCGCCTCCGGCCACGCCGTAAAGGTTCCATACGGCCACATCATGGTCGGCGGCGTAGCGCAGAATGGTCTGCACCGTCAAGGCGGTACGCGGGTTGACGTGATACGAACGGCGGCGACGTTGCCGGCGCACGCTCTCGTAGGATCCGGGCGGTGTAGTCAGCAGCACAGGCACATCGGGCAGCTGCTGACGAATCAGCCGCATCAGGTCATCCAGTTGCTGACGGTGCAGAGCGGGGTCATAACGTCGGTTGTGACTCTCGTTCGTGCCCAATGACAACACAATCAAATCGGGGTGCAGACGGGCAACGGCCTGGATGCGGTCGGGACGGGTAAAGGTGGTGCAGAAGGCACCGTTGATGCCCATATCTACATACGACAAGGCTCCAAAGGTGGCCTGCA
This sequence comes from uncultured Mediterranea sp., assembly GCA_945641355.1. GTDB lineage: Bacteria > Bacteroidota > Bacteroidia > Bacteroidales > Bacteroidaceae > Bacteroides. Next base: position 59,558 of record CALZEQ010000013.1, on the reverse strand, counting down.
TTGCCTCACCGGTGGTACGGGGGAAGATGTGGCCACGCACATGGCTGTCGCCCACATGCACCACACGCACCGTATCCGTATTTGCATCCGCACGCAGCAGACGCAACTTCTCCCAAAAAGGATTCAGGGCATGGGTATTGTCATCCAGTTCGTTAGACCCCATCTGGAGGAAAGATGCAGGTAGCAAAAACGAAGGACAAGACAGGGTGTCGCTTCGTTGCCAGTATCCCACCAGTGTGTCGCAGTCACGAAACGGATTGGAAGGAGCCAGACTGGAGGGTAACCTGTCTTGGGCCTGCATGGAGAGGCATCCCCAAAGCAGCCAAAGCAGCCAACAGCATCTGCCGTATCTGTCATTCACCTGCTTCATACGCCCTCCTCCGCTCTGCGCGTGCCTTTCCCTCCATCAGGGCTTCGAACAGCAACTCGGCTATCCGCTTTCCGCCCCGGAAGTTGATGTGTGTATAGTCGTGATTGGCCATGGGTGGATCAGCCTCTACCATCCGTGCCATGCTGCCCTCGCCACCCATTGCTTCAAACAGGTTCCAGAAGGCGACTCCTTCTTCGGCAGCCAGGTGTTGCTGATAGCGCACCAGATGCTTGATGCCGGGCATGGTACGCAGTTCGCCCTCCTCGTCTTTGTAGTCGCGGTCGCCTACGCTGACCACCAGGATGCCGGCTTGCGGGAAGGCCTCCTTCAGATGCCTGAGCACCGTCGTCATGCCGGCAGCGTACGCATCGTAGTTGCGGCCCCGCTCGGTCGCCACGTTCAAGCCATATTGAAGGATGATAAGGTCGTAGGGACGCTGCTCGTTGAACTCGCGCATCATCCAGATGGGTACCGAGCGCAAGGAGAGCCCCGAATTGCCACGCAGCGAGAAGTTGTCCACCGCAATGCCGCAACTGTCGTCCATCGCCAATCCGTAGAAGAGGGTCGAGTCGGCCCGGTTCACCTGCCAGCGCACTTCCCCGATGCGTCCCTCCACCTGCATGGACTGCAACTCTCCGGTAGGCAGGAAGCGTTGTGTGCGGGCAGGCCCCCGATTGACGGAAACAGAGATCTCTACCTCTCCCCGGTTGAAGAAGTAGATGCCGGCCCGGTCACAGGAATCCAGGTGCGAGGCATACTTGGTCTGCCCCTTCAGTTCGACATAGGCATCGGTAGAGGGGACGAAGTAGTGCCCCGACAATCCCTGTTTGCTGCGGTCGAAGTAGAGGGTATCCATGATGGAATGGCTCTGCCAGCCACCAAAGCGGTGACGCACTGTAGGGCGGAAGCCACTGGTGATGGAGGTGATGGTGACAAACCCGACGCCTCGCCCGCCGAAGCGTTGCTGCAACAGGCAGCGGAGGTCGGCGGTCAGGATATCCGCTTCGATGAAGGAGTCGCCGAAATAGGCGATACGGACAGGGCGCGGGCGATGCACCCGTTCGTCCAACGCACGATAGAAAGGTGCCATACCCCGGTCGGTAGAGTCGGCATACTCCTCAATGCAGGCCATACCGGTGGGACAGGTATCTGCAAAGGCGGGTCTGGGAGCAGGCGGTGGAGGAGGCAACGGAAGGGTATCGGTATCGGCAGGAAGGGCAGCCGAAGGGAGGCGCAGGTCACTCAGTATATCGACTCTACGCAACGTACAGTCGCCCATCCGGGTACCCGGTAACATGCGCAGTACCAGCAGCATCAGTACTACCAGTACCACGCAAATCACCACTTTATGAAGTTTGTTTCTTTCCACGCGCTGCCTTCTTGTTCCATTCAGGCTGCAAAGCTATAAATTTTCAGGTTATAGTTGGTCCGTTTGGCCTATAAAAAAGATTGGGTCATCCTGCCAGAGAGCGGAAAGGAGGGGGAGGGACGAAGCTTCTCAACGTTTTTTTGCAGGAAATATTTGCACCAGATGCAAGAATAGCGTAACTTTCGGCGGAAAAATAGAACTGACAGTCTAAATAAGGAGGAAAGATTATGAAAAGGTTTGGATTATGGATGATGTGGATGGTGTGGATGGCCGTGCCGGCCGGTGCGCAACAGGTGATGTACTCCAACCTGAAGAGCCTGGTGGAGCAACGCGGTGACACTGTAAGCATCCTGAAGGTGGAAAAGCGGTCAAAGAACCAGATTTATCTGCTGGGAGGTAACGACTACCGCATCTCGGCCACCGACAATCCGGGGATGAGCCGCTACCTGAAGTCGCGTTGCTATGCGGTGCAGGTAGACAGTGTGCTCTACATAAACTGCCGCAAGATGCGCTACAAACGCTACCGTTTCGGCCATTGGTACGCCAAGGCTCTTTACATTGCCGGTCACGTCTTCTATGCAGCCCAGCCGGTAGGGCAGATTGCTTCCAGCACCTCCACTCCCCCCGATGCCACCCGCTTAGGCGGTGAGGTAGGCAACGCCATCCATGCAGCGGGACTGACCAATGCCCGCGTGTACTATGAGCTGGACCTCACAACGGGCCGTTCGCTTTTCGTAGGCAAAGAGCGGATGATGCAGCTGCTGGAAGGAAATCCCGAGCAACAGGCCTTGCTGCAGCAAGAGCAGCGTGAATCGGCCGAAATCATTGGACGATACTTGCACCAACTGAAGTGACAAAAACGGCTGTGTGTGTCAGTGAGCCTCCATCCACTCGCCCGGCTTCATGCCAAACTGCTTCTGAAAACATTTTGCGAAATAGGATGGCGTACTGAAGCCCACCATATAGGCCACCTCCCCTACCCGGTACTGCCCCTCGGCCAGCAAGCGGGCCGCCTTCTTCAGGCGGAGCAGCTGTATCAGCTCGCCGGGCGTATTGCCGGTCAGCGTCTTTATCTTGCCGAACAGCCCCGAGCGGCTCACTCCCAGTTCCGCAGCCAGGAAGTCTATCGAGAAGTCCGCATTCGTCAGGTTCTGTTCTATCAGTTCGTTGATGCGCTCCAGGAAGTCGCTGTCGGTGGGGTTGGCGGCCACCGTGCTGATGGGCACCATGGGCATTTGCGAGAACTTCTGCCTCAGCAGCTCGCGCAGCTCCACCAGATTGCGGATGCACGACTCTAAGTATTGCACCGAGAAGGGTTTCTCCACATAGGCATCGGCACCGCAGTCCATACCCTCCACCTTGGAGGCCGTGTCGGTCTTGGCCGTGAGCAGCACAAAGGGGATGTGGCTGGTGGCCGGTTGCGAGCGTACCGCCCGGCAGAGCTGCACACCGTCCATCACCGGCATCATCCAGTCGCTGATAATCAGTGCCACCTCCTTCTCGGCCAGCTGCTGCAGTGCCTCCTCGCCGTGGTGCGCCGTCAGGATGCGGTAGCGGTCGCAGAAATTATCCGAAAGGAAATGCAGAAAGTCTTCATTATCGTCCACCAACAACAGCGTAGGATGTACCATTTCTTTGTTATCTGTCAGGTCAGCCGTGGTGGGAAAGGCCGGAAGGATGTCCTCCGGCGGACGGATGGCAGGAGCCTGTGCCGCCGAGGCGGTTTCAGGCTGCTCAATGGGCAGCTGGATGCAGAACGTACTGCCCTGCCCTACCGTAGACTCCACCTCCACACTGCCGCCGTGCAGGTCAACGATGCTCTTCACCAAGCTCAGGCCGATGCCCGTACCGGGCTTGTTGTCCACAGCCTGATAGAAGGGGTGGAAAATCTTCTGCTGCTCATCGGGACTGATGCCGATGCCATTGTCGGCCACACTGATGGTGAAGCTGCCCTCTGCCGGGCATACCCGGCAGGATACCCGCACCCAGTCGCGCGCGTACTTGCCTGCATTGGTCAGCAGGTTGCTCACCACCTTGGTCACCGCCTCACTATCCACCATGGCACAGAACCCCGCTTCGGGGTACTCCGTCTCCAGCCGGATGCCATGCTGCGTCAATGAAGGGCGGAAGCGGTCGCACACCGCCTGCAGCAGGGGGCGTATTTCCTGCCGGCTGTATCGCATCTGCATACTGGCCTGCTCCACCTTGCGGAAGTCCAGCAGCTGGTTCACCAGGTAGAGCAGCCGCTGGCTGTTGCGGTCGATGATGTCCAGGTCGTCGCGCAGCGGGTCGGGAATGGGGGTACGCAGCAGCTTCTCCAGCGGGCCGATGATGAGCGATACCGGCGTGCGTATCTCGTGGGCTATCATGGTGAAGAACTTGATTTTCGCCTCGTGTACCTCCTTCTCCTTGTCCGCGTTCAGCCGCAGGATCTCCTCCTCGTGCTTCTTCTCCGCGCGGCGCAGCAGGGTGCGTATCAGCAGGGCGATACACACCCCCGTCAGCAGCAGGTAGAGCAGCTTGGCCGGTGTATTCCAGTAGAAAGGCGGATGGACAACCAGCTGCAGCCGCGCCCCCTCCACGTTCCACACGCCGTCGTTGTTGCAGCCGCGCACGCGGAAGGTGTACGTGCCGGGCGGCAGGTTGGTGTAGGTAGCCCGGTATTGCGGGGAGACGGGTGTCCAGTCGCGGTCAAATCCCTCCAGCTTGTACGCATATCGGTTGTGCCTGGAGGCGCAGTAGCTCAGTGCGGCAAACTGCAGCGTCAGCACGTTGTCGCGGTAGCTCAGTTCCAGCCGTTTCTTCAGGTTGAGTGCGCCGCCCAGCAGCGGCGAGCGTGCCGTGATGGGGCGGTTTGCCACCTCCAGTCGCGTCAGCACCACGGGCGGCACCGACGTATTGTTGCGCAGCATATAGGGGTAGAAGGCATTGAATCCGTTGGCCGAGCCCAGGTAAATCTTGCCGTCGCGTGCCACCAGTCCCGAGTTGCTCAGGAACTGGTCGCTCTGCAGCCCGTCGCTGTACGTATAGGTTTGCGTCATTCCCTCGTTGGGCAGGTATCTTACCAGTCCCCTTTTGGTTGTGAGCCACAGCACGTTCTGTTCCTCCAGGATGCAGTAAATCTGCCGGCTGGGCAGTTCGGGTTCGTGGCGTTCAAATCGGTCGGTCTGCTCATTGTAGCACAGCAGTCCGTCCTGCGTAGCGGCCCACACCCGTCCCTCGTGGTCCACCAGCGTACAGTTCACCTGTCCGCTGCCCGGTTCAGAGCCTTCGGCGGGAGGCAGATAGTGCGTCCATTCCCCTGTATAGGGTCGGTAGCGGTACAGTCCCTGTCCCGAGGTGGCAAACCAGATGTTGCCCTCATGGTCCTCATCCATATCCACCGTATTCACGTCCAGCCGCTTCAGCCGCTTGAAGCAGTCGTTCTTCCGGTCATACAGGCAGATGCCCACCATCGTGGCCACCCAGATGTAGCCCCGGCTGTCGCGCAGTATGGCATACGAGCTGCTGCTATCCAGTGTGGTGTCGTCCGCGGGGTTGCACTGGTAGTGTCGGAATCGTCCCGTAGGCAGATGCAGCACATTCACGCCTCCGGTGTAGGTGCCTATCCACAAGTTGTCTCCGTCCATGCAGAGTGCGTGTACGTTGGCAAAGGAGAGGCTTCCCGCCGGGTTCCGTTTGTCCGGCAGGTAGTGGGTGAAGCGTCGGTCGTGCGGTGCGAATCGGTTCAGCCCCCCGTCGTCCGAGGCAATCCAGATGTTCCCGTCGTTATCCTCACAGAATCCGCTGATCACCGCTCCGCTCACGCCGCTGCCGTCGGGCACCGGGCGGTACCATTCAAACTGTCCCGCTCCGGGCGACAGGTAGTTCACTCCCCCATAGAAGGTACCTACCCACACGCCGCCCTCGTGGTCCTGCAGCACGGGGTATACGAATCGGTTGGAGAGTGCATAGGGGTCGGCATCGTCCTCCGTCAGCAGGCGTGCCGCCCCGGTACGTGTGTCCAGCAGCAGCAGTCCGTCGTCCGACCCCACCATCAGTTCGCCCTGCCTGTAGGCCGCGATGGAGTGTATGTGCGTGGCCCCCGCTCCGTCACGCGGATGGCAGCATACGGTGGTCAGTCCGCTCCGCCGGTCCATCTTCAGCAGTCCGCTCTCCCACGTGGCCACCCAGAGGTTTCCGTCGCCGTCCTCCGTCATCCACAGGGCTATCGCCCCCTCATCGGGGTTGCCGTCCAGGTATCGTTGCACGAAGGGTTCGAAGTGTCCCGTAGCCTTGTTTTGTCTGTAGATGGGGAAGGCCGACACGCCCGCCATCAGCCACACCTGGTTCTCCTGGTCCACGTAGATGCTCGACACGATGCCGCCCGTCTCCGCCATCGGGTAGTGCTGCAGCAACTGCTGTTCGGGGTCGTAGTTGAAGAGTCCCTGTCCGTCGGTCGTTATCCACAGCCGTCCCTCCTTGTCGGCTGTCAGGTGGTTCACCCGGGCGGTAATCTCCGTGCCGTCCACAGCCGCCAGCCGGAACTGCTCCAGCGTATCGGCTGCATACTCCAGCCTCCAGAGCCCCCCGCCCGTACCTATCCAGAGGCAGTCGTCGGCGGCGTAGAGGGTCGAGATGAACTCCTGCACATCCTGCGCATGGGGTTCGTACGTTTTCACCTCGATGCCGTCGTAGCGGTTCAGCCCCTCGTCCGTACCAAACCAGATGAATCCGTAGCGGTCTTGCGCAATGGCGCGGACGGTGTTCGAGGCCAGTCCGTCGGCTATCTTGAAGTGGCGGAAGCGGAACGTCTCGGTGCGCACATCCGCCCGCATCGGGTGCGGCTGTGCGCCGAGCAGGCCCAGGATTCCTATCAGACAGATGTACCAGCTACGTCTCACGATACCCGTTCCCCCCGTCCGTTAGTTCAACAATCCCTCCAGACGCTCCTGCGCCTTGACTATCATATCCATGGTGCCGCTGCCGTCGGCCACATACTTCACCACCATCTCGGCAAACTCAATGGCCTTCTCCATCGAGCCGGAGGGCGCGTCTACGGCCTTGGCCCGTTGCAACAGTGCCAGCAGCCCGTCCAGGTCCTCCAGCTCCGGCAGGTTGCCCGGTCGCATCGTGTTGATGGCCGCATTCAAGGCCGAAGCCAGTGCGCTCAGCTCGTCCACCGGCAATGCCGATGCCTTCGCCTGCAGCACACCCTCTACCCGCTGCAGCTGCTCCATCAGCCGAGCATATCCGTGCGGCGCCCAGGGTGCATGGTCGGGCACCTTCACCTCCAGTGCCAGCCATTGCTCCTGCACCTTCCGCCGGTCGCGTGCCGTCTGCAGAGCCTCGTCCAGCGTCAGCTTGGCATTTTTCTCCGCCTGGCGGGCATCCTCGGCCGGAGCGGGTGCATCGGGCTGGTTGATGCGCAGGTAGTGCGTGGCGTGGTCGGTGTGGTAATAGTCGGGCAGGAAGGTTCTGCCCTGCAACGTCAGGCTGTAGAGGTTTCCGTCCGTGCCCTTTTCGTCCGTCGGTCCGTTCAGGCAGATGCTGTCCAGACGGGTGTCGATGTCCACGGTGGCCTGGTCCCAGTCGTGAATGTCCGCCGAAGCCATAGCCAGCGGACCGTACATCAGCGTGCCCGTCCACATGGGTACGAAGTGCACGTTGGTGCGGTTGATGCCCGTGGCCGCCGTCTCCATCTTGTCCGGTCCGTAGTTGATGTGCTTGCCGAAGGGCATCACCACCTCCACCCGGTCGCCGCGCTTCCAGGTGCGCAGGCCGGTGCTCACGTAGCTGCACGGATGGCAGTCGGCCTTCAGCCGCTTGCCGTTCAGCCGCACCTCAAATCCCTCGGTAGCCCAATAGGGTACACGCAGCTTCAGCTCGAAGCGGGCCTTGCCCTCGGTCACGCTGATGACCGACCTCTCCGCCGGCCACAGGCACTCCTGCTTCAGCGTCACCCCCTTCTGCTTCCAGCGGGCAGTAGAGGGCAGATAGAGCCCCACCCACATTGTCTGCTCGTTCACGAAGTAGGCAGCCTCCTGATACTTCACGTGGTTCTCCGAGCCCGTGCCGCCGCAGCAGGTGCTTTGCGGTGTCTCGTTGCCCCACGGCTTGCAGGCATTCATGCCCACGGCATACTGATAGGTGGTGAGGTAGTGCGTATGGTGCAGCGAGCCCACTATCTGGTTGTAGAGCACCCGCTCGTAGTAGTCCATGTAGCGTGCGTCGTCGGGGTCAAAGCAGTTCAGGTCCTTGGTCAGCTTGGCCAGGTTGTAGGCGCAGCAGGTCTCGTTGATGTCCGGGTTGGGGCGCAGGTTGCGCTGTCGGTCGGCTGTCACGTTGTTGTTCATGCTCAGCATCTGCGTATAGGGCTGTCGGAACATCTCTCCGTTGCCCACTCCGCCCGTGGCGTAGGCATAGCGTCCCTGCACCAGGTTCCAGAAGTTCAGTGCCAGGTTGTAGTAGCAGTCCTTTCCGTGTCCGCGGTAGCTGCGCAGGGCACTCGTTATCTTCGGTATGTGCTGGTTGGCGTGGCGGGTGCGTATGTCGTCAATGTTTCGCGCCAGCGGTTCGTAGAAGGCGGGACTGTCAAAGAAGTTCGAAGCCTCCAGCAGACGGGCCTTCTCCGTGGGGTCGCTCACCATCTCCGCCAGTCGTGCCAGCGACTCGCCCGTACCGCCGTCCTCGCCGGCAATGTACATGTTCCACATCTCGTAGCGGTTGCCGGGTCGGGCCCGTCGTTCCTCGCGTGTGCCCTCCGTCTGCACGTAGGTGCGGTAGTGCATTCGGTTCCATATCCACAGGCCCATATCCTTGGCCGTCAGCAGCGCCTTGGCTGCCACCTCGGGCTCGTCCATGTAGGTGGCAATGTCTATCAGCCCCGCCAGCTGCTTGTGTATGGAGTAGTAGGGAGCCCACACCCACTGCTCGTTGTTGTAGCCCCGGTACATCTCTATCAGGGCTGCATGGTGGGCGGGTATGGCGTTCAGGTAGCCGTAGCCGTACTTGCTCCACTCCTTCTTGTGGCCGTCAAAAGCTTCCCAGGTACCCTTCATGGTGCGCAGCTCCTCCTCGGGGGCGAAGTCGCGCGCCTCCCAGTAGCGTCCCAGCGAGTCGTTCCACACGAAGGTGCGTTCCTGGCACGCACGCAGCTCGTCCACCATGCGCCTGATACGCTGGCGCAAGGCCTCCTTCTGCCCCTCGTCCGTGGCACTGGCCAGGGCAAAGGCCAGGGCCGACATGTAGTGCCCCGAGCCGTGTCCCTTCAGCTTGGTGGTGGGCGAGTCCCATCCATCGCTCACCGTATAGCCCTCGGTAGGCAGTCCGTAGGTATCGCGATAGTTGTAAAGTTGCTGGCTGACGTCCCAGCTCAGTATGGTGCGGATGGCCAGTTCGCGGTTGGCCGTCAGTCGGTTGTCACCCTCCAGGGTCACGCAGTCCAGCGGCAGCGGTTCGGCCACCGTCTGTGCGGCCGGTACGTCGTAGGCACGGTCGGTCACCGTCACCTGTGCCGTGATGGGGTATCCGGCGTTGGTGGTGTTGTCGCCCGTCACCCATCCCTCTATCCGGTACTCCTTTCCGGCGGGGTAGAGCCGTTCGTCGGCCTGCTGCTGTTCGGTAGCCAGTGCCGCGTTGCTCCAGCGCGTCTGGCGGTACTCGCGGGTGCCGTCGCTGTACGTCACCCATACCTGGTAAGGCAGTCGGGGCACAGTGCCCACGGGCGATTCCACCCGGATGGGTTCCACGCCAGTTATCTTCTTCTGTTGAGCTGTAGCAGGCAGTGCCATCAGCAATCCCGCCACTACTATTCCAATATAGTTCATACGCAATTTTTTATCATTGATTGTTCACGTGTGGCAAATATAGCCTTTTTCCTTCACACTATAAAGAATAAAGACAAAAGATGTCTCATTTTCCCTTTTCCTTCAGCCGAACCATCAGTACGCCGTGCGGCGGGATGTCGGCTCGGGTATGCTGTTTGGTGGTACCTATCTCCTTATGCAGCCACAGGTTGCGCACGGTATACTCCTTGCGGAAGGGGTTGAATCCCTCGGCAAAGTAGACGGCCTGTCCCTGCCAGTTGTGGTCCAGGTGCCACACCTGCTCCGTACGGTTCATGAAGCAGACGGCCACCTCTCCCCCGGCCAGCGGCTTGACCCATATCTCCTTTTCGCCCATGTCCATCCATCGGCGTGCCTGTTCGCCCTTGGGGTCTTGGTCTACAGCTATCACCTCCTTGTTGGTCAGGATGCGCAGTGTCTCGTCGTCCATCTTGCGCAGGTCGTTGCCGCTCATCAGCGGTGCGGCCAGCATACACCACATGGAGAAGTGCGTCACATACTCGTCGTAGGTCATGCCTCCGTTGCCCACTTCCAGCATTTCGGCATCGTTCCAGTGTCCGGGTCCGGCATACGGATAGAGGTCGGCCATGCGGTCGATGATGTTCACTACGCCCACGCCTCCCCAGTCGAAGAGGCAGTCGTAGCAGTCGCGTATATCGGCTGTCACGCGCCACAGGTGCCCGATGCCCTTGCCCCACTTCCAGGGTTCGTTTTCGCCCCACTCGCAGATGCTGAAGACGATGGGTCTGCCACACGCTTTCAGTGCATCGCTCATGGTCCGGTAGGCCGCTTCCGCCTTCTGTCCTTCGTTGCTGCACCAGTCGTACTTCAGGTAGTCCACGCCCCAGGCGGCATATTGCCGGGCATCCTGAAACTGATACCCACGGCTGCCGGGTCGTCCCTGGCACGTTTCCGAGCCGGCACACGAGTAGATGCCCATTTTCAGTCCCTTCGCATGGATATAGTCGGCCAGTGCCTTCATGCCGTTGGGGAAGCGTTCCGCATCCACCTGTATGTTTCCCTCTTCGTCACGTCCCACCTGCCAGCAGTCGTCAATCACGATGTATTCGTAGCCGGCCTCCTTCATGCCGCTGGCCACCATGGCATCGGCCATCTCCATCAGCAGCTTCTCGCTGACGTTGCAGCCGAACTTGTTCCAACTGTTCCAACCCATCGGCGGAGTCTGTGCCAGCGAGTTGAATATGGAGTCGGGTACTACCTTCTTACTTCCAAAATAGATTTGGGCTTGGGTCGTCAGCGTACAGAAAGCGACGCATCCTACGACAAACAGTTTTCTTACATTCATGATTGATTATTTTAAGTGGTTAGTTAACTTGTCAACTCATCTAAAAAACGGGGCAGCATGGCCTGCCTATTCAGCATCAGCGACATGCCGCCCTTCATGAGACACATGAGTGTTATGTCTTTCAATATCCCGGGTTCTGCTTCAGATTCGAGTTGGTCTGCAGTTCATCCAACGGGATGGGGAACAACGTCACATGATTGCCTACCGGCGTATGGTTGAACCAGTTCTTCGTAGTGAACGTTCCGAAGCGAATCATCTGCGTACGGCGTTGCGCTTCGCAGGCAAACTCGAAGCCCCATTCGTCGTACAGGCCGCCCAACACCACCGGAGTCTGGTCGCCCAGCTGGTCGATGTTGTTGTCCCAGTCGTATGTACCGTACTGGATGCGGGTATCCTTCTTCAGGTCGGCCGGAGTGACGGTAGCCTGTGCCGGATTGTCGAACACGCGGCTACGGATGCGGCTGACGATGCGGGCAGCCTCGTCCTCGTTCTTGCCCATACGCATCAGTGCCTCTGCCTTAGAGAGCAGCACCTCTGCATAGCGGAAGTAAGCGAAGTCGTTGCTCCAGCCACCGGTAGTCTGCATGTCGTATTCAAACTTGGCGATGCGGCATCCCCAGTCGATGCTGGTAGCGTTCTCGCCGTCGCGCATACAGGTGAGCGAAGGCAGGTAGTTCTTACAGGTCCATACCACCACCGTGGGGTCGTCGTAGCGATACTGCGGGCCGATGAGCCACGTCTTCTCCAGACGCTTGTCACCCTCTTCGTATGCCTTGATGAACTGCGGATTGGCGCATGAGCCGCCCCAGAAGTAGTCGTTGTAGTTGCCAAAGTGGTCGCGTGCTACCGGCGGATACCATTTGTGCTGCATGTGGAAGCCACCGTACTTGCGGTCGTACACCACGGCAAAGATAACCTCCTTGTTGGTATAGTCCAGATCCACCTTGAAGTTGTCCGAGAAGTCTGCCGACAAATCGAATATACCCGAATTGATAATCTGGTCGGCTACCTCTACCACTTTGTCCCATTGGGGTGTGCCTGTATAGACCTCTGCATTCAGGTAGACGCGGCACAGGGTGGCCAGTGCAGCCCACTTGTTCATGCGTCCGTAGGTAGTGGCATCGTTGGCTTCGCTCAGGTTGGGCAACGCCTCTGTCAGCTCCTTCACTACAAAGTCATACACCTCTTTGCGGGTGGCCTGTATCGGCACTTCTTCGGACCAGGTCGTTACCAGAGGCACGTTACCGTGCGTGTCCAGCAGCTGTGAGTACCACAAGGCACGGATGGCACGCAGTTCGGCCAGCATCGATTCCTTCAGATTGCCTACGGGCAGCGATCCGCTTTCAATCTGATTCATCACACGGTTGGCTGTGTTGATGCCCGAGAAGGGGGTCAGATAGGCGTTCCATGGCTGCCAGGATTGGTCGTGCCAGGTATGCTGGTGCATGGCGCGGTACACACCGCCGTCGTCCCATCCGTTGGGGCGTGTCGGGGTGATGATGACGTCGCCCGACTCCTCCTGCAGGTCAAACAGACCTTGCCAGCCGTAGATGTAGCGCAGCGAGGTATAGCATTGCGCCATCAGCGCGGCTGCATCCTGCTCAGTGGGGATAAATGATTCCTCGGTGATTTCCGAGTATGGCTCTTCGTCCAGATTGAAGCAGCCTGTCAGTGTCAATGTGGAACATGCCAGCAGGGCATAGAGTCCGTATTTCAGTTTTTTCATACTCTTTTCTGATTTAAAGATTCAAAGACTTAGAATGTCACATTCACGCCAAAGGTAAACGAGCGGGTAGTAGGATACTTGTCGCGGTCGTCGGTACCTGCCGTCAGACCCGTTGTCTGCACTTCGGGGTCAATGCCCTTATAGCCCGTCAGGGTGACCAGATTCAGGCACGAAGCATAGAGGCGCAGGTTCTTCACGGCCTTCCACTTCTTGGTGTTGAAGCTGTAGCCCAGTGTCACGTTGTCAATCTTCCAGTAGCTTCCGTTTTCTACATATTCGCTCACGTAGCGTTGCGAGTCGGTGATGGTGGCTGTCTTGCCCGTCGGGGTCAGCGTCTTGCCATCGGCACTGATGGTATAGGTAGGATGCTGGTCGAAGGCCGAGTTCAGTACGTTGTACTGGATGGTAGGATTGGCATAGTACATCTCCTGGAAGTTCAGAATCTGGAAGCCGAAGGCTCCACGCATATTGATGGTCAAGTCCCAATTCTTCAGACGCAGCGTGTTGTTGAAGTTCAGGTTGTGCTTGGGCACACCGTTACCCAGAATCTGCTTGTCGGACTCGGTTGCGTTGTTGGCGTAGTCGTAGAACTTCTCACCGTTCTCGTCGAAACGCTCTACCAGCCACTTGCCGTCTTCGCTCAGGCCTACCGATTTCAGTCCGTACAAGTCACCGATGGGGCAGCCCACCTTCACGCGGTGCGTAGAGGTCTGGATAGGTTCACCGGTATGTCCGGTGGTGAACCAGTCGGTCGACATCTGGAACTGGTCGTTCGAGATGGATTTCAGCTCGTTCTTATTGGTAGAATAAGAGATGTTTGTGTTCCATTGGAAGTTCTTGGTCTGTACGGGGATGGCGTTCAGCAACAGTTCGAAACCGCTGTTACGGATCTGGCCGACATTGGCGCGGATGGTACCGTACTGATAGGGAGGAGAGGGCACGGAGTAGTCCCACAATCCGTCCTTCGTATCGCGGATGTAGTAGTCGATGGCACCGCCCAGACGGCCGCCAAAGAGGTCGAAGTCCACGCCAAAGTTGTACTCGTACTTCTTCTCCCAACGCAGGTCGGGGTTGGCATTACGTACCGGTCCCAGTGTGCTGATCCACTTGCCGTTGTACAAGAAGTAGCCGCTGTAGTCTACCGATGCCTGTGAATAGTAGGGAGCGGCCACGTTGATACCGGTGATACCGAAACCGGCACGCACCTTCAGGTTGTCAATCCAGGTAAGACCCTTCATGAACTCTTCGTTGTTCAGACGCCATCCGGCCGACACACCGGGGAAGTTACCCCACTTGTGGTCTTTACCGAACTTCGACGAACCTTCGCGACGGATGGAGAACATCAGCAGGTAGCGGTCGTCGTAGTTCCAGGTGACACGGGCAAAGAGACCAATCAGCTTGCTGTCTTCCTTGTACGAACTCATCGAAGCCGTACCGTTCTTCAATCCGGCACCCGACTCCAGCTTGTTGTAGGTATAGCTGTCGGTGGGGAAGTCGCGGTTGTAGGCATAGAAGTTCTCGGACATTTCGTCCTCGTAGTTGTAACCCACGATGGCGCCCATCGTGTGCTTGCCCACCTTTTTGTGCCAATCGGCTGTCAGTTCCACCAGGTTGTTAATGTAGTCGCTGGTATAGCGGCTGGCCGTACCGTTCGTACCGCCTTCTGTGGTAGAGGGGTGTTGCTTGGTCGTATAATAGCCGTTCAGGCTGCTGTTGCCCTTGCGGGTGTACATGGCCTTCAGGGTCAGGTCGCTATAAGGCTTGTACTCCAAGCTACCCGTGAAGCGCACGTTGCGGCTGCGGGTCATACCGATGGTTTCGTTCAGGATAGATACCGGGTTGTCATAAAAATAGACCTGACGCTCTACATACTTGCCCTCTTCATCATAGATGGGCTGTGTGGGGTTCTGGATGCAGGCGTAGCGGTATACGTTGGTATTGAATCCGGCCGGTGTGTTGCGTTCGCCGGCAATGATGGCCAGGTTGGCCGTCAGCTTGTCGTTGAACATGCGGTGCGTCACTTCCAGACGGGCACGCAAATTCTCGCTTTCGGACTTCTTGAAGGTACCCTGACGGTTGCTGTAGTTCAGGTTACCTATCAGGCTGGTGGTCTTGCCACCGCCACGGAACACCAGGTTGTGTACGTGCGACACACCCGTGCGGCTAACTTCGTCTACCCAATCTACGTCGTCACCGTAGTCCTTGTCGTTGGCACCGCTGAATACCCAACCCTCTTTCAGGCGGGCACGCAGGTCGGAAGCACTCATAAAGTCGGCCTCCTTGGCACGTGACGAGATGGATACATAGCCGTTGTACTCAATGGATGCCGGCATTTCGCGGTTGGCATTTTTGGTGGTGATGATAATCACACCGTTGGTACCGCGCGTACCATAGATAGCGGTTGCCGAACCGTCCTTCAGTACGTCGATGCTCTCAATTTCTTCGGGAGCCACTGTGGAGAAGTTGCCCGGAACACCGTCCACCAGAATCAGCGGAGCTGTGGTACCCATCAAGGTGGAGTTACCACGCAGCATCACCGATGTGCTGGCCGTGGGGTCACCGCTGGAGAGCGAAATCTGCAGACCGGCTACTTTACCTTGTACCAGCTGGCCGGCATCCAGGATGGCACCTTTGTTGAAGCTTTCGCTCTTCACGCTGGATACGGCACTGGTCACATCGGCCTTCTTCTGCGTACCGTAACCGATAACGACTACCTCGTCCAGCAGCTCGTTATCCTCTTTCAAGGTAATCTTCAGGCCTTTGCCGGCCGGCACTTCCGTGGTCTTGTAGCCCACGAAGCTCACCACCAGGATGGCGTTCTTCGGGACGTTCAGTGAGAACTTACCGTCGATGTCGGTAATGGTTCCGTTGGCTGTATTTCCCTTCACCACTACGCTGGCTCCAATGATGGGGTCACCGTTGGCATCGGTCACTGTACCGTTTACCGTCTGTTGTTGTTGAACAATGGCAATACCGGCAGTCCCGGTATCTGTCGCCGCCAGTGTCGGAACGGCACTCGCACCTGCGGCAAAGAAAAGACAAGTGGTAGCCCGCAGCAATGCTCTGCTGAACAAGGGGCGATTCTCATGTGTCTTCATAAACTGCACTTTTTTTTAAGGTTTGTACACTTATTTATTTAACTTGCGTCTTCTACGAAGGCAAGGATATCGGTCCGAAGGTTGGCCCGGTTCCCTATCCCGCCTTGCTTATCGACACCGCAAATTTCACAAAAGGGCAGCTTTTTTAACGAAAAAATCGTCCAAAAGAGTAGCAAAATAGTCCAAACGCACGATTTTTTCGGCATTTTCTCTATTTCCCCCTCTTTTGGACGGTTCTCCCCACCTGTCGGGGGTAAGGTTTGTTAACCTATCTTTATCTGATAGGGCCACTGTGCATCGGCCCCTCCTTGGTCGTCATTGCGCCAGTGTTCGGCCGGAGCACCCATCACCACGAACCACAGTTTCTGCGTGTCGGCGGGTAGCGTATAGTCCAACGTTCCCTCCTTCTCCTTGCCCATCGGGCTGTAGTGCGTCTTTCCGGCCCGGTCCATTGCCACAAAACCATAGCGCCAGCCGGCCTGGTCGGTACGCAAGGCGGTATATCCGGGTTCGCCGGGCAGTCCGCGGAAGGCTACCCGTGCCTTGCCATCCTGCGGCACCTTCAGCGGGATGACATTGAAGCCATAGTTCTCGGGGCAGCAGGCTGCCGGCACCTTCTGCCATCCTTCGCTGTCGGCATCGGCCAGTGCGGTGTGCATGGCCTCCCCTCCGGCCAACGGACGGGTCTGCGTGCGGGCATGGTCAAAGTCGAGGGTCACGATGCGGCTGTCGGCCTCAAACATCTCGTCGCAGAATTGCTCCTGCGTCAGTCCGTTCAACCGTTTGTAGGTCATGGCGGGGTCTTCGCCCACCTTTCCCTGACGGTAGAGCTCGGCAATGAAGGGTAGTCCGTGCTTCTCGCTCCAGTATTCGATGACGTAGGGCGAGCGGTAGATATTCTCCAGATGCAGGTAGGCCTTGTGCGTAGCCTTGCAGAAGGCATCCCAGTGATACTGCTCGTCGGTCACCCAGGCGGGATTGACGTGCCACAGCATCCACTGCGAGGTCATCTCGAAGAAGCCGCATCCGCCCCAGGCATCTCCCTGCTTGTCGCAGCTTATCTGTGCCTGGAAGCTGTGCCCCAGCTCATGGGCAATGCAGTTCAGCTTGCTGTCCTGCAAGCGACTCGGTGTCACCCAGAGGGCACCTATCACGCCGTCGTAGTCGCCTCCGTAGGCGGTACCCTCCAGCGAGTAGTTCAGCATCACCATCATGCGGTACTTGTCGCAGTTGGAGCCTTCGCGGGCAAACTGCAACGTCTTATAGTAATAGGTATAGAACTGCTCCAGCTTCTGCTTCAGATTCTCCAGGTCTATCTTCATTGGCTGTCCCTCTAACAGGGGCGGGTTGGAGAGGTCGTTGCCGAAGCCCTTCTCCCACAGGATGACGAAGTTGTCCGTACAAGCCATGCGGTGATAGCTCCACTTGCTGTTGGGGTTTTGCAGGTCCATCCCCTGCAGGTCTTGGGGAATGAAGATGGCCTTCCCGTCGGGCAGCTCCACCTTCCCGGATGGGGTATTGGGAGCTTCTGTGCCTTCCTCCTTGCTGCACGACGAGCAGCAGCAGAAGAGGAAAGAGGCGATTGCGAGTAACAAAATTTTCATATTCATATAGTTCGGATTTGTATTAGTTGACGATGATACATTCGTTTGTTATCGGCACGAGCCGTGTCTCCTGCCTGCCCACAAATATAGGAATAATTCAGTAAACAGACAAGCGAGTGCGACGGATGAGCCGTTTTTCCGTAAGGAAGCAGCATGTCCCCCGCCCGGGAACTGGGCGGGGATGCATGCTGCCTATACTCAAAAGACACATGAGTTCATATCCATTTCCTTACTCATACGGAGCCGCATCCAGGTTCGGATTCTTGCGGAGCTCGCTGCGCGGCACGGGCAACCAGTAGTTTTGCGGAGAGACGAACTTGCGCTTCTGCACCGGCTCGGTACGATGGTGATAGAGCAAGCGGCCATCCTCCATCTTGTAAATCTTCAGGGCTGTGGGCCAATTCTCGGGTGCATAGGTCGCTTCCATGCGTTTCCAACGGCGCAGGTCGAAGAAGCGTTGTCCCTCGAAGAGCAGCTCTATCTGGCGTTCGTACTCGTACTCGGCACGGATATCCTGTCCCGTGGCATCGGGCAGCAGGGCACGGTTGCGCACCAGGTTGATGTACTTCAGTGCCTCGGCATCGCGTCCCAGCTCTATCATGCACTCGGCATAGTTCAGATAGACCTCGGCCAGACGGATGAAAAACCAGGGTGTATCGTCGTAGTCGGTACCCCAGAAGTCGAAGTGCGGATTGAGGAACTTCTTCATGTTGTAGCCGGTCTTGGTGCCGTTCCACCAGCTTTCGCCGGTACGCGAGTCCTTGCCGGGTATCACGCCATACTCCGCCCCCGACTCAAAGAGCTCTATCGGACGGTAGGAGTCGCCGTAGCCCCACATCATGCCGTCGTAGAAGATGTTGGCATCCAGCCGGATCTCGCGGTTCTGCCAGCGGTTCTCGGTGGTTACATCCAGGTCGCGGTATTCGGCCACCCACTCGCCCGTAGCCTCCACAAACTCTACCACGAACACACGCTCCTTGTGCGTGGGGGTCGGTACATAGGGGGTACCGTCGGCATTCTGGAACTTCTCTACAATTTCGTAGGTAGGCTGCCAGGTACTCCATCCGCCATAGCCGTTGCCTGGGCCGGCGGGAGCCTGCATCACAAGGCTGGCCGAGCTGCCGGAGATGCCCTTCAGGTCGTACAGTTTCTCGAAGATGACCTCGGGATTGTGCATATCGAAGAAGAGGTCGGCATAGTCGTCGCTATTGGAAACAGACTGCAACGAGTAGGCACCCAGGTCAATCACCGCCTTGTTGGCATCGGCTGCAGCCTTCCACTTCTCGGTTGAGGGGGTACCGAAGAGGGGGCTGGCCTTCCAGAGCAGCACACGTCCCTTCAGCGCCAGCGCAGCTCCGCGGGTGGCACGCCCGAAGTCGGAATCGTCGTGATAGCGCACGGGCAGCAGCGAAGCGGCCTTGTCGCAATCGGCCACGATGAAGTCGGCCACGGCGTCCATGTCGGCCCGCGTCTCGTTGAACTCGGCATCTACGGCAAAGGTATGGTCGATGATAGGCACCCGGCCATACAGGCCGTACAGGTAGTGGTAATAGAACGCCCGCAGGAAGTGGGCCTGTCCGATGATTTCGTCCTTCCACTCCACCTCGCGCTCGGAGTGGGCCGGCGTGTCGGCAATGCGTTCAAGCAGCATGTTGCAGCCCTTGATGCCGCTGTAGTAGTGGCGCCACGCTTCGCCCTTGCCCTCGGTCCAGCCGATGTTGTAGCGGTCGGGGGTAAGCAGGCCGGTGGTGTAGGTCTCCGTGCCATACCCGTGCATGTGGTACGACTCGTCTGTATAGTTGGAGTAGAGCACTCCGTTCTGGTTCTCGCCCTCGGTGTACTGATAGCAGTCGTTCAGGAAAGCTTCGGCCAGGGCCAGGTCGCCCCATACGGCCGCATCGGTAAAGGAGTCCAACGGGTCCTGGTCGAGGATGTCGGAGCAGGCGTTGAAACTGAGGCCGGCAGCAAGCAGTGCGGCACAGGCCCATATCTGATTCTTTTTCATCTTTGTATAGTCTGTTTATGTTTTTTAGAAAGTAATGTTGGCACCAAACGTGATCATGCGCTGCAGGGGATATCCCTTCACACCACCCGACTCGACCACATAGCCGTCGGAGTTCTTGAACATGCCGGCCTCGGGGTCGCATATCTTCATGCCGTCGATGGTAAAGAGGTTGTTGCCGTTCACATAGATGCGGGCGTTCTCCAGTCCCACACACTTCACCAGCGTCTTGGGGAAGGTGTAACCCAGCTCGACCGACTTCAGACGGACGAACGAGGCATCGCGCAGCCACCAGGTAGAGGCCGAGCCGTTCCACGTATCAATGTAGGTCTGCTTGATGCAGGCACGCGGCCAGCGGGCCTTGGCATTCTGCTCGGGCGTGTTGGTCTCTACCCAGCGGCCTTCGTAGAAGTCGTGTACCATGTTCATGGTGGGCATCACCAGCTGCTCGGCATCGGCCTGTCCCTGGAAGAAGACGTTCAGGTCGATGCCCTTCCAGGAGCCGCCCAGGGTGAGACCGAACATCACCTTCGGCGTGGCCGACTTGTCTACACGGATGGCATCGTCCCACGTGATGTTGCCGTCGCCGTTGGTGTCCTGATACATCAGGTCGCCCGGCTTGGCTCCGCTGATGTGGGGTGTAGAGTCTACCTGCTCCTGCGTCTGGTAGATACCCAACGCCTTGTAGAGCACCATACCGTCGATGGGGTGGCCTGTCCAACGCTGCCACTCGGGCACGGAGGCTGCCTCGTCCATATAGACCACCTTGTTCTTGGCATAGGTGAAGTTGCCGGTCACGTTCCAGGCGAAGTCGCCGGCATGGTCGCGATAGGTAGCCACTACCTCCAGACCGTGGTTGCTCACCTTACCCAGGTTCATGTCGGGCAGGGAGAGGCCGGAGTAGCTGGGCACGGATGCACTCTTGGTGATGAGGATGTCGCTACGATTGGAGTGGAAGTAGTCGAAATCGAGGGCCAGCTTCCCGTCGAGGAACTGTGCGTTGAAGCCTACGTTCCACGTCTTGGCCTTCTCCCACGTGATGTCGGGGTTGGCCGTGCGGGCCAGGTAGAGGGCCTTCACCACCTCGCCGTTGAACGACGTGCCGCCGCTGCTGAACATATACTGCGACAGGAACTGGTAGGGATAGACGTTGTCGTTACCCATCATACCCCACGAGCCTTTCAGCTTGAGGAAGCTGACCACCTGCTTCACCGGCTGGAAGAACTGCTCTTCGCTGATGACCCATCCCAACGAGAAGGCGGGGAAGGCACCCCAACGGTTGCCCGGAGCGAAGTTCATGGAGCCGTCGTAGCGCATGGTGAACTCGGCCAGGTACTTGTCCTGATAGGCGTAGTTGATACGTCCGAAGTAGTTCTGACGGGCAGAAGCGTTGGAATAGCCGCCGTTGTCCTTGTCCTTGCCGGCATCGCTTCCCGCAAATATTTCGGGGATGGCGTCAGACAGGTAGTTGGTGCGCCAGGCATTGACCGTGGTATAGTCGTACTTCATCTGCTCGTAGGCCACGAAGGCTTCTACGTGATGCCCGCCCTCGAAGTCGCGGCCATAGCCGATGCGTCCGTTCAGTGTGATGGTCTTGTCCTTGCTGAACCACTGGCTCACGCTGACGGGTCCCAGCGCAGCCCGCATGTTGTCGTAGGTGTCTTCGGCTGCGTTGTACTGATAGACGTCATACGGACGGTTCAGCTGCTTGCCGTCGTTGTAGTGGAAGTCGAGTGCCGCATATCCCTCTACATAGAGCCCCTGGGTCAGCTTATCCAAATCGATGCGCAGGCGCGGCTTCAGATTCAGCGTCGAATAGGTGCTCTTGCTGGTACCGGGCAGGTCGGTCACCTTCACGGCGGGGTTGTTGTGTACGCCATCGTAACCCACGCGGAGCAGTCCGTTGGGGTAATAGGGAGCCACCATCGGGTTGGTAGTGAGGAAGTAGCCGAAGAGGTCTTCCGTGGAGAAGACACCGCGGTTGCGCACCTCCTGACGGCCCAGGATGTCGATGCTGAAGCGGATGGCCTTCGTTATCTGAGCATCCAGGTTGGTGCTGAACTGATACTGGTTGTAGTCCTGCACACCTTTCTTATAGATGGCATCCTGCCACATGTATTGGGCGGAGGTGTAGAACGACACCTTCTCATTGCCACCGCTCACCGACAGGCTGTGCTGCGTCTTGGTGGCCCAGTCCTTGGCTACCGAACCCCACCAGTCGGTATCGGCATAGCGGATGGGGTCTTCGCCGCTGATAATCTTCTGGATGGCCTCGGCTGAGTAGGTAGAGGCTTCGCCGTGTCCGGCATCGTATTCGTTGATGTAGGTGGCATACTCCAGCGAGTTCAGCATCTTGGGGATGCGGGTAGGCTGCGAGAAGGATACGTTGCCGCTGTAGTTGAACTTCACCTTGCCCTCCTTGCCGCGCTTGGTCGTCACCAGAATGACACCGTTGGCAGCCCGCGCACCGTAGATGGCGGCAGAGGCATCTTTCAGCACAGAGATGGACTCGATGTCTTCGGGGTTCAGTCGGCTAAAGGAGCGGTCGGCCACACCATCCACCACGATGAGGGGCGACGTGCTGCCCAGCGTGCCCTTACCACGAATCAGGATGTCGGCCGTGTCCTCACCCGGCTCGCCGCTTCGCGTGTTGGCTATCACGCCGGCGGTCTTACCGGCCAGGGTATTGCTCAGGTTGGTGGCAGCCACCTTCTTCAGTTCGTCGCCGCCCACTTGCGACACCGAGCCGGTCAGGGTAGCCTTCTTCTGCGTACCGTAACCTACCACCACCACTTCGTCCAGCATCTCGGTATCCTCCTTCAAGGTAATCTTCAGACCCTTGCCGGCAGCCACCTCTACATTCTTATAGCCGATGAAGGTCACCACCAGCGTGCTGCCTTTGGGTGCATCGAGTTCAAAATTTCCGTCCAGATTGGTGATGGTGCCGTTGGTGGTTCCCTTCACCAGTACACTGGCGCCAATGATAGGGTCGCCGTTCACGTCGGTCACCGTACCGTTCACTTTGATGGTTTGTTGGACAACCGATATACCGGCCGTGCCGGCATCGGATGCAGCGAATGCCGGAAGGGCACCCGTGCCTGTTGTCAACAGCAGACAGGCTGTGGTCCGCAGCAATACTTTGCTGAACAGGACCCGTCTTTCATGTGTTTTCATGCTTCACACTCCTTTTTTTAAGGTTCATACTAATAATTTGTCAGCCAATACTGCCTAAATAGTGTCATTATGACACCCATTCACCCATTTAGGCGCATCGGCAGTACAAAGTAAGCGAGCATGGGTGACGAAGAATCGCACAATCGTACAGAATAATGCGCATTTCGTACAAGGCCTCTCTATAGGCCTGTTTTTGGACGGATTTCGCATTCCATTTGGACAGTTGTTGCATTCTACGGGTACTTGTGCAAGGATTCTACAGCAAGACCATCCATAGGTATTGGACGATTGTTGCATCGTCTGGACGATTTTGTCATCCCCTTCTTCCGCGGAAGCCTGCCTCTGTCCGCATGTACTCCAGCCTTACCCACCCGAATCCCGCCGGACGCTCGCCCCGAACGGCATCCGAACGATGTTCGAACGATGTTCTAATGAAGAAAATCAGCTAAATCTCCGTTTTTTGATTAGATTTAGCTGATTTTCCAACATCACACATCAGCTAAATCTCACCAAAAAGTACACTTTTAGCTGTTTTTCTAATTAATAAAATGAGTAATTTATTGATATAGAATCAATTTGAAAACTGTAGGGGCAGACCTATGTGTCTGCCCTAAAATCATCGGTATAGTGGGTGGGTACACAGCTCCGCCCAGAGCCACTCGGCATTGGAACCCAGACTCGCACGCGCACACATCCCTCTCGCGCGTACGCGCGTGCGTGAGAAGTTTTGAATATCTGCCATCTGCCACACGCTTTCCTTCAATCTCCTCTATATAAATGGATTAAGCATCAAAAAAGTGTGGCAGATGTTTTCAGTTTTACATACATTAACACAAAAATAGCCCTTTTTTGAGAAAAACGAGCTCATTTCGGGCTCGTTTTTACCCGTTTTTGATGCAATTTTTGGGGATTTCATCGTAAAAAGAGTGCAATTTGCACGCAAAATACGCATAGAATGCACTGTTTCCAACGGTATTCACGGATGAAGCCACAGGCAACGTACGTCCCAGGCGGCCTACACGAATGGTACACGTTGCAGCCGGTATGGAGAGTCAGACAGCTGCCGTTACATCGTCACGATAGTAGTGCTCACACGCCAAGAGCACGGCTTTCATAGCTCAAGGACATAGTTTTCATAGCTCAAGAACATAGCTTCCACAAACGCAATGCAGCTTGAAATGGTCGTTTCATGGCTTGAAATGATCGTTTCATGACTTGAAATGACCATTTCATGGCTTGATACGACGCTTTTCTTTGCCTGCCCTGCCAATGACCTACGGATACAAAAAGGCGGGCCAAGAGGCCGACACTTGCATGTCGTTCCTTGGCCCGCCGGACGTTGTAGGGTAAATTTGAGAGAGTGCTATGTCAGAACTGCATGTTCAGCACAAAGGTAGCCTTGTACTGCTTGCCATCCTTGGTATAGACCAACGTAGGCTTCACGGTGTACTTGGTGCCGGCCACCGACTTGCCGGGGAAGTGCCCGTAGGTCAGGGTGAAGGCATCCTTGTCGTACTCTACCCACAGCGGGTCACCGTTGCTCCACGAGCCTTGGTTGCCCTCGGCAGTGATGTAGAAGCCGCTGTTGGCCGTATAGGTATAGTTCATTGAGCCGTCGGCCTGCTCCAGACCCAGCACGACGAGGCCCTCCTGCGGCTGCTGCGTGGTACCGTTGGCAATGGCTTGCGTCTTGCCGCTCAGCACCTCGGCCTTCAGCACGAATGCCTGTGCCAGCTTCTGGATGTCGCCGTTGGCCTGCAGGTCGATGATGCCCTGCTGATAGTCGGCAGACGAAGCCTGACAGGTGAGGTTGTAGGTCAGGGTGAGGTCGGTAGGCTGGGCCGTCTCGTCGATGTTGAAGTTACCCAGCAGGTCGGTGCCGCCGAACTTCACCTGATAGGGCCACTGGTCGTCGGTCAGCTCCTTCTCGTCCCAGGGAGACTGGCGGTACTCCGTCGGTGCACCCTGCACCACAAGGAAGAGACGCTCTGTGCCGGCGGGTACTGTGAACGAGGCGGTCGCCTCGCGGGCGGTATTCATCTCGCCATAGACGCGCGTGCCGTCCTGCTTCAATGCCACGAATCCGTAAGCCCATCCCTCCAGACCGGCAGCCACGTTGTTGTAGTGATTCACTGTGCCGGCAGGCTCCTCGCTGGCCATGTAGGTACCGGGGTCATCGGCAGCCAGCGCACTGCCCACAGCCAGTCCCTTGAAGTCCACCGTGACGGTGGTGCCGGCCTGCGGCACGTTCAGCGCGACGACGTTGAAGCCCGTTGTAGAGGGACAGCTGGCGTAAGCCACCTGGTAAGCCCCCTCGGCGTTGGTATAGAACTTGGTGGCATACTTGCCCTGATAGCCGTCGGCATAGTTGCGGACGCGGTCGATGTCGAAGGTAGCCATGCGGGCGGCGTAGTCGTAGAGTTCCTTACGGGTCTCTTCCCACGAGCCGCTATTGTAGAGTCGGGTATAGGTGGCGATGGCATCGTCGGGATAAGCCGACTTGCGCCAGATTTCGCCATACATCTCGATGCCGTGCTTCTGCGTCCAGTAGTAGGGCAGCCAGTAGCTGGCGTAGCGCATCCACTCGTTCTCGAAGTGGCGGTGGCAGTTCTTCAGCCACACCTCAAAGTGGTAGTTGGCCAGCACCTGCTCGGGATAGTCCTGATACGACTGCCACTGGGCGCACTGCTCCCAGTAGCCGCAGCCGCCGTTGCTGCCCGGATAGCCGTAGCGGAAGCCGTGGTTGAAGTCGTTGGAGGCACCCTGCAGCACCTTGTCGCAATAGACCTGATACTGGAACGAGTGTCCTATCTCGTGGGCGATGGTCGAGCCTACCGGCTGGCAGGTTGAGGGATTCACCCAGAGGGCACCGATAACGTTGTCGTAGCCCGAACCGGTAGCCAACCACTCCTCCTGATAGAGCAGGTAGATTTCCATCTTGTACTTGGCCAGGTAGGACTTGCCTTCGGTCACGTCGGCCATCTTCAGCGTCTCCACGTTGGTCTTGTAGAACTGTTCGGCCTTCACCAGCAGGTCGTCAATGTCCACGCGGAGGTTGGCAGGTACATCCGTCGAATTGGGGTCGTCGCCGAAGCCGGCTTCCCAGAACACGAAGAAGTGTTCGCTCTGCTTGTGGCGGAACCACGACCACTTGGCGTTGCGCTTCAGCATGTTGATGCTGCTGAACTCCTTCGGCTTGTAGTACTTCTCAAAGTCCTTCACCTCGGACGAGTTCATGGTATCCTTCTCGTCGGGGTCGGTGGGTTCCTCTCCCTGCTCGTTGGCAGCCTGGCGGAAGGTCACCTCCTTGGTGTCGTTGCCGCAGCTCAGGCGCAAGGCAGCGCTCCGCTCCTGTGCCACACCGTTGGCGGTGATGGTCACCTTCAGCGAAACGCTTCCCGCCTCACCGCTGCTACGTTCGGGATAGATCCAGTCGGCATTGTCTGCCACTTCGGCTTTCCACTTGGCAGTGGCGGTGAAGGGGATGGTCACTGTGTTCTTGTCGCACGTTACGGAGTGAGCCAGCTGTTCGTCGGCAATGGTCAACGAGGGCAGCAGTTCTTCCAGGTCCTTGTCGTCGCTGCCACAGGCCGTACAGAGGGCCAGCAACAGCAGCATCAGCAGTGCCTTTGGGCTGTAGATTGTTGTTTTCATGAAGATATGGGGTTTCTTTATGGGAAAGGAGGATGTGCCTCTCTAAGGGCACACCCTCCTTTCGCGGGGTTAATCACATCAATGTTCGTAAGCGTGCAGGTTGATGCGGATGAACTTCTGAGCCGACTTCGCATAGACGAAGCTGACGTTGAATTTCATACCACTCTCTACACCCGGAGCGGCACCGATGCTGATACCTTCGTCATACGTCTCGATGAAGATGGTATTGCTGGGGTAGCCGTCGGGGCTCCAGCCGGTAGGAGTCAGGTTCTCGCCCAACCAGTAGCCCACGTAGCCGCCGGCTGTCTGTTTGGCCTCGGTGAGCCATTCACCGGTAGCGGGGTCTACCATGTACATGAAGATGTCACCGTTCTCAATGCCGGCCACGAAGGCTTCGGCACTCTCTACAGAGAGGCTCTCGGAGAGCACGTCGAGCAGCTGCTCGAAGGGCAGTACCGTGGCATTGTAGACATCCACCATCTCGATGGTAGCCTCTACCACGTTGCCGTCAGCCTCTACCTTCACCTCGGGTGTATAGATGGGGCAGGTAACGTTGACGTTGAAGCGGAGGTACTTGCTGTGGTCCTTGGCAAGACGGAGCACGAAGCTCATCTCGAAGTTCAGCTCGGTGGTGATGCCGGAGGCACGACCGATGTAGACTACGTCCTCGGACACCTCGATGAAGAGGGCGTTGGCCGGGTAGCCGGCACCGTCCCAATGGGTCACCTCCAGGTCGCTGTCCAGCCAGTAGCCCGGTGCATTGGCGGTGTAGTCGGCACTGCTCCAGCTGTTCTCCTTGCGGTTCACCATGCAGAGCTCCACGGTACCGTCGGCCACACCCTGCTTGAACTGCTCGATGGTGAGGCCCAGGTTGTTCTCTATCTCGTAGCTGTAGCCCGAGAGAGCCAGCTCACCGGCCGAGTAGTCGGTGGTACCCGTCTCCAACGAGGTGTTGACGGTTGTCACCTTAGCCGGGTCGTCGCATCCGCTCTGCGTCACGGTAATCTGCTGTGTCTGCTCGCCGCACTTCAGGCTGACCGTAGCGGTGCGGGGCAGGAGGTTGTAGTTGCGTGTCATCACCAGGAAGAGGCGGTGGTCGCCGGCCTCACCCTTGTTGGGGTCTATCTGTACCCAGGCAGCCGAGCTGACGGCATCCCACTTCACGTTGGCACCAAAGTCTATCACGGCTTCCGTATCGTCCCACATCACGTTGGCTGAGTTGGCACTGACCGTAAACGATTCCGGCACCTTCACCTCCGGTTCATCGTCGTCGCTACATCCTGCCAGAAAACCGCCGGACAGGAGCGCAAAGGCCGTCATGAAAAGATATGTATGTATTGATTTCATAATGATTATTAGTTTTTAAATTTACATTATTCAAACGTGACTGATACGATGAATTCGATAAAGCGACTGTGATCCTCGGCCAATGTATAAACAAAGCGAACCTCAGCTTGCGTACCCGAAGCTACATCCGGATAACGTCCGATCTTCACACACTTGTCATCACCTTCAATGAAGAGGAAGCAACCGGCTCCCCATGTCGTAATGTTCAAATCGTAATCGAGCCACCAGCCCATCCAACCACTGGTGGTAGAAGGACGTTGCTTGGCTTCTTCGGGTGCAGTCCATACCTTGTCACCGGCCTCGTTGACTGCCAACCATTTGCCTTCTGCATTCGACAAATAGATTTCCAAAGGTTCATCGCCTACCGTACCACTGTTCGAATATCTGGTCAGGAACTCTGTGATAGAAATGCCCAGATTCATCTCAATGGCATCGGCATAGTCTTCAAACATGATGGAAGCTGCCGAATAGTCACCAGCAGGAACAGACACTTTGGTGATGACCTTGCTCGGATCGGTTACGACCGCCCCAATCTTGAAACGTACGTAATTGTCCAAATCATGACCGTTGCTGATGGCAAGTCCCAAATTGGCTGTAGTGCTGACACCAGCATCAGGATCGTTCAGCATCTTCACGACAAGCGATTTGGAAGCCTTGTCCAGTTCTACGGAAGCCACGGCATTGTCGGCAGTTGCCAATGAACCAGCCGTGTTCCAGTACCAGCCGTACTCGCCCACGGTGGGAGCATCCAGGTTCCAGATGCCACGGGTGGGGTTGATGGTATAGCATACAATCTTTCCGCTGCTCAGGCCGTCCAGCACCTCGTCTACCGTCATGTTCAGGTTTCTGTGGAAGGTGCCGGCATAGTCCTTCAGGCTGATGGTCTGTGCCTCGTCGATGCGGGCTTTGGGGAATTCCAACGATACCTCTACCGTTGCGTCGGAATTGGTGCGCAGGTAGGGCGACTGACCGTCGGCATAGTCATGCTTCGAGCAGGAGTCCATCGGATCGTCGCTGTTGCAGGCGGTCGTCATCAATGCTGCGGCGCACGCCAGGATATAAATATATTTTTTCATTCTGTTAATCTTTTAAATTTGACAATACACTGTCTCATCCATCAATAACCGGGGTTCTGAACCAGTTTGGGGTTTCCGTCCATCACATTCTTGGGGATGGGGAAGATGTCGTAGTGGTGGTCGTTGACGTCGTTGACGGCATCCTTGCAGAACCACGACTTGCCGTTCCATACGTTCTGGCCGTTGGTCAGCTGGAAGCGGATGAGCACCTGACGGCGGTTGCTCTCGCCGACAAACTCCCAACCATACTCGTCGAGCAGACCACCCAACAGGATGTCGTCGCCGCCTTCGTAGGTCACAATCCACTTGTCTTCGCCGCCCAGTTCGCCCTGATTCTCGCGATGGCCATAGGCATAGCAGCTACCGCCCTTCAGCTGAGCCACCGTGCGGACAGCCTTGCCCGGTGAGGTGCGGAAGTTGCGCTGGCGTACCTGAGTAACGAGGTCGGCAGCCACCTGCTCGCTCTCGCCGTTGTAGCCGCCCAGACGGAGCAGACACTCGGCCTTCATCATCAGCACTTCGGCATAGCGGAAGAATACCTGGTCGTCTACACTGGTACCCTTTTCACCCGAGCAGATTTCGTACTTCACGAGGCGTTCGCTCTCGAAGGGGTAGCAGCCGGGCAGATCGATGCTGTGGAGCTCGCGGGTATAGACCAGCGGGTCGTTCTCCACATAGATGGGAGCACCGCTCTTGGTGTATTGCTGACCGGAAATCCAGCAGTCGGTGTAGCGCTGGTCGTCGGAGTCGTAGGTGTCGAGGAACTGCGGCATCACAGCACCACCGCCGGTAGCCCAGCCGGAGAACTCCCACGTGGCGCGGCCTGCCTCGTGCATCCAGAGGTTGGCCATGTAGTTGCCACCCTGGTACTTCTCTTCGCAAGGAATACCGAAGATGACCTCGGGCGAACCGTCGATGCTCTCGCGGAAGTTGTCCAGATAGTTGGTAGCGAGGCTGAACTTGCCCGACTTGATAATCTCGTTCAGCTCGTCGATGGCCTTGCCGTAGTACGAGTTGTCAGAGTGGTCGTTGAACCAGGCGTTGTGGTTGATGTACATCTTGGCCAACAGCATATTGACGGTGTAGTTGTTGATTTTGCCCAACTCTACCTCGTTGCCGCACTTGCCCTTCACATCCTGCAGTTCGCTGACGATGAAATCGTACGTCTCCTGCGGAGCGGCCTGCTCGGGCAGCCATCCGGCCTCGTGGTCGTAGGTGGTGTCGAGCGGGATGTTGCGGAAGAGGTCGAACAGCATATAGTAGTAGAGGGCACGGTAGGCACGCAGCTGGCTCATGGACTCTTCGGACTCCTGCACCATGGTATTAGCCATCATCTTGTTGCAGGCATTCACGCCTTTGTAGATGAAGTCCCAGTTGGCAGAGAAGAAGCTCAGCTCGTTGTGATACTGGTGCTTGTGCATGGGGATGTAGAGGTCACCCCAGCCGATACCGATGCGGTAGGGCACACACCATTGGTCGGCCGACATCTCGTTGATGTCGTTGTAGCCGAACCAGCCCCAATAGGCCGTACAGAGCGAGCTGTAGACGGGGCCGAACATTGACTGCACATCCTTGTCGGTGAACTCGTATTGTTCCTCCGAGATGGTATCGTAGAGCGTCTCGCTCAGGTCGGTACAGGAGGTGAATCCCAGTCCGGCTATCAGAGCAGAGGCGATATATTTATTGAACGTTTTCATATCTGTCAGTGAATTAGAAAGTTAAATTAAGACCGAAGGTGAATGAGCGGGTAGCCGGATACTTGGAACGGCGCTCGATACCGGCAGCGGTAGCTTTGGCGTTGTCCAACTCAGGATTCAGACCGCTGTAGCCGGTGATGGTGAAGAGGTTCTCACCCGACACGTAGGCACGGGCACTCTTAATCCAGTGGTTCTCCTTCAACGGCACGTTGTAGCCGAACGTCAGGTTGGTCAGCTTCACGAAGTCGCCGTTCTCCAAGTAGTAGCTGACGAAGGTCTGCTTCTGGTTGGAAGCCAACGTGTACTGTCCGCCGTAGGGGGCATCGAGTACCGACTGCAGGCGGTTGAAGGTGATGGAGTTGTTCTCCCAGAAGGCGCGGGCCTCGTTGAGCACCTTGAAGCCGAACTGGCCGGTGAACTGCATGGAGAGGTCGAAGTTCTTGTAGCGGAAGGTGTTGGCCCAACCCATGTAGACCTTGGGCAGACCGGTGCCGAGGTAGTGCTTGTAGTCGTCGTTGGTCAGCATGTCATCCTGCAGCTCTACCGCTTCGCCGGTCACCTTGTTCTCTACCATCCAGAGTCCGTTTTCGGAAACGCCGACCGACTTCAGTCCGTAGTACTGGCCGATGGCCTTGCCTACCTCCAAACGGTGGGTAGCCAATGAGATGGGCTGTCCCAAACCACCTTCATCGTGCTGGTTGGCCGTCTCGTAGAGGTCATTGGAGAGGCTCAGCAGCTTGTTGGCGTTGTGCGAAGCCGTGATGGTGGTGGTCCACTCAAAGTCCTTGGTGCGTACGGGGATGCCGCTCACCAGCACCTCGATACCCTGATTGCGCATCTCGCCCACGTTGGCCAAGGTACGTCCGTACAAGTTGGGAGGTGTCGGCACGTCGTACCACCACAACATGTCGGAGGTATTCTTGCGGTAAACGTCAATCGAACCGGTCAGGCGGTCGTCGAAGAAGCCGAAGTCGACACCGAAGTTCCACTCCTTCGAGGTCTCCCACTTCAGGTCGGGGTTGGGGTTAGAGGCTACAACCAGGCTCTGCTTCCACTCGCCGTCTTCGTAGTAGTAGGAACTACCCAGATTGTAGCGGGTCAACGACTGATAGGAATCGCCGGGAATCACACCGGTGATACCGAAACCGGCACGCAGCTTCAGGTTGGAGAGCCAGTCGCGGGTAGACTCCATGAACTTCTCGTTCATCACGTTCCAGCCCAGTGATACGGAGGGGAAGCTACCCCACTTGTGGTTGTCACCGAACTTGGAC
Organism: uncultured Mediterranea sp.; assembly: GCA_945641355.1. Lineage (GTDB taxonomy): Bacteria > Bacteroidota > Bacteroidia > Bacteroidales > Bacteroidaceae > Bacteroides. The sequence goes on along the minus strand of CALZEQ010000013.1, from coordinate 28,038 downwards.
GAACCCTCGCGACGCATACTTACCAGGATGTTGTAGCGGTTGTCGTAACCGTAGCTGATACGACCGAAGAAACCAATCAGCGTATTCTCGTTCTTGTAGCTTTTCAAGCCGGCCTTACCCTCCTTCAGGGCAGTACCCATACCCAAGTTGTTGTACTTGAAGAAGTCGTTGGCAAAGTTGTAGTTGTTGCCGCTGAAGCCCTCGTTCACCTTGTTCTGGTGGCTATAGCCCAGCATGGCCTCAAAGCGGTGCTTGTTCTGCCACGTCTTGGAGTAGCGCGAAGTCACCTCCAGCTCGTCGGTGCGGCTGCCGTCATAGCTCTGGTAGGCGTAACCGGTGCGGTACTGCGACTTCTGACTGTAGTACTCCGAACTGTAGTAGCCCTGGTCGTGGTAGTTGGAACGGCGGGTAGCCAGCATCAGCTTGGTCTGCCATCCCTTGATGGGCTCTACGGTGATGTCGCCCGTCATGCGGGTCCACTCGCCCTTGTACTCACCGCTCTTCTCCTTAATCATGCCCACGGGGTTGTAGTAGTAGTTGATACCGAAGTTTTCGTAGTAGGTACCGTCTTCGTTGTAGATGGGCTCGGTGGGGTTGCGCATCAGGGCCTGCAGGTAGATGCCGGCGTCGCCGTCATCCTCGCTCAGACCGATGGCACTGTTCTTGTGCGTACCCTTCACCATGTTGAGGTGTACCTTCAAGATGTCGTTCAGCATGTAGTGCGACACGTCGAAGTTCATCTTCAGCTCTTCGTTGAAGGTATCGATGATGACACCTTCGGCCTTCTTGTACGACACGCTACCCGAGTAGGTGGTCGTCTTGGAGCCTCCGGAAATCTGGAAGTCGTGGTTGTGGGTGAAGGCGGTACGTGTCACAGCCTCCAACCAGTCGGTGTCGTAACCGCGGTCGGTGAAGGAGGTGAGTCCCTGGCGCACCTGGTCGGCGGTCATGAAGTCGAGGCGGTTGCTGAAGTTGGAGAGCGATACGTAGCCGCTGTAGGTGGCCTGCGCCTTCTCGTCGCGCTTACCGCTCTTGGTGGTGATGAGGATGACACCGTTGGCACCGCGCGTACCGTAGATGGCGGCAGCCGAGGCGTCCTTCAATACGTCGATGGAGGCGATGTCCTCGGGCGGCACGGTGGTAAGGCTGCCCTCGATACCGTCTACCAGAATCAGCGGGGTGGCACTACCTTCCAATGAGATGACACCACGCAGACGGATGGTGGAGCTGGCGTTGGGGTCACCGGAACCCTTGGTGATGTTCAGACCGGCTACCTTACCTTTCACCAGTTCGGCAGCATCGCCCACAGCACCCTTGATGAAGTCTTCGGACTTCACCGAAGCCACGGCACTGGTCACGTCACCCTTCTTCTGCGTACCGTAACCGATGACTACCACTTCGTCGAGCAGCTCGGTGTCGTCGGCCAGCGTCACGTTGAGGTTGCGGTTGTTGCCCACGGTAATCTCCTGCGTCTTGTAGCCGATGAAGGAGATGACCAGCACGCTCTGGCTGTTCTTCACGTTCAGCGTGAAGTCGCCGTCGATGCCGGTAATCACACCGTTGGTGGTACCCTTCTCCAGCACGTTGGCACCGATGATGGGTTCGCCCGTCTTGTCTTTCACAATACCCTTGATTGTCACAGCTTGCTGTACAATCGCAGATTCCACGTCGGTTGTCGGTTCCGCCAATGCCGGCAGGGCGTAGAGGCCGCTACCCGTTGCCAGAAACAGACATGTGGTGGCCTTGAGCAGAGCTTGGCTGAACAAGGCCCGATTCTCATGTGTCTTCATATCGAATCTTTTTTTTTGGTGAATAATATGTTGATTTACTGTTAATTCATCAATCTACTTTCCACTCGATGATGCCGCCCGACTCACCCGGCTGCAGCTTGGCTGCTATCTTCAGGCCGGTGGTAGTGACGGGGGTAAAGTCTACGTGGTTGTAGCGGTCCCTGTCTACGGTGTAGGGCGACTGTGCCTCTACCTCCTTCCAGCTGCCGGCTGCGGTCTTGTAGTAGAGCTTCCAGCTTTCGGGCACGCGGAAGTTGCCGTCGTAGTGGTCGAAGTCCAACCAGTAGACATCCACGCTCTTCACCTCGGTGGGGCGGTCGAACTGGTAGGCCAGCGTCTCTTCCGTTCCCTCCTTCAGCCACCAGTAGTGGTAGGGCTTGGAGATGTCCGACGAACGCTTCGGCTCCCACTGGTCGTTCACACCCCAGGCTTCGGTGATGATGGAGGCCGACTCGGGTGCATCCTTCTGGATGGGGGCCTGTATCATCAGCGTATGGGCACGGCTGGCAATGGTGGGTGCCGGCGTGGGACGGGCGTGCTCCTTGTCCTCGGGAATCCATACGGCCATCTGGTCGGTACCCCGGTTGTTCCACGTGGCGTAAGGGATGGCGCGGAAGGGAACCTCCTTCACGGTGCCGTCCTGTCCGACCTCGCCGGCTGTACCGGTGAGCACAACCACACCGTTCAGCAGAGCAGCTTCGTAGGCGGCCTCCATGCGGGTGTCGGCGGGGATGAACTTGTTGAACACGGTGCTGTCGGCCTGATCCTGTCCCTCCAGACAGTAGATGACGGGGCCGCGCTCGATGGCCAGCTTACCCAGGTCGTCCTCTACCTGCTCGTTGGCACGGATGCGGCGCACCTCCATGGGCAGCTCCAGGTCTATCTGGTCCAGCGTCTTCCAGGTGCGTTTCAGGGTGGCATAGCCGTCTACAACGGGTGCCTTCACCGGCTCGCCGTTCACCTTCAGGGTGTAGGTGGCAGGAGTCGGCGTGGCGTAGCTGTAGAGGTCGGTCGCTACGGGGCGTTCGCTCAGCCAAGAGGGGACGCGCAGACGTACGGCAAACTCGGCCTCGCCGTCGTCGGGCGTGACGCAGAGGGTCACCCGGCCATCCCAGGGGTAGTCGGTCATCTGACGGATGGTCACGCCACGGTGTGCGGTCTGCATCTGGGCCTCGCCCTGTATATAGAGGTTCACATAAATGTCATCGGCCTGTGTGGCATACTGGTAGGAGGAGACGGAAGCCATGAAGCGGGTCACATTGCCCGGGCAGCAGGCACAGCCGAACCAGCGCTGGCGTTCGTGCTCGCCCTGGCTCTCCAAGGGGTTGTCGTAGAAGAACTTGTCTCCACTGAGCGACACGCCGCTGATGACGCCGTTGTAGAGCGCACGCTCGTACACATCGACATACTTGGCATCGCCCGTGGCCAGGAACATGCGGTAGTTCCAGTAGACGTTGGCAATGGAGGCACACGTCTCGCAGTAGTTGGTATGGTTGTTCAGCTCGTAGTTGGGTCCGAAGCCTTCGCCTTGCGGACGCGAACCGATGCCGCCGGTGATGTAGAGTTTCTTGGAAGCCATGTTCTCCCAGATGCGGCACAGGGCGTTGAAGTAGTCGGCATCGTGCGTCAGGGCAGCCACATCGGCTACACCACTATATAGGTATCCCGCGCGTACGGCGTGTCCCACTATCTCCTCCTGCTGCAGGATGGGCAGGTGGTCCTGACTGTACTCGCTGGGCTTGCGACCGTTGCTCAGGCGACCCGTCTCCTCTACAAAGTAGCGGGCCTCTTGCAGGTACTTCTCGTCGCCCGTCACCTTGTAGAGCTTGGCCAACGCCATCTCGATGATGGGGTGACCCGAGGGGAACTTGATTTGTCCCTCGCCCAAGCCGAAGGTCTGGCAGACGAGGTCGGCGTTCTTGATGGCTACATCCAACAGCGAACGCTTGCCGGTGGCACGGTAGTGGGCGACGGCGGCTTCGTAGAGGTGGCCGCTGTTGTAGAGCTCGTGGCTGTTCATCTTCTCCCAGCGGTGTGTGCCCCACCAGCCGGAGAGGCGCGTACACTTGTTGGTGACGCAGGTGGTGAGGTAGCCGTCGGGCTCCTGGGCGGCGGCTATCAGGGTGATGACGCTGTCCAGGTAGGCATCCAAGGCCTTGTCGTACTTCACAGCCAACGAGTAGCTGGCACCTTCGATGACTTTATAGGGGTCGGTATCGTCGAACGAGAAGTCGCCCTGGTGCTCGCCCTTGATGAGTCCGGCGGCCAAGGCAAAGTTGTCGAAGCGTCCGTTCTGCTCGCACTCCTTGAAGGCGGAGGGAATGGACACGGTGCGGTTGGTTTCGATACGGGGAGTCCAGAAAGCATCGTCCAAATGGACTTGGGTGAAGGGTACTTCCTGAATAGGAGCGTCGGGACGCACATAGCTGTCGCCGCAGGCTGTCATGGCTACCAAAGCCACACTGCCGAACAAGAGGTGCAAGTGTTGTCTGATCATAGAATATCTCATTAAATTCATGTTTTTCAAAAGTACCGTTTTTATCAACCGACGAACCGTCCGAACCCGCTTCGAAGCCCATTCGAAACCTATCCGAAAGTTTCGGTTCACTCAATTCGAGTGCAAAATAATAAAAAATTTTGGAAAACAAATGCGAAATGCGTCTAAACTACTAATAAAATCGTCCAAACAGGGAAAAACAGTGCCAATTTTTCCTCTCGGAACGTTAAAAAATGGGAGTTTTCGGACTTTTGGACGGTTTTAGACAATTTTGTTAGTAGTTTGGACGAAATTCGCATGGCCGTTCCGTTTTTTTTTGTTACTTTGCGGCTGTAAAATCATATACCATATATTATATGGGAATGGTTTGCATAGCCGTGACTAACCCCTAAACGATATGATATGAGAAACAAATGGATCCTCGCGCTGATTCTGCTATGTTCGGGTTGCTTGCCCGACATCCACATCCGGGCCGCATCGCCCGCCAAACTTTTCACACTGACTTCACCCGACGGACGGCTGAAAGTGGACGTCCGTGACCAGGAAGGCGTGGCCTATCGGCTGACCGATGGAGACAACGTGCTGCTGACGTGGTCGGGTATCGGTCTGAAACTGGCCGACGGCACTGCCGTAGGCGAAGCACGATGCATCACCTCCGTCCGCCGGAGGAGCCTGACGGAACAGATTGAGGCTCCCTTCTACCGCCAACAACGCTTCACTACCGCCTACAACGAACTGGACGTACGGCTGAAAGGCGGATTCGGAGTGACCTTCCGCGCCTACAACGAGGGCGTGGCCTACCGATTCTATACCACCCGCCGACAGGAGACGGTGATTGCCGGCGAACAGGCCGACTTCACCTTTACAGGCGACCAGACGGCCTATCTGCCCTATAGCACCAACGACAAAAAGCCCGAAGCCATGGCCTTCCAGAACTTCTACGACGTGACTCCGCTCTCGAAAGCGGCCGACAAGTGGGCCTTCCTGCCCGTCACCGTGGAGTGCGGACAGAGCAAGGTGACGCTGCTGGAGTCTGACCTGGAGAGCTATCCGGGCATGTTTGTCACCACACAGGGTGCCGGTGCGCACCAATTGAAGGGGGTGTTTGCCGCCTATCCGGCCGAAACCGACTACTACCCGTGGCGCAAACAGCAGTATGTGACAAAGACTACCGACTTCATAGCCCGCAGCAACGGCGCACGTACCTACCCCTGGCGCGTGCTGGCCGTGACCCGCGACGACCGCGACATGCCGGTGAACAACCTGGTGTATGCACTGGCTTCGCCCAACCGCATCGGTGACACCTCGTGGATAGAGACCGGCAAGGTGGCCTGGGACTGGTGGAACGACTGGAACCTGAAGGGTGTCTCCTTCAAGGCCGGCATCAACATGGATACCTATAAATACTATATCGACTTCGCCAGCCGCAACGGCATCGAGTTCATCGTGCTGGACGAAGGATGGTACACACCGAAGAGCGGCGACATGCTGACGGTCATCCCCGAGCTGGATTTGCCGGGGCTGATTGCCTACGGACGTGAACGGGGCGTGGGCATCGTGCTGTGGACGGTGTTCAACGTGCTGGACGACCAGCTGGAAGAGGCCTGCCGCCAATATGCCGAAATGGGCATCAAGGGCTTCAAGGTGGACTTCCTGGACCGAGACGACCAGACGGCTGTGGAGATGGTGTACCGCATAGCGGAAGCCACCGCACGCCACCACCTGACGCTGGACCTGCACGGATTCTACAAGCCGACGGGGCTGAACCGCACCTATCCCAACATCATCAACTTTGAGAGCGTGTTCGGCATGGAGGAGGTGAAATGGACCGATGCCAAGAACGACATGCCGACGTATGACGTCACCTTCCCTTACATACGCATGATGGCCGGCCCCGTGGACTATACGCCGGGTGCCATGCGCAACGCCACAAAAGCCGACTGGAGAGCGGTGTACTACAACCCGATGAGCATGGGCACACGCTGCCACCAGCTGGCTGCCTACATCGTGCACGACTCGCCCTTCACCATGCTGTGTGACGCACCGACCAACTACCTGACGGAACAGGAGTGCGTGGACTTCATCGCATCGCTGCCCGTGCTGACCGACTCTACATTCATCGCCTCGGGCGAGATGGGCAAATACATTGTGAGCGTACGCAAGAGAGGAGCTAACTGGTATGTGGGCGGACTGACCAACTGGGACGGACGCGACGTGGAGCTGGACTTCGGCTTCCTGCCTGTCGGGAGTGACTTCCGCGCCACCCTCTTTGCCGACGGCATCAACGCCGACAAGCAGGCACAGGACTACCGCAAGGAGGTGCTGACCCTGAACCGCGAAAGCAAGCTGAAGCTGCACATGGCCTCGGGAGGCGGATTTGCCCTGAAACTGGAGCCGATGCCCTCGAAAGGAAGCATCACCGCCCTGCCCGCCGGCAAGAAGATACCCGACTTCTACAAGAAGTACATCGAGACGGAGGGACTCTACGTCACCTCATCGGAACGGGTGAGCGACGAAGCACTGCTGCGTGCCTGCGACATCCTGACGAAGATGCTGGCCAAACGCCCCGACGTGAAGGCCAAGATGGTGGAACGGGGATGCCACGTGATGATCATCGGCAAGAACGAGGAGACCTGTGACCTGCCTGAATTTGCCCACATCTGCAACAGCCCGGACAGCATTGCCTACTGGAATTGGCGGGCACGAGGATTCGGCGGTGCGCCGGAAGACCAGTTCTCGGCCAGCTGCGGCGAAGAGAACCTGCTGGAGCTGCCCAACGACAAGTACCGGGGCGAGAACATCCTGACGCACGAGTTTGCACACCTCATCCACATGGAGGGCATCGCACGGGTGGAGCCAGACTTCAACGACCGCCTGCAGGCCCTCTTCGAGAAGGCACAGGCCAAGGGACTCTGGAAAGGTACCTACGCCCTGAGCAACAAGGAGGAGTACTTTGCCGAAGCCGTACAGAGCTACTTCAACTGCAACCGATATGCCTCGCCGGCCAACGGGGTGCACTGCGCCATCGACCGCCGCTACAAGCTGATGAACTACGACCCGGAGATGTACCGGCTGCTGACGGAGTACTTTGACTAACACACAGCCTCTCCCCCATTTTAAATTTTAAATTTTAAATTTTCAATTTCTGACTGATGAAACACACACTGATACTCATCGCGTCCCTGCTGCTGGGACACGCTGCCGCCTTCGGGCAGAAAGCCTACAACGCTCCGCAGACGGGAAACCCCTTCCTGCCGGGTTACTTCGCCGACCCCACCGTGAAGAAGTTTGGCGACACCTATTATATCTATGCCACCACGGACGGTAGCGGAGCCGGATTCGGACCTGCCCAGGTGTGGAGCAGCAAGGACTTCGTCAACTGGACCCTGATGCCGATGAACTGGCCGGACAGCCACTGGATATGGGCACCGGACGTGATGCACCACTCGGACGGGAAATATTATTACTACTACTGCCAGCCCTGTACCGTACACTGCGGCGTAGGCGAGACACCCCGCGGCCCCTGGAAGAACATCCTGGGAGAGAGCGAAGCGGTGCTGATACCTGACCGATTCGTGACCAACGCCATCACGCTGGACGGACAGACTTTTGTGGACGACGACGGTTCGGTATATATGTACTGGGGCACATGGGGCATCTACAAGGGATTCGGATGCGGTGCCGGCAAGCTGGCTCCGGACATGAAGAGCTTCAGCGAAACACGCCTGATACCCAACACGGAGGCGACCGACTTCTTCGAAGCTCCCTTCGTGCTGAAGAGGGGCGGGGTGTACTACTTCATGTACTCCAGCGGCTCGTGCCACGACCACACCTACCGCGTGCAGTATGCTACGGCTGACAAACCGCTGGGGCCCTACACCTATCGGGGCTGCATTCTGGAGACCAACAGCGACGGGACGGTGCACGGACCGGGACACCACAGCGTGCTGCAAGAGGGGGAGAACTACTACATCGTGTACCACCGCCATGACAACCCGCACTCTAACCGCGGATTCCACCGCCAACTGGCCATCGACCGACTGGAGTTTGCCGAAGATGGCAGCATACGCCCCGTGGTGCCGACACACGAGGGACTCGGTGCCTTGGCACCCCTCACGGTGAAGGGGGAGAACCTGGCTCGGGGGAAAGCTGTACGGGCCTCTTCGTACTACGACGAGAACTTCCGCCCTGAATACGCAACGGACGACAACAACGGCACCTTGTGGCGGCCGCGCGGCGTACGCCAGGAGTGGATTGAGGTGGACCTGGGCAAGCCGCAGCCGATACAGACGGTGCTGACGCAATGGGAATATGGAACGCAGTTCTACCAGTACCTCATCGAGACGTCGAACGACCGCAAGCAGTGGAGCCTCTTTGCCGACAAACGGGAGAACCACTTGGCTGGCAGCCCGATGGTGGACTTCGGCAAGGCGAAGGCTCGCTACGTGCGCATCACCTATACCGGCGGACAGAAGAACGGGTTCGGCGGAGCCATCTGGAACATCAAGGTGTATGCCGGGACCGAGGAGGCACATCCGCAACAGTGGATGGGACTGACGGCTGCCGACTGGAACGGACGCGAATGGAAGAACAACGAGGGAATGCTGGGAGGTGCCTTCTGCCTGAAGGAGGGAACAGCCCGCGTACAGCGCATCGACGGCAAGGATGCCTTGGTGCTGGAGCCGGGTACGGTATTGGAATACCGCCATCCGCTGATAGCCCCCGAAAAGGAACATACATACACAGGGTTAGTTTATAAGGTAGGAAGATGGCAAAGCTTTGCGGCGGAATCGACCCTGAGGAAAGGGGTGATTACGCTGCGGAGTGGCGCCGAGCCACTGGCGCTGACCAACCTGCGCTACTACAACTGGAAACTGGAAGAGGCCGAACGGCGGTTTGACGAAACGACCGACATCGTACGGCTGCCTGCTGCCGACACTCACCTGCGCGGCAAGGTGGTGGACATCTGCGCCGACGACTTTGCGGTAGGCGACACGGTACACTACATAGAGAATCGTGCCATCGAAGGCTACTTCGAGGCGGAAGAGCATCCGCTGACGGTACGTGAGATTGCCGGCAAAAAGGCCTTCTACTTTGAAGGGAAGCAGGTGTTCCGCTCCAGCTTCCAGCTGCCCGCTACGCTGCGCGACAACGCTCCCTACACCCTGGAGGCATGGGTGCTGAACGACTCCATCGCCCTGAACGAGTGTGTGGCCGACTTTACCACCACACACGACGAGCTGGAGAAGCTGATGCTGGTAAACGGCACGGAACCCCGATGCGGCGTGATGAACCACTACGGCTGGTACGAGGATGCCGGCTACAAGGAGATGAAGAGCCTGGAAGGGAAGTGGCAACACATGCGTGTATGCTTCGACGGACGCATGGAGCGTGTCTACATCAACGACCAGCTGGTGAGCGAGAAGGATATACAGCTGCTCGTCAAGCCGTCGCAATTCATCACACTGGGACGCAACAACGAGCGCGAATGGCCCTTCACCGGCTACCTGCACCGGTTGACACTGTGGGACGACTGCAATTGACAATTTAAAATTAAAAATTAAAAATTAAAAATTTAAAAATCAATCATTAATAATTTAAGATTTAAATGAGGAGTGAACGCTCGTTGGGGGGAAACCATCTACGTTCATTTCAAAGTTTAAATTTTACATTTTAAATTTTCTTGAAACACATGAGAAGATTCTTACTCACCGCGCTGGTAGCCGCTACTGCTTTGAGCGGACAGGCGCAGAAGAAACAACAGTCGCACGGGTATCCGATTGACCCCGTGCCCTTCACCTCGGTGAAAGTGACGGACAGCTTTTGGGGACAACGCCTGAAGGCAAGCCGCGAAGTGACCATCCCCCTGGCCTTCAGCAAGTGCGAAGAGACAGGACGGTACGACAATTTTGTGAAGGCTGCACACCCCAGCGACACCATCACGGTGGGCGGTCTGGCCTTTGACGATACGGACGTGTACAAGACCATCGAAGGTGCCAGCTACCTGCTGCAAACCTATCCCGACAAGAAGCTGCAGAAGTACATTGACAGCGTGCTGGTGATTGTGGCTGCCGCACAAGAGCCGGACGGATACCTCTACACCAGCCGTACCATGAACCCCAAACATCCGCACGAATGGGCCGGCAGCAAGCGCTGGGAACTGGTGGAGGACCTGAGCCACGAATTCTACAACCTGGGACACATGGTGGAGGGGGCCATTGCGCACTATCAGGCTACGGGCAAACGAAACTTTCTGGACATCGCCATCCGCTATGCCGACTGCGTGTGCCGCGAGATTGGAGAAGGCGAAGGACAGGTGGTGCGCGTGCCGGGACACCAGATTGCCGAAATGGCACTGGCCAAGCTCTACCTGGTGACGGGCGACAAGAAGTATCTGGACCAAGCCAAGTTCTTCCTGGACAAGCGCGGCTACACCAGCCGTACGGATGAGTATAGCCAAGCGCACAAGCCGGTGCTGCAGCAGGACGAAGCGGTGGGTCACGCCGTGAGGGCTACCTATATGTATGCCGGCATGGCCGACGTGGCCGCACTGACGGGCGACCGGGACTACATCAACGCCATCGACCGCATCTGGGAGAACATCGTCAGCAAGAAATACTACATCACCGGTGGTATCGGTGCAACGGCATCGGGCGAGGCCTTCGGAAAGAACTACGAACTGCCCAACATGTCGGCCTACTGCGAGACGTGTGCCGCCATCGGTAATGTGTACGTGAACCACCGCCTCTTCCTGCTGCACGGCGAAAGCAAGTACTACGACGTACTGGAACGCACGCTGTACAACGGACTGATATCCGGCGTGTCGCTGGACGGCGGCGGATTCTTCTACCCCAACCCGCTGCAGAGCATGGGCCAGCACCAACGCCAGCCCTGGTTTGGCTGCGCCTGCTGCCCCAGCAACATCTGCCGATTCATCCCCTCGCTGCCGGGCTACATCTATGCCGTAAAGGACCGCGACGTGTATGTGAACCTCTTCATGGGCAACACCTCTGACCTGAAGGTGAACGGCAAGGCCGTGCAGCTGGAGCAACAGACCAACTACCCGTGGGACGGCGACATCACCGTGAACGTGAAGAAGAACAGTGCCGGTGCCTTCAACCTGAAGGTACGCATCCCGGGATGGGTACGCGGACAGGTGGTGCCGAGCGACCTCTACCGATACAACGACAACGTACGCCTGAGCTACAGCGTGAAGGTGAACGGCGAAGAGGTGAAGAGCGAACTGAAGGACGGCTACTTCTGCATAGACCGCAACTGGAAGAAGGGTGACAAGGTGGAGGTACACCTTGACATGGCGCCGCGCACGGTGAAAGCCAACAGCAAGGTGGAGGCCGACAAGGGTCGTGTAGCCTTCGAGCGGGGACCAATTGTGTACTGCGCCGAGTGGCCCGACAACGACTTCGACGTGCTGGGCGTGCTGGTGAACCAGTCGCCCAAGCTGACCGTGACCGAGAAGCCCGACCTGCTGTATGGCATACGCATGATGCAGACCGACGCACAGGTGCTGAACTTTGACGAGCAGGGACGACTGAACGCCAAGGACGTGAAGCTGAACCTCATCCCCTACTACGCATGGGCACACCGCGGCAGCGGCAACATGGCCGTATGGCTGGCACAGGACCTGAGCGCATCGCGCCCCACGATGCAGCCCACACTGGCATCGGAGAGCAAGGTGGAATTCTCACACAAGGCGGGCTCGGTGCGCTCCATCAACGACCGACTGGTGCCGCAGGACGAGAACGACCGCACCATCCCCTACTACCACTGGTGGCCCAAACAGGGCACCACGGAGTGGATAAGCTATACCTTCAAGGAGGCTGCCACCGTCAGCAGTGCTACGGTGTACTGGTTTGACGACGCTCCGTGGGGCGGATGCCGCGTGCCGAAGTCGTGGAAAATCTACTACCAGGACGGCAACGGACAATGGAAGCCGGTAGAGGGTGCCGACAAGTATGGCACGGAGAAGGGTGTGGGCAACACCGTTCAGTTCAACCCCGTGAAAACCAAAGCCCTGAAGCTGGAGGTGGTGCTGCCCGACAAACATGCAGCCGGCCTCTACGAATGGGAAGTGAAATAAACCGTGGATGCAATGAGAAAAGAACTCTGTATGCTGGCCATGCTCCTTAGCGGGGGCATGGCCTTCGCACAAGGTAGTGTAGATGACTACAACCGTGCGTATGAGCTCCGCGAAAAGTTCGGAGCCAAACAAGTCTATTATGCCAACGTGGCTCCGCAATGGATTGACGGCACACACCACTTCTGGTACGTGCGCGAAACGCCCGAAGGACGCATCTATGTGGTGGTGGATGCCGACAAGAAGAGCCGGAAGGAGCTGTTCGACCACCGGAAGCTGGCCGACGCCCTGAGCCAGGCATCGGGGAAGGAGGTGAAGGCCGACGCCCTGCAGCCGCAACGCCTGCGGGTGAACCGCACGCTGGACACCCTGCACTTTGTGTTTGCCAACCATCGATACACGTATGCGGTCAAGAAGAACCAGCTGACCGACGAAGGCATCCTGCCGACACCCCCCAAGCAGAAGCACTGGATGGAGGTGGACGACGAGAAGGGCGGCGCACCCGTCACATCGCCCGACGGCCGGTGGAGTGCCTACATCAAGAACGACAACATCTACGTGAAGGAGCTGGCTACCGGCCAGGAGAAGGCCCTGAGCAAGGACGGTACGCTGAGCAACTACTACTCGTCCTACATCCGGTGGTCGCCCGACAGCAAGAAGGTGGCCGCCTGCCGCATCCGACCGGTGGAGAAACGATACGTGTACTACGTGGAGTCGTCGCCCGCCGACCAGCTGCAGCCCAAGCTGCACAAGCAGGAGTATGCCAAGCCCGGCGACGAGCTGCCCTTCAAGGTGCCCTGCATCTATGAAGTGGAGACGGGACGCGAAATCGTCCCCTCAACGGCCTTGTTCGACCGCCAGTATGAGCTGTATGGGCCGGAGTGGAACAGCGACAGCCGCGCCATCACCTTTGAGTACAACCAACGGGGACATCAGGTGTACCGCGTGCTGGAGCTCTCGACCGAAACCGGACAGGTGCGCCCGCTGGTGGAAGAGACCAGCGACAAGTACGTGAACTACCCGCGCCACTTCCGCCACGACCTGAAGGACGGCGAACGCCTCATCTGGATGAGCGAACGCGACAACTGGAACCACCTGTATATGTACGACCGACGTACGGCACGACCCACGCACCAAATCACCAAAGGGGAATGGTATGTACGACAGGTGCTGAAGGTGGACGAGGAGAACAGCTGCATCTACTTCACCGCCAACGGCGTGCAGAAGGAGGAGGATCCCTACCTGATACGCTACTACCGCATCGGATTCGACGGCAACGGACTGACCGACCTGACTCCCGGCGAGGGAATGCACCAAGCACGCTTCTCGGACGACATGCGCTACCTGGTGGATGTCTACTCAACGGTGGCCAACGCACCCGTAGCCGTGCTGCGCGATGCCAAAGACGGCCGCGTGGTGATGCCGCTGGAGAAGGCGGACATCAGCCGACTGGAGGCCAACGGCTGGAAAGCACCGGAGGTGTTTGTAGCACCCGGACGCGACGGGAAGACACCGATGTGGGGACTCATCCAACGCCCCACCAACTTTGACCCGCAGAAGAAGTACCCCATCATTGAATACATCTATCAGGGCCCCGGCGACCAGTATGTGCCCAAGAGCTTCCGCAGCTACAACTGGTACATGACCTCCTTGGCCGAACTGGGATTTGTAGTGGTGATGGTGGACGGCATGGGCACCTCGTTCCGCTCGCGTACGTTCGAGAACATCTGCTACAAGAACCTGAAGGATGCCGGTCTGCCCGACCACATGGCCTGGATAAAGGCGGCCGCCGCCAAATATCCCTACATGGACATCGACCGCGTAGGCATCTACGGCTGCTCGGCCGGCGGACAGGAATCGACCAACGCCCTGCTGCTCTATCCCGACTTCTACAAATGTGCCTACTCGGCCTGCGGATGCCACGACAACCGCATGGACAAAATCTGGTGGAACGAGCTGTGGCTGGGCTACCCCGTAGGCGAACAGTATAAAGAGGGGTCGAACGTAGAGAACGCCCACCTGCTGCGCCGCCCGCTGATGCTGGTGGTAGGCGAACTGGATGACAACGTAGACCCGGCATCGACCATGCAGGTGGTGAACGCACTGATCAAAGCCAACAAGGACTTTGAACTGGTGGTTGTACCCGGTGCCCACCACACCATGGGCGAAGACTTCGGTGAACACAAGCGGTACGACTTCTTTGTACGACATCTGCTGGAGGTAAATCCACCGAAATGGGACGAAATCACGTACAAATAGCAGCCAACCCACCGACCATCGCATAGATAAATAATTGTTAATATACGCAGAAAAGGGAGGAAACTATATCGGAGGATTTAGTTTTCTCCCTATATTTGTACCCGATATTTCCTAAAAAGAATAAAGAAAACGAATTTTTGACAAATACATTACCCGAATGAGCGAGCACACACGCAAATACATACCAAGGCCGGAGCTGAAAGACCGCATACTGAGCACGGCCATGGAAGCATTCAAGCGCCATGGCATCAAAAGCATCACCATGGATGACATCGCCCTGAGTCTGGGCATCTCCAAACGGACACTGTATGAAGTATTTCCCGACAAGGAGACCCTGCTGCGCGAGGGCATCCTGCGGGCCAAGGAGGAGAACGAAGCCTACGCCCGACAGGTGCTGCAGCAAACCGACAATGTGCTGGAGGTCATCCTGAAGCTGTTTGAGCGCAGCATCGAGCAGTTTCACACCACAGACAAGCGTTTCATTGAGGACCTGAACAAATACCCCCAGGTGCAGCAGCTGTGCAGGGAACGCCTGCAAAGGGATTCCGAAGAGGCCATCCGATTCATGCAGCAGGGGGTAGAGCAGGGCATCTTCCGCAGCGACATCAACTTCGGCATCGTCGACCGCCTGCTGCGCGAGCAGTTCAACTCCCTGCAGAGCAACGACCTCTGCCGCCACTATTCGATGGTCGAGGTGTACGAGTCCATCATGTTCACCTACCTGCGGGGCATTTCCACCCCACGGGGAGCGGAAGAGCTGGAACGCTTCATCACGCAATACCGCAGCGGAAACGCCTCGCACTGATACATGCCCTGCTGTAGTACCCAAACCACCCCTACCCGATTGACGACACACAATAAATAATAGTATAAGATGCAGAGATTATCGAAAGGAAAAAGAGTTTTGCTGGGTATCGCCCTCGTACTGGCCGCCGCCCACGCACGGGCACAAGAGGCCACCGACACATTGGCCTTGAATCTGGGCAAGGCACTGGAGATTGCCTTGGCAGAGAATCCCACCATCCAAGTGGCCGATGAAGAGATTGCTCTGAAAGAGACGGCCTACAAAGAGAGTTGGCAGAGCCTGCTGCCACAGGTTGACATCAGCGGCACGTGGAACCACACCATCACAGCCCCCGAGCTGAGTTTGGGCGGGCAGAAATTCAAGATGGGTATGGACAAGGCGAACACGGTGAGCGGTGCGTTGAGCATCAGTATGCCCCTCTTCGCACCGGCCGTATACAAGGCGATGTCCCTGACACGTACCGACATCGAACTGGCCGTGGAGAAGGCGCGTGCCTCGCGACAGGACCTGGTGAACCAGGTGACCAAAGCCTACTACCAGCTGATGCTGGCACAAGACTCGCACGAGGTGCTGAAACAGAGCTTTGCCGTGGCCGAAGAGAACTTCCACGTAGTCAACGCCAAGTACCAGCAAGGCACGGTCAGCGAGTTCGACAAAATCAGTGCCGAGGTACAGATGAACAGCGTGCGGCCCAACCTGATTGCAGCCGAGAATGCCGTCACCCTCTCCATGCTCCAGCTGAAGGTGCTGATGGGCATCACCGTGACCGACCTGGCCCTGCGCATCGACGACAGCCTGACCCGTTACGAGTCAACCGTCTATGCCAACGAACTGGACCAACTGGACGAAGGACTGGTCAACAACTCTACCATGCGTCAGATGGACCTGAACATGAAGCTGCTGCGCAAGACACGCCAATCGCTCTACGCCAACTTCATGCCCACCCTGGGAGCCTCGTACAGCTACCAGTATCAGACCATGAACAATACGAACTGGAACATCTTCGGCTTCGACTGGGCCAACAGTTCCTCCGTAGCCTTCAGCCTCTCCATCCCCATCTACCATGCCGGCAACTTCACCAAACTGAAGAGCAACCGCATCCAGATGAACCAGCTGACGCTGAACCGCACCGACACCGAACGCAAGTTGAACATGCAGGCACAAAGCTACCGAAAGAACATGCAGGCCAGCTCGGAACAGGTATCGAGCAACCGCGAAAACGTACACCAGGCACAGAAGGCGGTAGAAATTGCCGGCAAACGCTACGAGGTAGGGAAAGGGACGGTGCTGGAGCTGAACAGCTCGCAAGTGCAACTGACGCAGGCGCAGCTGACCTACAACCAATCCATCTACGACTACCTGACAGCCAAGGCCGACCTTGACCTGGTGCTGGGACGAGAGCCCGAAGAACCCCAACAGTAACAACGGAATAAAAAACAGAGAGATAACGATATGAGAACAAGACTGCACATCGTCGCCCTGCTGGCCATGGGTCTGCTGAGCGCCTGCACAGGCAGCAAAGAAGAGAAGGCTGCCACCGAGAACAACGAAAAGCTGAAAGTAAAACTGGCCACCGTGTCGGTACGCCCTGTGGCACAGATACAGGAATATACCGCTACCGTAGAGGCCGAAGTGAAGAACAACATCGCACCCGCCTCGCCGGTACGCATCACCAAGATATGGGTCGAGGTGGGCGACCACGTCAGCAAAGGACAGAAGCTGGTCAGCATGGATGCAGCCAACCTGCAGCAGCTGAAGTTCCAGCTGGACAACAAAGAGATAGAATTCAAACGCATGGACGAACTGTACAAGGTGGGCGGAGCCAGCCGTTCGGAGTGGGATGCCGCCAAGATGGCACTGGACGTGATGCGGAGCTCATACAACAACCTGCTGGAGAACACCTCGCTGCTCAGCCCCATCAACGGCGTGGTCACCGCACGCAACTATGACAACGGCGACCTGTACAGCGGAGGCACACCGGTGCTGACCGTGGAGCAGATTACCCCCGTCAAGCTGCTGGTCAACGTATCCGAAGGCTACTTCACGCAGGTGAAGAAGGGAGCACCCGTATCGGTGAAGATGGACGTGTATGGCGACGAGGAGTTTGAGGGACGCATCAGCCTAGTCTATCCCACCATCGACGCCACCACCCGTACCTTCCCCGTCGAGGTACAGCTGACGAACCGCGACCAGCGTGTGCGCCCGGGCATGTTCGCCCGCGTCACCCTGAACTTCGGTACCAAGGATCATGTAGTAGTGCCCGACATGGCCATCGTGAAGCGTGCCGGATCGGGCGACCGCTTCGTCTATGTCTACAAGGAGGGCAAGGTATCTTACCAACAGGTGGAGCTGGGCCGACGCATGGACACGGAATATGAGCTGATAAGCGGCGTAGAGAACAACGCGCAAGTGGTGATAGCCGGACAGACCAAGCTCTACGACGGTGCCGAAGTGGACGTAGAGTGAGACGAGGCTGGAAAATTCATAATGTATCATCTATAAATTCATCATACCTATGAGTCTATACGAAGGAGCGGTAAAGAAACCGATTATGACCTCGCTCTGCTTCCTGGCAGTAGCGATATTTGGTCTGTTCTCGCTGTCGAGACTGCCGGTAGACCTCTATCCGGACATCGAGACCAACACCATCATGGTGATGACCTCGTACAACGGAGCCAGTGCCAGCGACATCGAAAACAACGTGACCCGTCCGTTAGAGAATACGCTGAACTCCGTCAGCAACCTGAAACATATCACCTCACGCTCGTCAGAGAACATCTCCGTCATCACGCTGGAGTTTGAATACGGACACGACATCGACGTGCTGACCAACGACGTGCGCGACAAGCTGGACATGGTCAGCTCCATGCTGCCCGACGAGGTGAACACACCCATCATCTTCAAGTTCAGCACCGACATGATTCCCATCCTGCTCCTTTCGGTGCAGGCCGAGGAGAGCCAACCGGCCCTCTACAAGATACTGGACGACAACATCGTAAACCCGCTGGCCCGCGTACCGGGTGTGGGTACGGTATCCATCGCCGGTGCCCCCAAGCGCGAAATCAACGTCTACTGCGACCCCAACAAGCTGGATGCCTACAACCTCTCCATCGAGACCATCAGTGCCATCATCGGGGCAGAGAACCGAAACACGCCGGGAGGTACCTTCGACATCGGCAACAACACCTACTCGCTGCGTGTGGAGGGTGAGTTTGACGACCCGAAGGAGATGGAGAACATCGTGGTGGGCACACAGGGCGGAGCCTCTGTCTACCTGCGCGACGTAGCCACCGTCGTCGACTCGGTGGAGGAACGCGCCCAAAAGACCTACAGCAACGGCGTGCAGGGAGCCATGATTATCATCCAGAAGCAGTCGGGAGCCAACTCAGTGGCCATCTCGCAGAAGGTCATCGACATGCTGCCGCAACTGCAAAAGTCCCTGCCCACCGATGTCAAGCTGGGCATCATCGTCAACACCTCGGATAACATCCTGAACACCATCGACAGCCTGACGGAAACCATCTGCTACGCCATGCTCTTTGTGGTGCTGGTGGTGTTCGCCTTCCTGGGTCGCTGGCGTGCCACCGTCATCATCTGCATCACCATCCCCATGTCGCTGGTTGCCTCGTTCATCTACCTGGGCATCATCGACGGCGGTTCGCTGAACATCATTTCGCTCTCCTGCCTCTCCATCGCCATCGGTAACGTGGTGGACGATGCCATCGTGGTGCTGGAGAACGTGACCACTCACATCGAGCGCGGTTCGGAACCCAAGCAGGCAGCCGTCCATGCCACCAACGAGGTGGCCATCTCCGTCATCGCCTCTACCCTCACCATGATTGCCGTGTTCTTCCCACTGACCATGGTCAGCGGCATGTCGGGTGTGCTGTTCCATCAGTTGGGCTGGATGATGTGCGTCATCATGACCATCTCTACCGTCTCGGCCCTTTCGTTCACCCCCATGATGTGTTCGCAGTTCCTGCGCCTGCAGAAGAAGCAGAGCAAACTCTTCCTGAAGCTGTACACGCCCGTCCTGCATGCGCTGGACGCGCTGGACGACTGGTATAAAGGCCGCCTGAACTGGGCGGTACGCCACCGCGTGGTGGTGGTGCTGGGATGTGCCGGTTTCTTCGTGCTGAGCCTCTTCTGTGCCAAGTTCATCGGTACGGAGTTCTTCCCTTCGGCAGACAACAGCCGCATCAGCGTCAAGTTGCAGCTGCCCATCGGAGCCCGCGTGGAACGTGCACAGGCTCTCTCCAGCGAGCTGACCACCCTCTGGATGGAACGCTACAAGGGCATCATGCGTGTGTGCAACTATACAGTGGGACAGGCCGACTCTGACAACACCTTCGCCTCGATGCAGGACAACGGCAGCCACATCATCTCGTTCAACATCAGCCTCATCAGCCCCGAAGAGCGTGACATCACGCTGGAAGCCGTCTGCAACGAGATGCGCGACGACCTGAAGCGTTACCCCGAACTGGACAAGGCACAAGTCATCATGGGCGGACAACAGGGCGGCATGAGCGGTGCGGCTTCGGCCGACTTCGAGGTATATGGATACAACTTCGAGCATACCGACCAAGTGGCTGCCGAACTGAAAAGCAAGCTGCTGAACGTGAAAGGAGTACGCGAAGTCAACATCAGCCGTCAGGACTACCAGCCTGAGTATCAGCTAGACTTCGACCGCGAAAAACTAGCCCTGCACGGCCTGAACCTCTCTACCGCCTCGCTCTACCTGCGCAACCGCGTCAACGGTGCCCTGGCTTCGTACTATCGCGAGGACGGTGACGAGTACGACATCAAGGTGCGCTACGCCCCCGAGTTCCGCACCAGCATCGACGACCTGGAGAACATCCTCATCTACACACCCAGCGGTAAAGGCGTGCGTGTGAAGGACCTCGGTACGGTGGTCGAACGCTCCGCCCCTCCCACCATCGAGCGTAAGGACCGCGAACGCATCGTCACCGTATCGGCCATCATCTCCGGTGCCCCATTGGGCGACGTGGTGACGGCAGGCGAGGCCATCATTGACCGCATGGATCTCCCCTCCGGCATCTCCATACAGATATCCGGTTCGTACGAGGACCAGGTAGAGTCATTCACCGACCTGGGTACGCAGGCCGTGCTCATCATCATCCTGGTGTTCATCGTCATGGCCGCCCAGTTTGAGTCACTGAGCTACCCCTTCATCATCATGTTCTCCATTCCCTTCGCCTTCAGCGGCGTGCTGATGGCCCTCTTCTTCACCGGCACCAACCTCAACGTGATGTCGATGCTGGGAGGCATCATGCTGATTGGTATCGTGGTGAAGAACGGTATCGTGCTAATTGACTACATCACCCTCTGCCGCGAGCGGGGTATGGCCATCCTTCACTCGGTAGTGACGGCCGGACGCAGCCGTCTGCGGCCGGTACTGATGACCACCCTGACCACCATTCTGGGTATGGTGCCTATGGCCGTGGGACAAGGTGAAGGTTCGGAGATGTGGCGTCCGCTGGGCGTTGCCGTCATCGGCGGTCTCACCATCTCTACCATCCTGACGCTGATACTGGTACCCGTACTTTACTGCTCGTTTGCCGGCACAGGCATCAAGCGCACCCGCCGCAAGCTGAAGAAGGCCCGCGAACTGAACGAGTACTACCTACTACACAAGGAGCAGATGACCAAGGCCAGGAAGTCGTAACAAAACGAACGTGTGAAGATAAGAACCTAAAAAAATGATAGTATCTATATGAAATCTGTATTGATAACCTTCGACCAAGCATTCTACGAACGCATCCTCGCCCTGCTGGACCGCCAGAACTGCCGCGGATTCAGCTATTGGCAGCAGGTACAGGGGCGGGGCAGCGTGAAGGGCGAGCCCCACTACGGCAGCCACGCCTGGCCCAGCATGTGCTCGGCCATACTCACCGTGGTGGACGATGCCAAGGTAGACCCGCTGCTCAATGCACTCCATGCCATCGACAAGGAGACGGAACAGCTGGGGCTGCGTGCCTTCGTCTGGAACATCGAGAAGAGCATTTAAAGGGCACGCACAGACAGTCCGCATGTGTAAGTACGGCAGAGCCCCAAGGAGGAAACTCCCTGGGGCTCCGTCCATAAAAAAAACCATAAAAGACTTTTGCTTCAGTCCTTTATGGTTCTTATCTCTTTGCAAGAATCAAGGGGATGGCTTATGCCTTCACGCCATTGTATTCATCAGAAACAGTCAGTTTCTTTCTGCCCTTGGCGCGACGTGCTGCCAATACTCTACGACCGTTGGCTGTAGCCATTCTCTCACGGAAACCGTGCTTGTTTTTTCTCTTTCTGTTCGAGGGTTGGAATGTTCTTTTCATCTTCTTATCTTGTTTTACGTTATTATTCTCACGAATTCGGGCTGCAAAAATAGAGACTTTTTTCAAATAAACCAAGCGATAACTCATTTTCTCTCAAAAGTTTTTGCGATTTTTACCGAATTCCATTACTTTTGCACCCGCAAAATGCACCTTACAGTGTATATTCTAATCAATAACATAAAGACTTTAAGTATGATTAATGCCCAAGACATCAAAATCGGAACTTGCATCCGCATGGACGGCAAGCTTTACTTCTGCATCGACTTTCTGCATGTAAAGCCGGGCAAGGGAAACACCTTCATGCGTACCAAGCTGAAGGACGTAGTAAACGGATACGTATTGGAACGCCGCTTCAACATCGGTGAGAAGCTGGAGGATGTGCGTGTAGAGCGTCGTCCCTATCAATACCTGTATCACGACGGTGACAACTACCAGTTCATGAACCAGGAGACTTTCGACCAAATTCCCATCGCTCACGACCTGATCAACGGTGTAGACTTCCTGCTCGAAGGCCAGGTAGTAGACGTGGTATCTGATGCCTCTACCGACACCGTACTCTATGCTGACATGCCTATCAAAGTTCAGCAGAAGATTACCTATACCGAGCCGGGTCTGAAGGGTGATACAGCAACCAATACACTGAAGCCTGCCACCGTAGAGTCGGGTGCTACCGTACGTGTACCCCTCTTCATCAACGAGGGCGAGACGATTGAAATCGACACACGCGACGGCTCGTATGTAGGTCGCGTAAAGGCATGATTCCAACAGAACGGGATGCCTGATTCTCCTGCTTAGCAGGAGCATCTGAAAGACATAGAGAGGAGGTAGATGCAAATCGGAAGATAAGCATCTGCCTCCTGTTTTTTATACAGACTTGGGGCTGACCCGCGGCTACATCATCCTGCCCGATCTCATCCATCAGCCGGAGATTGCCTACAGCTATATCGTGGAGGTGAAGGCATACAGCAGTGACCACCCCTCCCTGCTTCACTGTGGCAGGACGGCCTCATAGCCTCCTTCGTTGAGCACCTTCAGGGCTTGTCCTACCACAGGGTCAACACTGTTCATCACCTGATAATACTCGCTCATGTCCCAAAGGTCGCGGGCTATCAACGCCTTTAGCTGTACCTTGATGAGCGGCAGGGAGCGATTGTACTGTTCTTCATTGAAAGGAATGTTCTCACGCTCGGCCAATGCACGGACTTCTGCCAAAAAGGCATCGTCTATCTGGAACTGGTTGTTGAACGAAGCGAACTTCTTGTAACGGCTTTGCAGTGCCTTGCGGTGCCGCTCAATGTAGGAAGTGGTGGCTTTGATGACCACACCACGTGCCACCATGTGACGATGGTAGTCGGTATAGCGGGCAGTATCCATCGGCACAAAGATATCGGGCATGATGCCACCACCACCATAGACGGTACGCTCCAGCCGACGGGTCTTCACCTTCAGCGAATCGGCAAAGTGGATGCTGTCGGCATGTATCATCTCACCGTGATTGAAGCGGTCTATCAGTTCGCGGTTATACTGCAACGTGCCATCTGCAGCGAGTGCCTTGCTGTCCAACGTAGCCGTACGGTCGTAGGGTTTCTGTATGCAACGGCCTGCAGGCGTGTAGTAGCGGGCTACGGTGAGACGAATCATGGATCCGTCGGGCAAGTCAATGGGACGCTGTACCAGTCCCTTGCCGAAGGTGCGACGACCGATGACAACGCCACGGTCCCAGTCCTGGACGGCACCTGTCACAATCTCGCTGGCCGAGGCCGAATATTCGTCCACCAGCACCACTAACCGGCCGTTGCGCATCTGCCCTGTGCCATGCGCAAGGAACTCGCTGCGGCGGGCTGCCCTTCCCTCGGTATAGACGATGAGCTGCTTCGCCTCCAAAAACTCGTTGGCCAGGTCGATGGCCGCATTCAGGTAGCCGCCTCCGTTCCCCTGAAGGTCGAGTATCAAATCCCGCATTCCTTGCTGCTGCAGCTTCTTCAGCGCCTGTAGGAACTCCTCGCCCGTAGTAGCGGCAAAGCGATTGATGCGGATGTAACCCACAGCTGGTTGTATCAGATAGGCTGCATCCAGACTGTAGATGGGTATTTTGTCGCGTACCACGGTGAAGGGCAGGATGTCCGCTACCCCCCGTCGGAGGATGGAGAGCTGCACTTTGGTGCCTTTCGGGCCACGCAGACGGCTCATAATCTCTTCCGTACCCATCTTCACCCCAGCAATGGCCGTGTCATTGACAGCCACAATGCGGTCGCCGGCCAGGATGCCCACCTTCTCCGAAGGGCCTCCGCTGACGGGCTGTATCACCAGTAGGGTGTCTTCCACCATCTGGAACTGAACACCGATACCTTCGAATCCTCCCTGCAGCGGCTCGTTCATCTGCTTCACCTCTTCGGCATTGTTATAGGTGGAGTGCGGATCCAGCTGCTGAAGCATCTGGATAATGGCCTCTTCCACCAGACTGTTTTCGTTGACACTGTCTACGTAGAGTCGGCTGATGGCTATCTCGGCCATCTGCAACTTACGCAAAGCCTCACGGGCATCCTGCGCCTGCAGGAGCGATGAGGCGACAAGGGCTGCCAGCAGCCACATCGTTCGTCCTATCCTATACATTTTCATTGTTCGTCCATTTTGATTTCATCTGCTCTCTCACACCCCATTCCCTGAGGCAGGAAACGACTGACATCCTTGCCATACTGCATGAGTTCGCGCACGGCGGTGGAGCTGATACTGGTCAGCTCGGGTTCGGTAAACAGCAGAATGGTTTCAATACCCGCCAGCTTACGATTGAGGTCGGCAATGGTCTCTTCGTACTCAAAATCCTTCACCGTGCGGATGCCACGGATGATGACATCGGCCCCGACGGCAGCGGCAAAGTCGACGGTAAGGCAGTCGTAAGAATGCACACTAACGCGAGGTTCGGTACGGTAATAGTCGCTGATGGCCTGCTCGCGCTTTGCCACAGGCAGACAGGTATGCTTATTCTCGTTCACGCCGATGGCTATCACCACCTCGTCTACAAAGGTGAGTGCCCTGCGTACGATGGACTCATGCCCAATGGTAAAGGGATCGAACGTCCCTGGAAACAGTGCTCGCATTCGTTGTCTTTTCCTAAAATATGTTCGTTTGTAAGTCTGTGTAACTATGGTTCTGCCTTGTCTTCCTCAATCACCAGATTATTGATGATGAATGTCTGGCGCTCTAGGGTATTCTTTCCCATGTAGAACTCCAGCAGTTCCTTCACCAGGTCGGTCTTGCGTAAGCTAACCTGTTCCAGCCGCATATCGGTTCCGATGAAGTGGCGGAACTCATCGGGCGAAATCTCACCCAAGCCCTTGAAACGGGTAATTTCGGGAGCGGGTCCCAGATCGGCGATGGCCTTTTGCCGCTCTTCCTCGGTATAGCAGTAGCAGGTCTGCCGCTTGTTGCGCACACGGAACAGGGGTGTCTGCAGGATGTAGACATGTCCCTTCTTAATGAGGTCGGGGAAGAACTGCAGGAAGAAGGTAATCATCAGCAACCGAATATGCATACCATCTACATCGGCATCGGTAGCCACAATCACCTTGTTGTAGCGCAGCCCCTCCATGCCATCCTCTATGTTGAGGGCGGCTTGCAACAGGTTGAACTCTTCGTTCTCGTAGACCACCTTCTTGGTGAGCCCATAGCTATTAAGAGGCTTACCGCGCAGCGAGAAGACGGCCTGCGTATTCACGTCGCGGCTTTTGGTGATGGAGCCGCTGGCCGAGTCGCCCTCAGTGATGAAGATGCACGAGTCGGACTCTTGCTGACGTCCCTTGCCATCACTGAGGTGATAGCGGCAGTCGCGCAGCTTGCGGTTGTGCAGGTTGGCCTTCTTAGCCCGTTCGCGGGCCAGCTTGGTGACTCCGGCTATGGCTTTCCGTTCCTTCTCGCTCTCCTGAATCTTCTGCAGCATCACCTCGGCCAGCAGGGGGTTCTTGTGGAGGAAGTTGTCCACCTCCGTTTTAATGAAATCGCCCACATATTTGTTTACCGTAGGTCCGACGGCTCGTCCCTCCTGCGGAAGAGCCGGCCACATGTTGTTGCTGCCCAGCTTGGTCTTGGTCTGACTCTCGAACATCGGTTCTTCCACATCAATGGCGATGGCAGCCACCAGTCCGTTGCGAATGTCGGCATAGTCCATGTTCTTGCCGTAGAACTCCTTGATGGTACGGGCGATGTGCTCCTTCAAAGCCGACTGGTGGGTACCGCCCTGCGTGGTATGCTGGCCGTTGACAAAGGAGTAATACTCCTCGCCATACTGATTGGTGTGGGTAAAGGCTATCTCTATGTCCTCGCCCTTCAGGTGGACGATGTCGTACAATCCTTCGCTAGTCATGTTGTCCCTCAGCAGGTCTTCCAGACCGTGACGTGACAGGATGCGCTGCCCGTTGTAGAGGAAGGTAAGGCCCGTATTCAAGTAGGTATAGTTGCGCAACAGCGTCTCCACAAAGGAGGGTTGGAAGGCGTAGTGCAGGAACAAGGTATCGTCCGGCTCAAAAAAGATGTAGGTGCCAGTCTCCTCCTCGCTGTCAAGGGTCTCGTCGCTCTGCAACACGCCACGCTGGAAGATGGTCCGACGCACCTTGCCATCGCGGTAGCTGGCTACCTCGAAACGGCTGCTCAGGGCATTGACGGCCTTGATGCCGACACCGTTCAATCCCACACTTTTCTTGAAAGCCTTGGAGTCGTACTTGCCGCCGGTGTTCAACTTGCTGACAGCCTCTATCAGTTTGCCTTGGGGAATGCCACGACCATAGTCGCGCACACTGACACGCAGATTGTCCTCGATAGTGACCTCAATGCGCTTGCCGGCTCCCATCTTGAACTCATCGATAGAGTTGTCCATCACTTCCTTCAACAGGACGTAGATACCGTCATCGCTCTGCTGGCCATCGCCCAGACGGCCGATGTACATGCCTGAACGCACGCGGATATGCTCCATGTCATCCAAATGTCGGATGTTGTCGTCGGTATACTCTACCCCTGCAGCGGGACGTGCCGCCTCGTCTGTCTGCGGCCCTGTGATTGGTTGGTTATCTTCCATAATACTGTTTTTGCAAAAGAGAAATAGTTACTGTCTGCTACAACGGCTTGATATAGCAACGGCGGCGCTTGTGCTGCTCGGTCTTGAAGTACTCCCACTGAGCCTGCACCTTCCCGTTTGCTTCCAACTCAGGATTGCTCTCGGCATACTCGAATCCCAACTGCTGGAAGACGGGGATAAGATCGGCAAAGAGCAGGGCATTGACACCCTTGTTCTGATATTCGGGCTTCACAGCCACCAGTAGCAAATCCAGCATCTTGGGATATTTCTTCAGGATAAGAGTCTTCAGCAGATGGTACCATCCCCAAGGTAGCAAGCGGCCGTGTGCACGCTGCAACGCTTCGGCCAGCGAAGGCATGGAGATGCCCACTGCCACCAGATTGTCGTCGGCATCAGTCACCAGCGTCACCATGCGCAAGTCGAGGATAGGGAGATACATCTTAACATACTGGTCAATCTGCCGCTGCGACAGGGCCGAGTAACCATACAACGGGCTGTAGGCCTCGTTCATCAGCTGGAAGATGGCTTGTCCATACTGCTCCCTGATGTCTCGTGCCGAAGTGAACTTCTTAATCTTCAGGTTGTACTTCCGCTGTATCAGTTCGGCAATACGGCGATACTTGTCGGGGATAGCTTCAGGGACGTAAATCTTGAACTCTACCCAATCCACATCTTTCGCAAAGCCCATACGCTCCATGTGCTGCGGATAGTAGGGGTAATTGTAGATGGTGGCCATGGTGCTGAGTTGGTCGAAACCCTCGACCAACATACCCTCGGCATCAAAATCGGTAAAGCCCAAGGGACCTTGCAGATGGGTCATGCCACGCTGACGACCCCATTCGGCCACGGCATCAAACAGTGCCTTAGAGACCTCCGCATCGTCCACAAAGTCCACCCAGCCGAAACGTACCTCCTTCTTTCCCCACGTATCATTGGCCTTGTGGTTGATGATGGCCGCTATACGCCCCACCAGGCGCCCCTCCTTATAAGCCAGGAAATAGTCGGCCTCACAAAACTCGAACGCAGCGTTCTTCGTCTTGCTGAAGGTGTTGAGCATATCGTCATAAAGGTCGGGGACGGAATAGGGATTCCCCTTATATAACTCGTAATTGAAACGGATGAAGCGTTCCAATTCACGTCTCGTAGAAACTTTTTTTATTGTAACTGCCATAGTTTATAATGATTG
>CALZEQ010000012.1 GCA_945641355.1 uncultured Mediterranea sp. | reverse complement strand
ATTCACGTCTCGTAGAAACTTTTTTTATTGTAACTGCCATAGTTTATAATGATTGATGCGCAAAGATAGTGCAAAAAACCGAGTAAGCGAGCGGAGAGAAAATTTATTTGCTCTCCCGAGTACGAGGTTTTTATCTAAATTGAGAGAAGAACTTTCATGCTTGCATGAAAAAGTTCTTCCGAGATACTCGTAATCAGGCCTGATAAATAAGCCACGATGTATAGAGCACGTAGCACAACAGCAATACCGTCCCCTCGACACGAGTGATGATACGACGGCCAAAAAAGACCCCGAACAGCCACAGCAGGATGCCGGATGCCAGCAACGACAGCAAATCGAACTGACTGATGCCAACCAGAGGCAACGGGGAAATGGTAGCCGAACAGCCCAAAACGAAGAAGATATTAAATAGGTTGCTGCCGATGGCATTGCCGATAGCCATCTCAGGATTGTGCTTCATGGCAGCTACGATGCTGGTAGCCAACTCAGGCAGCGAGGTACCTCCTGCCACCAGGGTCAGACCGATGACGGAGGAACTGACACCCAAACTGAGCGCAATGCCAGATGCTCCGTCGACAAAAAGGTCGCCGCCCCATATCAGTCCCGCCAGCCCCAATACGACGTAGAGCAGCGACTTCCACAAGGGCAGTTGACGGATGGCATCGGCCGGTTCCGACTTGTCACTCGGCTGGTGGGCAATGGCAAAGGTGTAGCTGAGGAATATCAGGAAGAAGGCCAGCAGCAACAAGCCATCGGTACGGCTCAACAGGTTACGCGCACCACCATCGAGCAGTGTGTCGCTGGCACACACCCACAAGGCTGCCGATGCCAGAATACAGAGCGGAATCTCGTGCAGCAAGGTGGCACGTGTCACCAAAATGGGAGCCGCCAAAGCAGTACAGCCCACAATCATCAGCGTATTAAACAGATTACTGCCCACCACATTGCCCACAGCAAGGCCAGCACTACCCTGCAAAGCCGACGAGACACTGACCGCCAGCTCAGGCGCAGAAGTACCGAAGGCTACGACGGTGAGTCCGATGACCATATCGGAGATGCGGAAACGTTTGGCCAGGCTGGACGCACCGTCGGTCAGTCCGTTGGCACCCAGCAAAATCAGAATAAGTCCTCCTATCAACTGTAATGTATCCATAGTGTGTATCGAATAAAAAATTGCCTTTTGTCACTGTTTCATGACAAAAGGCAAAGGTAAGGGCTTTTTCCGTATTTACAAGAAAAAATACCAGGAAATAGCTTGGAAGCGCGTACGCTCTACTCCTGACGGGTCAGCACGGTCGAAATCCCATCCACATAGGTATAGCCAGCATACCAGGCACCCCAGCTACTCAGCGTGATGGTGCGGCCATCCTCACTGACGGTAGCCACTACAGGGGTATCGACATCGTCCAGCGAAGCAAAGGTATAGTAGGTGGCAAAGGTCTGGCCGGGTGCAAAGGTGAGGGCGCGTGCGATCGGATCCAGCGTAGCCAGCAGCGAATCGCCCATCCAATAGAGCCCCTTAAGGCAGATGGTCTGCTCATCAACTGCCTCAATGGTAACGGAACTTCAGGTTGGCATAGGCGGGCAGTTCGCTCCAAGCCTCGTCGTCCAGCAATGTGCGATAGCCGTCGGGCACCTTCTTGCCTACGGCATCAGGAGCCAGCCAACTCTGCTTGCGCCAGTCGTTGTCGCCCATCTGATTGTAGAGATACGTACCTATCATGCGGAAGCCACCACCGTAGCGGGGCATCGCCCACTGCGGTTCGGAAGCAATGGAGCCTACAAAGGTACACCAGTAGTCGTTGTAGTCGGCCTGTTCGGCCGTGGTGACCATAGCCGAAAGTATCCACGAGGGCTGCACGGTATTGAAGCCGGTCGTGGGATCGGTCCACTCGCTCTTCGTCATCGGGTAGCCGACATGGATGTTGATAGCCTTCTGGGCATATTCGCTCACCTTGGCATAGCACTCATCCGCAGTATTCACACCCAGGTTGTCATAACCGTCGTCGCTCCCTTCGGCAGCCAGGATGGCATTGCGAGCCTCAGCATCCTCCATGCGGGTGGCAATCTCTAACCAAAGGCGGGTCTGCAAGCCGTAGATGGCGGCCAAATCAATGTAAGCACGCGAGGGAGCCTTGTAGCCGACGATGTATTTCTCAGCCTTGTTGAGATCAGTCAGAATGAAGCGGTACATGGTCTGGAAGGGCACACGCGGATTGTTCTTCAACTCCTGCGAGCTCATCTTCTCCACAACGATGGGCACCGTCAGGCCATACACACCATTGGCAGCAGCTTCGTCGTCGATACTATATCCTGTGGGCTTGTACTCAAAGAGCCGCGCCACATCGAGATAGCAGAGGGCGCGGTAGCCCAAAGCCGACCCAAGGCATTGCAACGCCTCAGCACTGGCCGCCTCTTCGTCCACCACGGATATGATGTTGTTGGCGTTATGGATGAAGCTATTGTAATAGAAATAGGAATAGTAGTACATGTAACGCAGCTCACTGGCTAGTTCCAAATGTAAGAAGCAGCCGTGTAAGAGGTCGTGGTGGTCAGCTGTCCATCCTTCTGTACATAGTAGAGTGCCTGTCCCTCGTCGTTCACTCCGGCATACTTGCGCAGCATCCAGGTGTAAAGCGGAAGGCCTTCGCCCACGAAATGACTGCCATTGGCATAGCCGGCATGACCGTCGAGTATGTTACCCCGGTTGTCCTCGTTCAGTTTCAGCACCTTGTTGACATAATGTGTGGCGTTGAGGTTGACGCTCCAGTTGAAGTTCTTCTGACGGAAGATGTGCCAGTTGAGGTCTATTTCTATACCCTTGTTGGACATATCGCCCACATTGTCGTAACTGCCGCCATAGCCTGCGGAGAAGGGCATCAGGACGTAGCTCAACATATCGGTGGTCTTACGGTAGAAGTACTCTACGCTACCGGTCAGACGGCTCTTGAACAGTTCGAACTCAAAGCCGGCATTGTAGTTGCTGTTGGTCTCCCAGGTAATTTTCGGATTGCCCACTGTGGCCTGCACGAAGCCCAGTTCACCACCGGTATTGGACACCTCGTAGGTATCGGTGTAGCGGAAGTCGCCGATGGCATCGTTACCCTGCTGACCCCAAGAGGCTTTCAGTTTCAGCATGTTCAGCCAATCGGCACTCAACCACTCCTCCTTAGTCAGAATCCAGGCACCACCAATAGAGTAGAAGTTACCCCAACGGTGGTCGGGATGGAAGCGCGAAGAGGCATCGCGGCGGTAGGAAGCGGAGAAGAAATAACGCTCGTCGTAGTTGTACATACCGCGGAAGAAGAAGCCCTCCGTGTTGTATTTGCTGGAGCTGCTGTTGTTGCTCAGGAAGGTGATGGCACTGTCCAGGTCCTGGCTCTGGAAGAACGAGAACATGTTGTTGCGGTCACCACCCAGCGTCTGGGTCTCGTAGTTATAATTCTCGTGCCCCACCATCAGACTCATGTTGTGCTTGCCGAAGTCGCGCGTATAATTGATAATCTGCTGGAAGTTCACGGAGTAATATTGATTGTTCTCTTTATAGATATAGCCGCCTTTATAGTTCTGGGCACCGAATCCGTAGAACGACTGCTGGGCGTAGGTGTAGTGGTTCTCGTTGTTGTTGACCGTACCGTTCAGCGTAATCTTCAGACCCTCTATCGGCGTGATATCCACATAACCGATCAATCCTATCAGGTTGGTCGTGGTGCGCATGGTATTCAACCGATTCTCCTGCAAGAAGTTCACCTGAGGCAGTTGCGGACGTTGCAGGCCGGCATTGTTGCCTGCACCGTAGTCGTAGAGCGGGCCGTTCTCGTCCGTCAGGATGTTGCCGTCGCCGTCGCGCACATAGATGGGATAGATAGCCTAACGAAGCATAAAACGTAAATTTCTCGTCACCGCCCGTCAGATTGAGGTTATACTCCTGACGCAGGCCGGTGCGATAGGTGGCGTCCTTCCAGCTCTCGGGTATAATGGTGTAGACCTGTCCGTCGTAGTAATAGCGGTTGCCCAGCGTAGCATTGGGATTCATCTTGCCGTTTGTGCCAATCAGGTATTCGCCGTCGGGTACGGAATAGCCGATATAGCCCAAGCCACCTGTTGCTGCCGACTCGTAGAGTGTGGCGTTGGCCTGCTGATGGGCCTGGAGGGCCGATGCACCATTGTCGCGTACGTAGTGATTGTACAGTGCCTTGTAGTGCATCTCATAGTAGGCTCTGGGATCCTCGATGAAGTCATACTCCACCTGGGCGTTGCTGTTGCCACCCCATTTGGCATCCAGTGTGATGGAAGCCTTGCCGGCCTTGCCCTTCTTAGTGGTAATCATCACCACACCGTTGGCACCACGGGCACCATACAGGGCATTGGAGGCGGCATCCTTCAGCACCGTTACATTTTCCACATCGTTGGGGTTGAGGTTGTTCCAACCTCCATCGTAAGGAGTACCATCGACGATAATCAACGGGTCGCTACCCGCATTGATAGAGCTGAATCCACGGATGCGGAGTATAGGGGTGGCATTGGGTGCACCGCTACTCTGCACCATCTGGAGGCCGGCTACCTATCCTTGCAGACCGCTGATGACGTTGGTTACCTGTTTCTTCTCCAGTGCCTCACTCTTGATGACGGAGGCAGAACCGGTAAACGAGGAGCGTTTCTGCTCGCCGAAAGCCACCACCAACACCTCGTCCAACTGTTCGGAATCGGCATGTAGGGTGACCGTCATCTGTGGCTTTACCGCCACTTCCGTTTTCTTCATTCCTACGAATGAAATGACCAGCACATCTGTTTTCTTCAGGTTGGCAAAACTGAACTTTCCTTCCAGGTTGGTAATCTGCCCGTTCTGGGTATCCTTCACCACTACGGAAGCGCCGATAAGCGGTTCTCCTGCTTCATCCGTTACGACACCTTGTACGCTGATGGTCTGTGCAAACAGCGTCGGCGAGACGCAAAGAAGGAGGGTCAGGAAAAGGCCAAGTAGCTTTTCTTTCATAATCTCTTCTTTTTAGGGGTTAATAAAACTGGTGAAAATGGCATCTGTGTCGCTGCTAAGGCAAAACAGAATCCTGCACTCAAAAAAACAATACCGTTTTTTGAGCGTAACTGAACACTTCCGCACCTGCTTTCGAAGTTGTGCGGAAGGATGGGGCAGAAGAAACTTCCGCCCCATCAATTCCAATAAATCAATGTTTATTCATCCTTCGGCTTCTCGGTGATGCTACCGTAGCGGTGATACTCGAAGGCAATGCTCTGCTCCTTGATGTAGTGAATCAACTCTACACGGCCTTCGCGCACGGGGGCAGCGGTAGCAATGTAGCGGTCGGAGGCAGCAGCCTTCTCGTAGACGGCCATCGGCAAATCGGCCCGGCAAGTACGGATGCGGTCGAAGTTGGGTATAGAGGTGATGAAACTATCCAGACTCTCCTTCACCAGACGGGAACCTGTATCGGCCAGCTTGGCCGAGCGGTCGTCCGACGCATCGAAGCTGATGGTGAGCGGTGTGCCGCAGGTACGTGCAGCCAGTGCCACCATACGGGCCTGCTCGTCGGTATCGCCGGGGAAGAGGCGGAGCACCATGCTCTGCAAAGGCAGATAGCGGAACAGGTTCTGCTCGCCAAAGAGGTGATGGATGTCGCGCGGATGAGCGAACTCCTGTTCGTAAGCAGCCGCATAGCTCTTGCGATAGTCCGTCTGACTGCCGGGTTTGTCCGTGATATGTACAAAGCAGCTGCAGTAGTTGGGACCTCCTGCCTTCACACCGCCACCGAATGCCGAGAGTTTCATGCCGCCGAAAGGCTGACGGTTGACAATGGCACCCGTAATGCCTCGGTTGATGTAGAGGTTACCTGCTTGGATGGAGTCGCGCCAACGACGCTGTTCCTCCTCGTCCAAGCTCTGCAAACCGCTGGTCAGGCCATACGGCAAGCTGTTTACCAGACGGATAGCTTCGTCGAGGTCTTCTACGGGACATACACTCAGCATGGGTCCGAACAACTCCGTACGGAACGAATAGCTGCCCGGCTTTACACCCCACTTCACCGTGGGAGCCAGGATGTATTTCCGCTTGTCCAGGAAGCGAGGTTCAACCAGCCAGCTTTCGCCCGGCTCCAGTGTCAAAGCCTTCAGCAACTTGTCGTTCTGGTTGGTAATCATCGGACCAACGATGTTGCCTGCATTCCATACGCCACCAGTCTTCATGCTGGTGGTGGCATCCTTCAGTTTCTCACGGAAGTCCTTGTCCTCATAGACCGAACGTTCTACCATCAGCAGCGAGCAGGCCGAGCACTTCTGTCCGGCATTGCCGAAGGCCGAAGCCACTGCATTCATGATGGCATGGTCTCGGTCGGCCGAAGCGGTAATGATCATCACATTCTTACCACCGGTCTCGGCAGAGAGCGGAGTAGCGGGTGCGGCCTTGGTGATGGCCTGTGCCGTGTCTGTACCGCCTGTCAATATAATGTGTTTGATGCGCGGTGAGGTAGTGAGCAGCGGCAGAGCATCGCGTTGGGTGATGATGACCTGCAGTGCCTCCTTCGGTACACCGGCCTCCCAGAATGCACGGGCGAAGAGCCAAGCCACCGGAGCGGCCACGGTGGCCGGTTTCAGAATGACGGTATTGCCGCCGGCCAGTGCGGCTACGATACCGCCCACGGGAATGGCACAGGGGAAGTTCCAGGGCGAGATGACCAGCAGCGCACCCTTGGCCTTGATGTCCACACCCTTCAGTGCGGCAAATTTCTTCATCGTGGTAGTGTAGAAGCGTGCATAGTCCACACCTTCCGACACCTCCACGTCGCCTTCGGTCACCGTCTTGCCGGTGATGGCACACATACAACCTATCAGGTCGCCTCGCATGGCGGCCAGGCGATTGGCGGCATCATACATGATGCGGTGCCGTTCCTCCAGCGTCGTTTTTCTCCATCCGGCCGGATCTTCATCGGCTATACGCAGTATCTCTTCCACCTGTGTCTTGTCGGCCATTGACATTTCGCATACACACACATCCTCTTCCTGACTGCGGTCCATGTAGCGGTGACGTTTTTCCGTTACCACGGTCTTGTCGCCTATCTGCAGCGGCAGCACATCGGGTGTGTCTGTCGGACTCTTTTTCCACTTCTTGAAGATGTCGCGTTGCCAAGCCTGGTTCACCTCGCGGTCGAAGTCTGTATCCGGTTCGTTCTCCATCTCATCGGCCACGGGCACGGGTTTGTAGGGCAGGTTGCGGTCTTGCGTGCGGGTAGGTACATGTGTCAGCTTATCCTTCATTGCGTAGGCATCCTCAAACTGCTTCTGCAGGAAACGCCACGTATCGGTGCCCGGTTTCAGGTTGAACGAGTGCGTCAGGAAGTTGTCCGGTGCCGTGTTCTCGTCCATCCGTCGTACCAGATAGGAAACGGCATTCAGGAAGTGTTCGTCCTTCACCACAGGGGTGTACAATATCACGTGGTTGCCCAGTATGGACTGTGCACGCCATACGTGGTTGGCCATACCCTCCAGCATCTCGAAGCAGAAGCAGTCCTTCGGTGTACCGTACTTCTGCGTCAGCAGATAACCGTAGCTGATGGTAAAGAGGTTGTGCGATGCCATACCGATGTGCAGCACCTTGGCGTTCTCAGGCAGCAGTCCACGTTCCAGCAGATGCAGGTAGTTGGCATCCACTTCCGTCTTGTCGCTGCGCACGGGGTTGGGCCATCCGCGCAGGCTGCTCACCACCGTCTCCATCTCCAGGTTGCATCCCTTCACGATGCGCATCTTGATGGGGCTTCCTCCATCGGCCACGCGGGCACGGGCGAACTCCAGCAATTCCGTCTGAAATTCGTAAGCGTCAGGCAGATAGGCCTGCACTACGATACCTGCCTCGTAGTTCTTGAACTGCGGCAAACTCAGCACGTGCTTGAAGAGGCGCATCGTCATGTGTGCATCTTTGTATTCCTCCATATCCAGGTTGATGAACTTGGCACGCTTCCTGCCGTTCTCATCCACATAGGGATAGTCGATGGCCTTCTGGTAGAGTGCGCTCATGCGGCGAACCAGTTCGGGGAAGCTCTCCTCATAGTTCAGCGCGTGCGTCTGTGCGTAGATGCCTGATATTTTCACACTGATATAGTTGATGTCAGGGCTCTCCAATGCCTCCAGGTAGTGGAAATAGCGGCGGTCGGCCTCGCCATTGCCCAGCACCACTTCGCCCAGCAGGTTCACGTTCTGCCCTATCTTCTGTTCGAAGCGGGTGGCCAGGTGGCGGGTCAGGTTGGGCCGTGCCTCGTCAATGATTACCTTCGAGGTATCCATACGGAGCCTCTTCTTGATGATGGGGATTGCAATGAAATCAAAGTGATGTCCGAAGGCCTGATACAATTTGAACAGGAACGCATCACGTTTGTTCAGGAATTCCGGCACGCCATAGTGGTCAATCAGTGTCTTGATGCGCTTGGCCAGTTTCTTACGGTCGCGTATCTGCGACGATTCGTCCAACATCTTCACCAGAAACTTCTTGTCCTGCGGGCGTTGCACCATAGTGGCATACTTGTGCTGCTCGCGTCGTTCTTCAGCGGTGATAGTCTTCTCACACGTGTCATAGAGGCGGAGTACCCACTCCTGCACCTCTTTCAAAGTCGGTTTGTCCATATCGTTGTATTTTTTTGGTGAGTATCATGTTGCATACCTCCTCTTGTGGGAGGAGGATGAAGAGGGACGGATGCGGGCGGGCGTACATCACACCACGCTCCTTTCGCCCTGCGCATAGGTTATAAGCCTGACACAGTAGCTGTACCCGCAGTTTCCAGCGCTCGGGAAGGCGGGGGTAGTAATGAAAGGGGATGATGCCCGCTGGCATCAAAGGGTCGGACTGAACATCACGGCTCTGTATCGATGCAATTCACTGAGTGCTTGCAAGGAATATTTGTCAAACAATTGCCGTTCCATACTACAAAATTGATAAGATTTGACTTGTTTTTTATTTTTCTTATGCAAAGGAAACAAAAATTTTGGAATAACCAAACATTACATCATTAATAAATGTAAAAATAAGCACATTTGGTCTGTTACAAGTCATTTTTAGTGTTCAATTGACACTTTTATTAGGAAAGGCTTACGAATTGACCGTTTCATACGGAGAAAGTAACTTCAAAGAACAACGATGAGAAGAACGGTTGTCTTCACAGGGGCGAAACGACAGGAGAGCGATGATTATTCCACTCCGAAATCCAATGCCAACTGGCCGTCTCCCAACAGATTGAACGTCATTCGATGATAGGGAGTGGTGCCCCATCGGGCAATGGCCTCGCGATGCTGACGGGTCGGATAGCCCTTGTTTTGATTCCAGCCATAGCAAGGATACGCTTCGTGCAATTGGTTCATATAGTCGTCACGATACGTCTTGGCCAAGATAGAAGCGGCTGCAATGGAGAGGTATTTGCCATCGCCTTTCACCACGGTCGTATGGCGAATATCGGGATAAGGGCGAAAACGGTTGCCATCAATCAACAGATGTTGAGGACGGATTTTCAGTCCGTCTATCGCCCGATGCATGGCCAGGAAAGAGGCATTCAGTATGTTGATGCGGTCGATTTCTTCGGGCGACACCACGCCGACCGCCCAGGCCAATGCTTCACGCTCTATCACTTCGCGCAAAGCATAGCGCTGTTTCTCGGAGAGCTGTTTAGAGTCGTTCAACTCCCCATTGCGAAAGTCAGCAGGCAAAATGACGGCGGCTGCATACACGGCACCGGCCAGACAACCGCGACCGGCCTCATCACAGCCGGCCTCTACGCACCCTTTATTTAAATATGGTAATAGCATACGGTAACTTTTTGCTGCAAACTTACACAGAATTCTCGATTCTACACCTTTGGAAGGGATAGTTTTTCAAACGCTGAATACCCTTACCATCCCCCGAGCATCCTGTTAGCATCCTGTTCGGATGCTAAGAGAAATGAAGGGAATGGAGCGGTCATCACCAGGCGGTCACCGAATCTACAGCAAAGGAGAAGGGAAAGAAATATCCGGACAAATCAAGGACGAATAGTGTACGGTTTTTAGGGTAATACATTCAGTATAC
The DNA here is from genome assembly GCA_945641355.1 of uncultured Mediterranea sp. Lineage (GTDB taxonomy): Bacteria > Bacteroidota > Bacteroidia > Bacteroidales > Bacteroidaceae > Bacteroides. The sequence goes on along the minus strand of CALZEQ010000012.1, from coordinate 56,617 downwards.
GACTGAATAGGTTTCAGTATACAAATCAAATAGGTTATATATAACACACTAATTTTCCAATACGTTACAAAATCACATTTTGGGAATTATTCTAAATTGTAAAATTCAATAATAGTTTACAAAAGTATCATGAGCGAAAGCAGATAGAAGGAGAGAACCGCTTAAAGGGAGGGTATATCTACTACCTATCATTTCATTTGCCGAGGCCAATCCGGAACTGGAGGTCGCCGCAGACTAAACAAATGTTAATACATGGATTTATCAGCACAAGCCGTTTGCCCTTTAGACGGGTTTGCGTACCTTTACCCCGCATTAACGACAATATCACAAACTTAGAAAGAACGAAACGTCAGCCATGAATCGCACCCTATATTGTCTCTTATTATCTCTTTTGCTACTCACCTTTCACAATGAAAGGGCCAGAGGCGCAGCAGACGAAACAGCAAGAGAAGATTCGCGCTACTTCAGCCGTTTTGCTTTTCATTACCTGGGCGAACAGGAGGGATTGCCGGACGGATGGATCAACAAGATGCTGGTGGACAGCGACGGATATCTCTGGATAGCCACCCGCAGAGGATTGGTGCGATACGACGGCTACCGATGCCTGCTGACGGACACCCAATCGGAGGGAGCCAAGCTGAAAGACGACTTGGTAACAAGCCTCTGCGAAGACGGGTTCGGACGCATGTGGATAGCCTCGCAAGGAGGATTGGATGTGATGGACCTGCGCACGCATACAAACCTGCCTCTGCCTGCACCGGCCGACAGTCCGTTGCACAAGCTGGCCGACGAGCCTATACAAGCCATACACACCGACAGTCAGGGACGGCTCTACATAGCCACGGGCAGCAGTCTGCATTGCCTGGAAGCGGATAGCCGGGGAGAACTGACCCGGCACTGGCGGTTGGCACCCGACTGCCAGTCAGCAGTAAGAGCACTGACCACCCTACCGGACGGCACCGTATGCGCAGGCATAGACCATCAGGTGTGCAGCCTGCAACGACTGGCCGACGGACGGATGACCGCCCGACCGCTGGCGGCCGCATTGCCTTCGTTCAGCCCCGACTGGCGCATACGCTGCATGAAGCAGCAGGGTGACACATTGTGGATAGGGACGAACAGGGGACTGTTTGGCTACGACTACCGCAGGGGCAACCTGAAACGATATCGGTACTCCACCCATCGGCCGGGTATGCTGAGCCAGGCTTACATCACAGACCTGGCACTGATGGCAGACGGCAGCCTGATAGCCGCTACGCTGAACGGACTGAACGTGTATCACCGCGAGACGGACAGCTTCAGCTACATCCGCCGCCGGGCTGACGGACTGAACAGCAGTGCACTGACCTGCCTGCTGACCACTGACGGACAGACACTCTGCGTGGGCACACAGGAGGCCGGAGCAGACCTGCTGACACCCAAGCGGATGGAGGCACGGCTGTGGCAACCACTGTCGAAGGAGGGAGAGGATGCCGCCATCCAGACGGACGGAGTGGCCGAGGACCGAAGGGGCAACCTCTATCTGGCCATGGCCGAACAGGGGTTGCTGAGATGCGACGACGGACTGAACGTGGTAGAGCAGTACCGCTTCCACCCGGACGATGCACGCACCATCAGCAACAACTCGCTGACAGGCCTGCTGGCCGACGGACAAGACACGCTGTGGGCTTACACCTGGGGAGTGGGAATCAATGCGCTGGACATGCAGCGTCCGGGCGAAAGGGCATTCAGGCGATTCACCCGCGAGGAGATGCCTTCGTTAGAGGGCGACTTCATCAAGAGTGCCTGCGACGACCGCACGGGCGGCGGCGTGTGGTTCGGTGCAACCCGCGGACTGTACTTCTATGACAAGCATATCGGGAAGCTCCGCCTCATCAGGCTGCAGGGAACGACAGGAGACCTGGAAGCCATCAGCACACTGATGGCCGACAACCGCCGCCGGCTGTGGATAGGCACACCACAGGGACTCTACATAGCCTCGCTGCTGGGATTCGGGAGGGAGAGCAAGGAACTGCCTTGCCAGGCCCTGCTGCACAAGCTGGACAATCCGCGCGACCGACGGACGGAGAAGGTCAACGCCCTGTGGCAATGCAGCGACGGAGAAATCTACATTGCCACAGGCAGCAATGGGCTCTATCGGCTGCAAGAGAAGGATGGCAAAGGACAAACATTCCATAACTTTACTGCACAAGACGGACTGCCCTCAAACAACGTGACAGGCATGACGGAGGACGGCAGCGGTAACCTCTGGTTAGTGACGGGCATGGGTGTGGTACGGATGAACCGTCCACAAGGCACCTTCAGCAGCTATACGACGGACGACGGACTGCCCGATGCACCGCAGCTGCGGGGAGCCATCGGCTACTCACTCCGCAGAAAGGCATTGTGGCTGACCACCAACAAGGGACTGCTGTTCCTCTATCCCGACACAGCCCGGCGACATCACGAGGCGCAGACCGTAAAGTTTGCCTCGCTGACCACGGCGGGCATCATCACAGCCTCGCCCGCACGCATCAGTCTGCACGAAGGGCACAGCCGCTTTGCAGTGGGGCTGACCACCCTGCAGTATGCCGACAGCCGCCGGGTGCGTTTCGCCTACCGATTGAAGGGATACGAGCAGGAATGGAACGAGACGGCTCCAGGAGATGCCACTGCGCACTACGACTTCGTACCGGCAGGACGCTACACTCTGCAAGCCCGTGCCACCGACGAGACGGGACAATGGATGGAGGAGACTACCGAGATAGAGGTGCACGTAGCACCCTATTTCTACAAAGCACCCTGGTTCTACTTGTTGCTGGCAACCCTCCTCGGCGCAACCGGATTCCTCTTCTACCGCCGGAAGACACGTACCTACCGCGAACAACGGGTCCGGCTGGAGCAGGAGGTGGCCCAGCGGACACAGGAACTGGCCCAGCGCAACCGCCAACTGGAGCAGATGGCCGAACATGTACGCGAGGTGACGGAGGAGAAAATCGCCTTCTTCACCAACATCACACACGAACTGCGCACGCCCATCACGCTGATACATGGGCCTATCGCCCATGCCTTGAAAGAGATGGATGACGGACCTCTACACGAGCAGCTGCAGATGGCCGAACAGAATGCACGCCAGCTGATGGATCTGGTAAACGAACTGATGGACTTCCGGAAGATAGACACCGGCAAGATGACACCCGACATGGCTCCACTTGAATTCCCGGCCTTCCTCGAAGGCCTGCTGATGCCCTTCCAGGCATACGCTTCCGAACGGCATATCCGCATCCGCCCCTTCTTCCGTCTGCCTGCCGAGAAACTGATGATGGACGCAGCCCTGATGCGTAAGGCCATGGTGAACCTGCTCTCCAACGCCTTGAAGTTCACGCCCGACGGAGGCCGGATTGACCTCTTTGCCGTGGCACTGCCCCAAGGAGGGAAACTTTACATCAATGTACGCGACACAGGACAGGGCATCGTACCGGGCGAAGCCGAAAAGATTTTCGACCGCTTCTATCAGTCGGCCGGCAACCGGCAAGCGAAGGGTGACTATCGCCACCCGGCTGGTACAGGCATCGGCCTCTACCTCTGCAGGAAGATAGTGGAGATGCACGACGGCGACATTTGGGCACAAAGCAATCCCGGTCGGGGAGCCTCCTTCCGCATACTGATGCCGCTGCTGACGGAGGAGAAGGGCGAAGAGGGCGCACCCACCATAGCGGGAGCATCCACCGTAGCACGCCCCCAAGGGACACCCTCGGCCGAGAAGGAGGAAGAGACACTCTCCGCCAAAAGGAGGAACGACACCATTCTGATTGTAGAAGACAATCCGGACATGCGCCGCTACCTGGTCTCTCTGCTGTCCAGCGAATACCGGCTATGGGAAGCATCCAACGGCAAAGAGGCACTGCAAATGATACACGAGCATCCGGTAGACCTGGTGATAAGCGACCTGATGATGCCCGAGATGGATGGTATGGAGCTATCGCGTCGCATCAAGCAAAACCTCTCCACGTCGCACATCCCGTTGCTGATGATCACAGCACTGCAATCCGACGAGCAAGAGAAGCAAAGTCTGGAGACAGGTGTCGATGAATTCCTGTACAAGCCCTTCGACGAAGAGTTGCTCTTGCTGCGCATCCGTAATATATTGGAAACCCGCCGTCGCTACCAGCGCCATTTCTCCACCAGCGCCACCGTAGGCGAGCTCCCCCTGAAGGAGGACAACAAAGACCGCAATTTTGTAGACGCTGCCATCCGACTGATGGAGCAGAACTATGGCAAGGAGGACTACAACCTGGATTTGTTTGCACGCGACATGGGTTACAGCAAGACACTCATCAATAAAAAACTGCAGGCATTGACCGGCCAAACCACCGGCCAGTTCATGAAGAGTTTCCGTCTGAACGTAGCCCGCCGCATGATGGAAGAGGCCAAAGGCGGATTCAATGTTTCGGAGATTGCCTATGCGGTAGGATTTGCCGACCCCAAATACTTCACCAAATGTTTCAAGGAGCTTTTCGGCTGCCTGCCCAGTGATTTATTGAAGGGATGACACGAAAAATTTATTATCTTCCCCCCAAACTTTCTTATTTTCCCCCTCTATGTAGGGGAAAGGGAGTATTTTTGTGGAGTGACTTTAAATCTGAATGTATTAACCTGAAAAAAGAAATAGCATGCTGACCCTAAACGTACGAAACCTTATCACCTCTGCAGTTTTTGCCCTGCTGGCCCTCTGCAGCGGAACACTCTATGCCGACAACCCCATCCGTTCGCTTCTGGAACGTATTGACCCCGGAGCCTCCCGAAAATTTGCTATCGAGCTGCAACGGGGAGAAAAGGACTTCTTTGAGCTGGACCAACGGGGGCGCAAAGTCGTCATCCGGGGAAACACCTACGTCAACATCGCCACCGGCCTTCACTGGTACCTGAAGCATCATGCCGGCATCCAGCTGAGCTGGAACGGGATGAAGGCAACACTGCCCGAAGTGCTGCCCGCCGTCAAGCAACGGGAACGTCATGAAACCGACCTGAAGCTACGGTACGACTTCAACTATTGCACCTACAGCTATACAATGGCGTTCTGGGACTGGGAACGCTGGGAACAAGAGATTGACTGGATGGCCCTGCATGGCATCAACCTGCCACTGGCCGCCGTAGGCATGGAGTGCGTCTACCGCAACATGCTGCTCCGTCTGGGCTATAGCGAGCAGGAGGTAGGCAACTTCATAGCCGGTCCGGCCTTCCTGGCCTGGTGGGCCATGAACAATCTGGAGGGATGGGGCGGCCCGCTGCCACAAAGCTGGTATACCCAACAGGCCGAACTGCAACAGAAGATATTGAAGCGGATGGCCGAATACGGCATCCACCCGGTGCTGCCCGGTTACTCGGGCATGGTGCCGCACGATGCCGACGAGAAGCTGGGACTGAACCTGACGAAATCGGGACGGTGGAACGGATTTACTCGACCGGCTTTCCTACAGCCCACAGACCCCCGATACAGTGAGATGGCCGACATCTACTACGAAGAGCAACAACGGTTGTTCGGACGGGCAGAGTACTATTCAATGGACCCGTTCCACGAAGCAGCCACAGCCGAGGGGGTAGACTATCAGGCGGCCGGACAGGCCATGATGAAGGCCATGAAGCAGGTGAACCCCAAAGCCACTTGGGTGATACAGGGATGGACGGAGAATCCGAGGCCTGAAATGATTGATGCCCTGCAGGAAGGCGACCTGCTGATACTGGACCTCTTCAGCGAATGCCGTCCCATGTGGGGAATACCTTCGGTATGGAAGCGCGACGAGGGATATGGCAAGCACCAATGGCTGTTCTGCCTGCTAGAGAATTTCGGCGGCAACGTAGGGCTGCACGGCCGTATGGATCAGCTGCTGGAGAACTTCTACATGACCCGTACGAATCCGATGGCCAAAAACCTGAAAGGAATCGGCCTGACCATGGAGGGCACGGAGAACAATCCGGTGATGTACGAACTGATGTGCGAACTGCCCTGGCGGGAAGAGCAGACCACCAAAGAGGAGTGGCTGAAAGCGTATGCAGCCGCACGCTATGGCAAGGCTGACCCCGACATCACCGAAGCCTGGATGATATTGGGCGGAAGCATCTACAACTGCCCGCGTGGCAACAACCAGCAAGGCCCGCACGAATCCATCTTCTGCGGAAGACCCTCGCTGGACAACTTCCAAGCCTCCAGCTGGTCGAAGATGGAGAATTACTACGACCCCACCGTGACGGCTGAAGCAGCCCGACGGATGCTGAAAGCAGCCGGCAGACACCGGGGTGAAAACAACTACGAATACGATTTGGTGGACATGACCCGACAAGCCGTAGCCGATTGCGGACGCATCGAATACCAGAAGGCCACAGCGGCCTTCAAATGCGGTGACAAGAAGAGTTTTGCCCGACACTCGCGCCGCTTCATGGAACTGCTGCTGATGCAGGACCGCCTGCTGGGCAGCCGGACGGAGTTCAGAGTGGGACGCTGGACCACACAGGCACGCAGCCTGGGTACGACACCGCAAGAGAGTGACCAATATGAATGGAACGCGCGTGTGCAGATTACCACCTGGGGAAACCGGACCTGTGCCGATGAAGGAGGACTGCGCGACTATGCGCACAAGGAGTGGAACGGCCTGCTGCGCGACTTCTACTACAAGCGCTGGCAGGCATGGTGGGCACTGCTGCAACGGGAGCTGGACGGCATGAACCGGCAACGCCCCATCGCACAACAACGGGCCACGACCAATGAGGAACTGGCTGCCGCCCGGAAACGGGTGTACAACGTAGACTGGTATGCTATGGAGGAACCTTGGACGCACGAGCGCGACACCTACTCGTCCCGTCCGGAAGGCGACTGCACGCAGCTGGCACAAGAAGCCATAGAGATGGTAACGGACTTTGAACAAATGGACTGAGGCGATGAAGGGACGATTGCTATCACTGGATGTGCTGCGCGGCATGACCGTGGCAGGTATGATTATTGTAAACAATGCGGGAGGCAGGTTGTCATACGACTCGTTGCGCCACTCAGTGTGGAACGGACTGACACCTTGTGACCTGGTGTTTCCCTTCTTCCTCTTCATCATGGGTATCTCTACCTACATCGCCCTGCGCAAATGGAACTTTACACCCTCGGCACCGCTGTTGCGGAAGGTGGCCCGACGCACGGTGCTGATACTGCTGATAGGATGGGCCATCCATTGGCTGGAATGCGCTTGGGACGGCAACTGGCTACCTGTGGATGATTTGAGGCTGACAGGAGTGCTGACGCGCATCGCACTGTGCTACGGCATGGCATCGCTTTTGGCACTGTACGTCAGCCACCGCCACCTGCCGGTAATAGCGGCCGGCCTGCTGGTGGGTTATGCCTTGATGCTGTGGTGGGGAAACGGGTACCAGGCGGACGAGACCAACCTGCTGGGACAGATAGACCGGATGCTATTGGGTGCGGGACACCTGTACAGGAAGAGTTCCATTGATCCGGAAGGATTGGTAGGCACACTGCCGGCACTGGCCCACACGTTGATAGGTGTAGGGTGCGGACACATCCTGCTGCGGAAAGAGGAGACCTTAGAGAGGCGGACGATACGCCTGTTCGTGACAGGCTTCCTGCTGCTGGCCGGAGGATACCTGCTGATAGAGGCGATGCCGCTGAACAAGCGGATATGGTCGCCCACCTTTACCCTGGCAACCTGTGGCGCGGCAGCCCTGCTGTTGGCTACGCTGACCTATTACGTGGACCTGCTGGGCCGACGGGATTGGTGCCGATGCTTTGAAGTATTCGGTGTAAACCCGCTCTTCCTGTATGTACTGAGCGAGGTAGGAGCCATTGTGGTAGGCAAAACGGGCATCAAGGAGGCCGTATATACACAGTTGGCGGCACTGATAAGCAACCCCTACCTGGCTTCGACCATCTACTCGCTGCTGTTTACTGCAGTGATGGCTGCTGCCGGCTATGTGCTGTACAGAAAGAAAATCTACATAAAGATATGATGAAAAAAAACGAATCTATATGAATAAAGAAAGGACAAGACAGGGTATACTGCTTTGCATGGTTCTCTGGCTGATAACGGGAGGATGTGCCGAAGGCCCGCAGGAGCGACGCATGGACTACGTGGACACACGGGTAGGTACTGCACCCAGCGAGACACGGACGGCCGGACTCTTCGGCAAGAATACGGAGGAATTGGGACAGACGCTACCTGCCGTATTGGAACCGAACGGCATGAATTTCTGGACACCGCAGACGCGCGACACGGAGCGCAAATGTGTGGCTCCCTACTATTACCGCGACACGCTGTTGCAAGGATTCCGCGCCTCACACTGGATTGTGGGGGGATGTACGCAAGACTACGGCTCGATGACCTTGATGCCCTTGGGAGGCGAGCTACGCTGCCGTCCCTCGGAACGGGCTTCCCGATTCAGCCACAGCACCGAGTGTGCCACGCCGGCTCTGTACAGCGTAGAGCTGGAAGAGGAAGGCATCGGGGCAGCGATGACAGCCCGTTCGCGTTCGGCCATCTTCCGCTTCGTCTACCGGCAGGCTGGTAAAGCTTGGTTAGTAATCAACCCCAACAGCGACGAAGGGGAAGGCGGCATCGAACTGGACACCCTGCGCAAGGAGATAAGGGGCTACAATCCCGTACACCGCATCTATCAGGGATGGGGCGAGCCGGCCGGATATAGCGGACACTTCGTAGTGAACTACCAGAAGGATCCGGTGGCCTATGGTGTATACCGCGGTGACAGTCTGTGGAACGGACGACATCGCATAGACGGAGGTAAGGAGTGCGGCCTGTACCTGCAATTCCAGGTAGAAGCGGGCGAAGAGCTGCTGGTGAAAGCGGCCACTTCATTTGTAGATACGGAGGGCGCACGACGCAACCTGCAGGCAGAGATTCCGCACTGGGATTTTGACCACACCCTCCGTGAGCTGACCGACATCTGGGAGGAGAGGCTGGCACGGGTAGAGGTGGAGACGGAGAGTCGGGAACAGAAAGAGATGTTCTACGGAGCTTTTTACCGCGCCTCGTTCCTGCCACGTACCTTCAACGATGTGGACGGACGCTACCCCTCGTTTGCCACCGGGATACCTGTCCGGCAGCTGGAAGAGGGAGCGACCTACTACGACGACTACAGCATGTGGGACACCTACCGGGCACTACACCCCTTCATCAACCTCATCACCCCGCAGCGCGGAGGCGAAATGATGCAATCACTGGTACGCAAATACGAGCAGGGCGGATGGCTGCCCATCTTCCCCTGCTGGAACAGCTATACGGCCGCCATGATAGGCGACCACTGCACCGCAGTCCTCTGCGATGCATACTGCAAAGGAATACGCAACTTCGATGTGGAAAAGGCCTATGAAGCCATGCGGAAGAATGCCTTCGAGACACCGGCCGATGAGGCGGCCTATCGGAACGGCATGGGCCGACGGACACTGACATCATACCTGAAGTACGGATACATTCCTCTGGAGGATGAGGTGCCGGATGCTTTCCATACGCACGAACAGGTATCGCGCACACTGGAGTATGCCTACGACGACTTCGTGTTGGCACAGCTGGCCAAGGCACTGGGACGTGAAGACGACTACCGGGAACTGAGCCGACGGTCAGGCAACTGGCGCAACGTCATCGACCCACGCACGGGCTATGCACAGGGACGACATGCCGACGGCACCTTCCTGCACGAGGAGAATGCCTTCGGCTTTGCCCGCTTCATCACCGAAGGGGCACCCTGCCACTACACCTGGTACGTGCCCCACGACCCGCAAGGACTGATGGAGGCCATGGGAGGACGCGACACCTATCTGGCCAAGCTGGACTCCATGTTTACCGAAGGACGATACTGGCACGGCAACGAGCCGTGCCACCAGGTGGCCTTCCTCTTCAACGAGGCGGGTGCGCCATACAAGACGCAGGAGGCCGTGCGCCACATCCTGCAGACGGAATACCTGAACAGCCCCGGCGGTCTGTCGGGTAACGACGATGCCGGCCAGATGTCCGCCTGGTATCTCTTTGCCGCCATGGGATTCTACCCGGTCTGCCCAGGCACACCCATTTACCAGATAGGAAGCCCTACCTTCCGCAGCGTCACCATCCGGCCGGAGGGCGGCAAGCCCTTCACCATCCGAGCAGAGGGAGCATCCGAGGAGAACATCTACATCCAGCGGATGACCCTGAACGGGAAGCCCTATCCCCACACCTACCTACGTCACAAGGACATTGTGAAAGGCGGCCTATTGGAGGTAGAGATGGGCAGCCAGCCGCCGCAGTAGGACGAATACATCAGGCAGACACCCCTTAGCTTTCAGTTCTAATTTTAAATTATTAATTGTTAATTTTAAATTACCAATGACACGCATTTCCATCCTCACACTATTTACACTGCTGCTGTTCGCCTCGTGTGGCAACGGCCAGCGGAACAGCCGAGTTTTTAACGTCATGGATTACGGAGCCGTAGGCGACGGACAGACCGACGATGCCGCAGCCTTGCAGGCCGCCATTGATGCCTGCCATCAGGCAGGAGGCGGTCAGGTAGTGATACCGGCCGGCCACACCTTCGTGTGCAGTCCCTTCCGGTTGGCTTCGTTTGTCGACCTCCATCTGGAGCCCAATTCCTGTATCCTGGCCCACCCCGACGAGCAACACTACACCGAGAGTGCCTTTCGCGAGAATCGGGGTGAAGGGATGGTCTGGATTAGCGGAAAACATCTGCAGCAGGTCTCCATCACCGGCACTGGCACCATCGACGGCAACGGCGTAGCCTTCATGGGTAAGGAGCTGGATGACTCCTACGAGTTGAAACCGGTGACAGACTTCGATCCCCGTCCGCACGTGCTTACGTTGGAAGACATCGAACGGTTAGTCATCCGCGATGTCACCATCCGCAACGGAGCCTATTGGACGGTTCATCTCATCGGTTGTTACGATGCCTTGATTGACGGCATCTCACTGCTCAACAAGCTGAAGATACGCAACGGCGACGGCATTGATGTAGACCACAGCAAGAAGGTGCGCATTGCTAACTGCTTCATCGAATCGGGCGATGACTGCATCTGCCTGAAGAACCGGCGCGAGTTCGAAGAGTACGGTCCGTGCGAAGATATCGTAGTGAGCAACTGTGTCATGACCTCCCGCTCGTGCGCCATCAAGATAGGATCGGAGAATATGGATGCTATCCGCAACGTCCTCTTCACCAACTGCATCATACGCGAGAGCAACCGGGGCATCGGCATCCAGAACCGCGACGAAGGCACCGTAACGGATGTCACCTTCTCCCATTGCATTGTCGAGGGGCACTTCTTTTCGGATGTATGGTGGGGTAAGGCCGAACCTATCTATATCACCTCCTACCCGCGGGCTACAGCCAACCACAAGGATGCCAACTGGCGCTTCCCCAAGGGAGCTACCGAAGGACGCTGCGGCGAGGTGAGCCGCATCACCTTCAGTGACATCCGCTGCAGCAGCGAAAACGGCATCTTCATCGGTGGCGACGAACCGGGCAAGGTGAAGGATATCACCTTCCGCGATGTAGACCTACTATTGGGCAAGCGCACCCAGTACACCGGTGGCGTGTACGACAAACGTCCCTGCAAGGGCGAAGGCTTTGTCCACGATGGCACCTATGCCTTCTATATCGACTGCGCCTCCGACATCCGCATCGACCGTTGCACCTCCGTTTGGGGTCAGAGTCTGCCCGACGGAGCCACGCCCGGCGTATTCCGCCGTCAGGCCGAGAGGGTCAGTGTCACAGGCTCCAGCTTCCCTGCCACCAAGTAACCAAATTGTATCACCAACTCCCTATTACTGTCATCAGCCATGTCTGTCAAAGCACGCTTGTTCACCCTCACGCTCCTCTGTCTGTGTCTGCCGGCCGGCGCACAGCAGCTGTCACCCACGCCCCAGCAGCTGGGCAGCATCTATTATGCCTATCCCGCCCCTTCGTGTGCTCCGTCTCCTGTGCCGGAGGGTTTCACACCCGTATACATCAGCCACTACGGTCGCCACGGCTCCCGTTGGATGACCGATGACTCCCGCTATCTGGAGGTGGTGCAGCTGTTCGATTCGCTCGCCTCCGCCCGTCAGCTCACGGCGTTGGGGCAGGATGTACGTCAGCGCCTGCATCGGGTGTGGGAGGATGCACGGGGTCGTAGCGGCAACATCACCCCGCTGGGCGAACGGCAACAGCGCGACATTGCCGGCCGTATGGTTGCCTCCTGCCCCACCCTGTTTGCCGACAGTGCCGTCATCGATGCCCGCTCATCCACCTCGCTGCGCTGTGCCATCAGCATGAGTTACTTCACCGAGCGGATCAAGGAGTTCAATCCCCGTCTGCGCGTCAGCCGCCGTGCATACGGCCAGTACATGGAGTACATTGCCCACACCTCGCCCCAGGCCGAGGCCTTCACAGCCGATACAGCCAGCTGGCGTACCGCCCTGCGTGCATTCGAGAGCCGCATGGTCCGTCCCCAGCGTCTATTGTCGTCACTCTTCCTGTGCGCCGACCGCTTCACGCCGGCCCAGGCCGATGCACTGGTTCGTGGTCTCTATTGGATAGCTGCCGACATGCAGAACGTCGAGCTGAAGGGAGTTAGTTTCTACGACCTCTTTACGCCCAACGAACTGATGGGTCTGTGGCGCACGGTCAATGCACGCATGTACGTATGCAACGCCGCCGCACCGCAAAATGGTGGTCTGATGCCCCGTCAGGCCATCCCACTGCTGCGCCACATCCTGTCCGATGCCGATGCGGCCCTGTGTGACGGCACGGTAGCTGCACACCTGCGCTTCGGGCACGATACCCACCTCATCCGCCTGCTGGCACTGATGCAGGTAGAGGGATGCGCCGCCCAGGAGGCCGACTACGACCGGTTCCATCTCGCATGGCAGGACTACCGCATCTCACCCATGTCCGCCAATCTGCAAATCCGCTTCTTCCGCCACAGCGGGGGCGATGTATGGGTTCTGCTGCTGCTCAACGAGCGCGAAGCCACCCTGCCCATCCCCTACGTCCAGGGTCCCTACTACCGCTGGACGGATGTCCGCGCCTTCTGGGAGAAAGCGTGTCAGCAATGAACATACCAAGAGTGAAAGCATCGTATGAATACCGCGAATGAAATCCTGCATCAGCTGCAGACGCTGTCCGACCCTGTGAAGCAGGAAGTGCTGCCCCGTTTCTTCAAGACAGGGGTGGGACAGTATGGCGAGGGTGACCGTTTTCTGGGAGTCACCGTACCCAGCGTGCGGCAGGTAGCCCGAAGCTATCTACAGAATCCCCACCTGCTGACGGTAGCCTCCCAACTGATACAAAGTCCGTGGCACGAGTGTCGCCTCTGTGCCCTGCTACTGTTGGTCGGCCGGTTCTGCAAAGCCGATGCTCGGGAGCAGGAATCCATCTACCGTTTCTACCTCAGCCATACCGAGCGCATCAACAACTGGGACTTGGTAGACCTCTCTGCCCCCCAAATAGTAGGCGGATGGCTAAGGGACAAAGCGCGTGACGACCTCTACCGGCTGGCCACAGGCCCGCAACTATGGGAGGGACGCATCGCCGTAGTCTCCACGCTCACATTCATCCGGCAGCACGACTTTACCGACACCCTGCGCTTGACCGAATACTTCCTCTCGCATACCCAGCCACGTAGCCGCCGTCCTTCGTCACCGGGGCAGATCCCTCCGCTACACGACTTGATGCAGAAAGCTTTGGGATGGATGTTGCGCGAAGTGGGTAAGAAAGAGACCAGTGTACTGCATGCCTTCCTGCAGCAACATGCTTCCACCATGCCCCGCACCATGCTACGCTACGCCATTGAGAAGTTCCCACCGGAGGTACGGAAAGCATACATGCATCAGATTAATTACGTGTGAAGTAAATCTGTATCATGCCATCCATTGTATGTTCAGCTGTTCCATAGAGATAGTCAAGCATCATGAAAAAAACAGCGATAACCGTTTCTTAACCACCACAAATTACCTAGTTAAGGAATAGCAATAACGTATACCCGTTCCTTAAGTACCATAAAAAGCATAGTTAAGGAACGACAATAAGCCACTTCGTGTTGCTATTTTCCCTATATTTATAACGGTATTTGAAACGAATAACATTTTCCAGCGATGAAAGGCAATTGCATCATAGGTAGGAGATACGAGCAGAAGCTGATTAACGACTACTGCAACAGCGGTAAGGCGGAACTTATTGCTGTCTATGGCAGACGGCGAGTAGGAAGACTTTCCTTGTGAGAAGCATGTTCAACGACGAATTCGCATTCGCCTTCACTGGACTTTACGACGTGAGTCGTGCGGTACTGCTCGAACAGTTCAGGAAAAATCTCGAACGCTATTCGGGCAGCAAGATACTAAGACTGAAAGACTGGTATGATGCCTTCGACCGACTCCGCAGCTATCTGGAGACGCTACAGCGGGAGCGAATCGTCATCTTCCTCGACGAACTCCTCTGGATGGATACCCGCAAGAGCAACTTCCTGCCTGCCTTTAGCTTCTTCTGGAACGACTGGGCATCGACCGTCAGCAACATGAAAATCATCGTATGCGGTTCGGCCACGACGTGGATGATGTCGCACGTCATTGGCGACAAAGGAGGACTCTACGGCAGGGTCAGCCGCGCAATCTATCTCTCATCCTTCACACTGGCTGAGACGGAAGAGTTCCTCAAGAAGGTGAAGGGGATGGAAATCAGCCACCGGGAAAATATGGGGAAGTCTACCGGTTAACTCAGATTGGACGAAAAAAAACGGATTCGATTGCTTAACGAGCAAATTGTATTATATTTGCGAAGTGAACACAGGCAGCATGCATCAGATATCGTTTTCCAGAAAGAGAGGATATTTCATTCAGCTGTAGATGTCTATACCCAATTAATATATACTTATGAGACAACTGCTATTCCTTATCATACTGCTGCTGACGGAGGCACTCCATGCACAACGCATCTCCACCAACGTAATCCCTACGTTATCCCAACTACCGGTCAACGCCATCCATCGGGTATTTCAGGACTCGGAAGGCTATATGTGGTACGGCACGGTGGAAGGGCTGTGCCGTGACGACGGCTATCGGGTGCAGGTGTTCCGCTCGGACTTCCATACACCTGATTTGCTGGAGAACAATCTGATAGGATGTATCACCGAGGACGAAGATGGTAAAATCTGGTTTGGCACCGACAAGGGAGCCTACGTGCTGGACAAGCGGACCTATCAGGTACATCCGTTAGACAACGGGAAGCGGCAAGGCCAGATGGTGTTTTCCATAAAGAGCACCTCGGACGGCTCTGTATGGGTGGGGCTGCACGACGTGCTGCTGCGCTACAGGAAGGACGAGACCTTGGCTGGGACGTACGAGATGAAGGATACCCAAGGCCGCCCCACTCGCATGAACGACCTCTGCGAAGGAAGGCAGGGTGAGGTGATACTGACCGCCGAACATGGATGCCTGTATGCATGGGACAGGCAGAAGGACAGGCTGACTCCCTACCCCATACGGGGATTGCGGAGAGGCACCCCAACCCAGCTGAAACAGGACATCAGCGACGACTACTTCTGGGTAGGCACCTGGGGCGACGGCATCGTACGATTCGACCCCCACGCGGCCGAAGACAGCATGTACCTCTATCAGCCCATGCCCGTAGATGCCGAGGGGAAGGAAGAGGGTACTATACTACACCTGACACAAGACAGCACGTACGGCTACCTGTGGGCTACGATGGGCCATACGCTGGTGGTCTATCGAAAGACGGAGGAGGGTATGCTGCAGCAGATTGCCCTGCCGGAGGTGGTACCTACGGACAACCAGATGCTGAACGAGGTCATCAAGGACCGGCAGGGCAATCTGTGGGTAAGTGCCTTCGACCGTCCCAGCTTTATCATTCAGTTTCAGGAAAACGCATCGCAGCACTATCCCATGGAGTCCATCGCCCGACGGGTAAACGGACGCACGGCCGTGATGGCTCTGTGCGATGCAGGCGACGGCGTGATGTGGGTGTCGCAAGAGCGTACGGGAGTCTTCTTGTACGACCGTATCAACAACCGCGAGCGTTGCTACACCGACTGCAAGGAGACCGACGGACTGTGGCTGAACCCGGTGAAGGAGATGGCTGCCACTTCACTGCAAGGCGGGGTATGGGTGGCACCCGAACGGAGTTCCATCGTTTATAGGCTGAACCGGAACGGCATGGAGATGAAGCTGGTCGACGAGGTGCAGCTGGGTGGAAAACTGACCGCCGCCGACTACATCTGCAAGGTGTGTGAGGACGTGCAGCAACGCCTCTGGATAGGCACCACCCGAGGCCTGTACCGCTACGACATAAAGAAGAGGACAATGCAAACGGTGTCGGACAGCCTGGGTTTCGTATCGGACATCCAACCCATCAAGCAGGGCGGTGTGTGGGTAAGCACCACCGACAAGGGGCTGTACCGCTTCCCGGTTGAAGGCGCGGGTAGGCATTATCCCTTCAGCCCAGACTTCTCTACCCTGTCGCAGACCAGCGACGGACTGCTCTGGATGGGCACGGAAGGGGGAAGCATCTACCTCTTCGACCCCCATACGGAGGAGCTGACGGACTATACGCAGCGGTGCGGACTACAGGGCAACCGGGTGAACAGAGTGATGTGCGACATGTTCAATCACCTCTGGATAGATACGAACCAGCGGATCATCGAGTTCAATCCACGTAACAACTCCTTCCGTACCTATGAAACCGGCCACGAGGGGCTGGCACTGTGGCGACTGATACCGACCTCACTCTGCATGGGAGCCGATGGCAGGCTCTACTTCGGAGGGATACCCGGCATCTGCGCCTTCACCCCTTCCAACCACTTAGAGAGCGAAGCGCAGCAGGTGCGGACCGTGATTACCAACGTGACTGTGATGGGGCGGTCGCTACTATTTGGCGGACAAGAAGGATGCGACATCCGCCAAGGCATCCGCCTGCAGCCCGACGACCGTAACCTGGTTATCGAGTTCTCCTCGCTGAACCATCGTGAGGCACAGAAGATACGCTACGCTTATCAGCTGGAGGGTATAGACCACGAGTGGATATACACCAAAACAGGAAGAAACCGGGCCTTCTACAACCACCTGTCCAAGGGGACCTATCGCTTCCGCGTAAAGGCAACAGACGAAAACGGCCTGTGGAGCAGCGAGGTGACAGAGCTGACCATTCGCAGGCTACCCGCTTTCTATGAGACGTGGTGGGCCTACCTGTGCTACATCGTGCTGGCATTGGGCTGCGTGTACTACCTGCTCTATCTGTACATGAAGCGGATGGAACGTAAAAACAACGAGCTATGGGAGGACAGCCGGGAGATGATGAAGATGCGCACCTATCTGGACAGCAAAGTCAACCTGCCCGAGCCGGAGTTCGAACAGCTGGACGAACTGCTGATGGAGAAGGCGGTAAAGGCGGTGGAGGCGAACCTGACCGAACCCAACTTCGACGTAGCTGCATTGGCAGATGCCATGAACATGTCGCGCTCTACACTGACCCGCAAGCTGAAGGTCATTACCGGCCACACACCGCTCGACTTCATCCGCCACATCAAGATGAAACATGCCCGCAGGATGCTGCAAAATCCCCAGCGCAGCGTGACGGAAGTAGCTGCTACGTTGGGCTATCTAAACAGAAAATATTTTACATCTTGTTTCAAAGAGGAGTTTGGCGAGACTCCCAGCGAATTCCAGAAAAGGCAATCGGAAGGAAATCCCTCCTGAATGCCCTCTTCTTCCTCCTGCCCTGCCAGCTGAAAGCCACTCCCTGCATTCCCTCTGCTGCAGCTTCGGGAAGGCGGATGCGTCCTCCTTCCCCCTGCCGAGGGCAGGAGACGTATAACCTGCCGAGGGTACGAATTGTTCCAACTTAGGGGTACAAATTCGTCAAACCGCCATCAGGAGCATTTGTAGCCCCTGTTTGCCTGAAACCCGTCCTCTCACCTTCCATGGCAACCTTTACTTTTGAGGCGATCTTTGCAGGGAGGGCATACCAGCCCTACTGACTCAGGGAACTGATGTTTAACTTTAATTTTATCAACTGATGAAACATTTGTTTTGGTTGCTTACGTTGGTAAGCATTTCGTTGACCGCCTTTGCCCAACAGAAGGTGACGGGAAAGGTGAAGGATTCTACAGGAGAGCCTATCATAGGCGCCAGTGTGGTGGTGAAAGGCAACACTACGCTGGGAACAATCACTGACATCGACGGTAACTTTTCGCTGGACGCTCCGCAGAAAAGCGTGCTGGTGATTTCGTACATCGGCTACATGACCCAAGAGGTAGAGACTGCCGGCAAGAAGGCACTGACCGTGGTACTGAAGGAAGATACCCAAGCCTTGGACGAAGTGGTGGTAATCGGTTATGGTACGCAGCGCAAGGGCGATGTGACCAGCTCGGTGGCCAGCGTGAAGAGTGACAACTTTGTGAAAGGTGCCGTGAAGGATGTCGGCCAGCTGATTCAGGGTAAGGTGGCCGGTCTGGCCATTACCAACCCCAGCGGTGACCCCACAGGTGGAACGCAAATCAAACTGCGTGGTACGAACACCATCGGTGGTGCCAACACAGACCCCTTGGTGCTGATTGACGGAATCCCGGGCGACCTGAGCACGGTAGCTCCTGAAGATGTAGAGAGCGTGGATGTGCTGAAGGACGGTTCGGCAGCGGCCATCTACGGTACACGCGGCACGAACGGTGTGATTCTCATCACGACCAAGCAGGCCAAAGGGACGGACATCAACCAGGTGGAATACAACGGCTACATCAGCACATCGGCCATCTCCAAGAAGTTGGATATGCTGACAGCCAGCGAGTTCCGCGCTCTCTATCCGGAGCAGGACCACGGTGCAGACACCGACTGGCTGGACGAGATTACACGCACACCGTTGACGCACGTACACAATGTATCGTTTCAGGGCGGCAATAGCCAGACCAACTACATTGCCAACCTGAACTATGCCAACCGGCAGGGCATCATGCTGAAGTCGGACTTCGAATCGTTCCAAGGACGTATCGAGGTGACTCACCGCATGTTCGACAACAAGCTGCGCATCAAGCTGGGTCTGTTCGGCAAGCAGGGACAATACGAATCCACCTCCAGTGGGGGCAGCTTCCGTGGTGGTGCCTACAGCCAGGCTACCCGACGCAACCCGACCGACCCCGTCCGCAACGAGGACGGCAGCTGGTACGAGAACCTGAGCAAGTTTGAATACGAAAACCCCGTGGCATTGCTCGAAGAGTGCAGCGGTAATGTGAAGCGCAACGAACTCCGCTTCAACACCAACATCGTGTACAACCCCATCGAGGACCTGACGCTGACAGCCGTAGGCTCGTACGCCCGTCAGAACATGAACAACGGCTACGAGGAGACCATGAACCACATCTCCGCCACACGCGACGGATTCACCGGCTGGTCATCGGTCAACGCATGGACCCGCATGGAGAAGCTGCTGGAGCTGACCGCTCAGTACAAAAAGAAAATCAACGAGCACAACTTCAGCGTATTGGGTGGCTATAGCTACGTGGAGACCGACTACGAAAGCATTTCGGTAAGCAACTACGGCTTCCAGGACGACTACTTCGGCGGATGGCACAACATCGGCATCGGTTCGGCCTTGAAGGATGGTAAGGCAGGGGTCGGCTCAGGCAAGACAGCTTCCAACCTGATTGGTTTCTTCGGCCGTGCCACCTACTCGTTTGACGACAAATACTTGTTGATGGCCAGCCTGCGTTACGAAGGTGCCAGCCAGCTGTGGGGCACCGACAACGAGTGGGGTCTGTTCCCCTCCATCTCGTTGGGCTGGAGAATCACGGGCGAGAAATTCATGCAGAACCAGAAGGTGTTTGATGATCTGAAACTGAGAGTGGGCTATGGTGTGACAGGTTCGCAGCCCAGCGAGGCCTTCCTCGGTGTAGCCATGCTGAAATACGACAAGTATGCATACGTGAACGGCCAATGGGTACAGACGATTGTCCCGGCATCCAACCCCAACCCCGACCTGCGTTGGGAGGAGAAGAAAGAGACCAATATCGGTTTGGACTGGTCTTCATTGGGCGGTCGCCTCTCGGGTACCGTTGATTACTACGACCGCAAGGTAGACGGTCTGCTCTACGACTATGCCGTACCTACGCCTCCCAACTTGGTAAACACTACGAAAGCCAACGGCGGTACGATGCGCAACAAGGGTTTTGAGTTCCTGGTATCTGCAGTGCCTGTCCGCAACAAGAACTGGGAGTGGGGTACTACGGTGACCTGGAGTGTCAACTCCAACAAGCTGGAAAGCCTGTCGGGCAGCGTGTTCAAGTCTGATTACGACTACTTCAACACCGGTTCGGTTGAGTATTCCGGCCAGGTAGACGGTTCGCACCGCGTACAAGAGGGCGAACCCATCGGAAACTTCTACGGCTTCAAAGTGGTTGATGTGGATGACGAAGGATACTGGATCTATGAAGACCGTAACGGCGAGCGGGTGAACTACAAGGACTTCGGTCATGCGCCCGAAGACAAACACGTGATAGGCAACGGCCTGCCCAAATGGTATGCCGGATGGAACAACAACCTGAGATACAAGAACTTTGACCTGAGTGTGACGATGCGTGGTGCCTTCGGCTTCCAGATTATCAACGGTGCCCGCATGAACTACGAAAACACCAAGAACAGCCGTTACGAGAACCGCATCAGCAGTGTCAACCGCAAGGTGTTCGGCAAGACGACACTGAGCAAGCAGGTGGAACCCGAGTTCAACAGCTACTATGTGGAGGACGGCGACTATTGGAAGATTGACAACATCACGTTGGGCTATACCTTCCCGAAGTTGGGTCGCTATGTGAAATACCTGCGTCTGTATGCCTCTGTGCTGAATGCCTTCACCTTCACGGGCTACGAAGGTATCGACCCCGAAGTCAGCACCAGCGGTCTGACCCCCGGCTACGATACACGTGACAGATATCCCAGTGTACGCTCATTTACCTTTGGTCTGAATGTCAAATTTTAAATCTATCCATTGAACGATGAAAACAAGAATACTTTCTTATGGACTGCTGGCCTCTATGGCCCTCATGGGCACTACCACTTCGTGTACCGACTTGCTGGACGAAAGCTATGGCAAGGTAGTGTCTTCACAATACAATCCCAAAACAGAAGCCGACATCAGTTATCTGGTGAATGCCGCCTACGTCTCCTGGCGTCAGACCATGTTGCTCTGGAACGGTGTAGTACGGTCGCAAGAGTTGTGCGCCGACCAAGATGTTATCCCTGCCCGTCTGGGTATCGGCTGGGTGGACGGCTATATCTACAAACGCTGGCACCAGCATCAGTGGACCACTGAAGACGACGGCGTAAAACAAGGCTGGGAACGCACCTATGAGGGTATCACCACCTGCAACCGGCTGCTCTCGCAGATAGAAGAGGGCGCCATCGGGGTGGAAGGCGAACAGAAACAGGACCTCATCTCTGAGCTGAAGGTGTTGCGTGCCTCCTACTACTACATCCTGATAGACCTCTATGGTAATGTACCGCTGGTGACCGACTTCCGCGACGAATCGCTACCACAGCAGGCTACCCGTCAGCAGGTGTTCGACTTCATCATCAGCGAAATCAGCGAGAACATCGACAACCTGTCCGAGACTGCACGCGGCTACTACTACGGACGTATGAACAAGTGGGTGGCACATACATTGTTGGCCAAGATGTATCTGAATGCCGAGGTGTATACCGGCACAGCCCAGTGGCAGAAGTGCATTGACGAATGCGACATCGTCATGAAGCATGCAGAGAGCACAGGCGACTACGCACTGGAGAACAATCAGAAGGATGTTTTCCGCACGGACAACGAAGGTTCCAAGGAGATTATCTTCGCCCTGCCCTTTGATGCCATCTATGTGACCGACTGGAATGCGTTTGATTTCCACCTCTACACCTTGGCCCCCGAGCAGCAGGAGACCTACAAGCTGTTGCATCGTCCATGGGGTGGTGTGTGCGTCATCCCTCAGTTTGTGGATAGCTTTGACAAGGACGACATCCGCTGGCAAGAGAACTTGATTCACGGTCCGCAATACACCTCGTTGAGCGGCAGCGAGCCCTTGCAGTGCAGTGATGGCAGCGGTGACCTTATCTTTACCAACGAAGTGCCCTCCATCGACGGTGCCACTCCCTATCAGGGCTACCGCTGGGGTAAGTTTGAATATGCGGTCGGTTCCACCAATGTACTGGACAACGACTTCCCCATGTTCCGCTATGCCGACATCCTGATGATGAAGGCCGAAAGCCTGATGCGTCTGGGCAAGCCGGGGGCAGGTGCCTTGGTGACACGGGTACGCGAACGCGCTTTCCGCAATGCCCCTGAAAAGGCCGTCGTCAGCGATGCGGAGTTGCTGGGTGGCAGCAGCTACGACTATGGTCGACGCGACACCTACGCCACAACGTACGAAGGAGGAGCCGACATCAAGTACGGCCGCTTCCTCGACGAACTGGGCTGGGAATTCATGCAAGAGGGACGTCGCCGTCAGGATCTGATTCGCTTCGGTGTATTCACCACCAAGAGTTGGCTGTCGCATGACAAATCGGAGGCAACACGGAATCTCTATCCCATTCCCAATGCAGCCATGCTGACAAACAGCAATCTAAAACAAAATCCGGGATATTGATGAATAAAATGTAAGGTAACTAAGGTTGTTTTTCATATATTTGTGGGCGTGTCACAAATCACTTGTTAGTTACTGATTTTGGCACGCCCTTTTTTTCTGACAAATAAACCAATTATTCATATAATAAAACGAACCGCTATGAAGCAGATAATCTTATCATGGGCTCTATTGCTGTGTATGAGCCTGACTGTACAAGCACAAAGTTTCCATAAGACGACCCAAGGCATCAAGGCCACCACACAGGGCATGGATGTAGAGGTGACGTTCTATTCGCCCTCCATCGTACGTGTGTACAAGACTCCCGAAGGGCGTCCCTGCGAAAAGAAGAGCCTGAGCGTGGTGATGGAACCGTCAAAGACAACCGTAGAGGTGAATGAGCAGGACGGAGTGGTACAGATGAAATCCGACCGCCTGCTGGTGACCTTCAACCCCGCCACCGGCGGCATACGCTTCTTTGACACGGCCGGCAAGCAGTTGCTGCAGGACAAGGACTATGGCACACAGTTTACCGACTTCAACGATGCCGGCACCCCCTCGTTCAACGTGCGGCAGGCCTTCCTGCTGGATAAGGATGAGGTCATCTACGGCCTGGGGCAGCAGCAGACGGGCAAGGTGAACCAACGCGGCCAGAAGCTGTTCCTCCGCAACCAGAACATGCACATCTGCATCCCCTTCATCCACTCCGTCAAGGGGTACGGATTGTATTGGGACAACTACTCACCTACTACCTTTACCGACAACCCGCAGGAGACTTCGTTCGACTCGGAAGTGGGCGACTGTGCCGACTACTACTTCGTCTATGGCGGCAATGCCGACGGTGTGATTGCCGGTGTCAGACAGCTGACGGGGCAGGCCCCCCTCTATCCGCTTTGGACACTGGGCTTCTGGCAGTGCCGCGAACGCTACAAGAGCCCCGACGAGCTCTGTGAAGTAGTGGACAAATACCGCGCCTTGCGTGTGCCGCTGGACGGCATCATCCAGGACTGGCAGTACTGGGGCTGCAACGAGAACTGGAACTCGATGGCCTTCGAGAATCCGCGCTACATCAACCGGATGGGTGACCCGCAGTTCATGCGTTTCCTGCCCAATGACGAGGACAAGAACGCCCGCTACCCCGAACCGCGCATCAAGAGTCCGCAGGAGATGATTGACTACGTGCACAGTAAGAACGCACACATCATGATTTCCGTATGGGCCTCGTTCGGCCCCTGGACAAAGATGTACCAGCGCATGGACAGCCTGAAGGCTCTGCTCGACTTTGAGACGTGGCCACCCAAGGCCGGCGTGAAGCCTTACGACCCATTCAACCCGGCAGCCCGCGACATCTACTGGGCTGAACTGAAGAAGAACATCTTCGACCTGGGTATGGACGGATGGTGGCTGGACTCTACCGAACCCGACCATCTGGAGGTGAAAGACAAGGATTTCGATGTTCCCACCTATCTGGGTTCCTTCCGCCGGGTTCACAACGCCTTCCCGCTGATGAGCAACAAGGGTGTGTATGAACACCAGCGTGCCACCACATCCGACAAGCGTGTCTTCCTACTCACCCGTTCCTCTTTCCTGGGACAGCAGCGCTATGCTTCGCACTCCTGGAGCGGTGACGTAGTCTCCCGCTGGGACGTGATGCGCAAGCAGATTGCCGCCGGCCTGAATTATTCGCTCTGTGGCATCCCCTATTGGAATACCGATCTGGGTGGATTCTTTGCCTGGGAATACAACAACGATGTCAACAACATTGCCTATCACGAGCTGCATACCCGCTGGTATGAGTGGGGAGCCTTCCAGCCCATCATGCGTTCCCACAACTCCAGTCCTGTAGCTGTAGAGATTTACCAATTTGGCAAGAAGGGCCACTGGGCGTACGATGCCATCGAGAAGTATACTCACCTGCGCTATCGTCTGCTCCCTTATCTCTATAGTACCACCTGGGAGGTGACGGACAAGGCAGGCAGCATCATCCGTCCGTTGATGATGGACTTCGCTGCAGACAAGAAGGTACTCTCTATGGATACGGAATATATGTTTGGCCGTAGCTTCCTGGTACGTCCTGTGACGGATTCGCTCTACACCTGGGTGGACGAGCAACGCAACGGCCATCAGAAGGATATGACACAGATAGGCACCACCGAGGTCTATTTGCCTGAAGGAGCTGACTGGTTTGACTTCTGGACGGGCCGTAAGCTGAAGGGCGGACAGACCATCGAGCGTGAAGTTCCCATCGACATCATGCCCGTCTACGTGCGTGCCGGTTCCATCGTACCTTGGGGACCTGCCGTACAGTATGCTGAAGAGAAGCGTTGGGACCATCTGGAAATCCGTATCTATCCGGGAGCAGATGCAACCTTTACCTTGTATGAAGACGAAAACGACAACTATAACTACGAGAAGGGCGCCTACTCCACCATCACCTTCCGTTGGGACGACGCCAAGCAGACGCTGACCATCGCCGACCGTCAGGGCCAGTTCCCCGGCATGTTGCAGCACCGCAAGTTCAAAGTCGTTCTGGTCCATCCGAAATCGGGTGCAGGCGACCTGCCTCTGCGTGGCGGGAAGACCGTCTCCTATAGTGGACATGAGGTGAAAGTGAAACTATAAACTGAATATCGTATGAAGAGACTACTGATTATCATTGCAGGACTGACGGCAGCCTGGACCACAACGGTCCAGGCTCAGTTGCCTGTGGCTGTACAACCTTTCGCTGTAGAGGACGTGCGTCTGACGGAAAGTCCGTTCAAGCATGCCGAGGAGATGGACATCCGCTACCTGTTGGGATTGGACCCCGACCGTCTGCTGGCTCCTTATCGCAAAGGAGCCGGCCTACCTTCCAAGGCAGAGAACTATACCAATTGGGAGAATACCGGTCTCGACGGACACATTGGCGGACACTACCTCAGTGCCTTGGCTTACATGACTGCAGCCACGGGGAACGAAGAGATTGAGCGGCGACTGGATTACGTCCTGTCACAACTCAAAGCGTGTCAGGATGCTGCAGGCGACGGATATCTGTGTGGCGTGCCTGACGGACGCCGCATGTGGAGCGAGATTGAGCGGGGAGAGATACGCGCTTCGGGGTTCGGCCTGAACAACCGCTGGGTACCCCTCTATAACATCCACAAGATTTATGCCGGCCTGCGTGATGCCTGGCTGCAGACACATCGCGAGGTGGCACGCGAGATACTGGTCAAGCTGGCCGACTGGATGATGCGGCTGACCGACGGGCTGACTGATGATCAGTTGCAGGATATGTTGCGCAGCGAACATGGAGGCTTGAACGAGACCTTTGCCGATGTGGCCGACATTGCCGGCGATGCACGCTATTTGCAGTTGGCTCACCGCT
Source organism: uncultured Mediterranea sp. (assembly GCA_945641355.1). Lineage (GTDB taxonomy): Bacteria > Bacteroidota > Bacteroidia > Bacteroidales > Bacteroidaceae > Bacteroides. The sequence continues at coordinate 30,629 of CALZEQ010000012.1, read as the reverse complement.
TCTGTCACCAGACGGTGCTGCGACCCTTGTTGCAGCACGAAGACCGGCTGACGGGTATGCATGCCAATACACAGATTCCGAAAGTGATTGGTTTCAAACGAATTGCCGACCTGGAGGGACGTGCTGACTGGAGTGAGGCGGCCCGCTACTTCTGGGAAAGGGTGACGGCACAGCGCAGCATCAGCATCGGAGGCAACAGTGTACGTGAACATTTCCATCCAGCCGATGACTTCGGCAGCATGCTCACCAGTGAGCAGGGGCCTGAAACCTGCAACACCTACAACATGCTGCGCCTCACCAAAATGCTCTATACTACCAGCGGCGATGCAGCCTATATAGACTATTATGAACGGGCTCTCTACAACCATATTCTCTCCACACAAGACCCCGTACAGGGCGGCTTTGTCTACTTCACCCCCATGCGTGCCGGTCACTACCGTGTCTATTCGCAACCGCAGACCAGTTTTTGGTGCTGTGTAGGCTCGGGACTGGAGAACCATGCCCGCTACGGAGAGATGATTTATGGACATCGGGGAGACGAGGCATTGTATGTCAATCTCTTCATCCCCTCCATCCTGCAATGGGGCGATGTGCGAATCGAGCAAACCAACGCCTTCCCCGACGAAGCGTCCACCACGTTGCTGGTAGCTTCCCAAGACGGAGAGCAGCGGTTCACCCTGCACCTGCGTATGCCTGAATGGGCGAACCAACAAGAGGTGACCCTCACCGTCAATGGCGAAGCACAGCCGTTGCAGGTAGAGGACGGCTATGCCACCTTAACGCGCAAATGGTGTTCAGGAGACCGTGTACGTCTGGAGATGCCCATGCACCTGCGTGCCGTCTCTCTGCCCGACAAATCGGCCCATTACTCCTTCCTCTACGGTCCTATTGTATTGGCAGCCCGCATGGGCAGTGCCGACCAGGTCGGACTCTTTGCCGACGACAGCCGGGGAGGACACATAGCCGCCGGTCCACGTCTACCCCTGCAGCAAATGCCGGTAGTGGTGGGCACGGCATCTACCCTGCTCTCCCACCTGAAGCCGGTAGAGGGACATCCGCTCACCTTTGCTCTGAGCGGTGTCTATCCACAGCGCTACGAAGGAATGTTGCTGGAACCCTTCTTCCGCCTCTACGAGACACGCTATATGGTCTATTGGCCTTTGCTCTCAGAATCCCAGCTGAAGGCATATCAAGAACAGCTGGCAACTGAAGAGCAGGAACGGTTGGATTTGGATGCCCGCACACTCGACAAGGTGACGTGCGGCGAGCAACAGCCAGAGAGTGACCATTTCATACAGATGGAGCGCAGCCAGACCGGAGATGACGAGGGAGTCCATTGGCGGGAGGCACACGGCTGGTTCAGCTACCGGTTGCAGAGTGCTGCTCCTGCAGCCACCACACTTCAGCTGGTGTATCGTCCGCAGCCCGGGCGCAATGCCATCATACATGTCAATGGAGTAGAGATAGGCAAGTTGCAGGCAAGTCAAAGCAATGCCTCACCGACAACCGTCCAACTTCCGTTACCCACCTCCATGCATCGGGCCATGCAGTGGGAGGTACGCATCACTCCAGATGAGGAAGAATTGACTCCCCGCCTCTACGAGGTACGCCTGCTGACAAAGTGAGATGTAGTTACAAGCTATGAGTCGTGTCACTTTAAATTGCAGATGTATCACATCCATTTAATGGTGTATCAAAAATCTAAACCGGCATCGGCAGTGGCAGGCGCACTGGGCGTATCGACCTGCCGATGACGGACAGGAGGGAGATGCAAACGCACATATAAGATAGAGTAGATGTGGGGATTTCTCCCCAGCACCTCTCATTGCACCGTACGTACGGGTCTCGTATACGGCGCTACATACATATAGGTGGAGTACGCAAACTTTGATACAAAGCATAAGGGTCGACCAAGCTAGGTCGGCTCTTTGCTTTATCAGTTCTGTTCACTTTCGGCATAGCAAGTACTTGGGAGCTGAGAAGATAGTTGAAGACGGACATACCGCATTGGCGGTACCATCCTAACCTTGTCAGTGCGGCTTGGTAGATTGAGGTGTCTGTGATATTGCTCGCGTCACTTTCTTTAGTGTCAATAGGTTCTTGTAGATGGTCCCACATTTCTTCCATTGCTTGACTATTACTACTCTTACCTTGTGACGCATCCAAGGACTGAATTTATCTCTGAGGTATGTGGTCATACTGCCTATATGGTAGTAATTCACCCATCCTCTTATGATTTGGTTCTGCTTTGTGAAGATATAGGACATCGGTTTGGCTGTTGCCTTTCTGCGTAGCAGCAGCACCTTTACCTTTGTTTCTAACTTCTCCTTTGCCTTGTCGGTCGGTTTGCATTCCCAGCCTTTGGTGCTTTACCAAAATGTAAAACCCAAGAAGGTACTTTTCGTAGGTCTTACCACTTTGGTCTTGGTTGCACTGACTTTGAGACGTAGTTTGCGTTCAAGCCAGCCGCTTACTGATGCCATCACTCTCTCTGCTGACATCTCACTCTTGACAAAGACATCGAAGTCGTCTGCATAGCGGACGAATCTAAGACCTCGACTTTCGAGTTCCTTGTCCAGCTTGTCGAGATAGATGTTGGACAGTATTGGGGAAATACTTCTCTATATCGAAGTCAACTACCCATTCATATCCTTCGTTGAGGTATTCCAACGTCTTGCTTATTGCCATGTGGCAACTGCGATTGGGACGGAATCCGTAACTGGAATCGCTGAAAACCGGTTCATAAACTTTGCTCAGCACTTGGGCTGCTGCTTGTTGTACTACCCGGTCTACAACGGTTGGTATGCCCAAAGGTCTTTGCTTACCGTTGGACGTGGGAATAAAGACACGTCTTACAGGGGATAGCTTGTATCTCTTTTCCACTATGGAGGTGGTTATCTCATCCATGTGTTTGGGCAAATACACGTCAAGTTCTTCGGTCGGCATCTTGTCAATACCGCCTGCACCATGGTTTCGCTTGACGGACATCCAGGCTTCCCGAAAGTTTCTTGCTTCTGCAATCGCGTTAATTAATTCCATTTGCTGCTTTTCGTTCTGCTTGTAAATGTACGACGGACTGTCCCTGCTATTTCCAACATAGGGTGATTACGTTTCACTCACGTTTGTCTTACCTTGCTTTCGGACTGCCATCGCATTGCTTACAGCGATTTGCACTATATATATATACATTAACCCCTTCGGTGACTCACCTACTATGGGATCAGCTGACTCCCACCCATGAGCTTTTTATCGCACGTGTTTCCACGCTGGATGGACCTCTCGGGTAAGGCACTAACCTTCTGATTCCACAACCTCTTGGCTTACTGTTTTGGGGAGTACGTTTACCATTGGGGCTTCAACTTGTCATGCTGTCTTACCCTTTCCCATTTAGCCTTATACCAAGTTTCTGTTCGGAGGCTCAAGAGTCTCGCTACATGACTTCCTCCATCCTTGCCATTACTGACAACGACTTGTCGTTCGCTTCGTTTGGCGGTAAATACCCGCGACTGGAATAGAAACAGTTAAGGTAGTGTCATGCCCGACACACATGCAAAAAAGGCTTGCCACACTGACAAGCCTTTCTGCTCTTCGTCTTGGACTTGAACCAAGGACCCTCTGATTAACAGTCAGATGCTCTAACCGACTGAGCTAACGAAGAATGTTGCATTTAAAGTAGTTTGGCTCTTCGTCTTGGACTTGAACCAAGGACCCTCTGATTAACAGTCAGATGCTCTAACCGACTGAGCTAACGAAGAATGTTGCTTTTCCTTAAATGCGGTGCAAAAGTAATAGGATATTTTGAAATATGCAATATCTTTGCAAAAAAAATATCGAAAATGGATAAAATAATTGGATTGGGCAATGCTTTGACCGATGTACTTGCCATCGTGAAGAGCGACGAGATATTGGCAGACCTGAAGCTGCAGAAGGGATGCATCACCTTTGTAAACGATGAAGGACTGCTGAAAATGAACAGGTTGCTTGCTTCGATGCAGGCCAGAAAAATGCCTGGTGGTTCGGCCGGCAACTCGATACGGGCGATGGCCCGCCTGAATGTGCCGGTAGGCTTCATCGGCAAGGTCGGGACGGACGATAACGGTGCCTTCTATCGCGAAAGCCTGTCGGCGTGCGGCGTAGATACCCATCTGCTGGTTTCGACCAATCTGCCGTCGGGGGTGGCTTCCACCTTTATCTCGCCGGACGGCGAACGCACTTTTGCCGACTACCTGGGAGCGGCCAGCTCACTGAAGGCGGAGGAGCTGGTGCCTGATATGTTCAAGGGATATACCTATCTGCTGATAGAGGGCTATCTGGTGCAGGACCACGACATGATACTGAGGGCCATCGAGCTGGCCAAAGAGGCGGGCTTGCAGGTCTGTATGGATCTGGCCAGTCCGAACGTGGTGAGGGACGATCGCGACTTCTTCTCGCTCCTGATAAACAAGTATGTGGACATCGTATTTGCCAACGAGGAAGAGGCACGTGCCTTTACAGGGAAGGAGCCCGAAGAGGCACTGGACGTGCTAGGTGGGCTGTGCAGTGTGGCCGTGGTAAAGTTGGGCGCACGGGGCTCACTGCTCCGTAAAGGTACGGAGACGGTGCATGTGGAGGCGGTCGCTGTAGAGAAGGTGGTGGACACCACGGGTGCCGGCGACTACTTTGCGGCGGGATTCCTGTACGGACTGACGTGCGGATATGCGCTGGAGAAATGTGCACGCATTGGCTCGCTCCTGTCCGGACGCATCATCCAGGTGATAGGGGCCGAACTCTCGCCCGAAGAGTGGGAAACCATAAAAAATGAACTTTGAAAAGATTACGTGATATGAAAAGACCTTTGAAACTTACACTCTGCCTGCTCGCTGTCGTGGCGGGAGGGGTGCTCCTGTGGAGCTTCCAGAAGTCAGACGACCGCAATTTCAGGATAGCCAAGAATCTGGATATCTTCAGTTCCATCGTAAAGGAACTGGATATGTTTTATGTAGATACCATCCAGCCGGACAAGACCATCCGCGAGGGTATTGACGCGATGCTCTATTCGCTTGACCCCTATACCAACTACTTCCCCGAGGATGACCAGAGCGAACTGGAACAGATGCTGAAGAATTCGTATGGCGGCATCGGGTCGGTGATTACGTGGAATGCCAAGCTGAAGCGTTCCATGATATCCGAACCCTACGAAGGTATGCCGGCTGCTACCGTGGGACTGAAGGCGGGGGACGTACTGATGGAGATAGACGGAGAGGACCTGATGGGAAAGGACAACCAGCAGGTGAGCGAGATGCTGCGCGGACAGACCGGCACCCGCTTCAAGCTGAAGGTGCAGCGGCCGGGCACGGAGCAGCCGCTGGAGTTTGACATCGTGCGCCGCAATATCCAGCTCCCCTTTATACCTTATTATGACAAGCTGGAGAACAACGTGGGATACATCAACCTGAGCACCTTTTCGGGGAACCCTTCGAAGGAGTTCAAACAGGCATTCCTGGACCTGAAGAAGCGGGGCATTACCTCGCTGGTGATTGACCTGCGCGGAAACGGAGGCGGACTGCTGGACGAGTCGGTGGAGATTGCCAACTTCTTCCTGCCACGGGGCAAGACGCTGGTCACTACCAAGGGCAAGACCAAGCAGGCCAGCAACACGTACAAGACGCTGCGCGAACCGCTGGACCTGGAGATACCGCTGGCCGTACTGGTGGACGGACGAACCGCCTCGTCGTCGGAGATATTAGCAGGTTCGCTGCAAGACCTAGACCGTGCAGTGATTGTGGGGACACGCACCTATGGCAAGGGACTGGTGCAGACAACCCGCCCGTTGCCGTACGGGGCAACGATGAAACTGACCACCTCGAAGTACTACATCCCCAGCGGACGATGTGTACAGGCCATCGACTACCAGCACCGCAACGCCGACGGCAGCGTGGGACAGATTCCCGACAGCCTGACACACCTCTTCCACACGGCTGCGGGACGTGAAGTGCGCGACGGCGGAGGCATCATGCCCGACATCCAATTGGCACCCGAAAAGCTGCCCAACATCCTCTACTATCTGGTGAACGACAACCTGATTTTCGATTATGCCACACAGTACTGCCTGAAGCACGCCTCCATTGAGGCTCCCGAACGCTTCCAGGTGACGGAGGCCGACTATGCCGACTTCAAGGAGCTGGTGAAGAAGGCCGACTTCAAGTACGACCAGCAAACGGAGAAGATACTGAAGAACCTGAAGGAGATGGCCGAGTTTGAAGGCTACCTTTCGGATGCAGCCGACGAGTTTCAGGCGTTGGAGAAGAAACTGACACACAATCTGGAGCGGGATCTGGACTACTTTGCCAAGGATATCAAAGCCATGATTGCCGTTGAGATTGTCAAGCGATACTATTACCAGCGGGGCAGCATCATCGAGCAGCTGAAGGACGACGACGACCTGAAGGCAGCCGTTAAGGTGCTACTGGATGAGGAGGAGTACAGGAAGACACTCACTCCATCGTCCGGACAGCCACAGCCGCTGGCATTCCATGTCCGCCCGTTGGAGGTGCAAGCCGGTGACTGGCTGTTTGTGTGAGCAAACGACATTAAGACCTGTCGGGCAGAAGTTTTAAACTAATTCCTCAAAAGTTTAGAACTTCTGCCCGACAAGTTTTAAAGCGGATGGCTCCTGCATGGGATGAAACAGAAGGCCGACAGTGTATCACTGTGGCTGCCAGTCGCCGTTCGCCTTGATGAGTGCTATCAGCTTATCCACAGCCTCTGCCTCGGGAATGTTCTTCTCGATGCACTCCTTCCGCTTGTAGAGGCTGATGCGGCCTCGACCGGCTCCTACATATCCATAGTCGGCATCGGCCATCTCACCCGGTCCGTTGACAATGCACCCCATGATGCCTATCTTCAACCCCTTCAGATGGCTGGTAGCTTCCTTGATGCGGGCAATGGTGCTCTGCAGGTCGTAGAGCGTACGTCCACAACCGGGACAGGAGATGTACTCCGTCTTGCTGGTACGGATGCGGCCGGCCTGCAGGATGCCGAAGGCGGTGCTGTCAACAAGTGTGTCGCTGATGGGGTTGGTGCCGACGTGATCCTGCTGCGGAGGCAGGTTGAGGAGGAACAGGCCGTCGCAGAAGCCGTCGAATATCAGCGCACCCATATCGGCTGCAGCCTGGAGCTGGAAAGCTTCGGCCTCTTGCTCGCTGTAGTGCTGGAAGAAGATGACCGGATTGCCGAGGCCTTCGTTCATCAGCTGGTGTACAAGGGCACGCTGCTCGCCCAACCGGTTGGGATGGTTGCTCTGCACAATCAGAACCACCTCCGGATGGTACTTCAGGCATGCCAACGCCTCTTCGTTCAGTCCCAGATAGGTGATGAACAGGAACTTCAGCGGAGCAGAGACGGCACCCATATAGGGCAGCTGGCTGCCGTTGAAGGCCGGCCAAGTATTCTTCTCTCCCTGCCATACGTCGGCATCGAGGATATACTGCATATCGGGCAGCAGTGTTTCGGGCAGCTTCCGACCTACGTAGAGATAGTCGGGCATGAACTGGGAATGGAAGTTGCGCTTCACCCCATCCAGCTGGGCCGACAAGACGACGGGCAGGTTGTCTCCTCCGATGTTGCGGACGGCACGGGTGGCACGCCGTACGGGTACAAGGTAGTTGAACGAGGCTGCTTCGGCTCCAGGTATGTACGGATGTCCCTCACGGCGGAGGATGTAGTCCACCAGCTTGCGTGCCACAGGTATCTCGGCTTCGGGGGCCTCACTCAGCGATACACGGATGGTGTCACCCAGTCCGTCGGCCAGCAGGGCACCGATGCCCAGAGCCGACTTGATGCGTCCGTCTTCGCCGTCGCCCGCCTCGGTCACTCCCAAGTGGAAGGGGAAGTGCATTCCCTCTTGCTCCATGACGTGTGCCAGCAGGCGGACGGTCCTGACCATCACCACCGTGTTGGAGGCTTTGATGGAGATGACTACATCGGTGAAGTGCTCGGCCACGCAGATGCGCAGGAACTCCATGCACGACTCCACCATCCCCTCGGGCGTGTCGCCGTAGCGTGACATGATGCGGTCGGAGAGTGAGCCGTGGTTCACCCCGATGCGGATGGCCGTATGGTTGGCACGGCAGATGTCCAGAAAGGGGACAAAGCGGTCACGTATCTTCTGCAGCTCTTGCGCATACGCTTCGTCGGTGTATTCCAGCTGCTTGAAGGTGCGAGCGGCATCCACGTAGTTACCGGGGTTGATGCGTACCTTCTCGGCATAGAGGGCCGCTACGTCAGCCACACGGGGGTTGAAGTGTACGTCGGCCACCAGCGGCACCATGCATCCCTCCCGACGCAGTGCGGCATTGATTTCCTTCAGGTTCTCAGCCTCCTTCACTCCTTGTGTGGTGAGGCGTACATACTCTCCCCCGGCGCTGACGATGCGTAGGGTCTGTGCCACGCAGGCTGCCGTGTCTTGCGTAGGCGTGTTGGTCATGCTCTGTATGCGGATGGGGTTGGCTCCTCCCAGCGGGGTGGCACCCACGTTGACTGCCGATGTCTCTCGGCGGGAATAGTTGAATAGGTCCATAGTGTCTGCTTGCGGATGCCGTGTGTCAATTCGTTTTATATTCGTACTTCACTTCCTTTAAATCCTCATTGGCCTTGACAATCTTCTTTTTCAGCCCCTCTTTGTAAGTGGCAAAGCTTTCGGCTAGGGCGGGGTCGCTCAGTGCCAGTATTTGCACAGCCAGGATGGCGGCATTCATGGCTCCGTTGATGGCTACTGTGGCAACGGGGATGCCGGGAGGCATCTGTATGATGGAGTACAAGGCATCTACACCGTCGAGTACACTGCCTTTGACGGGTACTCCGATGACGGGCAGGGTAGTGTTGGCGGCGATGACGCCGGGCAGTGCGGCTGCCATGCCGGCAGCGGCAATGATGACTTTGATGCCGCGTTGACGGGCATTCTTTGCAAATTCTTCTACGGCCTCCGGAGTGCGGTGTGCCGAGAGCGCGTTCATTTCGAACGGAACGTGCATATCATTCAGCAGCTGGGCCGCCTTCTCCATGACGGGAAGGTCGGATGTGCTGCCCATGATGATGCTGACAATGGGTGATAGCATTTTAATGGATAATTCTTAGGGTTATACGAAGGCACAAAGGAAGAGAGTGCTCCTGTCAGCCGTTACTGACGGATGAGTACTCTGTACCTTCGTGCCTCTGTCTGTTACTGATCGGCATCGGGGCAAGGCCCTGTTGCGTGTACGGCTTATTCGTTGACCAGCGCTTTGTATGCGTCGGCATCCAGCAGGCTGTCGAAGTCTGCGTCAGCAGCCGGTTTCACCTTGATGAGCCAGCCTTCGCCATAAGGATCTTTGTTGACCAGTTCGGGCTGGTCGGCCAATGCTTCGTTCTGCTCCAGCACTTCGCCGGCTACCGGCATGAAGAGGTCAGAGATGGTCTTCACAACTTCGATGGTACCGAATGCATCGCCTGCAGCCAGTGTCTCGCCTTCAGTCTGGATATCAACAAATACGATATCGCCCAGTTGCTCCTGTGCATAGTCTGTGATACCTACATAGGCTACATCGCCTTCCATACGAATCCACTCATGTTCGCTGGTGTACTTTACGTTTGTCGGAAAGTTCATAATCATTAGTTTTTAAAAAGGTTATTATTGTGGTGGAGTGCGGGGCTTGTCCAACCCTTTCCTTCACCGAATTAGTTTCTCTTTTTTGCTTCCTAAAACAGGAAGACCCTGAACAGCATGTTGCTCAACGGATGCAGCACCAGCAGCGAGCAAAGCAATCCGACGGCAAATCCGCCCATCACTTCACCAGTGGTGTGGTGCTGCAGAATGATGCGCGAGGTGCCCAGGACGCCTGCTATCAGGATGAATAGACAGAGCCACCAGACGGGATTGTAGCCAAAGAGGGCACTAAAGGCTACCAATCCGCCTATGACGGCTCCGGCTCCGGCCATGTGCTCGCTCAGCTTCCACCTCAGGTTCAAGACGACGCAGATGACCATCATGAGCAAGGCGGCCAATATGATGCCGGTCATATACCAAGGTATGTTCAACCGGTGCATCATGAACAGGCAGAAGAGGTAGGAGATGATGGTCAGCAGGAAGGGAACGTATCTCCGTTTCCGCTCTGCCAGTTCGGAGGAACTGAGCCCGTTGATCTTCCGAAAGAGGAAGATGGTCAGGGTAGGCATCATGATGGTGAAGCAGTATACCACCCCCAGAACTATCAGCTTGTACTTGAGCGGCATGATGCGCAGGTAAGAGAAGATGAAGAGTATCAGAAAGGCTACGAAGGGAATGGAGAACGGTGTAAATATCACCGAAACCACCTTGGCTGTCCGTAGGAGTGTCTTTTCTGCTACAATATGTTCTTCTGTCTGTTCCATCTGTCGTCAGAGTCTCTTGCTGCCGTCAATCCATACTCGGTTCTCATTTTCTCAGTCGGGCCACAGGAATGCCCATCTGCTGGCGATACTTGGCCACTGTCCGTCGGGCTATCGGGTATCCTTTCTCCTTCAGCAGGTCGGTCAGTTCGTCATCGGTCAGCGGCTTCTTCTTGTCTTCGCTGTCGATGCACTCTTTCAGTATCTTCCGTATTTCGCGTACCGACATCTCCCCGCCATCTCCCGTGGTATAGCCGTCGCTGAAAAAGAACTTCAGCTGATAGATGCCGAAGCTGGTCTGCACGTATTTGCTATTGCTGACGCGCGAGATGGTCGAGATGTCCAGTCCTGTACGTTCGGCCACATCCTTCAGTATCATGGGGCGGAGCAGCGATTCGTCTCCCTCCAGAAAGAAAGGACGCTGCAGGTCGATGATAGCCTGCATGGTCTTGAGCAATGTATTCTGCCGTTGCTTGATGGCATCAATAAATCCCTGTGCCGCATCCATCTTCTGTTTCAGGAACAGCAAGGCCTCTCTCGACTCCTTCGACTGGTTGGCTTTGTTCTTGGTATGCTCTTCTACCAGCGTGGTGAAGTCGCGGCTCATGCGCAGTTCGGGTACGTTGCGGTTGTTCAGCGTCAGCGTGATGTTGTCCTCGTCATCGGTGTCGACCAGAAAGTCGGGTACAATCTGTTGCAGATCCTTGCCGATGGTCTCGCCCATCGAGGCACCCGGTCGCGGGTTCAGCCGGCATATCTCCTTGATGGCCTGTCGGGTGGTGGCCTCGTCCAGACCTAACTTCTGTTCTATCTTCTCCCAATGCTTGCGTGTGAATTCCTCGTAGCAGTTGGTCAGTATGCTCTCCTCGATGTGCAGCAGCGACTCGTCCTCGTCCGGCTGGGTATCCATCTTGCGCCGTACCTGTATCAGCAGACACTCTTTCAGATTGCGTGCTCCCAGGCCGGCGGGGTCAAAGTCCTGAATGATTCTCAATACCTCTTCCAGCTCCTGAACCGAAGCATCGATACCTGAATAGATAGCCAGATCGTTGCTCAGGTCACCCAACGACTTGCGCAACAGGCCGTCGTCGTCCAGCGAACCTATCAGATACTCGGCCAGCTCGCGCTGCCGTTCGGTCAGTTCCTGTTCGCCCAGTTGCTCTTTCAAGGTCTCGTAGAAGGATGTAGAGGCTGAGATGGGAATCTCTTCGGGCTGCTCGTCGCGGCTTCGGTTGTTCTCTTGCAGCTTGTAGTCGGGGATGTCATCTTCGTTGAGGTAGTCGCTCAGGGAGTCGTAGCTGGTATCGCCCTCCTCTTCAGGAGTCGTTGCGTCGGCGTACTCATCTGCTTCGTTGTCCTCGTGTCCCTCTTCCAGAGCGGGATTCTCCAACAGTTCGGCACGCACCCTGTCTTCCAGCTCCACAGCCGGCAGTTCCAGTAGTTTCACTACCAGAATCTGCTGGGGCGACAGCGTCTGTATCTGCTGTTGCGCCTGTGTCTGAACTTGTCGGGAGCCTTGTGCCATTCTATTGTCTTCTTGAATCCACCGCAAAAATAGTGAATAGTTCGTGAACAGAAAAATCTTGGGTGATGATATTTAACAAGAAAACATATTTCGCCCTTTTCCCATTTAGGTATGCAGTTCCAGTACGAAGCGTGCCCCTTTGGTGTAACCTTCGTCCAAAGTAAGCGTTCCGTTCATACGGGTTGCCATCAAGGCACAGATGGGTAGCCCCAATCCGTCGCCTTGGGTCAGGTCCTTCACTTCGGCAAAAGGTTTGAACAAGCCGGCACGTCTCTCTGCTTCGATGCCGCAGCCTGTATCACTGACGATGAACTGATGGGTATGTGCACCCCGCTCCTTGAAGTCAAGCGTAATCTTTCCGTCTGCAGGAGTGTAGAAGGCCGCATTCTGCAGCAAGTGGAGCAATACATGCTTCAGCAGGTCGGGCTGGATGGGTACACTCAGCTTGGGAGCATTGACTGTCAGGGTCACGCCTTCCTGCTTCTTCAATTCAGCCTCCTGTACAAGGGCTTCGCAGAAGGTGGCGATGTTCTTTTCCTGCATCCCACAGGGTTCGGAAAGGTGACTCTCCAGTTCGGACAGTTCCTCGATGTGGGTAATAAACTCCTTTAATGCCCGGACGGCAGGGTGTGATGCGTCCAGTTGCTCCAAAGTCGGGCTCATTTGGGTTGAGATGTTGCGGATGAAGCTGCTTTTCAGTTCATTGTGTTCGTTGGCTACGGCAATGGTCCTCTTTTGCTGGCGGGTGAGTAGGACAAAGCGTATCAGTACGATGCCGCCCAGTACCAGCAGTGTAGCCAGCAGACCTGACAGCAGGCACAGACCGATGATGATGTATTGGCGTCCCTTCAGCGAACTCTCTTTTTCCTCGATGGTGGCCTGCTTTTCCGCACATTGCTGCTTCAGGGCATTCAGCTCGTCTTGTGCTTTCAGTGCCCGCACAGAGTCGGTCCACACGATGTACTGCTCGTAGGTACGGGCTGTCAGTCCTGCGTTCCCGCTTCGGCGTGCGATGTCTATCAGCGTGTGATAGCATTCGTCTACCTTGTCATACTGTTTGTTGCTCTTATATTGTCCGATGAGGCGGCTGATGGCCTCGTCGCCTTTGGCGTTCATGCCGAAGGTGTAGTAATGATTGGCTTGTGTATAGAGCAGGTCGTTCAGCAGAGAGTCGTTCTGCGAAGCTTTGGCCATCTCTCCCAGTCGTGTCAGCTGTTCGTCGGCACGGACGCTGTTCTTCAGTTTGGTGTACATCTGCAGACGCTCTTTCACGATGGCATAGCGCAGGTCAGGACGTGCCTTGTGCGTCTTCTGTTCGCCGGCTGCTATCAGTTGGTCGGCCCCTCGCAGCAAATCGAATGCCTCTTTGAAATAGTTTTCCCGATGGTACAGGGCAGCAGCACGGACACCACATTCCGTAGCTTTTTCGTATTGTTCGCTTGAAGCGAAGGCGTTATAAGCGTTCAGAAACAGGGCACGGGCTTTGATATACTCTTTGTTGGCCAGCGATGCTTGTGCCTGCTTCAACTGGTTATCAGCTTGGTTTTGTGCCCATAGGCTATCGTTCAGACTATACAGAAGTGCGATGATGATGCAAAGACTTTTCTTCATAATAATGCTGTTTTGTTTCAGATGATGAGCAAAGATAGTGCAAATCAAATGCAGTACAAAAAAAGCTCGCTTATTTTTTTATTCTGAACAGATGCACCCCCACATTGTTGCAGAGTCTGCTCACCTCTGCAACAATGCAAGGGGTTGGTATGTTCCTGTCAGTATTTGAAGCTGCTGCCTCCCAAAAACTCGCGTAGAAGTGAGGTAGGGGGAATTTCCTTGTCCTGAACGGGCGTAAAGTATTTAATGAACTTCAGCAACCGATAGGCCTCAGCGTACTCAGGACAGCTGTCTGGCACGCTGGAGAGAATGGGTTCGGCGTGACTGCGCAGCACGGCCAGTTCATAAATCATAGCCGAGTTGAACATGGCATCGGCATTCTCCTGATAGGGGAAAATCCATTTGTCTTCGCCGGCACGGACACTGGGCCATCGTGAGATGGTGTCGCGGGCAGAGTACCCGCGGTAGTTGAAGTCGCGGATGATGCGGCGCAGTAGTCGGTTGTCGGTGGTGGGAATCCAGTTGTGGTCGTCCAGCGAGATGGTAGTCAATGCAGAGACATAGACTTTGTACTTCTGCTCGTTGGGTATCAGGGGAGTGAGTTCCGGATTCAGTGCATGGATGCCTTCGAGAATCAGAATGGTCTGGTCATCGATGCGCAGTCGGTCGCCTCGATACTCACGTTTGCCCGTCGTGAAGTTGAAGGTGGGCAGCTCCACCTCCTCACCGCGAAGCAAGGCTTGCAGATGCTCGTTGAACAACTTCAGGTCGAGCGCATAGAGCGACTCATAGTCGTAGTCGCCCTTCTCGTCGCGAGGAGTATCTTCGCGATTCACGAAGTAGTTGTCCAGCGCGATGGAGTAAGGGCGCAGGGCATTAGTCATCAGTTGTACGCTCAACCGCTTGCTGAAGGTGGTCTTGCCCGATGACGAAGGCCCTGAGATGAGTACCAGTTTGACGGGATGTCCCTCTGTGCCTCGTCGGTAGATTTCATCGGCTATCCGTGCAATCTTCTTCTCTTGCAGGGCTTCGGCCACATTGATGAGTGCCGTGGCATACCCCGTCTCGCAGGCTTGGTTGAAATCGCCTACATTGGTCAGTCCCACAATGTGGTTCCAGGTGAGATGCTCCTTGAATACCTCCAGCATCTTCTCCTGCTTCACAATGTCGCCCAAGGCTGTCGGGTTCTCTCGACAAGGGGTACGCAGCAACAGACCGTCGTAGTACTTCACGAGATCGAACAGGTATAGATAACCGGTGCTGGGCAACAGGTTGCCGTAGTAGTAATCTATCGTATCACCTAATGTATAATAATAGGTATAGAGCGAGCCCGCGCTCTCAAGCAGTTTTACCTTGTCGTTCATACCCCGTTCGCTGAAGATGCGAACCGCTTCGGACGTATGGCATTCAACGCGGTGATAAGGGATGTCTTCGGCAATGATTTCCTGCATCCGCTGCTTCAGGGCTGCGGCATCTTCCAGTGTGAGCGGACGACCGATGCGCAAGTTGCAGAAGTAACCCTTCGAAACAGGATGCTCCATGTAAAGTTTACCTTGGGGAAACAGTTCGCTTGCTGCCTTGTAAAGGACGAAGCAGAGCGAGCGGATGTAGGTACGCATACCCGATGGGTCGCGTACATCAAGAAACTCCACATCTTTGTTGTGATATACCCGGTAATTCAACCCTTCGGAGCGGTTATTTACCTTGGCACTGACCACTTGAAATGGAAAATCGAGATTAAATTCATGGTAAATCTCCAAAAGTGTGCTTCCAATGGGTATTTCTTTGGAAATATTATTATTTTTGCAACAAATTTGTAACATGTGTTTCATGATGTTTCTTTTTTAGGGTTCATACTGCGTTACAACGTTCCGATGACGGCACTTGTAGGAGCACCAATCGGCATCTAAAGATAGGCATTCTGGCGCATGAAAGGATGAAACACCTTAAATAATTAAAGATGGAATATTCTTTTTATGATTTCTTAAAGTTGCTTGGCTCATTGGCCTTGTTTCTTTATGGTATGAAAATCATGAGTGAAGGCTTACAGAAGTTTGCCGGTGACCGCCTGCGTAACATTCTGACGGCCATGACAACGAATCGGGTAACCGGTGTGCTGACCGGTATCATGATTACCGCTCTTATCCAATCCTCGTCGGCGACTACAGTGATGGTAGTCAGCTTCGTAAATGCAGGTTTGCTTACTCTGGCCCAATCAATTGGTGTCATCATGGGTGCCAATGTGGGAACTACGGTTACGGCATGGATCATTTCAGTCTTCGGCTTCAAGGTCGATGTGGCAGCATTCGCCTTGCCTTTGTTGGCTTTCGGAGTGCCGTTGCTTTTCTCTCAGAAGAGCCAGCGCAAGTCGGTGGGCGAGTTTATCTTCGGTTTTGCTTTTCTTTTTATGGGCTTGAAGTTCCTGACGGAGTATTCGCCCGATTTGAGCAAGAACCCCGATATGTTGGCTTTTGTGCAGGAGTGGACGGACATGGGGTTCCTTTCCATCATCATTTTTGTGCTGGTGGGAGCGGTTTTGACCATGATTGTGCAGGCTTCAGCGGCTACAATGGCCATTACGTTGATTATGTGTGCTAACGGGTGGATCAGTTTTGAACTGGGTGCTGCGTTGGCCATGGGACAGAATATCGGTACCACCATTACTGCCAATCTGGCTGCATTGACTGGCAATACGCAGGCACGGCGGGCGGCAATGGCACACTTGCTGTTCAACGTCTTTGGTGTGATTGTGGTGCTTGTTATCTTCCAGCCTTTCATGAATGCCGTCTCTTGGTTTGTGACGGACGTGATGCATCAGAACGACCCTTCATCGCGTGTGGCATTCGAACTCTCTGCTTTCCACACCGCCTTCAATGTCTTCAACGTCCTACTGCTTATATGGTTTGTCAAGGGTATTGAACGTATTGTCTGTGTCATATTGCCACTGAAGGAGAACGACGAGGAGTACCGTCTGCGCTTTATTTCGCGTGGTCTGCTCTCTACGGCAGAACTTTCCATTCTGGAGGCCCGCAAGGAGATTCACCTGTTTGCCGAGCGTACGCGACGCATGTATGGTATGGTACGTGACCTGCTGCATACCGAAAAGGACGATGAGTTCAACAATCTCTTCAGCCGCATCGAGAAGTACGAGAATATCAGTGACAGTATGGAGCTGGAGATTGCCAACTATCTGAACCAGGTGTCGGAAGGGCGTCTGAGTTCGGAAAGTAAATTGCAGATTCGTTCGATGTTGCGTGAGGTAACCGAGATTGAAAGCATAGGCGACAGTTGCTACAACCTGGCACGCACCATTAACCGCAAGCGTCAGACATCACAAGACTTTACGGAACGGCAGTATGAACATATCCATTACATGATGAAGCTGACGGATGACGCACTGGCTCAGATGATTCAGGTGGTTGAACGTTCCGAACATCAGATAGTGGATGTGAACAAGTCGTTCAACATAGAAAATGAAATCAACAATTATCGCAATCAGTTGAAGAACCAGAACATTATAGATGTCAACAACAAGGAGTACAGCTATCAGATGGGTGTATATTACATGGATATCATTGCTGAATGCGAGAAACTGGGTGACTACGTAGTGAACGTGGTCGAAGCCAATAGCGACGTGAAGGAGAAGAAGGCATCCTAAGTTCGCCTGTCATAAAATAGACTTCCTGCTCATAGATACGTATGGACAGGAAGTTTTTTATATACAACGGGTATCTAATGGGTGGACTGTTGCAACACGAGCAGGCTCTCGGGTCCCATGTTGAAAAGCAGGTCTACGATGCTGAGATTGGGCAGGAAACCAAGACGCTCCTGAAACACTTGGTAATAGGGGACGGGACAGAAGGAAGAATCCTCCGTACGGTACTCTCTCTTGGGGTGAATACGCTCACGGAAGTCGTCTGGCTCATGTTCAGAAGCCATGTGGTAGGCAGTCGTCCGCTCTATGTGCGGTGCAAAGTCGATGAGACTGCATATCAGGTGGCAAAGTGCTTCATTGAAGTCCGCCAAAAATTCGTACTTCTGCTCGTAGAAGGGGCGGAAGTCATCTTTGTAATATTCGAAGAAGGGAGTGTGGTTGTAGGCCGACTCCAATGCGTTCCAATGCAGGTGACGCCAGTTGCCGTGGTCGGAAATGCGGATGTCGCGTAGCGGACACTTCAGATTATCAGGTTTGACGATGGGTACAGAGAGGGCCAACACCCCGTCGGGTGCAGCGATGTGGCAACGGTTGCGATAGGTCTGCTTTATGTAGTGGTCATATTGTTCCACATAGATTTTGTCGTAGGTCAGCAACTTGGTATAGTATTCGATGGGTGCCAGATAGGCAGACGAGAGATAGACGATGGTTTCCATTTCAAATGCGATTTTATGGTAGGGGTCACTCAATCTTCTTCCCTATCCTGTGCCAGCGATATCCGCTGAACAGGGAGCTCTCAGGCTCTTTGGAGAACCAGACACGTGTGGCCCGACCGATGAGATGGTCCTGCGGAACAAACCCGAAAAGGCGTGAGTCCGACAGATTGACAGAATTGTTGGCACAGACCCAATAATAATTCTTGGTAAAGGTGCAGTGTTGAGTAGGTTTGCCTTCCACATAGAGGGTATCGTGGCGGATTTCAGCTTGCTTGCCTTCGTGCAGGATCAGTGTGTTGCGCAGCAGAGTAATATTCCACGGATAGACCCGTACGGGACGATTCCGACCGGGGACGATGAGTGGATGTAGCTGCTGGGCAGAGTCCTGCGAATCGGCAGGCGTCAGCCAACATCGTCCGTTCATGGCTTGTTCCAGCAGATAGTGTTCGTAGCGGCTGAAACTGCGGAAACAATGTGTGGAGTCCTTGCCCATCAGGCGTCCTTGCGGGATGTGGAGCAGCAAGAGTAGTGAATCCAGCAAGGCGACCCGCGAATGGGGATATCGATATAGTATCTTGCTGTCGGGGGCGAAACGGCTGGAGGAGTCCACAGTATAGAGCGAATCAATAAGTAATGTATCGCCAGGGGTGCCGATGCAGCGTCCGATAAAGACTTCGCGACGCGAAAGAGGAGTGGTCGTATAGTTTGCAGGATTGTTGAATACGACCATCTCGTCGCGGTAGACGGGAGCCTCACACCAACGGTGATAGCCCCATAGGCGCATCCAGGGCAGCCGATAGCCATAACTCCACTTGTTCACCCATATCCGTTCACCTTGGTAGAGCGTATTTTCCATGCCGGTAGAAGGTATCAGGTACGAAGTGACCACGCACCCTCTGAGCAGTACTGCCATCAGCACTGCTGAACAGAGAGCAATGAGTATGTTCCTTCCCTTCGTTGACATAGAGACGGATGGTTAAGAATCAGTTCGTGTGTACCCACTTGAAGAGGCGGTTCCAGCGGATTTTGCCGTCGAACCAGCCACGGTCCTTGTCTAAGGAGAGCCAGACCACGATGGGCTTTCCTACGACATGATCCTCGGGTACAAACCCCCAGTAGCGTGAGTCGGCCGAGTTGTCGCGGTTGTCCCCCATCATCCAATAGTAGTCCATGCCAAAGGTGTAGCTGTCGCGTCGCTCTCCATTGATGTAAATGCCGTCCTCACAAACCCGCAGTTCGTTGCCTTCGTAGGCTGTGATGCAACGTTCGTATAGAGGCAGATTGTCGAAAGTGAGTGCAACGGAGGTGCCTTTGGCCGGTATGTACAGCGGACCGTAATTGTTGCGTGTCCAGTGGGTATTTCCGTTCAAGGGGTAGAGGGCACCCGAGTATTCATCGGGCTCCTGCACGATGCGTGCTATCAGTTTCTTGTTTCCTTGCAGTGTCTGCAGCATGGTTTTGGTCAATGGCAGGTGATAGATGGGGGTCAGCCGTCCTTGTGCATCGCGGCAGTCCAGCCCCATCGCTACCAGGTTTGCTTCCCAGCCTGCTTCGGACGGCATCAATGACTGGTCATCGCAGCTGATGCCCCATTCGCGGAACATCTCTTCGCCAATCAGCGGGCCGGAAGTCTGCACGAAGTAGTTTTGCTGCATATCGGCTGGGTTTTCCATCGCCTTCCCGTCGATGTACACTTGTCCGTTGATGATTTGCAGTGTGTCACCAGGCAATCCGATGCATCGCTTCACGTAGTTCTCGCGTCGGTCAACAGGACGTGTCACCACGTCGCCATAGATGCGTGGATTCTGTCGTATCTGTTTGCTGCCGGCCTGATAATAGAGGTCGAATACCAGCCGACGTTGGTAGCCGTCCAGACTGTCCAAATGGATGGTGTTGGGATAAAGGCTTCGTCCCACCTCGTAGGAGAGGCTATAGAAGTCGGTCTGTTGGTAGTTCAAGGCCACCGTATCGCCGGCAGGGAAGTTGAACACCACGATATCTCCTCGTTTCACCCGGCCCAATCCGGCCACCCGCTTGTATTTCCATTGAGGCCAATCGAGATACGACTTGCAATTCAGTATCGGCAGAGTGTGCTGCGTCAAAGGCATGGAGAGTGGTGTGTTAGGTACGCGAGGTCCGTAACTCATCTTGCTGACATACAGGAAATCGCCCACCAACAACGATTTTTCGAGTGACGAGGTTGGTATCTGGTAGTTCTGGAAGATATAGAGGTTGACAAAGTAGACTGCCACCAAGGCGAAGACGATGGCATCTACCCAACTCATCACTCCCCGAACGGTACTGTTCTTCGCCTGTTTCCACCAGCTCCAGGGAATTATCTTACTGATATAGACATCAAAGATGAAGGGGAGTATCACCAGTCCCAGCCAGCTTTTCACCCAGATCAGGAAAGCCAGATAGAGCAAGGTGACAACGCCGAACTTAATCCATTGGGCACGTGTTGCTTTTCTCATAAATATCTGTTATGCGTTACTATGCGATTGTATTTTTCTCGATGATGTTTCCAAGCTTATTTGGACAGGAAGGGGAAAAGGTCCTTCATTCCCAAAAATCCCTCGTGTGTAGCCGTGTATTCTGCAGCCAATACGGCACCCAACGCAAATCCATGACGGTTCTTGGCATCGTGGGTGATGGTAATACTATCGGCTTCGCTGTCGTAGCAGATAGCATGTATACCGGGCGCTTCGCCTTCGCGGATGGAGCTGATGGGAAGTTCGTCGGCCGCACATTCGGTTGAGCCGCTTATTGAACCGTCGGGGGCAGTCAGTGTACCTTTCACCCATTGCTGCTTGCGGTCCAGCTGTTCCAGAATACCCTCAGCCAAGGTGATGGCGGTGCCGCTAGGAGCGTCGAGCTTATGTACGTGGTGCGTCTCGCTCATGCTGACGTCGTAAGAGGGGAACTGGTTCATAATGTGGGCCAGATAACTATTTACTGCGGAAAATATGGCCACACCCAAGCTGAAGTTGGACGACCAGAAGAGCGTTTTGCCCCCTTCTGTACAGAGCCGTTTTACCTCTTCACCATGCTCCTCCAGCCAGCCTGTACTGCCCGAAACCAGTTTCACACCGGCCTGAAAGGTCTTCATATAATTGGTATACGCTACCATAGGGTTGGTGAATTCGATGGCCACATCGGCACTTTTGAATGCCTCCGATTCAAACTCCTCTTGATTGTCAACATCTATCTTGCAGACGATTTCATGTCCGCGACTCAGGGCAATCTTCTCAATCTCCTTGCCCATCTTTCCATAACCGATTAATGCAAATTTCATTGTTCGTTCTTCTTTAATGTTTTTGCGTCTGAAAGACTGTTATCCAAATAAAAACAGCTTTTTGTTTCAGAAACTTCTTTATTATGAGTCGCAAAGATAATATTTTTCTTACATTTGCGGATATCATTAACGTCTTCTTAACAATGGAAAAACTGCTGCATTACGTCTGGAAACATAAAATCTTCCCGCTGGAGCCGCTTTCTACTACCTCGGGGGAGTCTGTGGAGGTCATTGATGCCGGTCTGGCCAATACCGATGCGGGGCCTGACTTCTTCAATGCCAAGCTGAAGTTGGGTGGAACATTGTGGGTGGGAAACGTGGAGATACACCAACGGTCCTCTGACTGGATGCGCCATGGCCATCAGTCGGACAAGGCCTATGACAGCGTGATTCTGCATGTGGTAGGAGAGGCAGACTGTGCCGTGTGTCGAACCGATGGCACGCCCATTCCGCAGTTGCAGCTTACCTGTCCGCCTAAGGTGTCACTCCATTATGAAGAATTGTGCCGTAACGAGATAACCCCTCCTTGCTATGCTGTGTTGCCTTCGCTGTCCCGATTGGTGATTCACTCATGGCTTTCGGCTTTGCAGGTGGAGCGTCTAGAGCAGAAAACAGAGCAGGTCTATCAGCGTTTGGAGCGTTGCGACCACCGGTGGGAGGATGCCTTCTTTGTGACCTTGGCACGCAACTTCGGATTTGGGCTGAACAGTGATGCATTCGAAGCCTGGGCTTTGCGCCTTCCCTTTCGGGCTGTAGACAAGCATCGCGACAATCTGCAACAGGTTGAGGCCCTATTTTTTGGACAGGCGGGCTTGTTGGAACAAGAGCCGCCTGAAGCTGACGATTATTTCCGCGGGTTGCGCAACGAATTCCGCTATTTGCAGCACAAGTTTCAGTTGTCCGCTCCACTTCCTGCAGAGCGGTGGCGTCTATTGCGCATGCGCCCCGATAACTTTCCCCATGTACGCATGGCGCAGCTGGCCTTTTTCTATCACAAGGAGCAGTCGCTCTTCTCACGCTTTATGGAGGCGGCCGGAATAGAAGAAGTCAAGAAGCTGTTGCAGCTCCAGACTTCACCCTACTGGACGGAACATTTCACTTTCCAGAAACTTTCGCCTCGTAGGGAGAAGACGTTGGGAAAGCGGGCACAAGAGCTGGTGATTATCAATACGATCGTT
Source organism: uncultured Mediterranea sp. (assembly GCA_945641355.1). Taxonomy (GTDB): domain Bacteria; phylum Bacteroidota; class Bacteroidia; order Bacteroidales; family Bacteroidaceae; genus Bacteroides. The sequence continues at coordinate 8,266 of CALZEQ010000012.1, read as the reverse complement.
CCCTTCCTGTACGCTTACGGCCGCTATCGGTGTGAGGAGGCATTGTGCAATCGGGCCATGGTATTTCTGGAGGCGTTGAAGGCGGAGGACAATTTCATCGTTCGCCAGTGGGATGCCGTTGGCCTGCAAGTGACTACGGCTTCCGATTCGCAAGCCCTCATCCAGCTGCATCGGAGGTATTGCGAACGTCGCGACTGCCTCCGTTGTCGCTTCGGGTATGAGTATTTGCGCAGGAAGTGAAGGGTCTGATACATTATTGTTAAACTATATGTAAACCATGAAGACAAGTAAAATGAACACACTGTTGAGCAGCTTGTGCGGATGTCTGCTGCTCACGGTCTCCTCCTGCACGCGCGAGTCGAAGGATACGGTGGAGGCTTATGTCACTACCAATAATCGCTCCAAGGATTTTGCCAAGGAGGTGGTGAAGACGCAGAAAGCAGCGTCCGACACCTGTATCGTGCTGAATCCGTCAACCCGCTATCAGGTCATGGATGGCTTTGGGGCTGCCATGACAGGTTCTACCTGCTACAATCTGTTGCAGATGTCGGCCGAAGACCGTCATCGCTTTCTGGAAGAGACCTTTTCGGTGGAAAAGGGCATGGGCTATAGCTATGTCCGCATCTCCATCGGCTGTTCCGACTTCTCATTGAGCGAATACACCTGTTGTGACGAGCCGGGAATCGAGCATTTCGCATTGCAGCCGGAAGAGAAGGAGTATGTCATCCCCGTCCTGAAGGAGATGCTGGCTATCAATCCAGATGTGAAGATATTGGGTTCTCCTTGGACCTGTCCCAAATGGATGAAGGTGAACAATCTGACGGAGCGGAAACCCTATGATTCGTGGACAAGCGGACAGCTGAACCCATCTTGTTATAAGGCGTATGCTACCTATTTCGTAAAGTGGGTAGAGGCGTTCCGTCAGGAGGGGATTCCCATCTATGCCGTCACGCCACAGAACGAACCGCTGAACAGAGGCAATTCGGCCTCTTTGTATATGGAATGGAAGGAAGAGCAGGCGTTTGTCAGAGAGGCACTCGGCCCTGCCTTCAAACAGGCCGGTCTGAATGTGAAGATTTATGCCTTCGACCACAACTACAACTATGACAATGTGGAGGGGCAGGAAGACTATCCCCTCCGCATGTATGACGACGAGGTCACTGCCGCTTTCCTGACCGGTGCTGCTTACCATAACTATTGTGGCAATCGTGAGGAACTGAATGACATCCACACCCAGCGTCCCGACAAGGAACTTATCTTTACGGAGACCTCGATAGGCATGTGGAACGATGGACGCAATCTGGAGTACCGTTTGATGGAAGATATGCGTGAAGTGGCATTGGGAACGGTAAACAACTGGTGCAAGGCGGTCATTGTGTGGAATCTGATGCTCGATTCTGAACGCGGGCCCAATCGTGAGGGGGGATGCAGAAGTTGTTATGGCGCAGTGGACATTGACCGAACCGACTACGCCACCATCACCCGCAATTCGCACTACTATGTCATCGGCCATCTTTCGGCAGTGGTACGGCCGGGAGCTGTTCGTATAGGCATCAGTCAGGCTCCCCTCCAGGTGACTCATGCCGCTTTCGAGAATCCTGACGGGACGTATGCCGATGTGGCGATGAATGAGGGCGACACGGCACGTCGGCTGGAGGTGACCGACGGCAAGCACACCTTCTGCTACGAGCTTCCTGCGAAGTCGGTCGCTTCATTCCGTTGGAAGAGTTAATCTTCACATGCACGTTTTCTTCGGCAGAGAACAGATAAATCAGAATTAATGCGTATTTTTGCACTCGGAACAGGCAAGATGCGTTCCCCTCTTTCCCCGATCGGCTGCTGCATAGCGGGTTGGTGAATCGGTAACGAAATGAATGTTTAATAAAATATAGATTATGAGTAAGAAAGCCCTTTTAATGATTCTTGATGGTTGGGGAATGGGCGACCACAAGAAAGACGATGTGATTTTCAATACTCCCACTCCATATTGGGACAGTCTGTTGGCCAACTATCCGCATTCGCAGCTACAGGCCAGTGGTGAGAATGTCGGTTTGCCCGACGGACAGATGGGTAATTCGGAAGTGGGACACCTCAACATCGGTGCCGGACGCATCGTTTACCAGGACCTAGTGAAGATTAACCGCGCTTGTGCCGACGGAAGCATCCGTCAGAACAAGGAGATTGTGGCAGCTTTCACTTACGCCAAGGAGCAGGGGAAGAACGTTCACTTTATGGGTCTGACCTCTAACGGTGGCGTTCACAGCTCGCTGGAGCACCTTTTTGCCCTCTGCGACATAGCCAAAGAGTATGGTGTGGGCGAGCGCACGTTTGTACACTGTTTCATGGACGGTCGTGATACCGACCCCAAGAGCGGTAAGGGCTTCATCGAACAGCTGACTGCTCATTGCGCACAGTCGGCCGGACGCATTGCCTCCATTGTGGGACGTTTCTATGCCATGGACCGCGACAAGCGTTGGGAACGTGTCAAGACAGCTTACGACCTACTGGTAAACGGTGACGGCAAGCAAGCCGATGACATGGTACAGGCCATGCAGGAGAGCTACGACGAAGGCGTGACCGATGAGTTTATCAAGCCTATCAACAATGCTACGGTGGACGGTACCATCAAGGAGGGTGATGTAGTCATCTTCTTCAACTATCGCAATGACCGTGCCAAGGAGCTGACTATCGTCTTGACGCAGCAGGATATGCCTGAGACCGGCATGAAGACCATCCCCGGTCTGCAATATTACTGTATGACTCCTTATGACGCAAGCTTCACAGGTGTACACATCCTCTTTGACAAGGAGAATGTGCAGAATACGTTGGGCGAATATCTCTCCAACAGTGGCAAGACGCAGTTGCACATTGCCGAGACGGAGAAGTATGCGCACGTAACCTTCTTCTTCAACGGTGGACGCGAAACTCCGTATGATCAGGAAGAGCGTATCCTGGTGCCATCTCCCAAAGTGGCTACCTATGACCTGAAGCCGGAGATGAGTGCCTACGAGGTTAAGGACAAGTTGGTGGAGGCCATCGGTACGCAGAAGTACGACTTCATCGTGGTGAACTATGCAAACGGTGACATGGTGGGTCATACAGGCATCTATGAAGCTATCGAGAAGGCGGTTGTCGCCATTGACAACTGCGTGAAGGATACCGTAGAGGCTGCCAAGGCCAACGGCTATGAGGTGATTATCATTGCCGACCATGGCAATGCCGACCATGCACTGAACGAGGACGGTACGCCCAACACGGCACACTCGCTGAATCCCGTTCCCTTTGTCTATGTGACGGACAACAAGGAGGCTCGCGTGGAGGACGGCGTGTTGGCCGACGTAGCTCCTTCCATCCTTCACATTTTGGGTATGGCCCAGCCGACGGAGATGACAGGTAAGGACTTGATTAAATAAACATCGGAATAAAGACGCGAGGAGGGTGTGCCGCCGTTGTGGACGCACCCTCCTTTTTTCATAAAAATGGAGAAGAGATGGTACAGATAGATAATGTAGTGGTTTCGCTGGATGTTTTCCGCGAGAAGTTTCTTTGCGACTTGGGTGCCTGCAAGGGGGCGTGTTGCATCGAAGGAGATGCCGGAGCACCCGTCGAGTTGGACGAGGTGGAGCAGTTGGAAGAGGTGTTGTCGGTGGTGTGGGACGAATTGTCGCCCGAGGCGCGTGCGGTGATTGAGAGGCAAGGTGTGGTCTACACCGATTGCGAAGGCGATCTGGTGACCTCCATTGTCAACGACAAAGATTGTGTGTTCACCTGCTACGATGAAAAGGGATGCTGCTATTGTGCCATCGAGAAGGCTTATCGGGCAGGCAGGACCTCATTCTACAAACCCATTTCCTGCCATCTCTATCCCATACGTATAGGCGATTACGGCCCTTATAAAGCGGTCAACTACCATCGCTGGAATGTATGCAAGGCGGCATTCCTCTTGGGACAGAAGGAGGACGTGCCGGTCTATCGCTTCTTGCGCGAACCGCTTGTCCGCAAGTTTGGCGAGGCGTGGTATCATGAGTTGGAACAGGCCGCTGAAGAGCTGAAGAAACAAGGGTACATCGCTTGACGCTTGTAAGGAGGTGGTACAATGAAAGAAGCCCCGGCTATGTAGGATTGTTCCTATAAGCCGGGGCTTTCTTCGTAAGATGTGAGTTAGGCTATGTTAGTAAATTTGATTAGGCGTCGATGTTGGCGTAGCGGGCATTCTTCTCAATGAATTCGCGGCGTGGCCCTACGTCCTCGCCCATCAGCATGGAGAAAATGTAGTCGGCTTCTGCGGCATTCTCCAAGTGTACCTGCTTCAGCATTCTGTTTTCTGGATTCATGGTTGTCTCCCACAGCTGCTCGGGATTCATCTCACCCAGACCTTTGTAGCGTTGGGTATGGATGGCGTTTTCCGAGCCCCCTCCATACGTGTCAATGAAGCGTTGGCGCTGCTGGTCGGTCCAGCAATACTCCTTCACCTTTCCCTTCGTACAGAGGTAGAGAGGCGGCGTAGCGATGTACAGATAGCCATTCTGGATTACCTGCGGGAAGTAGCGGAAGAAGAGGGTCATAATCAGGGTGTCGATGTGTGAGCCATCGACGTCGGCATCGGTCATGATAATGACCTTCTTATAGCGCAGCTTGTCGATATTGGCCTCTTTGCTGTCCTCGCTGTCCACCCCGAAGCGGATGCCCAGCGCCTGTATGATGTTGTTTACTTCGTCACTTTCAAAGGCCTTGTGCCACATGGCCTTCTCCACGTTCAGAATCTTGCCTCGCAGCGGCAGGATGGCCTGATAGGTACGGTTGCGTCCCTGCTTGGCCGAACCGCCTGCCGAGTCACCCTCGACCAGGAACAGTTCGCACTCTTCGGGGTCCTTGCTGGAGCAGTCCGCCAGCTTGCCGGGCATACCTCCGCCCGACATGGGCGACTTGCGCTGCACACTCTCACGTGCCTTGCGTGCAGCCACGCGGGCTGTTGCTGCCAACAGCACCTTTTCTACGATGAGCTTGGCCTCTTTGGGATGTTCCTCCAGATAGTAAGTCAACGCTTCACCCACGGCCTGGTTGACGGCACCGCTCACCTCGCTGTTGCCCAGCTTGGTCTTGGTCTGTCCCTCAAACTGCGGTTCGGCTACCTTCACCGAGATGACGGCTATCAGCCCCTCGCGGAAGTCCTCGCCCGAAATCTCCACCTTTGCCTTCTCCAGCTGCTTGGCGCACGTGTCTTCGCCATACTTCTTCAGCACACGGGTCAGTGCAGAGCGGAATCCGGCTTCGTGCGTTCCACCCTCTTTGGTGTTGATGTTGTTGACGTAGGAGTGAAGGTTCTCCCGATAGCCCGTGTTGTACATGATGGCACATTCGATGGGCACGCCGGCCTTCTCCGTATTCAGATAGATGACATCGTCAAACAGCGGCGTGTTGTTGCTGTTCAGGAAACGGACAAACTCCTTCACGCCCTCTTCGCTATGGAAGGTCTCCGTAGGATGGGTTCCGTCCTCTTCTATCGTACGCAGGTCGGTCAGTGTGATGCGGATACCTTTGTTCAGATAGGCCAGTTCGCGCAGGCGGGCTTGCAATGTAGAATATTTGTATTCAGTGACTGTGAAGATGGTGGCGTCCGGATGGAACGTCTGCTTGGTTCCCGTGTAGCCTGGATCGCATGTACCCACCTCTTTGACGGGGTAAAGCGGTTTGCCGCACTCGTACTCCTGCTGGTAAACCTTTCCGTTGCGGAACACTTGGGTCTTCATGTGGGTGGAGAGGGCGTTGACACACGACACACCCACACCGTGCAAACCTCCTGACACTTTGTAGGAGCCCTTGTCAAATTTACCTCCGGCATGAAGAACGGTCATGACCACTTCCAATGCCGACTTCTTCTCCTTTTCGTGGAAATCTACAGGAATACCACGACCGTTATCCTGTACAGTGATGGAGTTGTCCTCATTGATGGTCACCTCGATGTGGTCGCAATAGCCGGCCATGGCCTCGTCAATGGAGTTGTCTACTACTTCGTAAACCAGATGATGCAGACCGTTCTCGCTGATGTCGCCAATGTACATGGCAGGACGTTTACGGACAGCTTCCAAACCTTCCAACACCTGGATGTTGCTGGCTGAATAATTGTTTTCGCCGATTATCTTCTCTTCTTCAGTCATATCAAATAATACCTTGTTGTAATACTTAGTAAGTATAAATGCCACTTAACTTATTGCAAAGATAGGGCTTTTTCTGCAAATATGCTATTGAAAAAAGAAAAAACTCTGTCCTGTCGGCAGAGATACAGCTGTGGTGTACCTACAGAAAAAGCCGAACTTATGGGAAAGTCCGGCTCCTATGTATGTGGAATGATGATAAGTTCCGCTTAGGCGAGCTTGTTGATGTACTTCGCCAATTTCGATTTCAGGTTGTTAGCCTTGTTCTTGTGGATGATATTGGTCTTGGCCAATTTGTCCAACAACTTAACGACACTTGGGTACATAGCTATTGCTTCTGCCTTTTCGGTAGTTGCACGAAGTTTACGAACAGCATTTCTCATGGTCTTGCCATAATATCTGTTGTGAAGTCTTCTCTTTTCTTCTTGTCTGATTCTTTTCAGTGATGATTTGTGATTTGCCATCTCGACTAATCTTTTAATTTTGTTATTACTTGTAGCCCCTGGGGGAATCGAACCCCCCTTTCAAGAATGAAAATCTTGCGTCCTAACCGATAGACGAAGGGGCCGGGCCTTGGTGAGCGTTCCCGCTCGTGCATACGGATTTTCTTTCGTTTGCGGATGCAAAGGTAGAAACTATTTTTGAATTGGCAAAACAATCTCAAAAAAATAATGCACATTCTTCTTAACTTTTTTGACAACAAAATCACAAACAATTGAAATACAGTATATTGCTTACATCTATTTGATTGCTCATTCCACTTCTTTTTATTGTTTTTCGACTCAGTTTTTTCATTATTGCAGGAGTTTTCATAGCTTTGCACTATCAATTCATTCGTAGAACTATGTTACAACGGACTGCAGGTATCGTATTGCGTACCTTGAAATACAAGGACGGCTACCTTATTGCCGACGTCTATACAGAGATGTGCGGAAGGGCTTCGTTTCAGGTGCCTGTTCCTCGTTCGCGCAAGTCGCTGGTCAAGTCGGTCCTCTTCCAGCCGTTGGCTTTGGTTGAGTTGGAGGCCGATTTCCGTTCTTCCACCTCTATATATAAGGTAAAGGAGGTAAAGTCTCTCCATCCCTTTGTCTCGCTGCCCTATGACCCTCGGAAGTCGGCCATCGCCTTCTTTCTGGCGGAGTTTCTCTATCGGGCAGTGCGTGAAGAGGCCCAGAATGGTCCACTCTTTGCCTACCTCCATCACTCCATCGTATGGCTGGACGAGTGCACGAGTGGTTTTGCCAACTTCCATCTGGTCTTCTTGATGCGGCTTTCGCGTTTCTTGGGTCTCTATCCCAATCTGGACGAATACCAGGAGGGGTTCTATTTCGACATGCAAGCAGCCTGTTTCACCCCCTTGCGGCCGTTCACCCATACACATTTCCTGTCGCCTGCCGAGGCAGCCCGCCTGCCCCTGCTGCTGCGCATGAACTACGAGACGATGCACCTCTTTGCACTGAACCGTGAGGAGCGGATGCGTTGCCTCCTGCTGATGAACGACTATTACCGCCTTCACCTGCCGGGTTTCCCCGAGCTGAAGTCGCTGGAGGTGTTGCGCGAGCTGTTTGACTGAACCTTCTCCGGATGGAGGCGAAAAAAGACGGCTGGGAGGTGTGACAAAACCAGGCATGCGTGCGTCTGATGAAACAGAGAACATAAATAATGTGAGTGCTATGATTGTAACAACTACTCCCCACATTGAGGGACATCCCATCCGAGAATACAAAGGGTTGGTAACCGGTGAAACCATTATCGGCGCCAACATAGTGAAGGACTTTCTGGCATCCATCCGCGACATTGTGGGCGGACGGAGCGGTTCGTACGAGCAGGTGCTGCGCGAGGCCAAGGACATTGCGCTGAAAGAGATGGCCGACCGAGCCGTTTTGATGGGAGCCAATGCCGTGATAGGGGTTGACCTGGATTACGAGGCGCTGGGCGACAGCAATTCCATGCTGATGGTGACAGCTTGCGGAACGGCCGTTGTCATCTGAGACTTCAGGCTGTTCGTGGCTGTATCCTTGCGGGCAGCCTCTTCTATGTGAGTCCATTTAAAATTAACCCGTTGGCGGAATTAAATTAGCGCATATTTGACTCTGCCAATGGGCCTCTCA
>CALZEQ010000011.1 GCA_945641355.1 uncultured Mediterranea sp. | reverse complement strand
CTGTGATCTGTGATCAGTTTCGTGTTTTTACGCTTCTCCCGAGAACTATTTTTTTTCTACATGATGAAAAAATCACGCTGCCGGGAAGAGCGGAAGAAAAGGGGGAGCAGGTGCAGCATGCAGCGTTGGAGGTGCACCCTTCGTGTGTACGGATTGTTTACCATTCGCGAACGCTAATCGGATGATGAACTACAAGTAGGGTGTAACATCTTGCGCCCCTGAGTGCCGTTCGCGGTAAGGTGATGCGTTGCGTGCGGGTTGGGTGCAAAATGTTGCGCCCCTACACGTCACTCGTAACTTGTCACTTGTAGCTCGTCACTCGTAGCTCGTAGCTAAAAAAACGCCTCAATCGCACCTACAGCAACCTGTAGCGGCTTAACGGATGTTAATGTGCCGTCGGAGGCCTTTACCGCCTCTTGACAAGCGGAAGGTGGTTTTGTATCTTTGCATAAGATAGGCTGCATCTCGGCATAACACTCAAGCGAGCTTGGTGATTCTGCACTCGATTTGCACTATCTTTGCAGAAAGTAGTGATGCACTGTCTAAAAAATGGACACCGGTGTCTAAAAATTAGACACTCTGCTTCTGCCAGCAGATTTGTTCTACATTGATAATCAGTGATAAACGGGTTTTGGCACGGTTTCTGCATAGGAGATGACGAAACAAAATCAAGAAAAACAGAGAAAACGAATGAAACAGATTTATTACACCATCCAAACTTTGCTGCGTGGCCGCGGCAGCAACCTCATCAAGGTGCTCTCCCTGGGGCTGAGCCTTACCATGACCATCCTGCTGTTCAGCCGTGTGGCCTATGAGCGCAGCTTCGATACCTGCTATCAGGCGTACGACCGCCTCTACCAGGTTTGGTCCATCTTCACCGTCAACGGCAAGGAGTATCCTCCGCAAAAGCACAACTGCGGCCCTGTGGCAGGTGCCATGCTGGAGAGTTTTCCGCAGGAGATAGAGGCGGCTACCAGCCTGTGTGCGTGGTGGAGCGACCCGCTGTATGTGGGTAACACCCGATTCAATACGGCCAACGTCTGTGCCGACAGCCTCTTCTTCCAGACGATGGGTGTGGAGGTGCTGAGCGGACAGCCTGTGCAGGACTTGCAGCAGCCCGATGTGCTGTTCCTCTGTCGCAGCATAGCCGAGAAGATGTTTGGTGGCGAGAACCCCATCGGCAAGGTGGTTTCGTACGGACACCAGCTGGATTTGACCGTGCGCGGCACTTTCGAGGACATCCCCGACAACGCCACGTGCCGTCCGCAGGCAGTCATCTCGCTCCCCTCTGTGTTGCAGAGAGGGCAGGTCAACTACTCGTGGAGCGGGGGCGACAGCTGGATAGAGTACGTCCGCTTTCGCGACGGAGCCGATGCCGAGGCGGTGAACAGTCGGATGGATGCCATGATTGCCAAATACCGTTCGGATGAGGAGAAGAAGATGTACGGCTATTCCGCCTACGTGGCTCCCATCCGCGATACCTACCAGAAGAGTGAGGAGGTACGGATGATGACAGGCGTCATGCTGGCGCTGGGCTTCGCTATCCTCTTCATTGCCACGCTCAACTACGTGCTCATCTCCCTCGCTTCGTTGAGCCGTCGGGCCAAGGCCATCGGCGTACACAAGTGCAGCGGTGCCAGCGGAATGGGCATTCTGGGCATGTTTCTGCTGGAGACGGCCTTCTTGCTGCTGGCTGCCCTGTTGCTGATGGGCGTGCTGCTCTACGCCTTCCGCGACTTTGTGGAGGATACGGCCAGCGTCTCGCTGCAGCAGCTCTTTGCACCAGAGCGTCTGTGGGTGGTGTTCGGCGTGGTGGCCTTCCTCTTTGTGGTGGGCGGTGTGTTGCCCGGCCGACTCTTTGCCCGCATCCCGGTGACGCAGGTGTTCCGCCGCTATACCGAGGGCAAGAAGGGGTGGAAACGTCCCCTGCTCTTCGTGCAGTTTGCCGGGGTGGCCTTTATCTGCGGATTGATGTGTGTAGTGACGGGGCAGTATCGCTATGTGTTGGGCAAGGATATGGGCTACCGTCCCGAGCGGATGGCCATAGGCAATGCCGAGCTGAGTCCGGACGAACGCGATGCCGCCCTGCAGTTCTTCAAGAATCTGCCCTATGTGGAGGCGGTCAGCAGTGCCTGCCAGACACCCATTTGGGGGTATAGCGGCAGCATGGTGCAGGACGAGGCCGGCCGTCCGGCTTTCTCCACCCGTTTCAGCTTCTATATGCGCGAGGACTATCCGGCACTGATGGGCTGGACTTTTCTGGAGGGACGTATGGCCCGTACCCAGGAGGAGGTGGTGGTCAATGAGTGCTTTGCCGAGAAGATGCACTGGGGCAACGAGGTGATAGGCCGGCAGGTGAATTGCGACGGACGCAACTATACCGTGACAGGCCTGCTGGAGGACTTCCAGATAGAGTCGTTCACCGAAGAACCCATGCCCTTTGTGGCCGCCTTCCACTCCGCCTTCTTTGGCACGGTACACGTGCGCCTGAAGGAGCCGTTTGCCGACAACCTGAAGCGGCTGAACAAGGAGGTGGCCGAGGCGTTCCCCACCCGTACCATGGACTTTGTCGGCATGGAACAGGAGATAGCCGACCGCTATGCGTCGCTGCGCATCTTCAGCCAGGCATCGCTGGTGGCTGCTATTACCATGCTCTTTGTGATGCTGATGGGCCTGCTGGGGTACACGGCCGATGAAGTCCGCCGCCGCAGTAAGGAGATAGCTATCCGCAAGGTGAACGGAGCCGAAGCGGCGGGCATCCTCCGCCTGCTGGGCCGCGATGTGCTGGTGGTGGCTGTGCCGGCCGTGCTGGTGGGCAGCGTGGCAGCGTGGTATGTGAACAGTCTCTGGATGGACTCCTATCAGGTACAGATTTCGCTGACGGGAGCCATCTACCTGCTGGTGGCGCTGGGCGTGCTGGCCGTCATCGTGGGCTGCGTGCTGATGAAGTCGTGGCGCATAGCCAACGAGAATCCTGTGCTCAGCATCAAGAGCGAATAGGATGAATCAATTAATAATTAACAATTTAAAATTTAAAGTTTGCGGCTATCGGGCGGAAAATGTCCCGCCCCTACTTGTAACTCGTAGCTTGTAACTTGTAACTAATAAAAATATGATTGAAATTAAGAACATCAGCAAAGTATTCCGTACATCGGAAGTAGAAACCGTGGCACTGAACCACGTGAACCTCGAAGTGAAAGAGGGTGAATTTGTAGCCATCATGGGGCCGTCGGGCTGTGGCAAGTCTACCTTGCTCAACATCTTGGGCCTGCTGGACAACCCCACGGAGGGCAGTTACCGATTGATGGGGCAGGAGGTGGCCGACCTCAAGGAGAAAGAGCGTACCCGCGTGCGCAAGGGCAAACTGGGCTTTGTGTTCCAGAGCTTCAACTTGATTGACGAACTGAACGTCTTCGAGAACGTGGAGCTGCCGCTCACCTACCTCGGCGTGAAGGCCTCCGAGCGCAAAGAACGTGTCACAGACATCCTGAAGCGCATGAACATCAGCCATCGGGCCAAACACTTCCCACAACAGCTCTCCGGCGGACAGCAGCAGCGGGTGGCCATTGCCCGTGCCGTGGTGACCAATCCCAAACTGATTCTGGCCGACGAGCCCACCGGCAACCTCGACTCGAAGAATGGCAAGGAGGTGATGGACCTGCTGACGGAGCTGAACCGCGAGGGTACCACCATCATCATGGTGACGCACTCCAAGCACGATGCTTCCTTTGCCCACCGCACCGTCCATCTGTTTGACGGCAGCATCGTGGCCAGTGTTCCCAATGAACTATAACTCATACAGGTCATACAAACGACTATGCGACACATTTACTATACCATCCAGACCCTGCTGCGCGGAGGGGGGAGTAACCTCGTCAGGCTGGTCTCGCTCACGCTGGGGCTGCTGGTGGGCATTCTGCTCTTTTCGCAGATAGTCTACGATCTGAACTACGATACGGCTTACCGCAATGCCGACCGCCTGACCCTCTTCGGGGCACGCAGCGTGGAGAACGGCATCGCCGGCAAGTGGGACTACGACTCCTGGCGGCCCGCGGCGGCTGCGCTGGCCGAGTCGCTGCCCGACGAGGTGGAGTGTGCCACCCCGCTCTTCTTCTTTTACGAGCCGGACATCTACCAGGACGACCGGCTGCTGGAGAAGGTGGAGGCGGTCTTTGCCGATACCCTTTACTTCCAGACCCTGGGCGTGGAGCTGCTGAGGGGCGACCCCAAGGAGCTGGCCCACATCGGCTCTACCTTTCTCTCGGCCTCCAAGGCACGCGAGCTGTTCGGTACGCAGGACCCCGTGGGACGTACCCTCAGCATGAACAAGCGCATCACCCTGACGGTGCGCGGTGTCTACCAGGACCTGCCAGGCAACGTCTCCTTCCCCAACAACATGGTTATTTCGTTGCCTACCATCGAGAAGAACTTCTACGGCGAGGGCACCTGGACCAGCAACGACATCTATATGGTCTACGTCCGCTTGCGTCCGTCGGCCCGCTTGGACGACATCAACCGCCGCCTGAGGGAGGTGGTGAGCCACTATACACCGGTGGAGGACAAGGAGCGCGACTGGAAGATGGAGTGCAAGCTCATTCCGGCCACCTCATTCTATCGGGAGAATCCCGACAACGTGCGGCGGCTGGTCATCCTCTTCGTCTTGGGCTTTTCCATCTTCTTTGTATCGGGCATGAACTATGTGCTGGCAGCTATCGCCACCATAGGCCGGCGTGCCAAGCTGGTGGGTGTACACAAGTGCTGCGGTGCCGATGCCGCCCATGTGATGTCGCTCTTCCTGTGGGAGACGGGGCTGTTGATGGGGACTTCCATCCTGCTGGCCGTGTTGCTGATGTATCTGTTTGCCGACTTCGTCTGCGACCTGTTGGGCATTGCCAGTCTGGCGGCCCTCTTCACCTGGCAGACGCTGTGGGTGCCGGCCACCGTTGTGGCAGTGCTGTTCCTGCTGGCAGGTGTGCTGCCCGGCCAGCTGTTTGCCCGCATCCCTGTGACGCAGGTGTTCCGCCGCTATACCGACGACAAGCGTTCGTGGAAGCGGAGCCTGCTCTTCGTGCAGTTTGCGGGTGTGGCCTTCATACTGGGTATGCTGCTGACCACCGTCAGCCAGTACCACGACCTGATGACCCGACGGATGGGATTCGATACGGAGGGGCTGGTGGTAGGCACGGCTCGCGGCGAAATGGGACCGTATGGAAGCGAGGAGTTTCGGCGGATGCAGCAGCATCTGACGGACGATTTGCGCCGTCAGCCCTATGTCACCGAGGTAGGGTGCAGCGAGCTGTGCCTCTTCGAGCACTACAACACCCGTCCGCTCTACCAAGACCCGGCGCACAAGAATCGCATATTGCTACACTACCAGTATGTGGTCAAGGGCTTCCCGCAGGCCGTGGGCATGGAACTGGTGGAGGGCCGCTGGCCCGAACAGCCGGGCGAAGCCGTGGTGGGCGAGAAGCTGGTAGAGTCGTTGCGCTGGGAGCCGCCCTACGTGAACCGTCTGCTGGAGGGTATGCCGGCCGACCGTTTCGGAAGGACGGGCGAAACAGCACGTGTGGTAGGTGTGGTGCGCGACATCCGCAACATGGGCTTCTTCTCCGAGCAGGCCAACGTGGCCTTCGTCATCGATCCCATCCTCGCCTCCACCTTCCATGTGCGGCTGAAGGAGCCGATGCACGACAACCTGGCCCGCCTGAACGATTACGTGCAGCAGACCTATGCCGCCCAGGCACTCTCCTTCCTGAGTTACGACGATGTGCGCCGGCAGGGGTATGAGTCTGTGTACCGCTTCCGCAACACCGTGCTGGTGACCAGCGTCTGCATCCTCCTCATCGTGCTGATGGGTCTGATAGGCTATACGGCCGACGAGACGCAGCGCCGCAGCAAGGAGATAGCCATCCGCAAGGTGAACGGAGCCGAGGCTGCAGACGTGCTGTGCCTGCTGTCGGCCGACATTCTGAAGGTGGCTGCGGGTGCCGTGCTGATTGGGGTGGTGTCGGCCTGGTTCGTGTCGGGCGTATGGATGGAGCAGTTTGTAGACTGCCAGCCTCCTTCGCCGGCGGCCTTCCTGCTGCTGGCCCTGCTGCTGCCGCTCTGCATCATCGCCGTGGTGGTGCTGAAGGCACGACACATTGCCAACGAGAATCCCGTGCTGAGCTTGAAAGCCGAGTAGGCTGCCTGCAGGCAGGGCTTACTCCATGGCGGTGGCGTCGAACGAGAGGGGCAGCAGGTCGCCCACCTTCTGCAGCTCGTAGATGCCCTCGGTACCATACAGCAGCACGCGCATCGGGGTGGCGTGACGGCTCTCCGTCTCCAGCATCACCTGCCGGCAGGCACCGCAGGGGGGAATGGGAGCCTTCAGGTACTCACCCCGATCGTTGCGGGCGGCGATGGCCAGCGTGCGTATAGGCTGGTCGGGGTAGCGTGAGTTGGCGTAGAAGAGGGTGGTGCGTTCGGCACAGAGGCCTGAGGGGTAGGCGGCATTCTCCTGGTTGCTGCCGCTGACAATGGTACCGTCGGCCAGTCGGGCAGCGGCACCTACCGAGAAGTGCGAGTAGGGAGCGTAGCTGCGTTGGGTCGCCTCGCAAGCGGCGGCCACCAGCTGGCGGTCGGCAGCATCCAGCTCGGCCTCGTCGTAGATGCGGATGTCTATCTGCAGATTCAATTCTTTCATGGCAAGTAGGGTGTTAGTTGTAATTTTTGTTACAAAGATAGGAAAGAGATTGGATTTCTCAATTCTTTTGGACACTTTTGTAGCGAAATCAAGAAACGGAACAGATGAAACGACCTATCAGACTGGCCCTACTCACGGCCCTACTACTGCTACTGACCACGGGCGTGCAGGCCCAACGCCGCAACGCCTTGTACAACGAATACATCCGGCAATACGCCCCTCTGGCGGTGGAGCAGATGCGGCAATACAAGATTCCAGCCAGCATCACCCTGGCACAGGGATTGCTGGAGAGCGGAGCCGGACGCAGCACGCTGGCACGCAAAAGCAACAACCACTTCGGCATCAAGTGCGGCAGCGGATGGCGGGGACGCAGCGTGCGGCACGACGACGATGCCCGCAACGAATGTTTCCGTGCCTACCGCACGCCGGCCGAGTCGTACACCGACCACTCGCTCTTCCTGCGGCGGGGGGCACGCTACGCTTTCCTTTTCGACCTGAAGATAACCGACTACCGCGGCTGGGCACGCGGACTGAAGAAGGCGGGTTATGCCACCGACCCCTCGTATGCCAACCGCCTGATATCCATCATCGAGGAGTACGAACTCTATAAGTACGACAGCCAGGGGATGAGCAAGAGCCAGGCACGCCACTGGGAGAAGGAGCTGAAGAAGAAACCCTGGCTACTCCATCCGCACCAGGTCTACATAGCCAACGACCTGGCCTACGTGGTGGCTCGCGACGGCGATACCTTCCAGCTCATCGGCAAGGAGTTCGACATCTCGTGGAAGAAGCTGGTGGACTACAACGACCTGCACCGTGAGTACACGCTGGAGGCGGGCGACATCATCTACCTGAAAGGCAAGCGCAAGAAGGCGGCCAAACCCTACACCGTCTACGTGGTGAAGGACGGTGACTCCATGCATACCATCGCACAGAAGTACGGCATCCGCCTGAAGAACCTTTACAAGATGAACCGCAAGCAGAGCGACTACGTGCCCGAGGTGGGCGACCGCCTGCGGCTGAGGTGACAGCGGGCGTTGATTATCCGAAAATGTACAGGGGTGTCCGATATCGGACACCCCTTGTTTTTGTTTTTTAGCTGACAATGAATTAGTTGTAAGTTTGGCACGATATTCGCTGTATAGGGGTAGGGTATGCTGCAGGCGGACGCACAATCGTCCGTAGGTGTACGGAAACGAACAGTGAAATCAATAAAAACAAAACCATAGTATGGATAGAGAAATTCCGAAAGAGGTGCGCCGCAAGGAGCGCAACAAGAGACTGATTCGCTACGGTGTGACCGGCGTAGCAGGTATCGTATTGTTCAGCATCGTCATTTCGCTGATGCGGACTGGCGTGAAGGAGAAGGACCTGGCCTTCTCGAAAGTGGCCAAGGGTACGATAGAGGTGAGCGTCAGTGCCTCGGGCAAGGTAGTGCCTGCCTTTGAAGAAATCATCAATTCGCCCATCAACACCCGCATTCTGGAGGTGTATCGCAAGGGAGGTGACAGCGTGGACGTGGGAACACCCATCCTGAAGCTGGACCTGCAGAGTGCGGAGACCGACTACAAGAAGCAGCTGGACGAAGAGCAGATGCGCAGCTACAAGCTGCAGCAGCTGCGGGCCAACAACAAGACGAAACTGAGCGACCTGCAGATGCAGGTGAAGGTGGCGGCCATGAAGCTGAACCGCATGAAGGTGGAACTGCGCAACGAGCAGTATCTGGACAGCCTGGGGTCGGGCACCACGGATAAGGTGCGTCAGGCCGAACTGAGCTACAACGTGGCACAGTTGGAGTACGAGCAGCTGCAGCAGCAGTATGCCAACGAAAAGGAGGTGCTGGAGGCCGAGTACAAGGTGCAGGAGCTGGAGTTCAGCATCTTCCGCAAGGGGCTGGCCGAAACCAAGCGTACGCTGGAAGATGCGCAGGTGCGCTCGCCGCGCAAGGCCATCCTGACCTACATCAACAACCAAATAGGCGCGCAGGTGACGCAAGGTAGCCAGATAGCCGTCATCTCCGACCTGAGCCACTTCAAGGTGGAGGGTGAGATAGCCGATACCTACGGCGACCGTGTGGCAGCCGGCGGACGTGCCATCGTGAAGATAGGCAGCGAGAAACTGGAGGGAGCGGTGAGCAGCGTGACGCCGCTGTCGAAGAACGGGGTTATCTCGTTCACCGTGCAGTTGAACGAGGACAACCACCGCCGCCTGCGATCGGGTCTGAAGACGGACGTCTACGTGATGAATGCCGTGAAGGAGGACGTGATGCGCATCGCCAATGCCAGCTACTATGTGGGACGCGGCGAATACGAGCTCTTCGTGCGCAACTCCGACAGTGAAATCGTGAAGCGTAAAGTGCAGTTGGGCGACTCCAACTTCGAGTATGTAGAGGTGGTGAGCGGCCTGCAGCCGGGTGACGAGGTGGTGGTGAGCGATATGAGCCAATACAAGAACAAGAATAAGCTGAAGCTGAAGAAGTAAATGCTATGTGGAAAATGAATTTCAAGCAGGCTTGGATGCTGATGAAGCAGAACCCGTTGTTCAGCGGCATCTATGTGGTGGGCACAGGCCTCTCTATCGCGTTGGTGATGACGGTGTTCATCATCTACTACGTCAAGTTCGCCCCCATCTATCCGGAATACAACCGTAACCGTACGCTGGTCATCACGGCCATGAAGCGCTATCCGCATGGAAAGCCGGACAACTATAATATGAATTCGGGAGTCAACTATACAGCAGTCCGCGCCATGGTTGCCGACCTGCCCCACGTGGAGTGCGTGGCCAGCGGCAACGGCAACTCGTATGACAAGAAGCAGGTGCTGCTGCCTTCCGGCAGGAAGGAGGAGGTGATTCCATACTATGGCGATGCCGATATGTGGAGGGTCTTCACCTTCCGCTTCCTGCAGGGCAAGCCCTTCACCGAGGCCGATGTGGATTCGTCCATACCGGTGGCTGTCATCTCGCGCTCGCTGGCCCGTCGGCTCTATGCTACGGACGATGCCGTTGGGAAAACGTTCCGTCTAGGCAACCACGACTTCAAGGTGTGTGGCGTGGTGGAGGATGTCTCCAACGCCACGCCGCAGACGGCTGGCGACCTCTGGCTTCCCCTCTACTTTTGGGAGTGGATAGACGAGAAGGATGCCAACAACCTGCTGGGTTCGGCACGCCTCTTCATCTTGGTAGATGAGGAAAGACATGTGGACGAAGTGCGAAAGGCGGTGCAGGGGGGCTTCGACGAGCGCAACCGGCAGGACGACCAGTACGTGTTCGACCTGATGGGACAACCCGACCGCCACTGGGTCAGCACCTTCCGTTCGATGGAAGAGCCGGATATGACGGAGTTGTTGAAGTCTATCGGCTACGTGCTGTTGGCCCTCATCTTCATTCCTGCCTTGAACCTCAGCGGCATGATAGCCAGCCGCATGGACCGCAGGCAGGGGGAGTTTGGCGTGCGCAAGGCATACGGAGCCACCAACCGGCAGATTGTGCGGCAGGTGCTGACTGAGAATCTGCTGCTCACCTCCTTAGGTGCACTGTTGGGGCTGTTGTTGTCGTACCTCATTGTGGTGACGGCCAGCGAATGGATTCTCAATCTGTTCGACAAAGAGGTGAGGACGGAAGCGCAGACTGTACACTTCTCCTTCGAGATGCTGTTCAATCTCTGGGTGTTCGGTTGCACCTTCCTGCTCTGTCTGTTGCTCAACCTACTGTCGGCTCTGATTCCTACCCTCAGCGCGTTGCGGCGCACCATCATCCAGGCGTTGAATACAGGGAGGTAGGGTTTTTAGCTACGAGTTACGAGCTACCGGTAGGGGCGGAATATTTTCCGCCCGATAGCTACGAACTTTACATTTTAATTTTTACATTTTAAATTCTTATGTTCAAGACAATATTACATCAAATATGGAACCAGCGGAAGATGAACGGCTGGATATTTCTGGAACTGCTGGTGGTCAGCTTCTTCCTTTGGATGGTGATAGACCCCATCTATGTGATTACGGCCAACCGCAGTATCCCCAAGGGGTACAACAGCCACGGGCTCTATGTGGTGAACGTGGGACAGTGGTCAGCGGGCGATGCTGCCTACAGGGTCGAAGTGGCTACCGACTCGCTGCGCCAGTCGGACTACCTGCACTTGGTATACCTGCTGCGCAACCAGCCCGAAGTGGCGCAGTGCTGCATCGCACCTGCCCAGAGCATCCCCAGCGGACGTTCGTGGAGTGGGGGACAGCTGTTCACCGATACTGCCTCGGCTGCTGCCAATGACCGTAGCGAGGGCCATTACGTCCACGTCCTGCAGTTCCCCGTCCTGCTGGAGGGAGAGGAGCAGTTGCTGGACCTCTTCGGCATCACCGATGCGCGTACAGGAGGCAGGGTGGTCATCCCCGACCAGCCCGACGGGAAGATACTCCTCTCGCGCGATGCCGCCCGCCGGCTGTTCGGCAAGTCCGATGCGATAGGCAAGAAACTTTGCCGTGGTGATAAAATAGAGTATGAGGTAGCAGGTGTCTACAACGACTACAAGTACGTCAGTTGCTGGCAGCCCTATCCCTCGTTTGCAGAGTTCAAACGGGGTGTGAAAGCCTCGGATTGGATGCAGTATAGCTACCAACTGATCATACGGCTGAAGCAGGGTGTAGACGAGCAAGCTTTCTGTCGCCGCTTTCGGGAGGAGGTGATGCCTGCCTGCAACGTCGGCAACTTCTACTTCAGCGGGATTGACTCCATCGACCATCTGAACCAAGAGCGGGAACGCAACCTGGGCATTGCCAACAAGATGCGCCTGCAGACTGCTTTGGCCGGATTTGCCCTGCTCTGTATCTTCCTCGGCATGGTGGGTACCTTCTGGATCCGCACCGAGGCACGCCGCCAGGAGATAGGCTTGATGCGCAGTATAGGGGCCTCGCGCCGCACCATCAGCAAGCAGTTTCTCATCGAGTCGTGGCTGCTGCTCAGTGTGGCCTTTGTGCTGGCGCTGGTCGTGATTTTCAACTATGTCTGGCTGGAAGGTTTCTATGTGGTGGAGCAGCACGGCACACTGGTGCCTGATGCGGCTTATCCGCAGAACCGTTTCGGAGCACACTTCGTCACGGTGTCGCTTCTGACCTACTTCATGCTGTGGGCCATTGTCTGGATAGGCACGTATATCCCCACCCGTCAGGCGGCACGCACGCTGCCTGCCGAAGCGTTGCGTGACGAGTGAAAGCGGACAGCAGATGTATTGCAAAAGCGGACAGGTGTCCGATACCGGACACTCTTGATTTGTGTAAGTATCAGATTATCAGACTTGCAAATCTTTGGCATGGATTTTGGACGTAGCTATGCGGCTACAATAGAGAAAAAGCATATGATAGTAACCCTTTAAATAGTAACAGCATTATGATTAAGTTAATTGGCATCAACAAGATTTATCGTACAGACGAGATTGAAACGCAGGCACTGGAGAACGTGAACCTGGAGGTAGAGAAGGGGGAATTCCTCAGCATCATGGGACCTTCCGGTTGCGGCAAGTCGACGCTGCTGAACATCATGGGACTGCTGGACACGCCCACCAGCGGCACCATCGAGATAGCCGGCACCCGCGTTGAGGGTATGAAGGACAAGGAGCTGGCCGCCTTCCGCAACCGCACGCTGGGCTTCGTGTTCCAGTCGTTCCACCTCATCAACTCGCTCAACGTGATAGACAACGTAGAGCTGCCTTTGCTCTATCGGAAAATCGCTGCCAAGGAGCGTCACCGCCTGGCCGAAGAGGTGCTGGCCAAGGTAGGTATGACACACCGTATGCACCACATGCCCACGCAGCTGTCGGGCGGTCAGTGCCAGCGTGTGGCCATCGCACGTGCCATTATAGGTAATCCTGAAATCATCCTGGCCGACGAGCCTACCGGTAACCTCGACTCGAAGATGGGTGCCGAGGTGATGGAACTGCTACAGCAGCTGAACAAGGAGGACGGACGCACCATCGTGATGGTGACGCACAACGAAGACCAGGCCAAGCTGACTACCCGCACCGTGCGCTTCTTCGACGGACGGCAGATAGCCTGAGTTGCAGGACCGCTTTCCATGCGGCATCGTTGCGCATAGCAATGGGGAGAGTACAGGTTTAGTGTGTATTATTTAAAATTATAAGTATGAAAGGATATATCATAGGATTGGGAATAGCCATCGGATGGCTGTTGTTGGGCTCGTGTACGATGCGTGCCGGTAACACCAAGAAGGTGAGCGAAGTACGCAAGGTAGCTCCCTTCACGTCGATTGACGTCACCTCGGTGGCTGCCATCTACTTTACGCAGGGCGAGGTATGCTCGCTCAAGATGGAGGGAGAAGAGGAGTATGTGAAGAAAACCACTACCCAAGTGACGGACGGCTGTCTGAAGATAGGTTTCAAGCGGGAAGAAAAGAAGAATTTCCAAAACACCGAGGGACTCGTCATCTACCTGACGGCACCCGACCTGCAACGGCTGGACTTCACCGGCGTAGGGAGCTTCTGCTGTGAGGAGCCGCTGAAGGTAGATCGCCTAAAGGTGCATGTAGAGGGTGTAGGTAAGGTGCGTGTGGACGACCTGACCTGCCAGACGCTGGAGGTGCACCTGGAGGGCGTAGGGTCGGCAGAGCTGAACGTGCAGTGCAACGCGCTGTCGGCCCATCTGGAGGGCATCGGCAGTGTGTCGCTGAGCGGTCGTGCCGGCCGTGCCGACATCCGCAAGGACGGACTGGGCAGTGTGAATACCAACCGACTGAAGATAGGAGAGTGAGGCTATGATAAAGCAATACATACAGCAGGCATGGGCGCAACTGCGCCAGCATCCCGTCATCGGTGGAGTCACCGTGGTGGGTACAGCCCTCAGCATCTTCCTCATCATGGTGGTGGTGATGCAGCAGCAGGTACAGGTGCTGCCCTTCGCCCCCGAGAGCAACCGCGACCGCTTTCTCCACGTCCAGTGGATGAGCCTCGGCCATACCGACTGGGGTCAGGATGGCAGCAGCAACGGACCGATGTCCGACAGGACGGCCCGCTTTTGCTTCAAGGAGCTGACCACGCCCGAGGCGGTCACCATCTTTCAGGTGATGTGCGTGGCCACACCTCTCTCCATGCCCGGCCAGGCAGCCATTGCCGCCGACATGAGGCAGACGGACGACGTCTTCTGGCGGGTGTTCGACTTTGCCTTCATCGACGGCAAGCCTTACGACCAGGCCTCCTTCGATGCCGGCCTGCCCGTGGCCGTGCTGACCGAACGGATGGCACGCAAGCTGTTCGGCACCACCGCATGCAGCGGACAGGAGTTCCTGCTGAACCATGCCCCCTATCGGGTGCAGGGGGTGGTAAAGGATGTCTCCCCGCTGGCCAAGACCGCCTATGCCGAGGTGTGGATTCCTTATACCTCAACCGACGCGGTATCCGATACTTGGAGCGACGACATCATGGGCATGTTCTCGGCCACCATTCTGGCCCACCACCGCAGTGACTTCCCCGCCATCCGCGAGGAGTGCGAGCGCCGTCGGCAGGAGTACGACAAGCAGATAGGTGAGCTGGGCTACCACCTGATTTCCCGCAACCGTCCCTACGATCAGGAGAAGAATGCCCTGGTGCAGGGTGCCAATATCGAGCCTGACGTAGAGGCGGCCCGCCGGAGCCGCTTCATCGTCTTCCTCATCCTGCTCATTGTGCCGGCTGTCAACATCTCCAGCATGACGCAGAGCCGCCTGCGCCAGCGCATCAGCGAGATAGGCCTGCGCCGCTCCTTCGGCTGCACGCGCACCGAGGTGCTGTGGCAGATACTGGCCGAGAACCTGGTGGTCACCCTGCTGGCCGGCGTGCTGGGACTGATACTCAGCGTCCTGTTCGCCTACTTCGGCAACGACCTGATATTCACATCGGGGTGGGGCATACGGCAGGCACCTACCGTCAGCGTCTCCATGCTGCTCCATCCCTCCACGTTCGCCTGGGCACTCTTCTTCTGCTTCGTGCTCAATCTGCTCAGCAGTGGCCTTCCCGCCTGGCGGGCTTCGCGGATGGGTATTGTGAACGCCTTGCTGGGAGGCAGAAAATGACAGACCTCTAAAAACGGATTATGCTATGACCAAGAAACTATTTACACAGATAAAGAACGAGTGGCGCAGCAACACGTGGCTGGCTGCGGAACTGCTGATTGTGAGCGTCGTGATGTGGTACATTGTGGACTATGTCTATACCACCGCAGCCACCTACTTTGAGCCGCGCGGCTTCAACACAGAGCACTGCTACCTCATCGAGATGGGGCAGCTGACAGCCAAGAGCCCCGACTATACCCCCTACCAGAGCAAGGAGGAGGCACGTAGCCAGGTGTACGAGATGCTGGAACGCCTGCGCCGCCGCCCCGAGATTGAGGCAGTCAGTCTGTCGCAGAACTCCTATCCCTACAACGGCAGCAACAGCGGCGCACAGGTGCAGATTGACACGCTGATGTCGCCGGGGTGGACCATCCGCTCGTGGGTGACGCCCGACTTCCTCCGCGTATTTCGCTACGAGGGCACCCGAGGCGAGACACCCGAGCAGCTGGCCGAGATGCTGAAGCAGGACGGATGCTTCCTGGCCTCGGACAACCTCTACAGGAAGTACAACCAATCCCTCACCTCCTTCGTAGGACGCAACTTCTTCCTCTATGGCGACACCACCCATACCTATCGGTTGGGGGCTGCGCTGAAGGTTGTGCGCTACGGCGACTTCTACGAGGGAAGCAACTGCTACCGCATGGTGGCGCAGCTGCCCGAGGATTGGGTAAACTTCGGTCTGGAGTGGTGCGTGCGGGTCAAGGCCGACCAGGATCGTGACTTCATCGAGCGGCTCAAGGCCGACAGCGAGTCGCAGTTCCGCGTGGGCAACCTCTTCATTGCCGAAATACGCTCGTTCGCCGAGATACGGCACAACTTCCAGCAGGGCTGGGTCACCGGTCTGCAAAGCTACTTGGTGGGTATGGCCTTCCTGCTGCTCAACATCTTCTTGGGGCTGCTGGGCACCTTCTGGTTCCGCACGCAACAGCGTCGGGGGGAGATAGCCCTGCACAAGATTCACGGTGCCACCTCGCGTGCAGTGTTCAACCGCCTGCTGAGCGAGGGCTTTCTGTTGCTGTCGTTAGTGACACCCGTGGCATTGGTGATAGACTATGTGCTGGCCTGCAACGAACTGAACAGCTGGCGCAACGGCACCACGCTGGAGTGGGACCGTCTGCTGCTCTGTGCAGCCATCAGCTGGGCACTCATTGCCCTGATGATAACCATAGGCATCGGTATACCGGCCCGCAAGGCCATGCAGACAGAGCCGGCCGAGGCGTTGCACGACGAGTGACCTGTTCAGTTTCCCTTCTCATTCCCTTACCATTCTGTTCGGATGCTGTTCGTTTCCCTACAGTTTGTAAGGGGATGCGTAGGGAATGAGAACGGCGAGTGAATGACCAGACTTGATTAGATGTAGAGACAATGAAACAATTGATCAGACAGGCCGCCGTCCTTATCCGGCAGAATCCACTATTCAGTGTAGTCAGTATTGTGGGAACGGCACTGACCATCGCCTTCGTCACGGTGGTAGTGATGATATACGACTTCCGCACGTCGGATATCGCGCCCGAGAATCGTCGCAGCCGCTTGCTCTATGCCGATGCAGGCCAGACCAGCCGGCCGGATGGTACGAATGTGAACACCGGCATGGGACGGGTGGCCTACGAAGCCCTGTTCAACGACCTGTCGGGTGTAGAGGAACATACTTGGTATGCTGCGCTGGGCAAGTCGGTCTGCTCGCTGCCTGCCTCTTCCGAACGCTACAATCTGCTGGTACGCCCCGTAGCGGCCAACTGGTTCGACTTCTTTCAGTATGAGTTCATCGCCGGCCGACCCTTCACGCAGGAGGAGTACGACATGGGGCGCAGTGCCTATACGGAGAGTCGCAGCGAGTTTCACGAGAAGGAGGCGGTCAACAATCCGGCCTATCGCATGGTAGTGCTCACCGAGCGGGTGGCAGGCCGCCTCTTCGGCTCGGCCGAGGCGGCTGTGGGGCAGGTGTTCTGGGTGGACTTCCATCCCTCGACGGTGGTGGGGGTGGTGCGCGATGTCAGCTCCATCTTCCAGACGGCCTACGCCGATGCCTTCCAGCCCTTCTCGCTCTGTCTGGAGGAGAACGTGCAGTATTGGACGGCTGGACTGGGCGGCATTCGTCGGGCCGTGCTCCGCATGGCACCCGATGCCTCCGTCGCCGCCATTCGGCAGGAGGTGGAGCGCAGGCAACAGCAGCTCAACCAAAGCGGGCTGGAGTACCGCTTCACGCTGAATCGGCTCTATACCCACACGGAGTACACCTTCTTCCGAGGCAGTGCCATCGATGCCCGCCTGGTCTACCTGCTGTTGGTGGTGGCGCTGTTGGTGGTGCCTGCCATCAGCATCTCCGGCTTGATGAGTGCCCAGATGCAGGGCCGTCTCAGCGAGATAGCCATCCGCAAGGCCTACGGAGCCTCTAACCTCTCCATCCTCAGCCGCCTCTTCAGCGAGGGACTGCTCACTACCCTGCTGGGTGGTGTGGCCGGTTACTTCCTCTCCTGCCTGCTGGTGTGGTGGGGGCGCGTCTGGCTCTTCGGGTCGGGCGGTACGGAGCTGGAGGGCATCACCCTGGACGGTCATCTGCTGATGCGTCCGTCGCTCTGCCTGGCGGTGCTGCTGGCCTGCCTGCTCTTCAACCTCCTCTCCATGCTGCTGCCTGCTTGTCTGGCCATTCGGAGGAGCATTTCGGGCACCTTGATGGGAGAATAGTTCACAATGTAGTATGTTCACAGAGTAACCAAACAATTCAGAATCATGTGGAGTTCAATATGTAGACAACTTTGGAACCAGCGTCGGGCTACCGCCTGGATCTGGGTGGAACTGATGGTAGTCATCGTCTTGCTGTGGTATGCCATCGACTTGATATTCAACTACGAGGGCGCAGCCATGCAGCCCAAGGGCTACGACACCGCGTGCGTCTTCGAACTGAAGGTGGAGACCAAACCGCTGGAGATGCTTTCGGATGACGACAACCGGCAGGCAGGCGAGGACTTCGACTACCTCTATCACCAAATCAAGTCTTATCCGGGCGTAGAGGCAGTAGGCTCGTACTACGGCACGGTGCCCTACAGCGAGCAGAAGATGTATGAGGGCTACTGCGCCCACACCGACTCGGCACATGTGGTGAACTGCTACATCCGCTATGCTACGCCCGACTATTTCCAGGTGTTCCCCCTGCAGCCCATGGCGGGTAGTATAGAGCCTGAACGGTGGCGGGCGAGCGAGTACCCCATGCCGGCGCTGATGAGTGCCCAGCTGGCCGACTCGCTGTTCCATACCACCCCGACCGATGCGTTGGGACGCACCTGCTTCAATCCCTACTGGCTGGGTAGCAAGAATCCTGTGACCAACTACCGTCTGATGGCCGTGCTGCCTCCGCATAAGACGGACGATTACCAGCGCTACGAGCCCTTCATCTACCTGCCCACCTCTACCCCTCGTCCGCTGTGGTGGCACAATATTGTGCTGCGCGTCCATCCCGATCGCGTGGCAGGCTTTGCCGAACGATTCCGTGCCGACATGCAGCAGGCTTTCGACCGCGGCATCTTCTACCTCGCATCCATCCGCTCGTATAGTGACATGAAGGAGGCATACGACATCGAGCAGGGGACGGTGAACTACCTGAACACGGCCTACAGCGTCATCCTCTTCTTCGTCTTCAACATCTTTCTGGGTATACTGGGTACCTTCTGGCTGCGCATTCGCAAGCGTCGGTCGGAGATAGCCCTGCGCATGAGCCTGGGATGCAGCCGGCGTGGCGTGATGGCCTACTATCAGACGGAGGGACTGCTGCTGTTGCTGACGGCCGCTGTGCCGGCCCTGCTCATCTGCTTCAACATACGCCTGGCTGACCTGACGGTACACACGCTGATGGATGATACCGCCTGCCGCTTTATCTTCTGTTTTGTCGCCACATTGTTGCTGCTGGCACTGGTGATTGCTGTCAGCATCTGGTTCCCTGCACGCAAGGCCATGCAGATAGAGCCGGCCGAGGCGTTGCACGACGAATAGGGAAACCCTTGCTCCCGTCTGTGCCGGTAACGTGCTGTACGAAAAAATAGCATGCACATTTTTGTTCAAATAGAGCGCATATTACGCTTCCTTTTCCTATCTTTGTGGCCGCAAACCGTTAAGAGAACAAACATCGGATGAGAAGGCTTATATTACTGTGGCTCTGTCTGCTTTTAGGAGGAGTATCGACTGTATTGTATGGAACTGCACGTGTCTACAACGTGCTGTACATACATTCCTATTCCCGTCATTCGTACATCGAACAGCAGTGGATGGAGGGGTTGCGGAAGGGCTTCTCTGCAGAAGGGGTCAAAGTGAACCTCACGATGGAGTATGTGGATGCCGACTTCTGGCCTTACGAGTCCGAGCGTTTCATCATGCGCCGCATCTGCGAGCGTGCCCGTCAGCGGAATACCGACCTTATTCTGACGGGAGGCGATGAGGCTTTCTACTCCCTGATGACTTGTGGTGACTCGTTGCCCTACCGGCTGCCGGTGGTCTATTCGGACATCAAGTACCCCGATTCGGCTTTGATGCAGAAGGCGTCACACGCCGTCGGCTTTCTGGCAGAACCCGATTACCGCACGCTGATAGAGGAGGCCATCCGTCTCTTTCCCCAACGCAAGCGTTTGGTTTGCCTCTCGGACAACAGCCACCTCAGCCGCTGTTCCATGCAGCGGATTCGAGAGACTTGGTATGCATTGCAACCCGCTTATCCTGACTATACGCTGATAGAGATGAACGTGGAAACCACTCCGCTGAACTCCATTATCTCTGCCGTCTGTTTCGACAATCTGGCCTATCGATACACCGTGATTGCCTCCAAATGGACTCCTTTCCTGCGTATCCGTCTGAAGGCACCTCTCTTCATCTGTCACAACAACGGGTTGAACCAAGGAGCCTTGGGCGTATACGATGTGCCGCCTTTTGTCAATGCCGAGGCGGCAGGCAGACTGGCCTCCCGGATGCTTTCTGAACAGGGAGCGGCTCCACTCTCTCCCGTCCGTTTGCCTCATCAGTTTGTATTTGATTACAAGCAGTTGCGCTACTTTCGTGTAGACATCAAGAAGGCCGATGTAGACGGTGACCTTATCAACGTCTCTCTAATGGAGCGGTTCGCCTTCTGGATATACCTGGCCTATGCGTTGCTGCTGATGGGACTGGGAGTGGCCGTATTCTTTCTCGTCAGAGCCTATCGAAAGGAGGCCCGCAAGCGTATGCAGGTCCAAACCCGTCTGCTGGTGCAGCACCGGCTGGTGGAGCAGCGCAACGAGTTCGACAACATCCTCTGCTCCATCCGCGATGCCATGCTGACCTATGACACGGAGATGCACCTGCACTTCATGAATCGGGCGATGGTGGAGATGCTGGGGCTGCAGGGTGAGACCTACGACGGCTACCGTTACGAAGGCAGGATGGCCGGTGCCGTCTATGGGGTCTATCATCGGGGAAAGGACATCCTGACCGACCTGCTGCATACCGTGTTGCAGACAGCGCGCCTCGTACCCATTCCGGAGAATGCCTTCATGCAGGCCCGTGAAAGCGGACGCTATTTCCCCATCTCGGGCGAGGTGGTCCCCATCTTTTCGGGTGACAAGCTGAACGGGGTTGCACTGATTTGCCATAACATATCGGAGGAAGAGATGCTGAAGAAACTCTTCAACCTGGTGGTGGTGGACAGCGACATCTATCCTTGGAGCTACGACATGGAAGCCGGCGTGTTTACCTATCAGAACGGTTTCCTGCAGCGGTTAGGTCTGCCGGAAGGTACCACTAAGCTGGAGAAGAACGAGCTGGACAAGCGCATCCATCCCGACGATGTGGAAGCGGTACTAAAGGGTTTTGCCTGCATAGACAAGGAGGACGGACAGAGCCTGCAAAGCAACCTGCGCCTGCGCAACCAGGACGGCACATACGAGTGGTGGGAGTTCCGACGGGTCATCTATGAAGGATTGCGGCCCGATGAACCCTACCGGATGTTGGGTATCTGCCAAAGCATACAGAAGTACAAGGATGCAGAGGCTGAGCTGATAGAGGCACGCGACCAGGCGTTGCAGGCCGACCGACTGAAATCGGCTTTCCTGGCCAACATGAGCCACGAAATACGTACGCCGCTGAATGCCATTGTGGGATTCTCCGACCTGCTGCGTGACATAGAGGCCTTCTCCTCCGAAGAAATCAGTCAATTTGTAGGGAGCATCAACGAGAACAGCGCGCTGTTGCTGGCCCTCATCAACGACATCCTCGATATGTCGCGCATCGAGGCGGGCACGATGGAGTTCGTCAGCAGGGATGTGAATCTGAGCCAGCTGTTGCTGCGGGTGTGCGAGAGCCAGCATCTGAACATGCCGCAGGGTGTAGCACTCCGCACCGCGCTACCTGAAGGGGAGGACACCCTGTTGTGGATTGACCCCGTGCGGCTGAAGCAGGTGGTGAACAATCTGATAAACAATGCCAAGAAGTTCACCAAACAGGGTTCAATCACCATCGGCTACCGCACGGACGAAGCCGACAAAGTCGTGCTGTTCGTGCAGGATACCGGGTGCGGCATCACCGCCGAGCAACAGCAGCACATCTTCGACCGCTTCTATAAGGGCGACAGCTTCACGCAGGGCGCAGGCTTGGGACTGAGCATCTGCAAGACCATTGTAGACAGGATGCAGGGCACGATACACGTCTCTTCGGAACCGGGGAAAGGCACCTGCTTCGAAGTGCATCTGCCGCGCATCGGTCATCTTGAAGTGGATGCTGCTGCGCAGCGTCGTTGACGGCTACTCCACCCGTTTGCATCCGTTGGCCTGTAGGAAGTCGTTCAGTATGTTCTCCTGATTGCCGGGTACCACGATGTGGTGATTGCCCAGTGCCCTTTTCAAGAAGTAGTCCACGGGGCTGTTCAGCCGGATGCGTACCTGTGTGCGGCACAGGTTGACGTAATTGGTATTCTCGGTCAGCGTACCGGTAGCCAGGTAGTAGTCGTCCAGGCATTCGTTGCCGCACTTCACCACCGTGACATCGCCGGTAGGCAGGATGCCCTGGATGCCGATGCCGCTCTCCGTCTCAAAGTGGTTGCGGAGGATGAAGCGTTCGGTCATGGCCAGTCCCACGGTGCAATGAGCCAACACCAGCTCGTTGGTACGTGTGTTCACCTGCGATGGGTTGGCCATGAAGCTGGGCTTTCCGGTCAGTGCACGCACGGTCAGCATGGTGAATACCGACTGGAGGTCGCCTTCGCATCCTGCCACAATGCCCTCATCGTTCAGCAATGCCAATGCCAGACAGCCCGTGTTCCGCGTCTGCTCCAGCAGTCGGAAGCAGCTGAGAGTCAGTGCGCTCAAGTGTTCCTCGTTCACCATCCGCTTCAAGGCATGGTATAGCCGCATGGACTTGACCAGGTCTTCGGGCGTAGCCTCCCGGCAGGCCAGTGCCTTTTGGGTCAGATGGGCACAGGCATCATCCACACTCTCCTCACTCACTTCTTCGTAGTATTGGTAGAGCTGTTCCAAAGGGAGGTCGACGTAACGGATGCCCCATCGCCGCTGGGCCAGCAGATAGTCTACGTTGCTGGCCACAAGCCAGTGCGAGGGTGTGCCGATTACCCCGATGCGCATTCCTCGCATCCGTCGCTGCGTCACAAAGTTGTTGTAGAGTACAAAGAGGCGGCGGATAATCTCCTGCAGGTCGCCGTGGAGGATTTCGTTCTTCATGCCTCGGGCACGCAGCCAGGCTGCCACTTCGAGGGCGGATGCCAAGGAGTTCTGCATTCCGTCGGCCAGTAAGATGGTAGGGTGGGGTAGCTGTTCGAAGTGCTGGATGACCAGTCGTTCTACGCCGCCGGTAGCCAGAAACAGCACGGCGAAGCGGTCGGGCGAGAGTTGGTCTATCTGTCGGTAGTCAATGACGTGGATGGTAAAATATTTCTCTATCTCGGCCAGTATCACTTCGTGAGAGGCACGGAGTGAGTTCTGCCCTTGCAAATGCGATGCAAATGTGATGAGTTGTATAATCATAGCTTCTATTCGTTTAGTGGTTGTCAGTATAACAGCTGAAGCTGTCGGTTAGTTTCCCCAAAGGTAGCCTTTTCTTTCGGTTTTGCCAACCGTTTTATAAACTGTTTGTAAATTATTACCAAGTTTCAAGAATAGAAAAGAGGCAGGCCCGTTTCACAACGTTCCTGCCTCTGTAAACTTAAAACAACCAACAAAAGAAATAGATAATTTGTTTATTTGTTCACTTGCAATGCTTATCGGATGAACAACAGTTCGCGATACTTAGGCAACGTCCACATCTGGTTGTCTACAATCAGTTCCAGCTTGTCGATGTGGTAGCGTATCTCCTCCATGGCCGGTACGATGGTGTCGTGGTAGGCGATGGCTTTCTCGCGTTCGCTCTCAATCTTGTTGGCCACCTTACGTGCTTCAATCATCGAGTCTACGTGCTCTTTGATGAAGGCAGTACGGTTGGCTATCTCTTCAATCAGCTCCAGGTTCTTGGCGGAGAGCTGTGCAGCCTTCTCTGCCGGGAAGAGCCCTTTCATCTTGTACACGTTGTCAATCAGTTCCGTCTGGTACTGGGTAGCCACGGGGATGATGTGGTTCATGGCCAGGTCGCCCAGTACGCGGGCTTCAATCTGAATTTTCTTGGTGTACATTTCCCACTTCACCTCGTTGCGGGCTTCCAGTTCCTTCTGCGTCATCACGCCGATGCTCTCGAACATCCGGATGCTTTCAGGCTTCAGGTAGTTGTCGAAGATGACCGGTACGCTTGTCTCGCAATCCAGACCGCGGCGGGCTGCTTCGGCCTTCCACTCGTCGCTATAGCCGTTGCCGTCGAAGTGGATGGGCTTGCAAATCTTGATGTATTTGCGCACCACGTCGAGGATGGCCGAAATCTTCGGTTCGCCCTTCTCAATGAGCTCGTCCACGTCTTTCTTGAAGTCAGTCAGCTGTTCGGCCAGGGCTGCATTCAAGGCAATCATGGCACTGGCGCAGTTGGCCTCCGAACCTACAGCACGGAACTCGAAGCGGTTGCCAGTGAAGGCAAACGGACTGGTGCGGTTTCGGTCGGTATTGTCAATCAGCAGTTCGGGAATCTGCGGGATATCCAGCTTCATGCCCTGCTTGCCGCTCAGGCTAATCAGGTCGTCCTTGGTACTCTCTTCGATGTGCTCCAGCACCTGGCTCAGCTGCTTGCCCAGGAAAGAGGAGATGATGGCAGGAGGTGCCTCGTTGGCTCCCAGACGATGGGCATTGGTGGCGCTGGAGATGCTGGCCTTCAGCAGACCGTTGTGGCGGTAGACGGCCATCAGCGTGTTCACTACGAAGGTGATGAAGCGCAGGTTCTCTTCCGGCGTCTTGCCGGGTCCGTGCAGCAGGATGCCTGTATCGGTACCCAGTGACCAGTTGTTGTGCTTGCCGCTACCGTTGACTCCCTTGAAGGGCTTCTCGTGCAGCAGGACGCGGAATCCGTGGTTGCGTGCAATCTTGCGCATCAGCGACATGATGAGCATGTTGTGGTCTACGGCCAGATTGCACTCCTCGAAGATGGGAGCCAGCTCAAACTGGTTGGGAGCCACCTCGTTGTGGCGTGTCTTTACGGGGATGCCCAGCTTCAGAGCTTCAATTTCCAGATCCTTCATGAAGGCGGCTACACGCGGCGGGATGGCACCGAAGTAGTGGTCCTCCAGCTGCTGGTTCTTGGCACTGTCGTGTCCAGTCAGCGTACGCCCGGTCATCAGCAGGTCGGGACGTGCGGCATACAGCCCTTCGTCTACCAGGAAGTACTCTTGTTCCCAGCCCAGGTAGGCATATACCTTCTTTACGTCCGGGTTGAAGTAGTGGCATACGTCTACGGCAGCCTTGTCTACGGCACGGAGTGCCTTCAGCAGCGGAGCCTTGTAGTCGAGCGACTCGCCCGTATAGGCCACGAATATGGTGGGAATGCAGAGTGTATCGTCTACGATGAAGGCAGGCGAAGAGGGATCCCAAGCCGAATAGCCACGCGCCTCGAACGTGTTGCGGATACCGCCGTTGGGGAAGCTGGAGGCATCGGGCTCCTGCTGTACCAGCAGCTTGCCGGTGAACTCTTCCATCATGCCGCCCTTTCCGTCGTGTTCCACAAAGGCATCGTGCTTCTCGGCCGTACCCTCGGTCAGCGGGTGGAACCAGTGCGTGTAGTGCGTGGCACCCATTTCGGTGGCCCATCTCTTCATGCCGGCAGCCACCTCATCGGCGATGCTGCGGTCTAGGGGAGCCCCGTTGTCTATCACGTCTATCAGTTTAGCGTATACCTTGCTGGGCAGGTATCTGAACATCTTCTCTTTGTTGAATACATACTTGCCGAAATAGGCTGACGGACGTTCCGCCGGTACTTCCACTGCGACGGGTTTCTTCTTGAACGCCGTCTCCACTACTCTGAATCTTAATTTTGACATGGTTTTTTAAGTTTATGTAATTGATGAATGATTAGTTACTTCGTTTATCCGTTGTAAGCCGATTCTCCGTGTTCATAGATGTCGAGTCCCTCTTCTTCGATACGTTTGGTGACGCGCAGACCGTGAATCATGTTCAGACCCTTGAAGATGATGAAGCCCATGACCGCTGCCCATACACCTACCACGACCGCTCCGAAGAGCTGTGCTCCCAAGAATCCGGCACCGGCACCGTAGAAGAGTCCTTCGCTGGTAGAGAGGAGACCTGTCAGTACGGTTCCTGTGAATCCGCATACACCGTGTACCGAGCTGGCACCTACGGGGTCGTCAATCTTCAGCACCTTGTCGATGAAGTCAACAGAGAAGATCATCAAGATGCCGCATACGGTTCCGATGATGACAGCACCCAGCGGAGAGACGCAGTCGCAACCGGCTGTGATACCTACCAGACCGGCCAGGATACCGTTCAAGGTCAGTGACAACGAAGGTTTGCCATACTTCCACCAGCTGATGACCAGGGCGAAGAAGCCACCGGCACAGGCAGCCAGGTTGGTGGTGAGGAATACATGCGAGATGGCAACCTGGTCGTCTGTCGAAGCGGCTGCCAGCTGTGAACCGGGGTTGAATCCAAACCAGCCGAACCAGAGGATGAAGACACCCAGTGCGGCGATGGTCAGGTTGTGACCGGGGATGGCCTTTGACTTGCCGTCCTTACCATACTTGCCGATGCGGGGACCCAGAATGGCAGCACCCACCAGAGCAATCCAGCCGCCCACAGAGTGAACGATGGTAGAGCCGGCAAAGTCGTGGAAGGTAGTTCCGAAAGTGTCCATCATGAACGAACCCTCTTCACCGTTCATCAGCCAGCCGCCTCCCCAGGTCCAGTGACCGGAAATCGGATAGATCAGCACACTGATGAATATGGTGTATACCAAATACATGGAGAATTTGGTGCGTTCGGCCATGGCACCCGATACGATGGTGGCTGCTGTGGCGCAGAACACCGTCTGGAATACCAGGAAGCCCTCGGCGGGCAGTCCGCCTCCGTCGTAGAAGGAGAGGTCGATGAAGTGGGGTGCGCCCACGAAGCTGCCTGCACCGAACATCAGTCCGAAACCGATGAGCCAATAGAGCAGGCTGCCGAACATGAAGTCCACAAAGTTCTTCATCAGGATGTTGGCCGTATTCTTGGTACGGGTAAAGCCGGCTTCTACCAGTGCGAAGCCCGGTTGCATGAAGAATACCAGCATGGCGGCCAGCAACATCCATACGGTGTTCAGTCCGTTGGCCAGTTCGTCGTTTGCTTCTACAGGTGCTACGGCCTCTTCGGCTGTCGTAAAGGTAACTCTTGCTTCCGTCACTGCGGTGGCGGCACTGTCGGCCACTGCCGTCGGTTCCTGTGCAAAGGTGTCAGTAGCTATGCAGAGCGCCATCAGGATAACACCGGCTATCCATAGTTTGGCGATGTTGTATTTCTGTATCTTGTCCATAATGTTTCTATTAGTTGTATTGTTTGTATGTGATATGGTTTATGTGCTGCCACTCTATTTTTCCTGTTCGGCGTTGTAGAGGGCGATGTCGCCCCGTTCGCCTGTGCGGATGCGGATGGCATCCTCAATGGGGATGACGAAGATGCGTCCGTCACCTATCTCTCCGGTCTGGGCAGCCTTGATGATGGCCTGTACGGTTTTCTCTGCATTCTTGTCGCGTACCACGATGGAGATGAGGATGCGCTCGATGGAGCTGGTGTCGTACATCACGCCGCGGTAGATGCGGGCTTGCCGCGATTTCCCGATGCCTCTCACTTCGTAGTAAGAGAACCATTCGATGTCCGCTTCCAGCAGAGCGTCTTTTACATCCTCGAACTTGGTCTTGCGGATAATTGCTTCAATCTTTTTCATACCTTAAACTATTACTGTTAAAAACTAATTCCTACAACAAAATAGGCACCTTCGGTACGTGGATTCCACGTGGCTGTGGCATAGAGCGGCAGCGAGAAGGAGTCTGTTATCTTTATCTCTTTGGATGCTCCCAGGCTGAGGTTGACTACGGCCAGTCCGTTGCTGCCATAGAAACTGGTTTCCCACGGGGTAGCTCCTGCTTCCACCGTCCAGTCCACTCCTCCCAATTTGAAGGGGGCGGCTACCGTGACGTACGATGAGTAGGCGCGATCACCGTTCTGCTTCACTCCGTCGGCTCCGGCAAAGTTGGTGTACCAGTTGAAAGCAACCGGACCGAAGTCGTATCCTATCTGGGCTTCGAAGACGTGCGAGTTGGCATCGTTGTGACTGCCGTACTGGAAGTACTTGGCAGCCTGGTCACCGGCCATATTGAACCAGTAGTCCGTAACGGAGAGGCTGAATCCACCTGTGGCATATCCCACGGTCAGGTCAAACTCCTTGGTATCTGTGCTTTCCAGTCCCACCGAACCCCAGGCTCCGATGGAGAATCCTTTGTAGGCTACGGAGAGTGCGGGCTGGATGCTCACGCCGCCCAGTTCCTGGCCACGCCATACGTAGCCGCTCACCAGATCGGCACCTACCGATGTCTCGACTGTGTCTTGTGCATTTGCTTGGAAAGGCATGGCCGCAGCCAGCAGGGCAATGCCCAGTCCCATCCATGTTGTGATTCCTCTTTTCATACTTTTTACCTTTTTAGTTGTGAATAATGTATTTGTATATCTCTGTTATCCTTTCCTTCTTTCTCTCTTCGTTCCAATTCTCTTTTTCTCTCCCGCTTGCGTCTTTCTCATTTTAAATTATTAACTTTAAATTCATTTCAGCCAGTTGCGGATGCGTCTCATTGCCTCTATACAATCCTCGTGCTTACCGAAGGCGGTCAGTCGCAAGTAGCCTTCGCCGCTGGGACCGAATCCTACGCCGGGTGTGCCCACCACGTTGGCTTCGTAGAGCATCTGTTCGAAGAAACGCCACGAGCCGATGCCGTTCGGTGTCTTCAGCCAGATGTAGGGAGCGTTGACACCGCCATACACCTTCAGTCCGGCTGCTTCCAGTCCCTCCTTCATGGTGCGGGCGTTCTCCATATAGTAGTTGATGGTTTCCTTGATTTGTTGTTTACCCTCCGGGGTGTAGATGGCTTCTGCCGCCCGTTGGGTGATGTAGCTGGTGCCGTTGAATTTGGTGCATTGTCTGCGGTTCCATAACTTGTTCAGCGGAACCCGTTCGTCGGTCAGCGTGGCGGCGGTCAGTTCCTTTGGTACGACGGTATAGCCGCATCGCACACCTGTGAAACCGGCTGTCTTCGAGAAGCTTCGGAATTCGATGGCGCACTTCTTGGCCCCTTTGATTTCGTAGATGGAGTGGGGCACATCCTCCTCCTGAATGAACGCTTCGTATGCTGCGTCAAACAGTATCAGCGTGTCGTTCTCCAGTGCATAGTCTACCCATTTCTTCAGTTCGGCCTTGG
The DNA here is from genome assembly GCA_945641355.1 of uncultured Mediterranea sp. Lineage (GTDB taxonomy): Bacteria > Bacteroidota > Bacteroidia > Bacteroidales > Bacteroidaceae > Bacteroides. Next base: position 42,149 of record CALZEQ010000011.1, on the reverse strand, counting down.
TCAGGGTGGTGCCGGTCGGATTGTTGGGGTAGCACAGGTAGATGATGTCGATGCGCTTGTTCGGTATTTCGGGTACGAAGTTGTTTTCGGCTGTACAGGGCATGTAGGTCACGTTGCTCCATTTGCCGTCCTCCTCCAGCACGCCTGCTCGTCCGCACATCACATTACTGTCAATATATACCGGGTAGATGGGGTCGGTCACACCCACGCTGTTGTCGTGGCGCAGGATGTCGCCGATGTTGCCGGTGTCACTTTTCGCGCCGTCGTTCACAAATACCTCCGTCGGGCTCAGATGGATGCCTCGCGGAGCGTAGTCGTGCTTGATGATGGCCTCAATCAGGAAGTCGTAGCCCTGTTCGGGTCCGTATCCTCTGAATGTCTTGGCATCCGCCATCTCTTCCACTGCCTTGTGCATTGCTTCGATGCAGACCGGTGGCAGTGGGCGGGTAACGTCGCCGATACCCAAGCGGATGACCTCTTGTTTGGGGTGTGTTATCCTGAACGTATTTACCTTTTTAGCTATGTCTGAAAACAGGTAACTACCGGGTAGTTTCAGAAAATGTTCGTTAACTAATGCCATATCTATTCTGTTGTTTTAAGTGACTTATATACTGGTTATTCTATCTCTATCTCTCCGTCGAACACCTTGGTGGCTCCACCGGTCATCCATACATGTCCTGAATGTGTGTCCCATTCGATGTTCAGTGTACCTCCGTCCATCTGTATCTCCGACTGACGCCCCGAGCGTCCGGTCAGGAAGGCGGCTACGGCTGTGGCACAGGCACCGGTTCCGCAGGCCTGGGTGATGCCCGACCCCCGTTCCCATACGCGCATCCTGATTTTCCCTTTGGCCAGCACCTGTGCAAATTCTACATTGATGCGACCGGGGAACAGTGGATGGTTTTCCAGCACAGGGCCGATGGCAGACAGGTCTACCTCGTTGATGTCGTTCACAAAGATGACCAGATGCGGATTGCCCATCGAGACGGTTGTGCCCACGTAGCGGGTTCCATCGGCCCAGAAGGGCTGTTCCTTCATGGGTTTGGCCCCCTTGCCGTCGTAGTCGGCCGGCTCGTCTGCCGGTGCACCCATGTCCACGGTTACACGCTCCACTTTGCCATCCGAAACGTGCAGTTTCAATATTTTGATGCCCGACAGTGTGTCAAGCCGTATCTCAGTCTGGTCGGTCAGCCCGTATTCATACAGGTATTTGCCTATGCAGCGGCTGGCATTGCCGCACATCTTGGCTTCCGAACCGTCGGCATTGAAGATGCGCATACTGAAGTCTCCCTTATCCGAACGGCCTATCAGTACCAGTCCGTCACTGCCGATGCCCGTATGCGGTGCGCTCCAGCGGATGGAAAGCTCTTCGGGATTCGCTATCGGATAGCGGCTGGTGTCTACATAGATGTAGTCGTTGCCGGCTCCGTGCATCTTTGTGAATTTTACAATCCTTGCCATTTTGCTTTCTGTTGGTTTGTTAGTTTATCCTTTTGTTTTATTTTTGTGCAAATATACGACGTTTTGCTTTAATATAATCATTTTACGTCTCTTTTTTCTAATTATTTTAGTGGTTGCTTTCAAATATGATATATGAAATAAACTATACTTACGGATTGTAAGTATGAACGGCTGTAAATATATGATTTGTAATTGAGACTCTCTATGCTACTATCATGGATGAAAACAAATAGTTCGTTATCGTCATTTTTGTCTTACCAATTCTTATTTTGTTTTCCTTTTTATTGTGTCAAAATGATACAGGTTTTATTGAATATATAACTTTGTGATTTGTTGTATGGATAAAAAGAAAGCCCTCTCTTGTCAGCCGGTTACATCCGGCAACAGGAGAGGGGCTTTTGTAGGATTATCAGGCGGCGGCTTTCGCCCGACTATTTTTTCAGGTCGAAGAGGTAAGTCAGCTTGGCGGTGATTACCCCGTGGGCCGAGCGGGAGAAGTAGTCCTTCTTGGTGCTTTCGTAGAAGTCGGACAGGGCATAGTAGTAGCGTCCTTCCAGCAGGAAGTTGCCGGCACGGGTGCGCAGTTCCAGTCCCGCTCCTGCGGCGATGCCGTAGTCAAACTTGTTGTCTATGGGCTTTCCGTGCTGTTCGGTCGTCAGGCCGTAGCCCTCGTTCTCCCAGTCACCCTCGCTCTTTTCACTATCGCTCAGCAGGAAGCCTATCTGCGGGCCGGCATGGATGAAGAACTGCAGTCCGCGCTCCTTTCCGAATGCCAGATGGGCCAGGAAGGGTATCTCCACGTAGTTCATGGTGCGTGTATATCCCAGGGTGGGATAGTCTTCGTAGTACTCGTCCCATCCGTGTTGCGAGAAGTTCACCTCTATCTGGGCACCGCAAATCATGGCAAAATACTTTTCGGAGATGTATCGGGCGGTAAAGCCTCCGTGGATGCCCATCAGGTTCTTCTGCTTGATGCTGGGCGAGAAGCTGGCGCTGTTCATGTTGATGCCGCCACCAAATCCCACGGAGAGTTCGTGGCGTTGGTCGCCAATTTGTGCCTCGGCCTTCAGGGCGCAGAGCAGTGTCAGTATGAGGGTTCCTATCGTTGCTTTCAGTTTCATCAGCGTGTATGGTTGAAGTTGTGCAAATGTCCTGTTCTGTTATACATATTATATATATGGTATAGGGGCTTCCTTAGTCGAAGTCGAGCTTGAGCAGTTCGAATGTCTTGGTAAAGTGTACAAAGAATACCTTCCGGTTGATGAAGCCTCCCCAGTTGTTGACCCGTTGGAACTTGAATCCTGTCTGTATCGGCGTCAGGTTCAGTCGCTGCATCTCCTGCTCAAAGTCCGATCCGAAGCGCGACAATCCCTTCAGGAAGTAGTAGCCCGTGTCAAAGCCCAGCATCCCGAACTTGGGGTACCGCTCGTCCATCTCCTTGCCATACCAGCGGCGGTAGCTGCGCGTGAAGTTGATGGCGGCGGGCAGCAGGTTGTTGGTGTAGAATGAGGAGTAGAAGTAGGTGTCCAGCTCGAAGAAGGCCTCCAGATGGTCCTTGGTGAAGGTCTGCCACTCCGGATAGCCGAAGAGGTGGATGCGGCTTTCGGGCAGTTCGCGTACCAGCAGCGTCAGTTGGGGGAGTATCTGTATCAGGGTGGTGTTGTTGCCCGAGGTGGGGATGAAGATGTTCTCCCGGTCGTTGTCCAGCACGCCCTTCAGCAAGTCGGGGGTGGCATCCTCCTTTACGCTCTGCATGGGGATGGAGCGGCTGTGCAGTTCCTCTTTCAGTCCCTTGATGAATTCAGCCTTCTCCTTGGTGCCCGTGGAGGCTTCGATGAAGATGATGTTGGCATTGGGAAACTGGCGCACGAAGTGGTCGTACACCTCCGAGTAGAGGTAGGACTGGGGCGTATTGATTTGGTAGACCGACGGGTTGCGGAACACGGAGTTGTCCTTCGATGTGAAGGGTACTACCAGCCGGATGCCGTTTTTCTGGGCGAAGTCGGCCAGCGGCTTCACGTGCTGCTGGTAGAGCGGACCGAAGATGATGTCCATCTCCTTCAGTTCCTTTTGGGCCAGCAGCGTGGCGAGTGAGGCGCTCTCCGGTCCCGAGTTGTAGGTGTGGATGTCCAGCGACACGCCTTGGCGTTTCAGGCTGTCCGCAGCCATGAGGAATCCTTCGTAGTACTCCACCATGCGCGACGACTCGCTTTTGGGCACATCCAGGAAGGGCAGTATCAGTGCGGCCTTGATGGTGTGGAAGCGTTCGTGCTTCCGGCTGTTTTCGTTGAACAGTTCGTTGTCCGTCGGGATGACGGGTCGTGTGGTTTGCTGCGCCTCTGCTTTGGGATAGGGGATGCAGAGCAGGCTCCCCTTCTTTATCTTCTCGCTCCCCTTCAGTTCGGGGTTGGCGGCTATCAGTTCGGCGGTGCTTATTTCGTATTGGCGGCTGATGCTGAAGAGGGTCTCTTTCTTCTTCACCCGGTGCATCTCGCGGCAGCGCGACTCCACGGGACCCGGAATTTGTGTCGCTTTCGGCTGTACGTCGGTAGGGTGCGTCGGGTTCGCTCCCTCGTTGCCGGTGGCATCCCCGCCTCCCGGTATGCGGATGACCTGTCCGATGCGGAAGTTGCTGGCACTGAGGCCGGGGTTGGCGTCACAGATGGCCTTGGCAGAGAGTCCGTACTTCACCGTCAGTCGGTACAGGGTTTCGCCGGTAGCAATGGTGTGGTATGTCTCTTTCTGTCCGCCGGCGGCAGGGCGCGGTATGCGCAAGGTGCGTCCGACGTATATCTTCTCGTCGCTGCCTGGGTTCAGCTTGACGATGTCTGCCTGACTCACTCCGTACATGCTGGCGATGGAGTAGAGGCTCTGCCCCTTCTCTATGGTGTGTAAGAAGTACGACTGGTTCTCTTGCGCCGTAGCGGCAAGATGGCCTGTGCCGACCAGCAGCAGAATCAGGAGGATGAGTTTGATTGTTTTCATTCCGTAATCGTTGGTTTATAAATGCTTGTTGCCAAATTACCTGCAAAGGTACGAATAATGAATCAATCCTGCCAATGGTTAGCGTTAAGAAATATGTTTTTCGTCGTTTCCTTACGCTGCTTTCAGGTGATTTTAGACGGTATTATGTAAAATGATATTACCATCGACCGAGAAGAGTGGATAGGGGGAATGCTGGGTTTGTAACAATTTGATAATCAGATTGTTGAGAGACGCATTATTCAGTCGTATCCTGAAATACATTCAGTCGTATCCTGAAATAGTTTCAGTCGTATCCTGAATGGCATTCAGTCGTATCCTGAATTATGCTCCTGTTTATCGGGCTGTTTTTGGCGACTATTTTGTCCGTATTTTTAACCTTTTCCCTTATGGCGTCATACTTCCTCCATCCGTGCCAGTTCCCATCCGCAGAACTGCATCACAATCAGGTGCAGCTGCGTGCCTTGCCTGAGCGTCTCCACCCTGGGAGCCCGGGCATAGCCCTGAATCTGACTGACGGCTTCCTGCCACTGCGCCTCGGACTTCTCGGCAAAGTCTTTCTTGGGCAGATATTTGATTTCGAGGATATAGCTGTGGCTTGACTGATAGTGCGTCAGGTTGGGCAGCAGGAAGAATTGCCCCAAGGGCATTTTCGGCTGCGCTCGGCAATACTCAAGCGAGCTTGGTATTACACTCGACTTGCACGAAAATTCGCAGTAGCCATGCTGCAGCTCCACCTCGGGGGCGGTGAGGTAGTAGTCGTTCAGGTTGAGGTAGGCCAGAAAGAAGCCCTGTATGTTGCGTTCGCCCTCTATCGAGTCGCGCACGGAAGAGAGATTCTTGTAGCAGTCGGCCATGTATTGCAGCGTCTCGCGCCACTGGCCGTCGAAGGCCATATCGGTGAAGCCGCTGTTCAGCTTGGAGGTACGCACTTGGCAAGCCTTGTCGTAGTTCTCCAACAGATAGTTGTAGTATTGCTTGCGGACGTTGTTGTTGGGGATGCCCAGGATGAGTTGCGAGCCTCGTGTCCCCACGATGGTCAGCATACCGTAGTAGAACAGCAGGCTGGGGAATACGTCGGGCTTGGTCATCTCCATAGCAGAGAAGGAGGTGTAGAGTTCGGCTCTGATTTGTCCCTCCTCGGTGATTTTTCTTAGCACGCCTTGGCGGTTGCCATCCAGCCGGTCCAACTGGATAAGCCGCTTCAGCTTGCTGTAGTCCGTCTTGGTGTTATAATAATCGAGGGGTGTATTTAAACTTTATCTTCTGACAGGAGACGACTATGCTACGTTTGGCTGCAAGCAGGTCTTGACGGAATGGTTCGGAAAAAGTCTTACCATCATAAATCAATTCTTGCCTTGACGCGCTGTTTCCATCTGTAGGTTTCGGGACACCATAACCCACAGAAGCATACCCTCTCAATCGCTTACGATACATGGAATCACAGATGGGAACTCGTATGTCAATATAGTCATAGATGCGCACCTCATTCTTTCCCTCGTAATCCCGATGTAGTCTGCCAGCATACTGGGCAATATTCCCCTTCCATGAAATGGGTAGCGCAAGAAACAATGTGTCAAGTCTGGGATAGTCGAAACCTTCACCGATGTATTTGCCTGTGGCAACTATGACCAGAGATTCTGAAGCGGGAATGTTTCCCAAATTTTCCATAGCTATCCTCTTCTCTTTTACAGAGTCTGCATCGACAAGACTGACTACATGCGTTGCGTGAGGCAGCAACAGTTCAGTCAAGATTCTTACATGGAACGTTAGGTTTGTAAGAATGATTGGTGTTCGTCCTTCTGCGGTTACCCTTTTCACATCGTCAACGATGAGTTTGTTTCTCACTTCGTCTGTTGACAAAGCCTCTATGGTTTGAGTATATGTTTTGACATCAGACGAAGAACATCTTTCTGATACCCATGCTCACAACTCTTGTCGTCGAAATCGGTGCATAGAAAGTTACAGGAGTTGTCGTTCAACATCGGATATAAGCCAATTACATCACGACCATGGGCATCCCCCGTTCGCATACGGGTTGATAACCAGACTTCTTGGTCGTTTCGCTATACCATCTTTTGGCAAACACATCTTCACGCCCTTTGAATAAGCTTTGAAACAACTCGACCTTTTCCTGCAAAGAAAGGCTGACGGATGGTACTAGCGGCTTTGAAGATGGAAGCGCAGCGAGATTTCCATCATGAGTATACGCTTCAAACGGTATGCCATGTTCGGCAAGAAGAGACTTCAACCGTTTGTTCTCCTCTTCCAACTCGTGCAATCTTCTCATGAGGGTGTCTACATCCATAATTGTAGTCTTACAAGATGGCCTTTTGTGCCACTTCTATGGCATCGCGTTTCAGAATGTGGTCATGTTCATCCCCTACTGCATCTATCACTTTGTCGGCGAGCCATAGCTTTAGCATCTCGTTTACATCCTGATGCAACAATTCTGCAAGTTTGACTACTTGCTCTCGTTTGGCTCGTCTGTCTCCACGCTCAATCTTACTGAACATGGGGGTATCAATCTCTAATGCAGCTGCCAGCTGGCGTTGCAACAAACCTTGCTCGTCTCTGAGCTCTCTGATTTTGTTTCCAAATAACATATATATAGTTTTCTTTGAGTTCCTTTTTTGTTTTTTTGTCAAATTATGATGGTTCTCGTTGAAACTTTATCATTATGGCGTAATTGGGTCGAATTTACGACGTGTTTTGGCCATAAAAGGTCGTATTGGGTCGTAAATAAGGTCGTAATTTATGAATCAGGTCGTATTACGACCTGATTATCCACTTTCGACCTTTGGTTGTGATTAATTTATTTTCATCCATTTCAACAAGTAATTTGCCCACCATGCGTAGTTGTTGTTCTTCTGTTTTATTGAACGGCAGTACATCTCTCAAGTATTCATAGATGCTATCTCTTTTCGCGCCTTCATTGCCAGCATTCTTAAGATATTGAAGTATCATTTGGCGAAGTTTTTCCTTATCCAATCCTTTTGTCTTGGTATATGAAGGCAGCTGGTGCGTATTTTTAGCAACACCTAATGAGATGCTATAATTGGGTGCCTCTCCCTCAATCAGCCCTCTGCATAAGAGGTCTTTTGCCATATCCTCATGTATGAGCCTGCCTTTCTGCACGGCATCAAGCGATATACAATCCCATAGCGAAAGGGTGTTGTTCGTTTTCAATAAGTCCGTATATCGCTTATTGATTTCGTTTCCATAGATACGTACAACTACTTTCTTCTTTGTTGCGTCAATCTCGTAATCCGGCATTGGGAAGTGTCTGCGCCACTGCTCGTTGAACATCTTCTTGATACCACGACTCACAGTATCAATCATATTGAAGTCAACCATTGCCTTGCATAGACACTCATTGCGGAAATAACTCTGAGACTCTTCATTTCTCAATGCATTCTCCAAAGTACCAGGGAGGAACGTACCGGCATTGGAATAATACAGGTAGCCGGGATTCTCTACAAAGTTGATACGTTGTTGTAGCGTATAATCCTGATGAGCAATGCAGTTATGGAGTGCTTCACGTATGGTGTAGTCATCATACTGTTTCATTGTATCGGGAAACAGCGTACCTCCAGGCATTTCACGCAATGTCAGGTTCTCTATCTTCGATAGTATCTCATCGACGGTCAAAATGAATGGCACTGTGAAATGTTCGTAGTCAACCACATCCTGATGAGCATCTCGACGAGTCCACGTCACCTGTGCCACAGCAGGACGAAGTTTGAAGACTGATTCATATTTGCCAAGCAAGATGATGGCTGCACGGGTAATGCCCCCATTCTTTGTTAGCCCACATTTTCCGAGGAATGTCTTTACATCCCAAGCGTTCACCTCCGCTGCAGGTATACGACTGTGAACTTTCTTGAACATCATACGAGCCTTGGCAATAGCAACTTCGTCAAGATCATCAACAGTAGCATCGGGGACGATTTCGGCAGACCAGTCTTTTGCCCCACTTATAGGCTCGTCCAGAATCACATTCATCCGTTCTGCTGTAAGTTCCACGAGAGAATCTTCTATTCTCTGCCAAGCCTTTTTGTGGGCTAATACAGGACGGCGGGGAAGATGCTTAGGAATGTGGATAATCCACACCCTCTTATGGGTATCATCTGTCACAAACTCTTCAATGGACAGCCCTTCAGACGACAGATAAGTACACTGTTCCGTAAGTTTGAATGTCGCCGATTGAGGATTGGCAGGTTGTCCATTAAAGGTAAGCCTCGAAATGTCTGTCCCGACAATCTCAAGCGTTTTGTCTTTTACGCCTATCACAAGATGTCCACCCTCCATGTTGGCGATAGCCGACACGTAGGAAATCACATCGTCCTTCTCGTCCCCACAGAACGAGTTCTTCAGATTCTTAAATTCCTTCCACTCACATTGAGCATTCTCCTGTGGGTACTCGTGGAGGAGGTATTGTTGTAATTCAAGTTCAGTCATAAAAATCAAATTAAAAAGAGCCTTTTACCCTCATGCTCAGGAGGTCCTTGTTAGAGAAGCATTATTAGTCCCATTAAGGCTGCTAGCCATACAAGGTCTGCTAAACGCTTTCCAAGTTGAGCCTAAAACGAATCCCAAAAAGGAGATGACTTTTTTGAGACAGCCCCTTTGTTGTTGGACTGCTCAAACTATACATCACCATTGCTCGAAAAGTAATACTTGTCAAACATGATTCAATAAAATTTGAAGGTTAATTGCATCACACGTTATCATCCCTGTTTGCTTCCGGGCTGGCATCTACCTACTCTCCCACAAATGTAGTACCATCGGCATTGACGTATTTCACTTCTCTGTTCGGAATGGTTAGAGGTGGATCAGCGTCTTTATTAACACCTATTTATTTAGTAATGTTTCTAATCAAATAACTTGTGCATGATAGAAGAATACTTTATTCAATTATGCTCTCACTAAAATCATTATGCTTCTCCTTGTTATTCAAAACACATTCTTTACTTGTGTTTGCATAGCAATACACACAGAAATGACGGCAGGTGTTATACATTCCGATGTCCTTGCTAACCATACAACCACATACTTTGCGCTGTCCCGTATCCTTTACTTTGCGTGTTTTCTGTGGAATAGGTGGAAGATTGCCAAACATATCCCTTTCTGGCCACTGTAATGTATGGAGGTAATATACAAGCTCCTTATCGTCAGCAAAGATGCGCTTCATCAATTCTCCATCAATACAACGGTTATGTTCTATGCCGTATGTTTCGAGGTCAATATCCTCGGCGCAAGTAGCGATTTCAACATCCCAACCGTCTTTATGCCATGCTTCGCGAATCTTTTGAAGACCTTCTACGATTTCTATACGTTGAACAAGATTAGCTTCGGCATTCTCCACATTCTCCTTTGTAAAGAGCATGGTTTCTTTGACAAGATTGTTTTGTACCTTGCGATAAGCTCTCACATCAACAAAACTAAATACAAGTTTATCCGTGTAGCCTTTCAGTTTGTTTCCTATGTGCCAAATGCGAGTCAAGAGGTCGCGAGAAGTAATGCTGGGCGTAATGATGAGAGGATCAAATCTCCAAATAACTTTCTCTTTACCAATCATATCTGACAGTTTCACAAATGTTTCCACACGATCATTAACAGAAGATACATTTGGCTCAAATCCTTCCTTTACATAGTCATTGAGGGTGACTTGGAAATAGTAATGGATGCCTCTTTCGTCCAATTCGTGCAGAAAAGGAATAATTGGTTTCGGATTCTTTGTCCAAAATACAACGACCTTACATTTTTTGAATGAGATATACATTTTTTGTTGATTGAAAGGATTGTACCATGCACAATAGCCTTTAGCCAAGCGGTTGAAAAACCACTTGACATAAAAGGCAGGAATATCAGTCGAACGACTGGCTGATATAATTACTGGTGCAATTGCTTCAACTATTTCCCCTGTATCTGTATTAATAGTTATTTTTTCAGATGCCATAGTATGTCAATAATTCTTTTTCTACCTGGTAGGCAATATTCTCTGTAAATACGCATGTTAAAGATGTTGCGCCTTTTGCATTGCCAGATTTCCCTTCTTTTTTACATAGATTGATAAAGAATCTTATTTGCTCTTTTTTATCGTTTGGATATTTTGATTCTGTAAATGACCAATTCTGTTCAAGACGTCTTATCACTTTCTCATCAAATCCTGCAAAGGATGAGATGTTAGGTAATTGATTCTTGTCTTGACTTTTTGCAAAAGATTGTTTATTCATCTCTGGAAACAGAGATGGAGTATCAGTTTCTTTTGTTTTATTCTTTACAATATTCCCGTCACTATAACCGAATTTTTCTAAGATGCATTTTTTTATGTTCTTTGATAACTTTGTTTTTTCCAAAACAGTGTTAAGAGCGTCATAATCCTCTGTAGATTGGTAAATTCTCAATGCTAAGACAGCTAATTCTTTTTGTTTTGTAGCCTTTTTTGATAGCACTTCTTCAATCGTCTCTTCAAAACATTCATTTAAAGGTTTCGAGAGGGATTCCATTTTTTCAACCAAAAGAGTAATGTCCTTGTTGTATTTTACAGCATTTAGAATGAAAGACAATTTCTCTTTTGAGAATTTAGATTTATTGCAAAATTCTTTGCCTACATTTTGAGAATGCAAAATGCCCATGCTCTTTCCATACAATTTTTCATAAACCTTTGAGTATGTAGACATATTGAGAATCGTAGATAATGTCTCCTTATTCATCTCCATATAGCCACACAAACATCCCCATAAAGAAAGGACATATCGGTAATCTTCAAATTCATTCATCTTGCATAAAGTGACACAATCATTGTAACTTTGCCCTTTTATTATGAAGGCTGCAATTGACTTAAGTTGAATGTTATCAATACTATTTATTTCAAAATGAAATATTGGTTCTGTTATAAATGCATATAGATTATTTACATATTCTCGTTCCTTTGATGTTTCCCAGTTGGCTTCTCCCATTTGCTCCTTTAGTATAGGTACGACTACTTTCATAGCACCCATATAAAAGTCTAGACGATTAGTGTATAATGTTTGAGGCGTTAGCTCATTACTGATTATATAGCAGATGACAGCATTAACTAAAGAGGCATTAGCAATAACTACAGTATTGCCTTTGATTGAAGTGTCGTCTAATATAGAAGGACGCAGTTTTTTTTGATAATCATTAACAGCACAAGTTGTTCTTTTCTCAATGTCTGAACGCAACTTCAAATAGTCCGTTACTGTACTGAACTTTGAAATTGTCGGAAGAAAGGAACATCCCCATCTTTGGCATAATACATCAAACACATAGTCCCAACAATTTATCTGTTTAAGAACGCCGATGAAGCTTTCTTTTAAGAAATAGAACTTTTTACCCAACAATTTCTTAAAATTATCTTCAAATAACTCTACAGAGTTCTTTTCTGTTACATCAACTTTTTTGTATTCATCCAACATTTTTGACAGTTTTTCACCAAACGAATTGAAAAAAGAAGGATTTGCACTAAGACTAGTCAAAATATTGTATATTTCTTGTTCAAGCCTTGATTGCACTGCCAAATCATGATTAATGGACTTCAACCCACCTAAGATATAAGCGAATAATGTGCCCTTTTGTTTATCAATTACTTTCTCCTCACATGTTCCAATGTCACAAGGTTTAATGAGTCTAAGTGTAGGGAGTGGTTTCAATTCAAGAATAGAAGTATCTTGAAATATAGCATACTCCTTATAGTATTTTATTGATTTGTTACTTTGAGTATTTATCAATGTAAGATCATACGCTTGTTTTGAGAAGAAATAAAAGCGACAGTTTGTAGGTGTCAGATTCAATGTATGAGAACAAAGGCATACGCCATCCTGAATTTCGTTTTCACAGAAATCCATAGTTTGTGCATCATCCTCAAATTCAATAAGAACAGGGAAATTATAACGTCCCTTGTCATTGATAGAAAACCTGACAGGATATTTAAACAAGACAATAGCATTAAAAGGACGCAGTTCGTCAATCTGCTCATACGATTTATATCCAGATAATCGTTGTGCATAGTGCGAAACAGGCAATATGCTTTCAGATTGAAGTATAGTGTCTATATTTAGACTTGATGTTGTTATGTAAAATTTCATAATTAATATATTTAAAATGGGCCATTAGCCGCAGTTCCATTACCCGAATAAACAGAGGAATTCGCTGTAGGCAAATTTGGTGATAAATTATTAGAATATAGGAGGTATAGATTCTCTAAAGGACGAGTTACTGCGACATATAGAGCCGACTCTTTTCCCGTCATTGGTTCTATTGGACCATGGTAATAATTCAAATATTCGCCAAGTCCACAGCATGGTATGAATACATCATTAAACTGTAAACCTTTTGCACAATGCCACGTGATTATTTTGGGACTTGTAGATTTAAAGTCTATCTCCATATAGTCTTTTGTCTTCCATTGGACGGGAATCCCTTTCGACATTAAATAGTCTCTAATTTTTGTAACTTGGTCATTATAGTAAACGAGAATACCAACATCAGTTAAGCCATTGTTTATATATTCAATAATTTTATCAAGTTGTAATGCCGTTTTTAACAACCTTGGTTTCGGACCATGCTTGATACAGGCGAAAGACAAGTTAGATTTTGGACGTATATATTCACCAATCTTTGCGTTTTCAATCGTAAGGCGATGGTTTATACCCAGATTTTGCGGATGAATATTTAATTGTTTTTCCGTTTCCTCTACACTTTGAACCGAATGGGTCGGGAATTCCATAATTGATTGATTGGAGTCGCCGAAAAACCAACAGTATGTTCCATGGGTCATAAAATCAGCAATTTCCACTGCGTTAAAATCCTGACACTCATCAATGAACATATATTTGAAATGTGGCTTTGCAGAACATTCCCATTCTCTAAAATAATACACATGTCCTTCGTTTTGGCCTATTTCATTCAACTCGTCTACAAAATATTGTTTTAAGGATTTTGTATAGACGATAATTGCATAAGAACTTGTAAAAGTGGAAACTTGTTTGGCTTTCTTTAGGAGAGTCAAGGATTTCCCAGAACCTGCAACCCCCTTTACAATTGCAGTTCTGTCAGCAGACATGTTTATAATTATCTGTTGGTCTCTGTCTGGTGTAAGGTTGTCTAATGCCATAATATTTATATGTTATAAGGTAAGTACTTATCTGCATTCGGATTTGTTACCCGACATTTTCTTGGAACATCTCCATCCATGATTTCTTGGGCAAATGATTTTTTGCAAATGATTCTGTATGCAACCTTGCTAATGTCTTCACTCTTTCTACTATGAGATATGTAAAACACATCTTGCATATAGCAATAAGAACATTTACCTTCGTTGTGAAAGCATGCTTTTGGCATGATGGTCTTATAATGTTGAGAATTCTTTAGGTATTTGTTTATCCCACTATTCATCATTTGCGGATAAAATAGTCCATTTTCAGATTTTGTTGTAACATCTGACATGATAAAGACACCATTGGAATCCAACAGAGGTATGAAATATGAAGTAATTAATTCATAGGGATTGCTATCACAGAAAGTTTTATGCTGTACAAATTCATTAATCGCCTTAAACGACATTATAAAATGATATTGTACATTTGATAGATTGATGACATCTTGCAATTCTTGTATTGAATTTATATAAAGACATTGTGGATTGATATGGATTTCATATCCCAACTCCGATGTTGCTTCTATTGCTTCCGTGAGATGATACAAAAAACGAATTGCGTCGGGATTTGCATCATAGGCATCAATAAACGCGTGTTTTATGTTTGGAAGTTTTTCATTCAGTGCAACTAGTAAGCCTACAATTTCTCCACCTGTTCCGCAACAAAAATCCAAGATGTTGATTTCTTCCAAGTTAAATATTGCTTGTTTGTATGTTTCATTATCAAGAAGAGATGCTAGTATTCCATACGCTTCTGCATAACTTCTTGGAAAATATGTGCCCAAGTATAATTTCACGAATTCATACGGCTGATTAGGATTATAAACGACATCTTGTGGACGAGGTTCATACACTGCTTCAAACTCGTCAAAAATAATTTTGTCAAGCCACATGGGGAATATTATGTCATGTTTTTTTTTCATATTATTTACTTTTTATTCTTTAAATATCGCATAGTAATAAAACATTCAAAATCCGCGGTTCTCACACGAGGGCACTGAAAAAGTTCCTTCTGTGTAATTTTTGAGGGTGAGTTATTCGTACCCATATCCGAAAACAAATTGAAATATTGAATTCTCAGAGGGTGAAAGCTCTTTCAAAAAGACTTTTTCAGTGCTCTCGGTTTCCACATGGAATTTGGCTTTGATAACGCGACCATACGATACTTGCAATACAAACCATTGTTTCTTTTCTGTAAGCGCATTCTCTACTGACATCCCACAACTGACATCATCAGAAATGGAGAGCGTACAAGAGGTAAGTCTTGCACTTGGACACGATGAACCGGTGTCAGTCGGTCGCCCATTATACAATGAAGCATCAGTCTTGACAGACTGCAAATTCTCTTCTTCCATTGCTATCATCAGAAATCACTCTTATTAAAAGAGACTTTTCTTAGAAAGAATTGTCACTTTTTGACTACAAAGATATAAATATAAATGTAGACCCTCGCATAAATGGATGAAAAACTGCAATTTGATGATGTGAAAAAGGTGTTTTAGCTCAATTTTGGAATAAAAACAAACTTATTCTAGTAACCAATGTCTTATACTGGCATAGGTAGACATATTTACAAACCTATAAATATGTTACACAAATGATTCCAATTCGTAAGCATTACAGTGAAGAAGACAAACTATGTCTTCTTCGTAGTTATTACCAGTCCGGGATGAGCAAGCGTTCCTTCTGCCACCATCATGGTATTTGTGGTATAACTTTGTTAAATCGTTGGCTTCAAAAGTATGATTATCTGTCCGAACAGCTATCTTTGCCTTCAGAACCAGAATCGACTGCCATGCCCAATCGCAGCAAAGAAGAGTACAAAGAGGAGAATGCGCAATTGAAAAAGCGCATCAAGGCACTGGAGAAAGCCCTTTCTTTCTCCAAGTTGGAAACAGAAGCGCGTGACCTCTTGATTACGCGCGCGGAAGAATACTTTAACATTCCCATCAGAAAAAAATCTGGGGCCAAATAGTAACGGAACTGGTCAGCCAGCGCAACATGAAAGTAGCGCCGGCTTGCCGTCTATTTGGCCATTGCCGTCAAGCTTACTACCAGTCAAGAGCTGACATTGAGACCCGCCTGAAACGGGAACGCCTGATACTGGATGCCGTCCGCGAGATACGCGTTGAGGACCCGGGCATCGGCGGCTACAAGTTGTGGATCATGCTCACCGTGCTTTTCGGCACCGGTTTCGTGCCCGGCAGAGACAGCTTTTATGCGCTTCTGCGTCAGCACCGCCTGATGCTTCCACCCCGTAAAGCCCGGCATACCACCAACTCCAACCATCGCTACCGCAAATGGAAAGACCTGACCGGAGGGCTCTGCCTGACATCAGCCAACCAGCTGTGGGTCAGCGATATCACTTATATCCCATTGGCAAATGGGGATGTCTGCTACCTTCACCTGATTACCGATGCCTATTCCCATAAAATCGTGGGATGGGTGCTTACCGATACCCTGCGGGTGTCGGCCACCATTGACGCATTGCGGCAGGCCATAAGGCAAGCTGTTGAAATGAAAGGGAGTGAAAGCCTCACAGGACTGATACACCACTCCGACCGTGGAGTGCAATATTGTTGCGACCAGTATGTGTCGCTTCTCCAAGCGCATGGCATTGCCATCAGTATGACAGAGGATTACAAGCCTACGGACAATGCGGTTGCCGAACGTGTAAACGGCATTATCAAAGTGGAAAGCGTCTACCGGCAACGGTACTTTAATGGCATAGAACACGCAAGGAATGTAATCGGGCGTTACATACATTTCTATAACTACTGCAGACCGCATATGAGCATCGGATACAAGATACCCGCCGTGGCGCATCTGGAGACAGGGGCCCAGAAAAAAATGTGGAAAATGAAAAAATACGCTGACAATGACAAGAACAATGAGAAGGATGCAGTATCTTTGCAAAACCGAACAAGCAAGCCCGGGCTCTGCAAGTCCGGCAAGAAGAACAACTGCTTTAAGGTGTCTACCTTATCAGCATGAACAAAAAAGAAGTGACTACTACTTCAGGAAGTTATTCCATAAAGCGTATAGTGAAGTAGTTTATTAAATTAAAAAGCGTCTGGCTAAATCAGGAAAAGACAGTAAACATGCAATGAAACAGTTGTTATCTCCTAATGGAACAGTTGTTATCTCCTAATGGAACAGTTGTTATCTATGGGAGAAATAGTTGTTCCATGAACTATGCAACAGTTGTTCCATGCCTATTGTACACATGCGACATCTGCGGTGGTACGACAGTGCAACAAGTCACCAACCACCTCAAGTATGAATTGTACACATGCGACATCTGCGGTGGTACGACAGTGATAACGGCGATTATTGCAGCGAAATAAGTGCTTTTTTGATGAAAAAACAACGGTTATCTGCCACAAATCTGCCACAAAGTGCAAAAAAACGCCCCAAAACGACTTGTTTTGAACCCACTTTTTCACAAAAATGGGTCATTTTTGTGTTAATGATTGTAAATCTCAAAATATCTGCCACACTTATTTAGTGGTTAATCCATTTATATAGAGGAAACTAACTGAATGTGTGTGGCAGATGGCAGATAAACAAAATTTGTCACGCGCGCGCGTACGCGTTTGAGAGACATGCGCGCGAATCAAAAAAACGGTGCATGAAATGAAAAAAGCAGATGAGCAGTACGGATTATCGGAAGAAAAGATGTATTTTTGCTATCTTAAAAAACAGGATAGCAGATGATGCAAGAAGAAACAGAACATATCAGTGTATACGGAGCCCGGGTGCATAACCTGAAGAATGTGGACGTGGAAATCCCGCGCGACAGCCTGACGGTGATTACCGGCCTCAGCGGCAGCGGAAAATCTTCGTTGGCCTTCGATACTATCTATGCAGAGGGGCAGCGCAGATATATAGAGACCTTTTCGGCATACGCCCGCAACTTTCTGGGCAACCTGGAGCGGCCTGATGTGGATAAGATTACGGGACTCAGTCCGGTCATCTCCATTGAACAGAAGACGACCAACAAGAATCCGCGTTCTACCGTAGGTACGACGACGGAGGTGTATGACTACCTGCGACTGCTGTTTGCCCGTGCCGGAGAGGCTTATTCCTACCTGTCGGGCGAGAAGATGGTGAAGTACACCGAAGAGCAGATACTGAATCTGATTTTGCAGGAGTATCAGGGAAAGCGGATTTACCTGCTGGCTCCGCTGGTACGAAACCGCAAAGGCCACTACAAGGAATTGTTTGAACAGGTGCGCAAGAAGGGTTACCTCTATGTGCGGGTAGACGGTGAGGTACGCGAGGCATTGCCGGGCATGAAGCTGGACCGCTACAAGAATCATGATGTGGAGGTGGTGGTAGACAAGCTGGTGGTGGCAGATAAGGATGATGTCCGTCTGAAGAACAGCGTGGCCACTGCCATGCGGCAGGGAGAAGGATTGCTCATGGTGTACGATGTGGCAGCCGATACAATCCGTCATTTCAGCAGGCTGCTGATGTGCCCGGTCACCGGACTCTCTTACCGGGAACCGGCTCCGCACAACTTCTCGTTCAATTCGCCGCAAGGGGCCTGCCCCAAATGCAAGGGACTGGGCGTGGTCAGCCAGATAGATATAGACAAGGTGATACCCGACCGCACGCTCTCCATTGCCGAAGGAGCCATCGTGCCGCTAGGCAAGGCGAAGAACAGCATGATATTCTGGCAGATTGCAGCACTGCTGGAGCGGTATGAGGCCACCTTGAAGACACCCGTCCAGGAACTGACCGAAGAGGCGATTGACGAAGTGCTGTATGGCTCGGACGAACGCATCAAGATAAAGAGTTCGCTGATAGGAACTTCATCCGACTATTTCGTGACTTTCGAAGGGGTGGTGAAATACATCCAGTTGCTGCAGGAGAAGGATGCCTCGGCTACGGCCCAGAAGTGGGCGGAGCAGTTTGCCATGACTACGGTCTGTCCCGAGTGTGGAGGAGCCCGTCTGAACAGGGAGGCACTGGCCTATCGCATCCACGACAAGAACATCTACCAGCTGGCTTCGATGGACATCGGCGAACTCTATGAGTGGCTGACGGAGGTAGACCCTCATCTGAGCGAAAAGCAACGCCAGATAGCGGCGGAAATCCTGAAAGAGATACGTACCCGCCTGAAGTTTCTGCTGGATGTGGGACTGGACTACCTCTCGCTGAACCGCAGTGCTGTCAGCCTGTCGGGCGGTGAGAGCCAGCGTATCCGCTTGGCCACGCAGATAGGTTCGCAGCTGGTGAACGTGCTTTACATCCTGGATGAACCCAGTATCGGACTGCATCAGCGGGACAACCAACGTCTGATACACTCGCTGAAGGAGTTGCGTGACCTGGGCAACTCTGTCATCGTGGTGGAGCACGACAAGGACATGATGCTGGCTGCCGACTACGTGGTGGATATGGGACCTAAGGCGGGCAGGCTGGGGGGAGAAGTGGTGTTTGCCGGTACGCCCCAGCAGATGCTACAGACCCATACCCTGACATCGCAATACCTCAACGGGGAACGGACCATCGAACTGCCGCCGAAACGTAGGGAAGGCAACGGGCATAGCCTGTGGATACGTGGGGCGCACGGCAACAACCTGAAACATATCGACGTGGAGTTCCCGTTGGGACGGCTGATTTGTGTGACGGGCGTATCGGGTAGCGGAAAGTCTACGCTGATTAACGAAACGCTGCAGCCCATCTTGTCGCAACGCTTCTACCGCTCCCTGAAGGATCCGCTGCCTTATGATGCCATAGAGGGACTGGAGTATATAGATAAGGTAGTGAATGTGGATCAATCGCCCTTAGGGCGTACACCCCGCTCCAATCCGGCTACCTATACAGGCGTATTCTCAGACATCCGCAACCTGTTTGTGGGATTGCCCGAGGCCAAGATGAGGGGCTACAAGCCGGGACGCTTCTCGTTCAACGTCAGCGGAGGCCGTTGTGAGGCTTGTCAGGGCAACGGCTACAAAACCATCGAGATGAACTTCCTGCCGGACGTCTACGTGCCCTGCGAAGTGTGTCATGGAAAGCGATACAACAGGGAGACGTTGGAAGTGCGTTACAAGGGCAAGTCGATTGCCGACGTGCTCGACATGACCATCAATCGGGCCGTGGAGTTTTTTGAGAACGTACCGCAGATATTGGGCAAGATCAAGGTGATTCAAGATGTCGGTCTGGGATACATCAAGCTGGGCCAGTCCTCGACCACGCTGTCGGGCGGCGAGAGCCAGCGTGTCAAGCTGGCTACCGAACTGGCCAAGCGCGATACAGGCAAGACGGTCTACATTCTGGACGAGCCGACTACCGGCCTGCACTTCGAGGATATCCGTGTGCTGATGAATGTGCTGAACCGACTGGTTGACAAGGGAAATACGGTCATTGTGATAGAGCACAACCTGGACGTCATCAAGATGGCCGACTACCTCATCGACATGGGACCTGACGGCGGACGCAACGGAGGCGAACTGCTGACATGCGGCACGCCCGAAGAGGTGGCGCAAAGCACTAAGGGCTATACCCCTAAGTTCTTGCGGGACGAATTGGAAGGAACACTAACAACGATAGGACAACATGAAAATCAATAAGACCAATGCAGCACGCCTGCTGGACAAGGCGAAGATTGCATACGAGCTGATTCCGTATGAGGTGGATGAAAACGACTTGAGTGCCATCCATGTGGCGGAGAGCCTGGGTGAGGACATCAACTGCGTCTTCAAGACGTTGGTACTGCACGGCGACAAGTCGGGCTACTTTGTCTGCGTCATACCGGGCGACCGGGAGGTAGACCTCAAGCTGGCCGCCAAGGCGTCGGGCAATAAGAAGTGCGACCTCATCCCTATGAAAGAACTGCTTCCGCTGACCGGCTATATCCGGGGAGGATGTTCGCCCATCGGCATGAAGAAGCCTTTCCCCATCTACATCCACGAAACGTGCCTGCAGTTTCCCTACATCTACATCAGTGCCGGACAGCGGGGCTTGCAGCTGAAACTCCACCCCGAAGAGCTGATTCATGAGGTCCGGGCTACGGTCTGCCCCCTTTTCTGAGCACGGAATGTATGGATTTGACATAAATCAAGTCGCGCTATGTATAAACTTCGTACCTTTGCCGCCGGTATTAGTTTATTCATTAAAAGATTGTGACTATGAAATTACCTGAAGATCCGGTGATGCTGTATAGCTTCATCAACCTGAAGTTGCGTGACTTTTATCCTTCGCTCGACGCTTTGTGCGAGGATATGGACGTAGAAAGAGACGACATCGAAGCCAAACTGAAATCGGTGGGATTTGAATACAATCCCGACAAAAACCGTTTCTGGTAATCTGTGCAAGATGTACCGATGCAGATAGAGAAGAGGATGTGTTTCCCGAGTGAAAGGAACACATCCTCTTTTTACATGATTAGTGCCGCTGCTTCTTCATCTGGTATCCGTAACCGATGATGACCAGGAAACAGATCAGTGGCATGATGAACGACAGATTGACGGCCGGCATACCGAACAGCGTATCGCAATCGATAATGGATGCCTGCAGGGGAGGAAGAATGGAACCACCTAAGATGGCCATGATGAGACCGGCTGCGCCGAACTTGGCATCGTCGCCCAATCCCTGAAGGGCAATGCCGTAGATGGTGGGGAACATCAGCGACATGCAGGCCGACACGCCAACCAGACAGTAAAGTCCGTAGATGCTCTGGAAGCAGATGACACCTACCGTGAGTACGGCGGCTGCCACGGCCAGCACCGAGAGCAGCAGTCCCGGATTGCAATAGCGCAGAAGGAACGTGCAGATGAAGCGGCTGACGCAGAACAGTATCATGGCAACGATGTTGTACTGCTGGGAGAGCACCTCAGCAGCCTGTTCCTCCATCCCCTGTGCCATGAAGAGGCGTGTACCGTATTGGATGATGAAGGTCCAGCACATAATCTGGGCACCGACATAGAAGAACTGTGCAATCACGCCGTATCTGTATCGACCCTTGGCAAAGATGCGCTTCAGGGTAGGTACGAAATCAATGGAGTGAGACTGGTCGGCGTTCTTGGGCATCTTGGCCAGGCGTATCACTAAAAACATGCAGATGATGACGATGCCTATCACCAAGTAAGGTGCGATGAGTACGGAGAGGTCGGCATCTCTCACGGCCTCAAACTCCGGTTGCGATAACCGAGCCCGCTCCAAGGTGTCCATCGGATTGAGTTTGTTCTGTATGAAGTTCATGGCCACATACATGCCCATGAGCGAGCCGATGGGATTGAAGGCTTGTGCCATGTTGAGCCGTCGGGTGGCACTCTCCTCGTCGCCCATGGAGAGGATGTATGGATTGCAGCTGGTCTCTAAAAAAGACAGACCGCACGTCATGACGAAGTAGGCCATCAGAAACGGGAAGAACTCCCCGGTCAGTTTGGCGGGAAAGAAGGCCAGGGCTCCTATGGCATACATGGCAAGGCCCATCAGTACACCTGCCTTATAAGAGTATTTCCGAATGAAGATGGCGGCGGGGAAGGCCATGGCGAAATAGCCTCCATAGAAGGCTACCTGAACCAAGGCTCCGTCGGTCACGCTCATTCTGAATATCTTGGAAAAGGCTTTCACCATAGGATTGGTGATGTCGTTGGCAAATCCCCACAGGGCAAAGCAGGAAGTGATGAGCAGGAAAGGAATCAGGTAGTTGACTCCTTCTTTATGTAGAATGGATATTTTCATGGTAATTTCTGTTTTTTTTGTAGGTAAAAATGGTAATGTAAGATAGTCTTGTCGGAATGTGATTCCCCATCCCTTCACTTCGGTCTGCAGAGAGGATTGGAGGAAGGGATGGGGAGATAAGGTCATGAATTACTGCAGGTTGCCTATTTCATCCAGATTCTTCTGTATGTCTTGGTCCGTCAGCTCGTAGTTCTGCAGGTCACCAGCCAGGAACTTGTCATACGAAGCCATGTCGATGAGGCCGTGACCGGAGAGGTTGAAGAGGATGACCTTCTCTTCGCCCGTCTCTTTGCACTTGTTGGCTTCGCGGATGGTGGCGGCAATGGCGTGACACGATTCGGGGGCAGGGATGATACCTTCGGCCCGTGCAAACAGCGTGCCGGCTTCAAACGATTCGAGCTGTTGGATGTCAACGGCTTCCATCATCTGGTCTTTCAACAGCTGGGAGACGATGACGCCTGCACCATGGTAGCGCAGACCGCCGGCATGGATGTTGGCGGGTGCAAAGTTGTGACCCAGCGTGAACATGGGCAGCAGAGGCGTATAGCCGGCCTCGTCGCCAAAGTCGTACTGGAACTTACCGCGGGTCAGCTTGGGGCAGGAGGCCGGTTCGGCTGCGATGAAACGTGTCTTCGTACCCTCCAGGATGTTGTGACGCATGAAGGGGAAAGAGATACCGCCGAAGTTGGAACCGCCACCGAAGCAGGCGATAATCATATCGGGATATTCACCGGCCATCTGCATCTGTTTCTCAGCCTCCAAGCCGATGACGGTCTGGTGCAGTGTGACATGGCTCAGTACGGACCCGAGGGTGTACTTACAGTTAGGTGTGGTCTGTGCCAGTTCAATGGCTTCGGAAATGGCTGTACCCAGCGAACCTTGGTAGTTGGGGTGGAGTGTCAGGATGTCCTTGCCGGCACGGGTAGACATAGAGGGTGACGAAGTGACCTGCGCACCGAATGTCTGCATGATGCTGCGGCGATAGGGCTTCTGTTCGTAGCTGATCTTTACCTGATAGACGGCTGCCTCCAGTCCGAAGAGTCGGGCGGCGTAGGCCAGTGAAGCTCCCCATTGGCCGGCACCGGTTTCGGTAGTCACGTTGGTTACACCCTCCTTTTTGCAGTAATAAGCTTGCGGAATGGCGGAGTTCAACTTGTGGGAACCCATGGGGCTGACACTCTCGTTCTTGAAGTAGATGTGGGCGGGGGTGCCCAGTGCCTTCTCCAAGCCGAAGGCGCGGACCAGTGGCGTACTGCGATAGTACTTGTACATGTCGCGCACTTCATCGGGAATTTCTATCCAGGCATCGGTCTGGTTCAGTTCCTGTCGGCACAGCTCTTCGGCAAAGATGGGGTAGAGGTCTTCCGCCTTCAGCGGCTGTTTGGTACCCGGGTGGAGGGGCGGCATGGGTTTGTTCACCATGTCGGCCTGTATGTTGTACCAATAGTGAGGTATCTCTTCTTCGGGTAAGATGAATCGTTTCTGTTTATTGCTCATGGTTTATTTATTATTAGTGATTAAATGCCCAAAAGTAGGTATTATTTTTAATTTGATAGCAAATGTATGCTATAAAAAGTGTTGTGCTGGCATTTTTCTTTCAATTTAGGCTCAATACCGGTTGAAGGAGATGACCTTCTCCTTCGGTTTGCGCGATTTCTTCCGTTTCTCTTTGACGGGATAGCCGATGGTGATGTCCAGCAGCAGCCGTTTGCCCGAGGGAATGCCGGTGAGCCGCTTGATTTCTTTCTCGTCAAACCATCCCAGGATGCACGAACCCAACCCTTGGCTTTCGGCAGCCAAGGTGATGTGTGCAGCGGCAATGCCGATGTCAATCAAGGGAAAGTATTTGTCCTTGATCTTGGCACCCAGGAAGGAGGTGATGTTCATCGATTCCTCTACGATGAGGATATGTACGGGCGCATCTTTGGCGAATTTATTCATGCCCAGTCCGGCTGTAGCCTTGCCTACCTGTACGGAGAGTTCAGGATTGTCAATGACTACAAACTTCCACGGTTGTGCGTTACAGGCCGAGGGAGCCAGCCGGGCTGCCTCCAGGATGCGTTCCAACTTCTCTTTCTCGACGGGACGACTCTTGTCGTAGGCGCGGTCGCTCTGTCTGGAAGCGGCCAGCTGCAGAAAATCGTTCATTTCCATACGTGTTGAATTGAAGGGTCGAAGGTGCTTATTTGCCAAACTGAATCATCCGGCTGATGTACTTGCCTATGATGTCGAACTCCAAGTTCACCACGCTGCCTACCTGTATGTTGTGGAAGTTGGTGTGCTCGAACGTATAGGGGATGATGGCCACCTGAAACGTGTTGTCGGTGGGGTTGCATACGGTGAGACTCACGCCGTTCACCGTTACCGAGCCTTTGTCTACGGTGATGTATCCGCGGCGGGCCATTTCCGGATTGGCTTCATACCGGAAGGTGAAATAGTAGCTGCCTTCAGCATCGGCAATCTCCGTGCAGGTGGCGGTCTGGTCTACGTGACCTTGCACGATGTGGCCGTCCAACCGTCCGTTCATCAGCATACTGCGTTCTACGTTCACTTGGTCGCCTACTTTCAGCAGTCCCAGATTGGAACGTTCCAAGGTCTCCTTCATGGCCGTCACGGTGTAGGTGTTGTCCTTCAGACTGACAACTGTCAGGCAGACGCCGTTGTGTGAGATACTTTGGTCAATTTTCAACTCGTCGGTAAACGAGCATGTCAGGGTGAAGTGTACATTCTCTTGCTCTTTCACCACAGCCACCAAGGTGGCACATTCTTCTACAATTCCGGAAAACATATTTATATAGGTATAATTGATTATGATTTGCAATGATTCATTCACTCAGTTGGTATTGTATGGTTCGTTCGTACCTCTTCCCGTGGCTATGGGTGGTCTGCGTACAACCGGTTACGTAGCCACGTCCGTCGGTGTCATAGCTTTGCTCGGTGTAGTCACTCTCTCCGTTGCCATCGGGCGTGATGTGCGAAATCAGGTTGTCTAACGGTTCACCAAGCCATTTCCCATACAGAGCGACGGGGTGCATGGCCAGCGGATGCAGTTCGGACAGGAAGAGGTCAGGTAGCCCGCTACGGTTGAGCGACGTCGCACTATGGTCTGCGGTGGTTGTATATCCCGCGCTTTGCCCGCCTATCGTTTGGTTGATTTTCAGCGTAGGGTAGCTGCTGTAGTCAATCTGCAGGTTGGCATAGACTTCCTCCCCCTCTTCGCCCAGCCGTTCCGTCAATTCGGTCAGATGGGTGCGTCCTTCTGCATCTGTGTGATAGCTGAAGGTGTAGCGACGCACACTGCCTCCCGGAGTGCGGTAGATGCATTGGGTGGCATATCCTTGTCGGTTGAGCGTGTAGGTAAAGGTGGAACCACTCTCTTCTGTGACTACGGCTTCGGAGTCGTCGTAGCTTACGTCGGTGCGCTGCTCCATCTCCAGTGTCTCGTCTCCCAGGTCAATCAGCTGCCGGTTGTGCAGTCTGCTGATGCGTCCCTCTGTAAAGCGGTACGTCTGGATGGAGGTGACCGGCAGGAAGGCGTCGTTGTCCATCGTCTCACTCAGGCAGATGGCACTGAAAGGGGTGAGGGGATAGGTAGGCATCGGTTCGTCCGATGGTCCGACCTTCTCCTCATCGGCGCAGGCTGCTGTCAGAGCGGCTGTGAGTAAGGTCCATACGATGAAACGGCGGATTTGTCTCATGCTGCGATGCAGGTTTGATGATTATCGGATACGTACCGCGCCGCTTGCTCTCCGTTCGATGGATTGGCTTCGCACATCCATGCGCAGACTTTCGGGTGATACCTCTGGCTCCGAATCGGACGGACTGCCACCTGCAATGGCATTCAGCGCGACGTGGAGCAGGGCTTCGTCGGGGTCACCAAAAGGCAGGAAACGGCTCATGTCGCTATTCTCGTCTACCGTATATGCGGCATCAGGTACAAAACCGGATTCGTAGTCCGATTCGCCTGCCGCATTGTAGAGCCGACAGATGATGGGACTCATGGTAATCAACCGTTCGGTATTGACGAATGCCCGTGACCCTACGTTCTTGCCTACCGTGGTACCTCCCACCAGCACGACATCCATGACAGGTCTCAGGCAGTTGATAACCATTTCGGAGGCTGAGGCCGTGTTGCTGCTGGTCAGTACGAACAGACGCTTCAGGTTCAGGTTCGCACCGTGGCCTATCAAATCGGGGTTAAACGTGAATGCCTGTATCTGAGGGGTGATACGGTCGTTGAACTCCAGATACCCCATCTCAGAGCCGAGGGCTGAGGCTGGTGCCAGCAAGGTACAGAGCAGCTGGGCGCAGCTCACCAGACCGCCGTTGTTGTAGCGAAGGTCGAGGACGAACTCTTCTACCTCATTCGAGGCAAATGTGCTGAATACACTGCGCAGCTTATTGTCGTATTCGGTGCCGTTGTCGGTAGCGCCGGCACTGAAGTGGTTGTACACCAGATAGCCTGTCCGCGTGCCGTTGATATCCAGCATACAGCTGTAGTGAACAGGACAATCGTCGATGGCACGGGCCGCGGACAGGGTATGGGGTTGAGGGTCGGTGACAATGGCATTCTCGGTTGCCTGGTAGTAGCCAAGGGTCAGCTGCATGGAAGGCCCGCCGAACAAGCGGCTGTAGTTGTTCATGGTGACGGCTTCACCGTCCATGGCCAGAATCCAATCGCCCCGTTTCAGTCCGGCCTCATCAGCCGGCGAACTGGCGGCCACATAGAGTACGTGGGCACATACCTGGCCGTCTATTTGCCCTACTGCAAACTGAAAGCCGTAGCTGTAGTCCGTGTCGGGTATGCTACGGGTAGCCGCAGCGGTTGTCAGGCTGTCAATGTAGGAATACTTGTCACTGCGCGAGAGCAAAGAGGCAAAAAACTGGGCCGGAGCCTGAAAGTAGTTCAACTGGTTGCTCTCCGGCAACTCGTCTTTCCAATAATACCATACGCGCATGGTGTCATCTATCCAGCGGGTGGTAGCGGTCTGCTCGGCGTAAGCTGCCCACCGGTCTTCCCCGCAGGAGGTCAAATAGAGTGGCAGTAGGCATACGGCCACTATGATTAACAATATATTCGTAGCTTTCATGTCGGCAAAGATAGTGTAATTTGAGAGAAGAACTTTCATGCTTGCATGAAAAAGTTTTTCCGAGATGCAGCCCATCTTCCTCCTTCTACCACAATCGTGGTATGAATTTCCCCTCTTTGTGCCATTGGGTACCTTCCTGTTCCCCGCTATCTTTGCAATCGAATCAGGGCTTCCGGTGAGAGAGCTTGGGAACCTGAAGCATAAAACTGTATTATTCACTAAAAAACGCATACGAATATGGAAACGAAAAAACTTCATTTTGAGACATTGCAACTGCATGTAGGACAAGAGCAACCCGATCCCGCTACCGACGCGCGTGCCGTTCCTATCTATCAGACCACATCATACGTGTTCCGTAACTCACAACATGCCGCCGACCGTTTCGGACTACGCGATGCCGGCAACATCTACGGACGGTTGACGAACTCTACGCAAGGGGTCTTCGAACAGCGTGTGGCTGCTCTTGAAGGGGGTGTGGCCGGTCTGGCTGTGGCTTCGGGTGCAGCTGCCGTCACCTATTCCTTGCAGAATATATTGGGTGTGGGCGACCATATCGTGGCTGCTGATAACCTGTATGGCGGCTCGTTCAACCTGATAACGCATACACTGGCTTCGCAGGGTATAACGAACTCTATAGTGAATGTCAACGACCTGGAGGCACTGGAGGCTGCTATCCGGCCCAACACGAAGGTGGTTTATGTTGAAACCTTCGGCAACCCCAATTCTGACGTGACTCACTTGGATGCCGTAGCCGAAGTGGCACACCGCCATCACATTCCTTTGATTGTGGATAATACGTTCGGTACACCTTTCCTGATTCGTCCCATCGAGCATGGTGCCGACGTGGTGGTACATTCGGCAACAAAGTTTATCGGTGGTCATGGCTCCAGTCTGGGTGGTGTCATCGTAGATGGAGGCACATTTGACTGGAAGGCAAATGCCGACAAGTTCCCCACGCTGGCCAAACCGGATCCCAGCTACCACGGTGCCGTCTTTGCCGATGTGGCCGGTCCGGCCGCCTTTGTGACCCGTATTCGTGCGGTCATCCTTCGCGATACCGGTGCCACCATCTCTCCCTTCAATGCCTTTATCCTGCTGCAAGGTCTGGAGACGTTGTCACTGCGCGTAGAGCGTCATGTGGCCAATGCGTTGAAGGTGGTGGATTATCTGGTCAAGCACCCGAAAGTAGCCAAGGTGAACCATCCTTCGCTGCCTGATCATCCCGACCATGCACTTTATCAGCAATACTTCCCCAACGGCGGTGGCAGCATCTTCACGTTTGAAATCAAGGGAGGCGAGCAGGAGGCGTGGAAGTTCATCGACTCACTGCAGATTTTCTCTCTGTTGGCCAATGTGGCCGATGTCAAGAGTCTGGTCATTCATCCGTATACCACTACCCACTCGCAGATGTCTCCCGAGGAGCTGGCACAGCAGCATATCACTCCCTCTACGGTGCGCCTGTCCATTGGTACGGAGCACATAGACGACATCATTGCCGATTTGGATCAGGCGTTCAATCAAATCTAAGCATCGTCTGAAGCGGGAAATGAATATCGCAGTATTGTTGTCAGGAGGTGTAGACAGTTCCGTGGTGGTACACCTCCTCTGTGAACAAGGTCATCGTCCTTCTCTGTTTTACATCAAAATAGGGAGGGACGATGTAGACTATATGGACTGCTCGATGGAGGAGGACATGGAAATGGCCACGGCCATTGCGCGTAAGTATGGGTTACCGCTGGAGGTCGTGGATCTGCAGCGCGAGTATTGGGACGGTGTGGCAGCATACGCCATCGACAAGATTCGCCGGGGCCTTACACCCAATCCGGATGTGATGTGCAACAAGCTCATCAAGTTCGGCTGTTTTGAACAACGGGTGGGCAAAGACTTCGACGTGACCGCTACAGGGCACTATGCCACAATCCGTCACATCGGCGGAAAGGCGTGGCTGGGGACGGCGGTAGACCCGGTGAAGGACCAGACGGACTTCTTGGCGCAGATTGACTACCTGCAAGTGTCGAAGCTGATGTTCCCTTTGGGTAACCTGATGAAGCATGAGGTGCGCGATATTGCCCGTCGGGCAGCATTGCCTACGGCACGCCGACGCGACAGTCAGGGCATCTGTTTCTTAGGCAAGATTGACTACAACGATTTTGTTCGCCGCTTTCTGGGAGAACGCGAAGGAGACATCGTGGAGCTGGAGACAGGGCGCAAGCTGGGTCGCCACCGGGGCTTCTGGTTTCATACCATCGGGCAGCGCAAGGGATTGGGACTGAGTGGCGGCCCTTGGTTTGTGGTGCGCAAGGATGTAGAGGAGAATGTGGTGTACGTCTCGCACGGCTACGACACGGAGCTGCAGTATGGCCATGAGTTCCAGATGCACGATTTTCACTTCATTACGGACGATCCGTGGGGTACTGCAGCCGATGACGGGGTGGAGGTCACCTTTAAGATTCGTCATACGCCCGAGTTTGCACACGGACGTCTGCAACGGGTAGGTCAGGGATGCTATCACTTGGTGTCGGCCGAAAAGCTGCAAGGCATAGCCCCCGGTCAGTTTGGTGTGGTATATGATGCCGATGCCTCGCTTTGCATTGGCAGCGGAGAGATTGTGGTGTAGGCTGGCGTTGAGCGTGTCCTGTGTTAGATGTAATATTCGACCAGATCGACAATGCCGGCCTTTATGGCATATCGTGTTGCTTCATGCGCATTGTTCACGTTCAGCTTGCGGAAGATGTTCTTGCGGTGGCTGTTGACAGTGTGGAAACTCAGATTCTTCTCAGCAGCAATTTCCTTGGTCGTTTTGCCCAAGGCAATCTCTTTCAGAATGTTTCGTTCCGAGGGGGTCAATGGATCCTCCTTGATGTTGGTGTGGGCTGATGCCATTTGTGCGTTGTTAGAGAGCAACTGGTTACTGACGTGGTTGCAGATGAACCGCTCCTTGCGGGCTGCACAGAGCAGGGCAGCCAGAATCTCCTCTTTCGAGCAATCTTTCAACACCACTCCGAAGGCCATGCTGCTGAAAAGGACCTGACGAAGGAAGGGCAGACTCAGTTCGTCTGAGAAGAGCAGCCAGTCGGCCAATTTGAAACGTTCATGCAGTACAATCAGCTCCTCGGCTCCTATAAAGTCGAACATCGTATAGTCCAGAATGACAACGGCTTCGGGGTGAAGACGCAGCTGCTGTATCAGTTCGTTCTTGTTTCCTGCCTCCAGCAACAGTTCCACCTCTTTCTGCCTGTCCAGCAGGAACATCAGCCCTGCTTTGGTGATATCTTGATTGTCTGCTATGATGTATTCCCTCATGTTGTAATTGTAAATTGGCAGGTGCAAATGTACACATTTGCTTTCTAATTATCCGTGCTGTGTCCCAACTTCTTTTTGCTGCTGGGCATAAATCCTTCCACCTGCCTGGCTTTCTGTTATTTTTATAGTCCCAATGCATCTTGTTCACCTTGGCAGTACCTCGGTGAGAGTACGCTGGTACTCCGTACTAAGTACCGCAGTATTCCGTACGGCGTACGGGTGTAATCTTAGTAAGAGTATTGGCGTAATTTTAGTAAGAGTACTGGACCAATAAAGTTTTCCCTCTTCTCACTTACTCGGTTTTTGCACTATCTTTAGATAAGATGGCTGCATCTTAGCATAACTTTTCATACAAGCATGAAAGTTCTTCTCTCGATTTAAATAAAAACCTCACGTTCGGTAGTGCAAATAAATTTTCCCTCCTCTCACTTACTCGGTTTTTTGCACTATCTTTGCAGGCATGAAAGCAGAAGTGGTAAAACAATTCATAGAGCAGAATGCCTTGTTCGCATCGGACGAACGGGTGTTGGTGGCGTTGAGTGGAGGAGCCGATTCGGTAGCTCTGCTTCGTCTGCTCTGTGCGTTGGGCTACGACTGCCGGGCGGCTCATTGCAATTTTCATCTGCGTGGTACCGAGTCCGACCGCGATGAGGCTTTCGTGCGTCGCCTGTGTCAGGAGCTGGGCGTTACGCTGTATGTAACCCATTTTGATACGCAGGAGGAGGCACACCGCCGGAAAGTCTCTATTGAGATGGCAGCCCGCGACTTGCGTTATGCCTGGTTTGAGGAGGTACGCAAGGAGTGCGGTGCTGCTGTGATTGCCGTGGCACATCACAGCGACGACAGTGTAGAGACGTTGCTGCTCAACCTGATTCGGGGAACGGGACTGAATGGCCTGCGCGGTATTCGTCCCAAGAACGGTAGGGTGGTGAGGCCCCTGCTCTGCATGAACAGGCAGGAGATACTGGCTTGCCTGAAGGAGATGGGGCAACCTTACGTGACGGACAGTACCAATCTGCAAAATCTCTATACCCGTAACAAGATTCGTCTGGACTTGTTGCCGCTGATGCAGACCATCAACCCCTCAGTAAAGGAAAACCTTCTGAAAATGACTGCTCATTTGGAGGGAGTTGCACACATCTATCAGAAGGCTATTGACGAGTCACGTAGGCGGGTGATGACTGCGGAGGGCATCTCTATTGAGGCCCTTGAACAAGAGTGTGAACCGGAGACGGTGCTGTACGAATGCCTCTCTCCTTTAGGCTTTCGTGCTGCTCAGGTCAGTGAAATGTATCGGTCACTCAAGGGACAATCGGGCAAGGAATTCGTGGGACGTGGATGGAGGGCTGTGAAAGATCGCCGGATGCTGTTGCTCGCTCCAATAGAAGAAATGGAAGAGCCGAGGCTGCTGTGGGAGAATCGCAGGCTGACTCCCGATTTTGTCATTCCTCGGGACAAACAGGTGGCCTGTCTGGATGCCGACAAGCTGAAAGCTCCGTTGACACTACGCCGGTGGAGGGCCGGTGACACATTTGTACCCTTTGGCATGAAGGGACGCAAGCGGGTCAGCGATTACTTGACTGACCGGAAGTTCTCCCTTCTGCAGAAAGAGCGTCAATGGGTGCTTTGCTGTGGTGAAGAGATTTGCTGGCTGGTTGGGGAGCGTCTTGACAATCGTTTCCGCATTGATGAAGGGACAAAAAGTGTACGGATAGTTACTCTTGAAGAGATTCCGGAGAAAGAATGAAATTAATATCATAAAAAGCTATAAAGTGAAATGAACGTAAAATCTATCTGGGCAGGCATCCTGCTCTGTTGTCTGACAATGGCTGTGCAGGCAGCGCGTGTGGACACGGTAATGGTAAAAAGTCCTGCTATGGACAAGGACGTGAAAGTGGTGTATGTATTGCCGGACAAGGCATTGGCCAAGAAGGCTTGTCCGGTGGTCTATCTGTTGCATGGCTATACGGGCCATGCCCGCAGCTGGGTGATGCTGAAGCCCGGACTGGTGCAGATGGCCGATGCGTATGGGATGATATTTGTGTGTCCCGATGCAAAGAACAGCTGGTATTGGGATAGTCCGAAGCATCCGGAATACCGTTACGAAACGTTTGTCTCAACCGAATTGGTCGCCTATACCGATGCACATTATGCAACAATCCCTGCTAAGCAGGCACGTGCCATCAGCGGTCTGAGTATGGGAGGTCACGGCGCGTTGTGGTTAGCCATCCGTCACAAGGACGTGTTCGGTGCGGCCGGCAGTATGAGTGGTGGGGTAGACATCCGTCCCTTCCCGCAGAACTGGGAGATGGCTGTGCAGCTGGGTGCATACGCGGACAATCAGAAGTTGTGGGACGAACATACGGTGGTCAATCAGCTGGACAAGATTGCCGACGGCGACCTGGCACTGACCATTGACTGCGGTGAGGATGACTTCTTTATAGAGGTGAACAAGGAGTTGCATCAACGCTTGTTGGCGCGTCACATTGGTCACGACTTTACTACCCGTCCGGGTGCCCATACGGCAGAATACTGGCAGAACTCTATTGACTACCACATTCTGTTCTTTGACAAATTCTTCCGACAAAACAAGTAACACTCTTTTCCTCTGTCAATGGGGCATAGTAACAAACCTATAAACGTATCAATACAACTTTTATGAATACCAATCAACAACCGTCGTCGCAGGCTCATAAAGCCTCGCTGCTGCAACGTAGCAGCAAGCCCGTGTATGTGGCATTGCTTATCATCCTCTTTCTGTTCCTTCTGTTGGATTATCTGCCCGGTATGCACGCCCCCTCTTCGTGGGTCACTCCTCCGGTTGCTCTATTTTTAGGATTGGCCTTTGCCTTGGTATGCGGTCAGGCCTATCCGAAGTTTAACAAGAAGGTGTCCAAGTACCTGCTCCAATATTCGGTAGTGGGATTGGGCTTTGGCATGAATCTGCAAGCTTCGCTGCAATCAGGCAAGGAGGGTATGGCATTTACGGTCATCTCCGTCATAGGTACCATGCTGATAGGATGGGTCATTGGACGCCGTTTCCTGAAGGTCAGTCGTGACACTTCTTACCTCATCAGTTCGGGTACGGCCATCTGTGGCGGCAGTGCCATTGCTGCGGTAGGCCCTGTGCTGAAAGCCAAGGATGAAGACATGTCTGTGGCGTTGGGTACCATCTTCATTCTCAATGCCATTGCCCTTTTCATCTTTCCCGCTATCGGTCATGCGTTGGACATGAGCCAGCAGGAGTTCGGTACGTGGGCTGCCATTGCCATCCACGATACCAGTTCGGTGGTAGGTGCCGGTGCGGCTTATGGCGAAGAGGCTCTGCAGGTGGCTACTACCATCAAGCTGACCCGTGCCTTGTGGATTATTCCGTTGGCGTTTGCCACTTCGTTTATCTTCAAAAGCAAGGGACAGAAAATCAGCATTCCTTGGTTTATCTTCTTCTTCGTATTGGCCATGATTTTTAATACCTATGTATTGGATGCTTCCGAGGTAGGGAGAAGCATTGGTGCCGGTATTAATACGTTTGCCCGGAAGACGCTGACCATTACTCTCTTCTTTATCGGTGCCTCGCTGTCGCGTGACGTGCTCAAGGCGGTAGGCGTGAAGCCTTTGGTTCAAGGTGTGCTGTTGTGGATAGTCATCAGCCTGAGCACACTGGCATACATCTATCTGTAATCCATAAGGCTGGGAAGGAAGAAAAAAACTTCCTCGGTTCTGTAACAAATCTCTCTCGGATTACGTCTTCAGGGTAAAAAGAGATAATCAGAGAAGGAATATATGGATACCGAACAGTTCAAGCAGATGTTTCTGCCCTATCATCGCAGGCTTTATCAGATAGCCTATCGGCTGTTGGAGGACGAGCAGGATGCAGAAGACCTGTTGCAAGAGGCCTATCTGAAGTTGTGGGACAAGCGGGAGGAACTTGCACTGATTAGCCATCCGGAGGCCTTCTGCGTGACGATGGTGAAGCACATGTGCTTCGACTTGATGCGCTCGGGTAGCTATTTGCGTGACAGGCAGCGGATTCGGTTGGGTGAGGTGGGCGATGTGCCTGCCGCTGACGACGACCGTTGGAAAGACGATGCAGAAGTGGTGAGGCAAATCATGGCCCGACTGCCCGAACAGCAGCAGACTGTCGTCACGCTGCGCGATGTAAAGGGGTGCTCGTACGATGAGATTGAACGACTGATGGGACTGAACAGCACCTATGTGCGTGTGCTCTTGTCGAGGGCGCGGAAAAAGATACGCGAGGAATTTATAAAATGGAACGAGATATGAGAACCGAAGATTTGGAAGAACTGTTGGCCAAGTTTTATGATGGAAAGACTGATGAGCAGGAAGAAGAACGCTTGTTTGCCGCTTTCCAGCATGAGCAAGGACTGCCTGCCCGCTGGCAGTCCGAAGCGCGTCTGCTCAACACATGGCAGCAGATGAAATCATGCGATGTCGTTTGTCCGTCCGGATTGGAAGAACGGCTGGCCTCTTCTATCGACCGCAAGGCGGCATCTGCCCATTTCTTTTTTTCTTCCGGCCGTCGTCTTCGCAGGTGGGCGGTCGCTGTAGCCGCTGTACTCTTGATAGGGGTTGGAATGGGCCTTTTCCTGACTGAAGTGCGCGAAGGTTCATCGCTTCCTAAAGATACCTTTTCTGATCCGGACGAAGCCTATCGGGTACTTCATGCTACATTGATGGAAGTTTCTGCTGGTCTGAATAGTGGAATGGCTCACATCTCTGAAGTATGCATGGACATCAATCGTATGAATAAAGAATGTATGAATGAACTTAAAGAATAAGGAACTATGAAACGTACAAGAATTGTCATGGCAGCTTTGTTGCTGCTGTTGCCTCTGCTCTGTCGGGCACAGAGGGGGCTGTTCGAGAAGTTTTGTGATATGAAGGACGTTACTTCAGTCTACATTTCAAAAGCAATGATTGATTCCAACGCCTATCTGCATGCCAGTGACGTGTTTATCGGAAAGGTCAAAGGCCAGTTGAACTCTGTACAGACCATGTCGTCTATGAATGAAGAGGTCATCAAACAGATGCGTAAGGAGTATCAGTCGCTGTTGCAATCGTCCAAGTACGAACTGCTGATGAAACAGAAAGACACGAAGAAGAACACTACATTCTATATGCGGAAAAGCGGTGATGTGGTGAAGGAGCTGATAATGATAGAGGATGGGAAAGCTAAATTCAAGGTGGTCTATCTGGAGGGTGATATGACGCTGAAGGATATACAGCAGATTATGATGTTCCAAAGTTGAACGGTTACCAGCCCCGGATAGGATTGATTGTCGATTGGTAATGAAAAGGGAGTGAACGTCGAGGTGTATCGGCAGTCACTCCCTTTTCGTGTGATGCGCCTATGCGGCTTGTTACTTCTCTTTCTTCAGTTCTTCGGTAATCAGTGCTTCCAGTTCTTCGGCCAGTTCGGGATTGTCAAGGATGACTTGCTTGGCAGCATCGCGTCCCTGTGCCAGCTTCGTATCGTTGTAGCTGAACCATGAACCGCTCTTCTTGATGATACCCAGTTCGGCTCCTAGGTCAACGATTTCTCCGGCACGCGAGATGCCTTCGCCAAACATGATGTCGAATTCAGCCCGACGGAAGGGAGGAGCCACTTTGTTCTTCACCACCTTTACCTTGGTCTGCTTGCCCAGCACCTCGTCACCGTTCTTGATGGGTTGGCCGGGACGGATGTCAATGCGCACAGAGGCATAGAACTTCAAGGCATTTCCACCGGTAGTTGTTTCAGGATTGCCAAACATCACACCTATCTTCTCACGCAGCTGGTTGATGAAGATGCAGCAAGTGCGTGTCTTGCTGACGGCAGAGGTCAGCTTGCGCAAAGCCTGCGACATCAGACGTGCCTGCAGACCTACCTTATTGTCGCCCATGTCACCTTCTATTTCGGCTTTGGGGGTCAGTGCAGCTACCGAGTCGATGACGATGATGTCAATGGCCGACGAGTGAATCAGCTGGTCGGCTATCTCCAATGCCTGTTCTCCGTTGTCGGGCTGCGAAATGAGCAGGTTATCTACGTCCACACCCAGCTTCGCTGCATAGAAGCGGTCGAAAGCATGTTCGGCATCAATGAAGGCAGCAATACCGCCATTTCGCTGTGCTTCGGCAATGGCATGGATAGCCAAAGTGGTCTTACCAGACGATTCGGGACCATAAATCTCGATGATACGTCCGCGTGGATAGCCACCTACGCCCAAGGCTACATTCAGGCCGATGGAGCCGGTGGGGATTACCTCTATCTGTTCGAAGTCTTCGCTGCCCATGCGCATGATAGAGCCTTTCCCGAAGTCCTTCTCTATTTTTGCCATGGCTGCCTGCAAGGCTTTCAGTTTTTCGCTGGATGCTGCGTTGCCGCCATTATCGGCTTCAAAATTGAGTTCGTCTTTCTTTGCCATATTGTTGTAAGTTAGTTACATACATACTAAGTTTTCTTATCCCAAAATCTGTTTGGCGTGTTCTTTAGTCTTCACCTCTTTCGGGGTGATGATACGCTCCACCACACCCTCTTCGTTGAGCAGAAAGGTGGTGCGGAAGGTGCCCATATACTTACGGCCATACATGCTCTTTTCACCCCATACACCAAACTCTTGTACCAGTTTCTTGTCGGTATCGGCAATCAGGGTAAAGGGAAGGTCGTTCTTCTCAATGAACTTCTGATGCGACTTCTCGTTGTCTACGCTTACTCCAATCACTTCGTAACCGGCCTTGCGCAGTTCGCTGTAGTTGTCACGCAGATTGCAGGCTTGGGCCGTACAGCCCGACGTGCTGTCTTTCGGGTAGAAGTAGAGTACTACTTTCCGTCCAGCATAGCTGCTCAGGCGAATTTCCTCCCCTTTCTCATTGATACCTAATATCTCAGGGGCTTTGTCTCCAACATTCATTTGAGTTCTATAGTTATTTGAGAGTTTTTTATATGTTCGTTGCAATCACAGTTCCAAGTCACCGTCGAATACTTCATGCCACGGCAAACCCTGCTTGTTGAGCTGCTCCATGAAGGGATCGGGGTCAAACTCTTCTACATTCCATACGCCCGGCTTTTTCCAGATGCCTTTCAGGAACATCATGGCACCAATCATGGCCGGCACACCTGTGGTATAGCTGACGCCTTGCATTCCCGTCTCTTTGTATGCGGCCTGATGGCTGCAGTTGTTGTAGACGTAGTAGGTGCGTTCTTTGCCATCCTTCACACCCTTGATGCGACAGCCTATGGAGGTTTCGCCTTCGTAGTTCTCACCCAAATCTTGCGGGTTGGGTAACACAGCCTTCAGGAACTGCAGGGGGACAATCTTTACCTTCACTTGCTTGCCGCTGCCATCGGCCAGAGGTGCTTCGTACTCCAGTTCGTCGATGCGTGACATGCCAATGTTCTGAATCACGTCCAGATAGGTGAGGTATTGCTGTCCGAAGGTCATCCAGAAGCGGGCCAGCTTGATGGTCGGATAGTTCTTTACTAAACTCTCCAATTCCTCGTGGTGCATCAGATAGCTTTCGCGCGGACCGATGTTGGGGTAGGTGATGGGTTGGTGTACTGACAGCGGTTCGGTTTCAATCCATTCACCGTCCTGATAGTACAGTCCTTTTTGCGTAATCTCGCGGATATTGATTTCAGGGTTGAAGTTGGTGGCGAATGCCTTGTGGTGGTTGCCTGCATTGCAATCGACGATATCCAGCTGATGCATTTCGTCAAAGTGGTGCTTGGCAGCATATGCCGTGTACACGCCACTTACTCCTGGGTCAAAGCCACAGCCCAGAATGGCTGTCAGACCTGCCTCTTCGAAGCGTTGCTTGTAGGCCCATTGCCAACTGTATTCAAAATGTGCCTCGTCTTTCGGTTCGTAGTTGGCTGTATCAAGGTAGTTGACTCCCGTCTTCAGGCAAGCCTCCATGATGGTGAGGTCCTGATAGGGAAGGGCTACGTTGATGACGATGTCCGGACGGAAGCTGTTGAAAAGGCTGACCAGTTCATCCACACTGTCGGCATCCACTTGGGCCGTCTGTATAGCCGGGTTACCGATGGCTTTGACTACGGCGTCGCATTTCGATTTCGTACGGCTGGCTATCATCACTTCTGTAAACACATCCGGATTCTGAGCCACTTTGTGTGCAACGACGGTACCTACACCGCCCGCACCGATAATTAGAACTTTACCCATTGTCTGTTACTTTCGTTTATGTATTAATAATTATTATATACTTTATTAATATAAGTAGGAATCTATTTCCTATTAGTGAGCAAATATAAGGGTTAATTCTTAGAAATTCATTAAAAAGCTCCTAAATAGTTTGGAAAAAACGCTGCCTGCAGCAACAAATGCGTTGCGATTGGGTTATTTTACATATATTTGCCCGCGATTAAGAATGTTGAATCCAACTCGCTCTTCATTCAGCATGTGTACAGATGTGGTCTGTAGAGAGGCTCTTGGTGTCCTTGAGGAGAGGGGAGGTAATTTATTAACTGTAAAAATGGAATAGGATATGAAGAAGGTTTTTGTTTCTTTTTGTATGGCCGGTGCATTGTTTGGACTCGCTTCCTGTGGCTCTACAAAGAGTGCTCTTACATTGTCTGCCATTGGTGGAGAGTGGAATATCATTGAGATTAACGGGAGTGCTGTAGTGCCTGTACCGGGACAGGAATTCCCTTACATAGGTTTCGATACAGAAAACGGTCGTGTGTATGGATGCAGCGGATGCAACCGTCTGATGGGTTCGTTCGATGTACAGGGTAAGCCAGGCCGGATAGATTTGGGTAACGTGGCTACTACACGTATGCTGTGTGCCGACATGACGTTGGAGCAAAATGTGCTGTCGGCATTGGGGCAGGTGAAGCGTTACGTGCGGATAGGTGAGGAAAACGTGGCTTTGTGCGGCTCCTCCAACCGTCCGCTTCTCGTTTTGCAGAAGAAGGCGCCTGCAGCAACCGTAGCTGATTTGGCAGGTCGGTGGCGCATTCGTCAGGCTCTTTCATTGCAGATACCGGCAGAGGGAGAATCGAAGCCCTTCCTGAATTTTGATGTGAATCGGAAGCAGCTCTCTGGCCTGGCAGGTTGCAATCGCATCAACGGCGGGTTCCAGACAGAGAACGACCGTCTCACTTTTTCGCAGATGGCTTGCACGATGATGGCTTGTCCGGATATGACGGTAGAGCAGCATGTGTTGCAGGCTTTAGAAGCTGCCCGTCGGTTTGAAAAACGTTCCGATGGTAGTATGGCATTCTACGATGAACAGAATGCAGTAGTCATGGTATTGGAGAAGTGATAGCTACAGACTGGCAGTAGGCAAATGCGGCAGAAAAACAAACGACCTGCTGTCAAACTGTCAGGTTTTCTGCCACAGACTGGTTCGCCGGTTACCGTTATGGCTTTTGGCACACCGTTTGTTTTTCTCTTTGCGTCTGCCGACAAGGCGGATGGAATCAATAGAATAATAACAAATAAAAAAGATAAAGATTATGGGAAAGATTATTGGTATTGACTTAGGAACTACGAACTCATGTGTAGCCGTATTTGAAGGTAACGAACCTGTAGTGATCGCCAACAGTGAAGGTAAGCGCACCACTCCTTCAGTGGTAGCTTTTGTTGATGGCGGTGAACGTAAGATTGGTGATCCGGCCAAGCGTCAGGCTATTACAAATCCCAAACGTACGGTGTACTCCATCAAACGTTTTATGGGTGAGAACTGGAGCCAAGTGCAGAAGGAAATTTCACGTGTACCCTATCCGGTAGTGAATGAAAACAATATGCCTCGTGTAGACATCGATGGCCGTCACTATACTCCGCAGGAAATTTCGGCCATGATTCTTCAGAAGATGAAGAAGACGGCCGAGGACTATCTGGGACAAGAGGTGACAGAAGCGGTCATCACCGTTCCCGCTTACTTCTCAGACTCACAGCGCCAGGCCACTAAAGAAGCCGGACAGATTGCTGGTCTGGACGTAAAGCGTATCGTCAACGAGCCTACTGCTGCAGCATTGGCTTACGGTGTAGACAAGAGCAACAAGGATATGAAGGTTGCCGTATTCGACTTAGGTGGTGGTACATTTGATATCTCTATCCTGGAATTCGGTGGAGGTGTGTTCGAAGTGCTCTCTACCAATGGTGATACGCATCTGGGTGGTGACGATTTCGATCAGGTAATCATCGACTGGCTGGTACAGGAGTTCAAGAGCGAAGAAGGTGCAGACCTGACAACAGATCCCATGGCCATGCAACGTCTGAAGGAAGCTGCTGAAAAAGCCAAGATTGAGTTGTCATCTTCCACTTCTACAGAAATCAATTTGCCTTACATCATGCCGGTAGGTGGTGTGCCTAAGCATCTGGTGAAGACCTTGACCCGTGCCAAGTTCGAGGCGTTGGCTCACAACTTGATTCAGGCATGTCTGGAACCCTGTAAGAAGGCTATGAGCGATGCTGGATTGAGCAACAGCGATGTAGACGAGGTTATCCTGGTAGGTGGCTCCAGCCGTATACCTGCCGTGCAGAAGTTGGTAGAAGATTTCTTCGGCAAAGTACCTTCCAAGGGCGTTAACCCCGATGAAGTGGTAGCCGTAGGTGCAGCTGTTCAGGGTGCTGTGCTGACAGATGAAATCAAGGGTGTTGTGCTCCTCGACGTTACTCCGCTTTCTATGGGTATCGAAACGTTGGGTGGTGTAATGACCAAGCTGATTGATGCCAACACCACCATTCCTTGCAAGAAGAGTGAAACATTCTCTACGGCAGCTGACAACCAGACAGAAGTTACCATCCATGTATTGCAGGGTGAGCGTCCGATGGCAGCCCAGAACAAGTCAATCGGTCAGTTTAATCTGACAGGTATTGCTCCAGCCCGTCGTGGTGTTCCTCAGATTGAGGTTACGTTCGACATCGATGCCAACGGTATTCTGAAGGTTTCTGCCAAGGACAAGGCAACTGGTAAGGAACAGGCTATCCGTATCGAGGCTTCCAGCGGTTTGAGCAAGGAGGAAATTGAGCGTATGAAGGCCGAAGCCGAGGCCAATGCAGAGGCAGATAAGAAAGAAAAAGAACGCATTGACAAGTTGAATCAGGCCGACAGCATGATTTTCACCACAGAGAATCAGCTGAAAGAGTTGGGTGACAAGTTGCCTGCTGACAAAAAGGCTCCTATTGAGGCTGCTCTGCAGAAGCTGAAAGATGCCCACAAGGCACAGGATTTGGCTGCTATTGACACTGCAATGGCTGAGTTGAATTCCGCTTTCCAGGCCGCCAGTGCTGAGATGTATGCACAGAGTGGTGCTCAGGGCGGTGCAGGTGCACAAGGTGCAGGTTTCCAAGGTGGTGCCGGACAGCAATCGGGTGCTCAAGACAGCAGCAAACATGGCGACAATGTGCAGGATGCTGACTTTGAGGAGGTGAAATAAGCACATAGAGAAATAAGAATACAATATCAAA
>CALZEQ010000010.1 GCA_945641355.1 uncultured Mediterranea sp. | reverse complement strand
GTCGATGATGGAAGATAATGTGCATTTTACAACGCAGTAATCAACTATAGCCTATCCAACATTCAGTCGTATTCTGAATGTGTTTCATGATACGACTGAATGTATTTCATGATACGACTGAATGTAGCACCCTCTTAACCGCCTGTTTTCTGCCGCCTATTTGTACGGATATTTTACAGGCTGTAGATTGACAGGATGCGGCAAAGTTGATGGCAATTCTGTAGACATCGGGCTGTTTTGCAGGAAACCGTGCAATTTAAGATTGAAAAGGTTTGCAGATTCAAAACTTTCTCTTACCTTTGCAGCCGCAAACACGGGAGTAGCTCAGTTGGTAGAGCATCGGTCTCCAAAACCGAGTGTCGGGAGTTCGAGCCTCTCCTCCCGTGCAGAGAGGATAAGCCGCAGGTCTCATCGTGACTTGTGGCTTTTTTCATATCAAAACAGATTCCACTATGAAACAGATTGTATTAGCCATCCTCGTGTGTCTGGCTCCGCTGAATGGCTTGCTTGCCCAAGAGATAGAACAGGCTGTAGAAGCGAGGCTTCGGGACTATTTCCAGACCTATAGCAAGCAGACGCTGCAAGCCGGCCAGTGCCGGTTGGACAGCTGTCACACCGACTTTGCCCGCAAACGTCTCTCCATCTATGCTGCTCCCTCCTTCGCCTACCAGCCCATGCGACCAGAGAGCGTGGCACACATATACCAGGAACTAAGGCAGCTGCTGCCCGGACCGGTCAACTACTTTCAGACTACCATCTACTGCAACGGAAGAAGTCTGGAGGAACTGATACCCAACTACTACCGCAAGGGGAAAAGAGACAGGAGCCGACTGACCGAATCGCTGCAAACGGACGGAGCGGCCTGGGTGAACCGCATCTCGCGCCCCTACTCCATCAGCCAGGGGCTGGAAGGACGCCACATCGCGCTGTGGCAAAGCCACGGTAAATACTACAACAACCGGAAGGGATGCTGGGAGTGGCAACGTCCCCGCCTGTTCTGTACCACGGAGGACCAATTCACCCAATCGTTCGTGCTGCCCTACCTCATCCCCATGCTGGAGAATGCAGGTGCCGTCGTCTTCACTCCACGTGAACGCGACACCCAACGGCAGGAAGTCATCGTTGACAATGACGGTAGCCTGAGCGGACGAGGCGGAACGGGTTCGCTCTATCTGGATGTAAGCAGCAAGAAGGCCCGTTGGCAAGCCACCGTCCAAGCCGGCTTTGCACAACGCCAGCGCACCTACCAAGAGGGAGAGAGCCCCTTTGGCAGCGGAACGGCACGGTATACCCCTACCGAACGAAAGCCCAACAAAGCTTTTGCCGAATGGGTGCCCGACCTGCCCGAAAGCGGTGAATATGCCGTCTACGTCACTTACCAAAGCCTGCCGACCAGTGTAAGCGATGCCAAATACCTGGTGTATCACAACGGAGGAGTCACCGAGTTCAAAGTAAACCAACGCATGGGCGGAGGCACGTGGGTCTACCTGGGCACGTTCTCCTTCGATAAGGGCCGCAACGACTACGGCATGGTGGTATTGAGCAACGAAAGCCGTGAGCGGGGTGTGGTATGCGCCGATGCCGTCCGCTTTGGCGGGGGCATGGGAAACATTGTCAGAGGCCACACGACCAGCGGTGTTCCCCGCTACCTGGAAGGGGCCCGCTATACGGCCCAATGGTATGGGATGCCCTACCCCGTCTATGCAGGTTACCAAGGGACAAACGACATGAACGATGACATCAACGTGCGCTCACGCATGACGAACTATCTGTCCGGCGGCTCGGCATTCAACCCAACCGAAGAGGGACTGGGCATCCCCATCGAACTGTCACTGGCACTGCACAGCGACGCAGGCTTCTCACAGGACGACCGGTTCATAGGTACACTGGGCATCTACACCACCGACTTCAACCATCGGCAACTCCATGCCGGCACCGACCGCCTGGCTTCGCGAGACTTGGCTGACTTGATGATGACCCAACTGCAGCATGACATCCAGGGGACCTTCCATACCGAATGGACACGCCGCAGCCTATGGGACCGCAACTACAGCGAGACACGCCTGCCTGCCGTCGCCTCGACCATCATCGAACTGCTCTCGCATCAGAACTTTGCCGATATGCGTCTGGGACACGACCCTACCTTCAAGTTCACGGCCGGACGGGCACTCTACAAAGCCATCCTGCGTTACCTGTCCACACAGCACGGCGAAGCATACACCGTGCAGCCTCTGCCGGTAGACCATTTTGCCCTCCGTTTCGGAAAGAAAAAGAATACGGTTGAACTCTCATGGGAGGGCGTGGAGGATCCTCTGGAGCCTTCGGCCACTCCCCGCGAATACATCGTCTACACCCGCATCGGCAGAGGCGGATTCGACAACGGCGTACGGGTAAGCACTCCTTCCTACACGGCAAGCATCGAACCCGG
The DNA here is from genome assembly GCA_945641355.1 of uncultured Mediterranea sp. GTDB lineage: Bacteria > Bacteroidota > Bacteroidia > Bacteroidales > Bacteroidaceae > Bacteroides. Next base: position 69,978 of record CALZEQ010000010.1, on the reverse strand, counting down.
CGTTGTCTACTCCTTCCGTGTGACAGCCGTCAACCGAGGCGGTGAAAGTTTCCCCTCAGAAACGCTGGCTGCCTTCAAGGCAAAGCATGAGAAGGGGACGGTACTGATTGTCAACGGATTCGACAGAGTGAGCGGCCCGGCTACCATTCAGACACCCGAACAGGCAGGCTTCAACCTGAACGAAGATATGGGAGTGCCCTATCTGTATGACATCTCCTATTGCGGCACCCAACAAGAATTTGACCGACGTCTGGCAGGCAAGACACTGGGTGACAGCGGCAGCGAATACGAAGGGATGAAGCTGGCCGGCAACAGCTTCGACTATCCGTTCATCCATGGCAAAGCCATCCAGGCCGCCGGAGGATACAGTTTCGTGTCGTGCAGCGACGAAGCGATAGAAAAGGGAAAAGTACAGTTGGAAGCGTATGACGTGGTGGACTACCTCTTCGGCCTGCAGAAGCAGACCGAGCTTCCCTTCTCCGGTCAGACACGCTATCCGGTATTTACTCCGGTACAACGGCAACTGGTCACCGCCTATTGCCAAAACGGCGGCAGGTTATTGGTAAGCGGAGCATACATAGCCCAGGAACTGAGCGGAAGTAGCAGCGGGAAGAGATTCTTACAACAAACGCTAAAGGCCGATGCTGCAGGCATACACCGCACAGCATCGGCCCAAAGCGTAGTGCAGGGGTTGGGGCAGACCTTCACCTACCTTACACACCCCAATGAACAGATGGTGGCCGTTCCGTCCTCCGATTGGCTGCAAGCACTTGCTCCGGCCTTCCCCGCCCTGATTTACGGCGACACACAACAGCCTGCCGCCATTGCCTACCGAGGAAGCGACTATCGTTCGTTTCTGCTCGCCTTCCCCTTTGAAAGCATTCAGGGAGAGGCTGAGCGAAACGCACTGATGGCATCGGCCCTACATTTCCTGACCGGGAAGTGAGGCCGATGCCATACGTTATTTGTACTCTGCCCACGATTTGATGGCCAAATCGTCCAAATCCATCGTACAGAAAGCGTTGATGAAGGCACTGGCCAGACGGGCATTCGTGATGAGCGGAATGTTGAGGTCGATGGCAGCACGACGTATCTTGTAGCCGTTGTCCAATTCACCGGCCGTCAGATTCTTCGGAATGTTGACCACCATGTCTATCTCCTTCCGATGCAGCATATCCAATGCTTGGGGCTCACCCTCCTCACTGGGCCAATAGACCAACGTATTCTTGACCCCATTTTCCGTGAGGAACTTGCTGGAGCCACCGGTTGCAAAGAGGTTGTACCCTTTCTGCTGCAGCATACGGGCGGCAGAGAGCATCTCTACCTTCTGCTTGGGCGTACCGGTGGAGAGCAGGATATTCTTCTGAGGAACCCGATATCCTACAGAAAGCATGGCCTTCAGGATGGCACAGGAGGTGTCGGATCCGATACATCCCACCTCGCCCGTAGAGGCCATATCCACTCCCAGTACGGGGTCGGCCTTCTGCAAGCGGTTGAAGGAGAACTGGCTGGCCTTGATGCCCACATAGTCCAAGTCGAAGAGATTCTTGTCGGGCTTCTGTACAGGCAGACCGAGCATTACGCGCGTAGCTAATTCAATCAGATTAATCTTCAAAACCTTACTTACAAAGGGGAAGGAGCGGGAAGCACGCAAGTTGCATTCAATGACCTTGATATCGTTGTCGCGGGCCAAGTACTGGATGTTGAAGGGACCTGAAATGTTCAGTTCGTGCGCAATCTCGCGACTGATACGCTTGATGCGACGAACGGTCTCTACATACAACTTTTGGGGAGGGAACTGAATCGTAGCATCACCAGAGTGTACACCCGCAAACTCAATGTGCTCGGAGATGGCATAGGCGATGATTTCACCGTTCTGTGCCACAGCATCCATCTCCACCTCCTTGGCATGTTCGATGAACTGGCTCACCACTACCGGATGCTTCTTCGATACATTGGCGGCCAACTGGAGGAAACGTTCCAGCTCTTCCTGGTTGGAACAGACGTTCATGGCCGCACCACTCAGCACATAGGAGGGACGAACCAGTACGGGGAATCCCACCTTCTGCACAAACGCATCAATATCCTCCATCGACGTCAAGGCACTCCACTCAGGCTGGTCCACACCGATGCGGTCCAACATGGCCGAGAACTTGTCGCGATCCTCCGCATTGTCGATGCTCTTGGCCGACGTACCCAAGATGGGTACCTGCTGGGCATCGAGGCGCATAGCCAGGTTGTTGGGAATCTGTCCGCCGGTAGAGACGATGACACCATGCGGGTTTTCCAACTCCAGAATGTCCATCACACGTTCGAAGGTCAGTTCATCAAAATAGAGGCGGTCGCACATATCATAGTCGGTGGAGACTGTCTCCGGATTATAGTTGATCATCACGCTGCGATAGCCCTCCTTACGGATGGTGTTGAGTGCCTGCACGCCGCACCAGTCGAATTCCACCGAAGAGCCGATGCGATAGGCACCCGAACCCAGCACCACAATACTTCTCTTGTCACCCTGATACTGCACGTCGTGTGCCACGCCACTATAGGTCAGATAGAGGTAATTGGTCTGTGCCGGATACTCTGCCGCCAACGTATCTATCTGCTTCACTACCGGCAGGATGCCACGCATCCTACGATGACGACGTACACAGAGGCCGCCCTCTTCCAGATCGCCCTCGTAGCCGATGGCACGGGCTACCTGGAAGTCGGAGAATCCTTGTACCTTCGCCTTCCGCAACAACTCATCAGGCAAATCGGCCATCTGTTTGTGGTTGGCACCCCACTGCTCCAGTTCCTTGCTGGTACGCATGATGTTCATCAGTTTCTCCAGGAACCAACGGTCAATCTTGGTCAGTTCGTGTACCTGGTCCACCGTATAGCCGGCACGGAAAGCCTTTGAGATGACAAAGATGCGCTTGTCGGTAGGCTCGCGCAACGCCTTGTCTATGTCCGGTATCACCAGTTCCTTGTTCTCCACAAAGCCATGCATGCCCTGTCCTATCATACGCAATCCCTTTTGAATGGCCTCTTCAAAGGTACGTCCGATGGCCATGACCTCACCCACCGATTTCATGGAGGAGCCCAGCTCCTTATCCACACCGTGGAATTTACCGAGGTCCCAACGGGGAATCTTGCAGACCACATAGTCGAGTGCCGGTTCAAAGAAGGCACTGGTGGTCTTGGTGACAGAGTTCTTCAGGTCAAACAGCCCATAGCCCAACCCCAGCTTAGCGGCTACGAATGCCAACGGATAGCCCGTCGCTTTGGAAGCCAAGGCCGACGAGCGGCTCAAGCGGGCGTTCACCTCGATGACCCGATAGTCCTCGGACAGGGGGTCGTAGGCATACTGTACATTACACTCGCCCACAATGCCCACATGGCGGATGATGCGGATGGCCAGCTCGCGCAACTTGTGGTAGTCGGTATTGGAAAGTGTCTGTGAGGGAGCTATCACGATGCTCTCGCCGGTATGGATGCCCAGCGGGTCGAAGTTCTCCATGTTGCAGACGGTAATGCAGTTGTCGAAGCGGTCGCGTACCACCTCGTACTCCACCTCTTTCCAACCACGCAACGACTTCTCGACCAATACCTGGGGAGAGAAGCTGAACGCCTTTTCCACCAGCACATTCAGTTCGTCCTCATTGTCACAGAATCCGGAGCCCAGACCACCCAGCGCATAGGCCGCACGTACAATGACGGGATAGCCCAATGCCGCTGCAGCCCGGCGGGCATCTTCAGCATTCTCTACCGCTTCGCTCTTGATGGTCTTCACATTGATTTCATTCAGGCGTTCTACAAAGAGCTCACGGTCTTCGGTATCAATGATGGCCTGCACCGGCGTGCCCAGCACTTGTACACCATACTTTTCCAGTACCTTGTCCTTATAGAGTGCCACGCCACAGTTCAATGCCGTCTGTCCGCCAAATGCCAGCATAATGCCATCGGGACGTTCCTTTGCAATGACTTTCTCTACAAAATAGGGTGTGACCGGCAGGAAATAGATCTGATCGGCCACCCCTTCGGATGTCTGCACCGTGGCAATGTTCGGATTAATCAATATGGTTTCAATGCCCTCTTCCTTGAGAGCCTTCAAGGCTTGCGAACCGGAATAGTCAAATTCACCGGCCTCACCGATCTTCAATGCGCCCGATCCCAAGAGCAGCACCTTCTTTATCTGATTGTCAATCATTCTTGTAATTATTAAGTTTGTAAGATTGTGAGTCTACAGGTCACTCATCACTTCAGCAACTTCACAAAGTCATCAAAGAGGAATTCCGTATCCGTGGGTCCCGAACAGGCCTCGGGATGGAACTGTGCCGAGAACCAAGGATTGCGTTTGTGGCGGATTCCCTCATTCGAGCCATCGTTCATGTTGATGAACAGTGGTTCCCAGTCGGCTGTCAACGTGTTGTTATCCACCGCATAGCCGTGATTCTGACTGGTGATGAAGCAGCGGTTGGTACCCACCATCCGTACAGGCTGATTGTGACTGCGGTGGCCATACTTCAACTTGTATATCTTTGCTCCACCGGCCTTGGAGAGAAGTTGGTTGCCCATACAGATGCCGAAGATGGGCAGCTGCTCGTTCTGCATGGCCTTGCGGATGTTCTGTACGGCTGCATCGCAGGTATCAGGGTCGCCGGGGCCATTGGAAATGAACAGTCCGTCAAATGCCAGCCCGTTGAAGTCGTAGTCCCAAGGTACACGGATGACCTCCACGTCCCGACGCAACAAGCAACGCAGGATGTTGGTCTTGACACCGCAATCCACCAGTACCACCCGCTTCTTGCCTGCTCCCTCGTTGTAGCGGATGACCTCTTTACAGCTGACCTTGTCGACATAGTTCACACCGGCATAGGCTGCCTCGGGAGCATTGTCGGGTTCGTCGTCGAAAACAATACGGCCCATCATCACACCATGTTCGCGCAGCACCTTGGTGAGCTGGCGTGTATCGATGCCCGTCACACCGGGTACCTGTTCACGCTTCAACCAATCAGCCAGACTCTCTACCGCGTTCCAATGGCTGTAGTTCTCGGAATAGTCACTGACAATAATCGCTTCTGCATGGATGCGTTCGCTCTCCATGAAGGTGGCCAAACCATTCGGCTCTACCGTAAAGGGCGGGACTCCATAATTACCTACCAAAGGATAGGTCAGTGTCATCAACTGACCGGCATACGAAGGGTCGGTCAAACTTTCCGGATAACCGGACATGGCTGTATTGAATACCACCTCTCCTGCCACCGGCTTTTCATAGCCGAACGACTTTCCGCTGAAGCGGCTTCCGTCGTCAAGAATCAGAGTTACATTTCTCATATTGTATTTTTGTGATTTTTTGGATTTTGAATTTCCACTCTCTGTTACACATCTCAGAATTGATACACCTGCTCGATGTAGTCGATGAATGCCTTGTTCAACAACTTGATTCCGCCGGGTGTAGGATAATCGCCGCTAAAATACCAGTCACCGGGATGATGAGGGCAGGCTTCGTGCAAACCTTCCAACGGCTGATAGACAATCTCTACCTTTGCCTTCGTACCCTTCGGTGTCAACAGTTCCACCATCTTGGCCGAAATCTCTTCGTCACTGAAGGGGGCATAAATCTCTTTCACATAGTTCACCATCTGCTCCTTGGGTAATCCGACCTGACCTTTCGCCTTCCGATAGGCTGCTGCTATCACATCTTTCATATCGCGTTCTTTCAACAATTCGATAGCGGCTTTGAATGCAATAAATTCAGTCATCTTTGCCATGTCAATGCCGTAATAGTCGGGGTAGCGCACTTGAGGGGAAGAAGAGACAATGACGATTTTCTTCGGTTCCAAACGGTCGAGGATGCTGATGATGCTCTGTCGCAGGGTGGTACCTCGCACGATGCTGTCGTCAATAATCACCAGATTGTCCTTGCCCGGCACCAGGCTGCCATAGGTGATGTCGTAGACGTGAGCAGCCAGGTCATTGCGACTGTTGCCCTCAGCGATAAAGGTACGCAACTTGATATCTTTGATGGCCACCTTCTCGCTACGGATCCGACGTGACAGGATGCGTTCCAGTTCTTCGTGGTTGGGATTGTGTCCGAGAGCGGCTATCTGGCGCACCTTCTCTTCATTCAAGTACTCGTCAAATCCCTGCAGCATACCGTAAAAAGCGACTTCGGCCGTATTGGGGATGAATGAAAAGACGGTATGGTCTATATCTCCATCAATCGCCTTCAGGATGCGTGGCACCAGTTTCTCGCCCAACAGTTTCCGTTCCCTATAGATATCCACATCGCTTCCTCGGCTGAAGTAGATGCGCTCGAAAGAGCATGGCTTCAGCTCACGTGGCTTGTTAATCTGTACCGTACGCAGATGACCGGCCTTGTTGATGAAGAGTGCCTGCCCCGGCATCAGCTCCTTGATGCTCTCTACCGGCACATTGAACGCCGTCTGTATGACAGGGCGCTCGCTGGCAAGCACGGCAATCTCTTCGTCCTGATACCAGAAGGCCGGACGGATGCCCCACGGGTCACGCACAGCAAAACTCTCGCCGCTGCCGGTCAGTCCGCATATCACGTACCCGCCATCCCACTCACGGCTTGACGTACGCAACACATTGGCCAAGTCAATATGTTCCTCAATATAATGGGTGACGTCCATACCGGTCAGGCCTTCGGCTTCCGCCAAATTGAAGAGGCGTTCTACCTCCCTATCCAACCGATGGCCGACCTGCTCCAGCATGATGTAGGTATCGGCGTATGCACGCGGATGCTGTCCGATGGCAGTGATACGGGCAAAAATCTCATCGACATTGGTCAGATTGAAATTGCCGCAAAGTGCCAGGTTCTTGGCCCGCCAGTTGTTACGGCGCAGGAACGGGTGTACGTAAGAGATTCCCGATTTGCCGGTAGTGGAGTAGCGCAGATGCCCCATATACGTTTCGCCAGCAAAGGGAAGGCAACGCTTGGCATAGTCGGCATCGTGCAGCTGCTGGGGTGTCAGGTCCTTGAAATGCGACTGCACCGTACCAAAAATCTCGGTAATGGCTCCCGAGCCCAAAGCGCGTTCACGGAACATATACTCTTCGCCCGGGTTGGCTTCCAGTTTCACACAAGCCAAACCGGCTCCTTCCTGTCCCCGGTTGTGCTGCTTCTCCATCAAGAGATAGAGTTTGTTCAGTCCATACATCCATGTGCCGTACTTCTTTTCATAATACTCCAACGGTTTGAGCAGGCGTATCATGGCTACACCACATTCATGCTTCAATGGTTCCATAGTGAATTCTTATAAATTATATCTACTTACGTACCGGAGCTAACGGACAAAAAAAAGAGGCTTCTGACGGAATTTTCGTTCCGTTGGAAGCCTCTTTTCAGAGCTATATTCGATGTTGATATATCCCGCAACTACTACACATAAGTTGAATGTATACTTGTTTTCGGGGTGCAAATATATACATTATTCCACATTTCAAAAGCATTTTGCAGAAGTTTTTTTTTGCCCAATGCTCTTTTTGTTACCGGATAGCTCTTATACGCCACCTATTTTTGCGGTATATGCTTCAGGATATCGAGCAGATGATCCCAGAACTTCTGTACCGTAGGTATCAGCATCCGTTCGTCGGGCGAATGGACACCCTGCAAAGTAGGTCCGAATGAAATCATATCCAACGAGGGATATTTGTCCAGGAAGAGTCCGCACTCCAGACCGGCGTGAATGGCCTTCACCTTCGCTTCCGTCCCGAACAGGCGTTTGTACGATTCGACTGCTATCTGCAGAATTTCGGAATGTGGATTGGGCTTCCAGCCCGGATAGCCATCGCCGTGCGATACAGTCGCACCACCCATTTCGAAGACGGTACGCACCATCGTGGCAATATCCTCTTTGGCAGATGCCGTAGAACTACGCTGGCTGGTCTCTATACGGATGATGTGCTCCGGCTTCATTTTGACAGAGGCCAAGTTGGTAGAGGTCTCCACCAGCCCCGGAATATCCTGACTCATGGCATACACACCGTGCGGAGTGGCATAGATGGTCTGCAACAAGCGACGGGCAGTATCTCTGTCGATGGCTTTGGCATGTGCCGGTTCCGATTCCAGGATGAACTCCAGATCCGGCTCCACCACACTGTATTCAGCCTCTACTTCAGCAGCAAACAGATTCAGGTCTGTACGCAATGCATGCTTGTCTGCCTCCGGTATGGCCAGCACCGCATGTGCTTCGCGTGCAATGGCATTGCGCAGGTTGCCTCCGTCAATCTCGCACAGATAGAGGTCGTACTTCTTGGATGCCTGCGTCAGAAAGCGGTTCAGCAGCTTGTTGGCATTGCCTCTGCCCAGATGGATGTCACCGCCCGAGTGTCCGCCTTTCAGTCCCTTGACCTGCACTTTGCAGCAGAAATAGCCGGCAGGCACATCTACTTCCTGATAGGTAAACTGAGCCACCGAGTCAATGCCTCCCGCACAACCTATGAAAAGTTCTCCCTCGTCTTCCGAATCCAGGTTCAGCAGGATATCACCGTTCATGAAGCCCTCCTTCAAGGCAAACGCACCCGTCAATCCCGTCTCTTCGTCCACTGTAAACAGGCACTCGATAGGTCCGTGCTGCAACGTGTCATCAGCCAGAATGGCCAGTTCCGTTGCCACGCCGATACCGTTGTCTGCCCCCAGCGTAGTGCCCTTGGCCTTCAGCCATTCTCCGTCAATCTCTGTTTCGATAGGATCTGTCAGGAAATCGTGCTTCACATCGTTGTTCTTCTCGCATACCATATCTATATGTGACTGCAGCACCACCGTCTTCCGGTTCTCCATACCCGGTGTGGCGGGTTTCTTTATCAATACGTTGCCAGCCTCATCTACCGATGTTTCCAACTGATGGTCTTCGCCGAATTTCTTCAGGTAAGCAATGATTTTCTCCTCCTTCTTTGAGGGACGCGGCACCTGGCATATTTCTTCAAAATAACGGAACACACCAGCCGGCTTCAAATCTTTCTTTTCCATGTTCTCTTGTTTTATTAATAATAAAAATAATTCAAGTTTCGCATGTCTGCGACATGCTGTTTGTTTTTAAGTTTGTTGGGGCAGAATATTTTCCGCCCTATAGGTGACAAGGCGGCAAGAATGCTAAAGACGGTTAAAAAGTCAACTAAAATGTTCCTCTTTCTCTTTTTTTAGAACAAAATAAATGGCTTAATCCGCGCAAAGCCCTATATTTGCACCCGCAAAAATAGTTAACGCTACTTTTACGTAACAAAATTAATGGAAATGCTTGAGACAATCTTGATAACTTTGTTAATTGTTGCTATTTGCGTCATTTTATTGGGCGTAAAGGTCTTTTTCGTCAAAGGAGGACGATTCCCCAACGGGCATGTCAGCGGCAACAAAGCCATGCGCGAGCGTGGAATAGGTTGCATACAGTCTCAAGACCGCGAGGCACGCAAGAAACCTCGTTTCTCCATCGACGAACTGGAAAAAGCGTTGAACGATGCCGTGAATTAACTATATTAAAAACAATATTCAAAATTGATTATGAAGAGATTAAACTACCTCATGAACGGTTTGGCAGCATTGGCGCTGATCGTTTTATTTTCACAATGTGCCGGTAACGCAGGTAAACAGGCCGCCGATGCGCCTGTACATGCCGGTGGATTATCGGAAATGAAAATCGCTTTTGTTGAAGTGGATACGCTGCTGGCCAAATACAACTTCTGCGTAGACCTGAATGAGGCTATGGTTAAAAAGAGCGAAAACGTGCGCCTGACGTTGAACCAAAAGGCTACAGAACTGGAAAAGCAAAAGCAAGAATTCCAAACCAAATATCAGAACAATGCTTTCCTCTCTCAAGAAAGAGCTCAATCGGAATACAACCGCATTGCAAAGCTGGAACAAGATCTGCAGAACCTGAGCAACAAGCTGCAATCCGAATTGGTGAGCGAAAACGAGAAAAACAGCCTGCAGCTGCGCGACTCTATCAACGCTTTCCTGAAAGAGTATAACAAGACGAAAGGCTACAGCATGATTATCAGCAACACGGGTTTTGACAACCTGCTCTATGCTGACAGCATCTATAACATCACGCAGGAGATTCTGGATGGTCTGAATGCCAGATATTCCTCTCCGAAGAAATAACGACAAAAGAACATCATAAAAAAGTACAGCCTCACAACGTTGTATTGTGAAGCTGTACTTTTTTTTATAATCAGACGGTCAGTTTCTCTTTCAGGAACTGTCCCGTATAGCTGGCAGCACAGGCAGCCACCTCTTCCGGCGTTCCTGCCGCTACGATATATCCACCCTTGTCACCCCCTTCCGGTCCCAGGTCGATGACATAGTCGGCACACTTCACCACGTCCAGGTTATGTTCAATAATCACAATGGTATGTCCGCGCAAAATCAATGCGTCAAAAGCCTCCAGCAATTTCCTGATGTCGTGAAAGTGCAGGCCGGTCGTTGGTTCGTCGAAAATAAAGAACGTCGGGTCGCTCTTCTCCTGGCTCAGATAGTAGGCCAGCTTCACACGTTGGTTCTCGCCGCCGGATAGGGTCGAGGAGGACTGACCCAACTTGATGTAGCCCAGGCCGACATCCTGCAACGGCTGCAGCTTACGTACAATCTTCTTCTGCCCATACTTGGTAAAAAACTCGATGGCCTGATTGACTGTCATCTCCAGCACATCATAGATACTCTGATCGTGGAACTTCACCTCCAGCGTATCTGCTTTGAAGCGTCTGCCATGGCACGATTCGCACTCCAGCACCAGATCGGCCATAAACTGCATCTCTACCGTTATGGTACCTTCCCCCTTACACTCCTCACATCGTCCGCCTTCACTGTTGAAGCTGAAGTAACCGGCTCCATAGCCCATCTGTTTGGCCAGCGGTTGCTCAGCCCAGAGTTTGCGTATCTCATCGTAGGCCTTCAGATAAGTCACCGGATTGCTGCGCGAAGACTTGCCTATCGGATTCTGATCGACAAACTCCACATTACGCAAGTCGCGCAATGCACCTCCGATGGAGACGAACTCGCCAGGACGTTCGGCCGACTCGTCCAACTCGCGCTTCAAGGCACGGTAAAGGATGGTATTGACCAACGTGCTCTTGCCCGACCCGCTGACACCGGTCACCACAGTCAGCACATTCAGGGGGAAGCGTACGTCAACGCCCTTCAGATTGTTCTCGCGGGCACCTGTGATTTCAATATAGTTGTTCCACGAACGACGTTGCTTGGGGATTGGAATCACCTCCTCACCACACAGGTAGCGTACCGTGTAGCTTTCTGAGTCTTGCTTCTGCCGCCCAGTCTGCTGCATCAGCTCATCCACCCTACCCTGATATACCAGCCGACCTCCCAGTCTTCCAGCCTTTGGGCCGATATCGATGATGTAGTCAGCCGCACGGATAATCTCCTCATCATGCTCCACCACCACAACGGTATTGCCTAGATGCTGCAGCTGACGCAACACCTTAATGAGTTTCTCCGTGTCACGGCTATGCAGACCGATGCTGGGTTCGTCAAGGATGTACAGACTGCCCACAAGGCTGCTCCCCAATGAAGTAGCCAGATTGATACGCTGGCTTTCTCCTCCAGAAAGCGAATTGCTCAAGCGGTTCAACGTCAGATACCCTAGACCGACATCAAGCAGAAACTGGATGCGGTTTCGTATTTCGGTCAAGATACGGGGGGCTACTTGCGTATCATGTTCAGACAGTTGCAAGGTATCAAAAAAACTTTTCAGCTCCGTCACCGGCAGGTCTACCAGTTCCGAAACAGTACGTCCGCCCACCCGCACATAACCGGCTTCGGGCTTCAAGCGCGTACCGTGGCATTTGGGGCATACCGTCTTTCCTCTATAGCGTGCCAGCATGACACGGTACTGTATTTTATACTGATTTTCCTGCAACATGCGGAAGAAGGCATTGATGCCTTCAAAGTAGGGTGTCCCCTCCCACAACATGCGGCGCTGCTCGTCTGTCAGCTCATAATAGGGAGTAAAGATGGGGAATCCGGCCCGTTCGGCACCTCGAATCACCATGTCGCGCCATTCGCCCATCTTCTCGCCCCGCCAACACACCACTGCCCCATCGTAGACCGAGAGCGAACGGTTGGGCACCACCAGATGTTCGTCTATACCGATGACCTTGCCGAACCCCTCACACTCCGGACAGGCACCCAACGGCGAGTTGAACGAAAACATTTGGTCGTTCGGTTCCTCGAAGGTGATGCCGTCCGCTTCAAACTTCGTGCTGAAGCGATGCAGATGCGTCGTACCATCCGCGTTGTAGAAGCGTAGCAAGCAGGCACCGTCCCCCTCGTACATAGCCGTCTCGGCCGAATCTGTCAGGCGGCTGATGCTGTCCTTGGCTGCCGAGACCGACATACGGTCTATCAACAGGAAGACCACATCACCCTCTGCCGGTACGTAATCGTCTATACGTACCATTGCCCCATTTACCTCCAAGCGGTTAAAGCCCTGCTTCCGGTTGATGTCTAGTTGTTCGTGCATCGTACGTCCGTCATGCAGCAACAGCGGAGCCAGCACCGTATAGCGGGTTCCCTCCGGCTGTTCCAACATACAATTCACGATATCTTCCACCGAATGCTTCTTCACTTCCTGACCACTGACCGGACTGTAGGTTTTTCCGACACGGGCATAGAGCAAACGCAGATATTCATAGATTTCCGTCGATGTACCCACCGTCGAACGCGGATTACGGCTGCTCACCTTCTGCTCGATGGCGATGGCCGGCGGAATGCCCTTGATAAAGTCGCATTCAGGCTTTCCCATACGCCCCAAGAACTGGCGGGCATAGCTGCTCAGGCTCTCCACATAGCGTCGTTGGCCTTCGGCATACAAGGTATCGAAAGCCAGTGACGACTTACCTGACCCGGATAGTCCTGTAATGACCACCAACTGATTGCGAGGTATTTCAACGTCAATATTCTTCAGATTGTTGACGCGGGCTCCTTTTATAAGAATCGTATTGTTTTCCGTCATGATTTGCACACAAAAATTGAGTATGCAAAGGTATAGAAAACCCGCGAGATTTTATACCGGCGGAAGAAAGAAATGTCGCTTTTACCTTTCACCCATTAACCCTTTATTCCTTAATTTTCATTTGTATCGTCTTCCCTCTATACACCGTCAATACAGCCGTTCCATCCTCAAATAACTCCACATCCTCATACTTCGGTTCCACCACCATCTTGCCATCCACCGCCATGATGCCCCATTGCTGATAATTCTTCTCCACGACACAATACTTTTCCACAGGAGTCTTCACCGCATGGTAGAGGGGTGGAACCACAATGCGCCCCTCTACCTTCAGGCCCCACTTGTTTCCCATCTTGTAGGGGATAGCTCCCACCATCCGTTTCAGCCTCTCTTTCCGCTTGTCCTCTTCCACCTCCTCCTGCTTCCGTTTCCGCTCGGCCACTCTCACCTTCGCCTCTGTTTCTATCGGTTCCAATAGTTGCTCCATTGCTTCTATATCCGTCTTCTCGTTTGCTTGGGCAACAAGCCTTTTCACCGCCTTTAGTCTGCCATCATTGTCCCTCACGCCCGTCACGTGATAGAAGCGCAGGTCGTTGTCCAGAATGACAATCGTCCCATCAACCAGCTTCTTGTACAGCCAGTATGCCTGCGAGTCATCCCCGGCTATCAGACATGCACTACCCTTCACGCAGTCCACCCATTTTTCCAACTGTTCCAGCCATGGCTCGTCCTCCTCGTCGTGGTTCTGCAGATGCTCCGTCATCGACACCTCATCACACGGAATCGTCAGACACAGACCGTCAGCACACAGATACGGTGAAAAGCCATTCTTCTCCTCCACCCCATACTGTCGCTTCGTCCGCGTGTATATCCAGTCACCGATGAACAGCAGTTCAAATTCGCCATAGAACTTACTTTCCGGCAGCGAGGTGTACAGCAGCAGCGACCTCAGGTCCATCAGCAAATCTTTCCCCAGGCCCGAGAGCCTCACAAAGTCATTCTCCACGAACTCCATCCGCACCGACTTCGGGAATCGCTTTACGCATTCTCCGTTGCTATCTACAATGCCCGTGCCACCGTCCTCATATCTCACAGCCGCCCATCGTCCCCTGATGTCAAGCACCTCCAAGAACAGCGGTTCAGTTATCCGTCTCTCCCCGCACTTCAATCCCCAAAGTGCCCATCCGTTATCATAATATATCTCCATAAAGTTTGATTTGTCGATGAATGATTAATGATGAATGATTCACTAATCCCCAAGAACAACTTCTCCATTCCTACATGAACTTTGCCTTGATGAACTGTGGAACCTTCCACAGCATAACCAAGGAAATCGACACGGAGGACAATCAGGGTGGAACCTTTGGGATCCTTGTAGTTGTTGCCCTCCAAACCTGCCAAGCGACCGGTCTTGATGCGTACCTTGCTGCCTACTCGCAGACGGGAGGTGTCGATGGTGACCTCATTCTCTGCATCGCCTACCATACGCATGAAGTTTTCCATCTGCTCATTGGGGATGCGGGCAAAGTCGCTCCTGCCAGCATCGTCCTTCGTGGCACGATTCATCAGGAAGTAGAGGATGAACTTGGCCTCACTGGCTATCTTGTAGCGGATGCGGTTTCTGCACCGTATGAAGAGATAACAGGGGCTGAGGACTTTTTCTACTTCCACACGCTTGCGGGTGCTGGGGCGGTAGCGCACCTCCTTCTGGATGGGGACGTATGCTGTGACGGACTCAGCGTTCTCCACCATATCTTTCTCCTTCCAGAAGCTGACGAGGTCGCCCAGCCTATCAATAGCCCTCTTCTCGGTATTGGGCGTGACGATGGCTACAAACCAGTACAATTCGTCATCTTTATGGTCCATGGGAATGTCAAACTTGAATGGAAAATACGCCTACGGCATCGGCAAGTTTTTACAACCTATCGGGGTAAATCACTTCAAAAGAGGACGCTGCATGACTCCCTATGAACGATGATTTAATCCTATCTATCCTCGTCTGTGGCTCGGATGAAATGTGCTTCTTAACCGCAATCATTTCCGCTAAAAAAGCCTCACTCTTAGTAAGAGTGATTAATTTTGTGCAAAAATGCGGAATTATTCACAATAATCATTTTTCTATTAATAAAAATCTTTCGTTAATTATATCAAATTAACATTATTGTTAGATAAAACGCGACGTACAAATTGCTTTTATTTTGCTATCAATCGAATGATGTTTCTCTTATACTATTGAATATCGGCCAAATGAGACGACATGATTCACCTTTTATTACTAAAATCGAGATAGCCGATACATCCTTGTGTCGGCATACCTGACGAGAAAAAAAATGATTATACAGACTTGAAAATCGCAGAATATAGTTAACTTTGCCCAACGAACAATTAATATGATTCCATCCATGAGAACACTTTTGACTCTCTATCTGATTCTGGCTGCCGGCATCCTATCGGCCCAACAGACCGTACACACCCAATCCTGGACAGCTGACAACGGCAACGGTACCTTTACCAACCCCCTCTTCTACGACGAGTTTTCTGACCCCGACCTCATCCGGGTGGGTGATGACTTCTACCTGGCCGGCACCACCATGCATTGCACGCCAGGCATCGTAGTGCTCCACTCCAAAGACCTGGTAAACTGGTGCTTCCTGAGTTACTGTTTCGACCGCTTCGAGATGGGCGACGAATTTCGTTTGGAGAACGGGAAAGAGGCGTATGGACAAGGCATCTGGGCTCCCTGCATCCGCTACCACAACGGAAAGTTCTATGTCTTCTCCAACATCAACGGACACGGCCTGCAAGTATTCATCAGCGAGAATCCGGCCGGCCCATGGCAACACATCAACATGGGCGGCGACATCTACGACCTCTCCGTCCTCTTCGACGATGACGGAAAGATATATGCCGTCTACAAATACGACGAAGTGCGGATGATAGAGGTGAAACCTGACTTCAGCGGCTTCGTCAAAGAGAGCGAACGGATCATCATACCGGCAGGAAACGCAATGGGTGAGGGACACCATATCTATAAGATTAACGGACGGTATTACATCATCAGTGCCAACTACGCACCGGTAGGACGAATGCAATGCGCTCGTGCCGATGCGCCCTATGGACCCTACGAGACGGTGTGCATCAGTGCCAAAGAGACCTTCGGAGAGATGAGACAGACCGGAGTAAACGACGTCGGACTGGGACGCCCTGTGCCAGAAGACGGATTTGACTTCCGCATCAGCACCCCCAAAGACAACTACTTCAGTGCCGTACCTTTGCATCAAGGAGGTATCGTGGATCTGCCTAACGGAGACTGGTGGGGATTCTCGATGACCGACTTTCATGCGGTAGGCCGTACCACTTGCCTTTCACCGGTCAGCTGGATAGACGGATGGCCCTACTTTGGCCTGCCCGGCAACCTGGGACGTACGCCCCGCACCTGGTTCAAGCCACGTGTAGACACTGCATCCGAGGCACATGCTCCCTACGAACGAAGTGACAACTTTGACGGAAAGAACCTAAAACCCATCTGGCAATGGAACCACGAACCCGTTGATGGCAAGTGGAAGCTGGCTCAAGGTGAATTGCAGCTCACCTCCCTGCCGGCCAAAGATTTCCTGTGGGCCAGAAATACGTTGACACAACGCTGCATCGGACCGGTGTCTATCGCTACCGTTGAGCTGGATGCATCGCGCCTGAAGGAGGGTGATGTTGCCGGACTGGGACTGCTGAACATCCCATACGCCTACCTGGGCGTAGCACGCCAAGGGGGAGGCTATGCGCTGCGCCTCCACAGGCAACAAAAAGCGGGAGACGACCAAGTTGTGGACCTCTCTGCCGAGGAAATTAAATTTTCCACGCGAGGGAAAAAGATTCACCTGCGTATCTACGGAGAATTTGATGCCGACTATGCCCGCTTCAGCTATAGCCTGAATGGAACGGACTTTATCGAAATAGGCCCCCGCATAGAGTTGCCGTATCAGCTGAAAACATTCCAAGGAACCCGACTCTCGCTCTTCGCCTTCAATGAACAGGGAGTGAGCGGCGGACGCGCATTTTTTGACAACTTTACGGTGGACGAGCCCATGGCTGACCGTAGTGCCAACCTGCCGACAGGCAAAATCATCACGTTGACCAATCTGGCCAACGACACACGGGCATGGGCCAATCCACACGGTATGCTGCATCACGTGGACCGCCAGAACAAGGAATACGATGGCAAAGGGTGCCGCTTCCGCGTACACGACCGCGGCCAAGGACGGGTGGCACTGGAAGCCATGAACGGAACGGGATTTCTGACCGTAGTGGGTGCCGGCCTGTCGGCCGATGTGCGTATGATGAAACAAGAGAGCGAAGGAAGCCTCTTCCTGTGGCAGGACTTGCTGCGCGGACAGTGCATGCTCCTCTCGCTCAAAACACAACGCTATGTGGGCATCGTTCCCGGCACAGGCGAACCCTATGGGGCAGACTGGCCCGGCTGCGCTCCTGACCGACGCGACGGCACCGTGTTCCGCTGGGATGTATCGGATGCCGACTAAATGACAAGACTCCGCCCTTCCCTGCATGTGATACAGGGAAGGGCGGAGTCTGTTCATTCTTACACAACGAGATCCTATCAGAAGGGAAGATCGTCCTTCACGTCACCTGCCAAGAAATCGGGAGCAGCAGCCGGAGCCGGCGGAGGCAAGGGAGCACCAGCCACCTGTGCAGCGGCAGGAGCCGATGCGGCTACGGCGGGTTCTACCTTCCAAGCACGGATCCGATTGAACCAACGATCCTGCCACTGGTTGGCATCAATATCGAAAGAGACCTTCAAATCCTGCCCCACCTGAATGTTGAATTGGGCAATCTTGTCGGCACCAAACACCTCAAAACACATCCTGCGCGGATATTGACTGCTGGTACTGTCCTCAATCACATATTCTTGAGCTTTCCATTCGTTGCCTGTTCTGTTAGACACTCCCCCCTTTGCGGGGAGCACAGCGATGATTTTTCCTATAAATTCCATTGTCCTTATTTTTAATGATGCTGCGAAGTTACAATTTTTTGTTATACAAAACGAATAATCCTCTGTTTTTCTCACGAATTCTTTGCCGTAGGGAATTCTTTTTTTAACTTTGCCCGATAGTTTACGATAACAGGATTAAAAATAAAAACTTAAATATACGGATTATGAGATTTATCGTTTCAAGCACTGCGCTTTCCAGCCACCTGCAGGCCATCAGCCGCGTAATTAACTCAAAAAATGCGCTCCCTATTTTGGATTGCTTCCTCTTTGATTTGCAGGACGGTACTCTTTCTGTAACTGTTTCGGACAGCGAAACGACCATGCAGACTGCCGTCGAAGTGAATGACTCCAACGAGGACGGGCGGTTTGCCATCGTGGCAAAAACGCTGTTGGATGCCTTGAAGGAGATTCCCGAACAGCCGCTGACATTCGACATCAACATGAATACGCTGGAGATAACAGTGCTGTACCAAAACGGAAAATACAGCCTGATGGGACAGAACGCAGACGAATTTCCCCAAGCAGCCATGCTGGGTGACAATGCCGTAAAGGTGGAACTGGAAGCACAAGTCCTGCTGAACGGCATCAACCGCGCCTTCTTTGCAACGGCCGATGACGAACTGCGCCCCGTGATGAACGGTATCTACTTTGACATCACCACCGATGACATCACCATGGTGGCATCCGACGGGCACAAACTGGTACGATGCAAAACCATGCAATCAAAAGGCAACGAACGTGCCGCCTTCATCCTGCCCAAAAAGCCGGCCATGCTGATGAAAGGCCTGCTGCCCAAAGAGGCCGGACAGGTGACCATTGAATTTGACGAGCGCAACGCGATGTTCACACTGGAGAACTACCAGATGGTATGCCGCCTCATCGAGGGACGCTACCCGAACTACAACTCTGTGATTCCCCAGAACAATCCGAACAAAGTGACAGTAGACCGTCAGCTGATGCTGGGGGCACTGCGCCGTGTCTCTATCTTCTCGTCACAAGCCAGCAGCCTCATCAAACTGCGTCTGCAAGATGACAACATGGTTGTATCGGCGCAGGACATCGACTTCTCGACCTCTGCCGAAGAAACACTGTCATGCCAATATACGGGCAGTCCCATGAGCATCGGATTCAAATCGACCTTCCTGATTGACATCTTGAACAACATCTCTGCCAATGAGGTAGTCATCGAACTGACTGATCCGTCACGTGCAGGCGTGATTCTGCCAGTAGAGCAGGAAGAGGGAGAAGACCTGCTGATGCTGCTGATGCCCATGATGCTGAACGACTGATTGCAACGAACAACTTTACAAACCCATGAAACTGAATCTGAAAAATCCACTGGTTTTCTTTGATCTGGAGACAACCGGCACCAATATAAACTCGGACCGAATCGTAGAAATATGCTACCTCAAGGTACACCCTAACGGGAATGAGGAGGCCAAGACGTTGAGAATCAACCCTGAAATGCACATCCCAGAAGAGGCTTCGGCGGTGCATGGCATCTACGATGCGGATGTAGCAGATTGCCCCACGTTCAAATCGATTGCCCGCAACATAGCCAAAGACATAGAAGGATGCGACCTGGCCGGATTTAACTCCAACCGCTTCGACATCCCCGTACTTGCCGAGGAGTTCCTACGT
The DNA here is from genome assembly GCA_945641355.1 of uncultured Mediterranea sp. GTDB lineage: Bacteria > Bacteroidota > Bacteroidia > Bacteroidales > Bacteroidaceae > Bacteroides. The sequence goes on along the minus strand of CALZEQ010000010.1, from coordinate 50,361 downwards.
GCAGAGGTGGACATCGACCTGAGCCGACGCAAGTTTGTGGACGTACAGGTCATCTTCCACAAGATGGAACAACGCACGCTCTCTGCCGCCTATAAATTCTACTGCGGCAAGAATCTGGACGATGCTCACTCGGCAGAAGGAGATACGCGAGCTACCTACGAGGTGCTGAAAGCGCAGCTGGACCGCTACCCTGAGCTGCAGAATGACATTGCTTTTCTGTCCAACTACTCCAGTTTCAACAAAAACGTGGACTTTGCCGGTCGTATGGTCTATAACGATGCCGGTGTGGAAGTGTTCAATTTCGGGAAATACAAAGGTATGCCCGTCACTGAAGTACTCCGACGTGACCCCGGCTATTACGGATGGATACAGAGCAGCGACTTCACACTGAACACCAAGGCGATGCTGACCAAAATCCGTTTGCGCGAACTGACCCAAAAATAATGTAGATCCCCCCCCTTCTATGGCAAATGTACTGAAAGGAAAAAAAGTGGTATTGGGCATCACAGGTAGCATCGCAGCCTACAAAGCATGTTACCTGATCAGGGGATTGATCAAACGCGGTGCCGAGGTGCAGGTAGTCATCACTCCTGCCGGCAAAGAATTCATCACTCCCATCACCCTCTCTGCACTGACATCAAAGCCGGTCATCAGCGACTTCTTCGCCCAACGTGACGGCACCTGGCACAGCCACGTTGACTTGGGATTGTGGGCAGATATCATGCTGATAGCTCCGGCTACCGCATCGACCATTGCAAAAATGGCAAACGGGGTAGCAGACAACATGTTGGTAACAACCTATCTGTCGGCTAAAGCTCCTGTATTTGTAGCCCCAGCCATGGATTTGGATATGTATGCCCACCCTTCTACGCAGAAGAATCTGGATATCCTCCGTTCGTTTGGGAACCACATTATCGAACCCGCATGCGGCGAACTGGCCAGCCACTTGGTGGGGAAAGGACGCATGGAGGAGCCAGAGAACATCATACTGCAGCTGGAAACGTATTTCGCGGCCCAAGAAGGGGTACTGGTAGGCAAAAAAATTCTGATTACAGCTGGACCTACGTATGAAAAAATTGACCCCGTACGCTTCATAGGCAATTATTCATCAGGGAAAATGGGATATGCGCTGGCCGACGAATGTGCATCACGAGGCGCACAGGTGATATTGGTAACCGGCCCCACTCAACAAAAGACTCACTATCCCATGTTCCGCTGCATCCATACCGAGTCTGCCCAAGAGATGTATGAGGCCGCTACGGCAAACTTTGCCGAGAGTGACGCTGCCATATTGTCGGCAGCGGTAGCCGACTATACGCCCAAGAAGGTGGCTGAGAAAAAGATGAAGCGAGAGAAGACGGGCGAGATGACACTCGACTTGCGCCCGACTCACGACATCGCCCAACAGCTGGGACGCATGAAAAAAGAGCAGGGGGACAACAAACTGCTGATTGGATTTGCGTTGGAAACCGATGACGAGCAACACAATGCGGAAGAGAAGATGCTTCGAAAGAATTTTGACTTCATTGTCCTGAACTCATTGAACGACAAAGGAGCAGGCTTCCGTTGTGATACGAATAAGATAACAATCATTGACCGCGGCAATCGGACTGACTATCCGCTGAAACCGAAGAGTGAGGTAGCTGCGGACATCATTGACCGGCTGGTGGAAGAATTGAAAAAAAAGAACTAAAAACTCTGATTCTGTTATGTTGCGTTCACTCTTTATTCAAAACTATGCTCTGATAGAGAAACTGGACATCAACCTGTACCAAGGCTTTTCGGTCATCACAGGTGAGACGGGAGCCGGAAAATCAATTATTCTCGGAGCCATCGGATTGCTATTGGGACAACGTGCCGATGTGAAAACAATCCGTAAAGGAGCAGCCAAATGTATCATCGAAGCCCGCTTCGACGTTTCTGCCTATGGCATGAGAAGTTACTTTGAGCAAAACGAACTGGAATACGAAGACGAATGCATCCTGCGACGTGAGCTCTACGCATCGGGTAAAAGCCGTGCCTTCATCAACGACTCACCGGCATCGCTGGCCCAGATGAAGGAATTGGGCGAACAGTTGATAGATATCCACTCGCAACACCAAAACCTATTGTTGAACAAAGAGGGATTCCAACTGAATGTATTAGACCTCATCGCACACGACGAGACATTGCTGGCTTCCTACCAAGCTTTGTATGACGAATGGAAGGAGGTGCAGCAGGAATTGGCAGACCTTATTGCACGCGCCGAACAGGACAAGACGGACGAGGATTACCTACGCTTCCAGCTCAACCAACTGGAAGAGGCTAACCTCACCAGTGGCGAACAAGAGGAGCTGGAACAAGAGGCTGACACACTGAGTCATGCAGAAGAAATCAAAGCTGGGTTCTATCACATCAGCCAGACCTTCTGCGGTGATGAAGGCGGGCTCCTGTCCGAACTTAAGGAGAGCTTGAACAGGATGCGGGACTTACAGCACATCTACCAGCCCGCCAGTGAACTGGCCGACCGCCTGGAGAGTACGTACATTGAACTGAAAGATATAGCCGATGAAGCAGCTGACCAGGAAGAGAAAGTGGAGTTCAATCCGAAACGGCTGGACGAAGTCAACGAACGGCTGAACCTTATTTATACATTACAAAAGAAGCATCGGCTGTCTACAGTGGAAGAGTTGCTGACCTTGGCTGACGAATATGCCTCCAAGCTATCAGCCATCACCTCCTCGGAATCTGATATAGCCGCCCTGCGCGAACGTAGCGAAGAACTGAAAGGGCGCATTCAGGAAAAGACCGCAGTACTGACAGAAGCACGCTCGCTGGCTGCACGCCAAGTGGAAGACGAAATGGCTGCACGCCTCATGCCATTGGGCATTCCCAATGTCCGCTTTCAAGTCTGTATAGGCCCTCGGAAAGAGCCGGGAAGATACGGAATGGATACGGTATCCTTCCTCTTCTCTGCCAACAAGAACGGCAACTTGCAGAATGTGTCATCGGTAGCCTCCGGCGGTGAGATAGCACGTGTCATGCTCTCTATCAAAGCAATGATTGCAGGTGCCGTAAAGCTGCCTACCATCATCTTCGACGAGATTGACACGGGCGTTTCAGGCGAAATAGCCGACCGTATGGCGGACATCATGCAAGAAATGGCCGACAACGAACGCCAGGTAATCAGCATCACCCACCTGCCACAAATTGCGGCACGGGGAAGCGTACATTATAAAGTATATAAACAGGACAACGATACGGAAACGAACAGCCACATCAGGCAACTCGAAGCCGATGAACGGGTGAAAGAGATAGCTCACATGCTGAGTGGCTCGACATTGACAGAAGCCGCTCTAAGCAATGCCCGTGCCCTGTTGAAGCAATAAATCGAAAAAAAATGAGTGACAGATGATTGAAAAAAATGAAATGATATTCGGTGTCCGTGCTGTGATAGAAGCGATTCAAGCCGGCAAGGAGATTGACAAGATATTGGTCAAGAAAGACATACAGAGCGATTTGTCCAAAGAACTGTTCGCTGCCCTGAAGGGGTTGTCCATACCCGTACAGCGGGTTCCGATAGAACGAATCAATCGCATCACACGAAAAAACCATCAGGGGGTGATTGCGTTCGTATCGGCCATTACTTACCAGAAAGTAGAAGATCTGGTGCCATTCTTGTATGAAGAGGGCAAGCACCCGCTCTTCGTGATGCTGGATGGAGTGACCGACGTGCGCAACTTTGGAGCGATAGCACGCACATGCGAATGTGCCGCTGTGGATGCCATCATCATCCCCTCCAGGAACAGCGTTTCGGTCAATGCCGATGCAATAAAGACATCTGCCGGAGCGCTGCATACGCTACCCGTATGCCGGGAACAAAGTTTGCAGGCAACTCTGCAATACCTGAAAGAGAGTGGATTCCGTATCGTTGCTGCCACCGAAAAGGGAGACTATGACTACACAAAGGCTGATTACACAGGCCCCGTGTGCCTTATCATGGGCGCCGAGGACAAGGGAGTCTCTTACGAAAACCTGGCTTTATGTGACGAATGGGTAAAGATACCCATGCTGGGTACCATTGAATCACTGAACGTCTCTGTCGCCGCCGGCATCCTGATTTACGAAGCCGTCAGACAAAGGCACCCCTCTGTAAAAGAATGAGTTGAACAGCAATAAATGATGAATATGAAAAGAAGAATTTTAGGAATGCTCACTCTCTGTTTATTGGCTCAGTGGAGTGTAGCCCAAGCCCCAAAATGGGTAGAAAAAGCCAAACGCGCCGTCTTCTCCATCGTAACCTATGGCAATGACGATAAGATATTGAGCACAGGCAATGGCTTCTTTGTTTCGGAAGACGGAATCGCCCTGTCCGACTACACCTTGTTCAAAGGAGCACAACGGGCTATCGCTATCAGTTCGGACGGTACACAGATGCCGATAGAATCCATACTTGGCGCGGATGAAATGTATGATGTCATCAAATTCAAGGTCGCCATATCCGGCAAGAAGGCCTTCTCACTACCCGTAGCAACCACCTCACCGACCAACGATGAAGAGATTTACCTGCTGCCCTACTCCACTCAAAAAGAACGTAACTTTGCTGCAGGCAAGGTGCAAGGATCAGACAAAATATCGGGCAATTATGCCTACTATACACTGAATCTGCCATTAAAAGACAAGATGGTGAGTTGCCCCGTAATGAACGCCAATGGAGAGGTGTTTGGTCTTGCACAAAAATCATCCGGACAAGATACTGTCACCATCTGCTATGCGATGGATGCCCGCTATGCCATGTCGCAAAGCATCTCAGCCCTCTCTTTCAACAGTACGACACTCAAAAGCATAGGTATCAAAAAAGCACTGCCTGATACCGAAGAGCAGGCACTGGTCTTTTTATTTATGGCTTCCTCCCAATTCTCTGCAGAAGAATATCGGAGCGTATTGGATGATTTTATCCAACAATACCCCAACTGTGCAGACGGCTACATGAGGCGCGCTACCCAACAGCTTTACCTGTCGCAGGACGATGCCTCTATGAAACAAGTGACTGCCGATATGGATAAGGCTGTAAGCATAGCTACCAAAAAAGATGACATCTATTACAATCGGGCTAAAATGATCTATAGTTATATGCTGACCGCCCCACAACCCGCATACGGTGATTGGTCGTTTGACAAAGCCTTGGCAGAAATCAAGCAAGCTATTGAAATCAACCCGCTTCCCATCTATTGGCAGGCAGCAGGCGATATCCAATTTGCACGCGAAGACTACCCGGCTGCACTGGAATGTTATACCAAAGTAAATGAATCGGAACTGGCTTCTGCCGTATCTTTCTTCAGTACGGCAAAAACCAAAGAAAGGATGGGAGCACCTGCAGAAGAAGTGTTGCAGCTGATGGACAGTTGTGTGGCACGCTTCAATCCACCCTATATGGAAGAGGCTGCCCCTTACCTACTGGAGCGTGCGCAGGCACGTGTCAACGCCAATCAGGCACGCACAGCCTTATTGGACTACGATGCCTACTTCAAAGCTATCAACGGTAAAGTAAACGACCTCTTCTACTACTACCGGGAACAGGCTGCATTGAAAGCCAAACAATATCAGCGTGCGCTGGATGACATTGCCAAAGCTATCGAACTGAATCCTAAAGATGTGACGTACCGGGCAGAACAGGCTGTTGTCAACATACGGGTAGGACGCAATGAAGAAGCTATCAGGATATTGGAAGAAGCTATTCAGATGAAAGCAGATTATGCCGAAGCCTATCGTCTGTTAGGCATCGCACAACTCCAGATGAAAAAGAACAAAGAGGCTTGTAGTAGTTTCTCCAAAGCCAAAGAGCTGGGCGATCCCAATGTAGACGACCTTATTCAAAAACATTGTAAATAAACGACTTTAGAAAATATATCATTACTCACTAAAACATAAAAGAACAATGAAAACAGTCATTTGCAGTTCTAAGGCTCCAGGAGCAATCGGCCCCTATAGCCAAGCAGTAGAAGCCAACGGCATTGTATTTGTATCTGGCCAGCTGCCCATCAATGCGGAAACCGGTATAATGGCAGAAGGAGCAGAAGCACAAGCCCGCCAATCATTGGAAAACATCAAAGCCATCCTTGAAGAAGCAGGATTGAGCATGGCACACATTGTTAAGACTACGGTGTTTTTGGCCGACATGTCACTGTTTGCCGACATGAACAAAGTGTATGCCACCTATTTTGACGGAGCTTTTCCTGCCCGTTCTGCAGTAGCCGTCAAAGCCCTGCCCAAAGACGCCTTAGTGGAGATTGAGTGCATTGCGGTTCGCTAACAAATCGGCGACAATAAAATTACTGCCTCCGACGAAGATACAATCTTCGGGGAGGCTTTCTTCTTGGGCCGCATGCACTGCTGACACCACATCCGGGAAGCAACTCCCTTGCAGGCCAAAGCCTGCAGCTTGACGCTGTATCTCTTCCTCTGACAAAGCACGTTTGACACTGGCTTTGGTGAAATAATAGCGTGCACGCTGAGGTAGCAGCGACAAAACGCCTCGTATGTCTTTATCATTGACCATTCCTATCACGATGTGCAACTGCCGGCAACGGATGCTTTCAAGCTGTTGGCTGATATAGGTGAATCCTCCGACATTGTGTCCGGTATCACATATTAACAGAGGATTGTCCTGTAACTTCTGCCATCGCCCCATCAACCCCGTCAGTTCTACTACATGTGCAAAGCCCCGACGGACGGCACTCTCATCCAGATGAAAACCTGCTCCTTGCAAAAGAGGGAGAGCTGTCAGTAAGGTGCGCTTATTCTTCTGCTGATAATCACCCTTCAGTTCAAACTCCAAATCTGAATATTGATTATCGTGACACTCCTCTGCAAAATAAATCGGAGCCTGACAAGATTTTGCCTTTTCTTCAAAAACCGGACGAGTTTCCGGGGTAGTTTCGCCAATCACGACAGGAACCCCTTCTTTAATGATGCCTGCCTTTTCTGCTGCAATTTGCGCCAACGTGCTACCCAGGAATTGGGTATGATCAAAACTGATGTTCGTTATCACACACAAGTCCGGACTGATAATGTTGGTACAATCCAGCCGACCTCCCAATCCCACTTCGACAATGGCTACATCAACGGCCTGGTCGGCAAAATAGCAAAATGCCATTGCTGTGGTCAGTTCAAAAAAAGAGGGATGCAAAGGCTCGAAAAGCTCACGCTCTGATTCTACAAAACGCACTACATATTCCTCGGAAACAGGAATCCCATTCACACGTATACGCTCACGAAAATCCACCAGATGCGGAGAAGTATATAATCCCACCCGATAACCTGACGACTGCAAAACAGCAGCCAAGGTATGTGAGCAAGAACCTTTTCCATTCGTGCCGGCTACATGTATGCAGTGGAAACGGCGATGCGGGTGTCCAAAGTGTGCATCCAAGCACAACGTATTCTCCAAACCCTCCTTGTAGGCCTTTCCTCCAATGTGCTGAAACAGCGGTGCACTGTCATATAAGTATTTTAATGTGTCCTGATAATCCATCTTTTACAATGTTTAACGTCGAAATAATCCTTTTACTCCCCAAATTTGTTTATATTTATAAGCAGTTCTGAGGAACGTATGCAATTTTCATCATGCAAAGATAGTGCATATTAATGGTAGATTCTACATACTACATGTAAAATTTGCCAAGATACGACTATAAGGAACACGATGGGATTTGCATATCAACAGTGTGATTTATTAACTAAAACATCTGACGGTATGGGAACGAAGAAAAATTTTGTAATTGACACGAATGTGATCCTGCACGATTACAACTGCTTGAAGAACTTTCAGGAAAACGACATCTACCTGCCGATTGTCGTATTGGAAGAACTGGACAAATTCAAGAAAGGCAATGAACAGATAAATTTCAATGCCCGAGAATTCGTTCGAGAATTGGACTCCATTACAGATGATAATCTATTCACAAAAGGTGCTCCTTTGGGTAAGGGGCTGGGACGCCTGTTTGTCATTGCAGGATCCGTTGACTCTGCCCGTGTACGCGAATCTTTTCCTGCCCGGATTCCTGACCATCAAATCCTTGCGACGGTAGATTGGCTGGCCGACAAACATCCCAAGACTAAGACGATTTTGGTGACCAAAGATGTCAACCTACGGATGAAGGCGCGGTCCATCGGGTTGCTATGTGAAGATTACATCAACGACAAAGTCATCAACATTGACATATTTGAGAAATCAAACGAAACCTTTGAAGGCATCGAACCTGCATTGATTGACCGCATTTACTCTTCGAAAGAGGGAATCGACATCTCCGAACTCTGCTTTAAAGAACAGCTCCACCCGAATGACTGTTTTGTCCTTAAAAGTGACCGCAACAGTGTATTGGTGCGTTACAATCCTTTTACGCACGCCGTTTGCCGTGTTCATAAATCGAAGAATTACGGCATCGAACCACGTAATGCCGAACAAGGTTTCGCTTTCGAAGTACTTAACGACCCCGAAATCAAATTGATTGCCTTAACCGGAAAAGCAGGAACAGGAAAGACTTTGCTGGCATTAGCTGCAGCACTCAATCAATTAAATACATACAAACAAATCTTACTGGCACGCCCCATTGTGGCACTCTCCAATAAAGACATCGGTTTTCTCCCAGGTGATGCCAACGAGAAAGTTGCTCCCTATATGCAGCCGTTGTTCGATAATCTGAATGTTATCAAACATCAGTTTGCCGCAACATCCAGTGAGGTGAAACGGCTGGATGAAATGCAGAAAAGCGGCCAACTGGTTATAGAGGCCCTGGCCTTCATAAGAGGCAGAAGCCTGAGCGAAACATTCTGCATCATTGATGAAGCACAGAATTTAACTCCACACGAGATAAAGACCATTATCACCCGTGCCGGAGAAGGCACAAAGATGGTGTTTACCGGTGATATCCAACAGATTGACCAACCATATCTGGACAGTCAATCCAACGGTTTGGTTTACATGATAGACCGTATGCGCGACCAAAATCTTTTTGCCCATATTAATCTGGTCAAAGGCGAGCGTAGCCGTCTAAGTGAATTAGCCAGCAATCTGATGTGACACAGCTGACAAATTACATGAACCGACATAAAACCGGCTATAGGGAGGGCTGTTTTAGTCAGAGGGACAAAAATGCTGAATACATACTTTTTTTCACGGCAAGCTTTGTCCCTCTGATTATTATATTGTATCTTTGTCCCACCTAAAACAAAAAAAAATGGGAATGGAACAGAAACTATTTCAACGTTATTTGTCAGCAAAAGTATTGCCCTTCTGGGCCATTCTTTTACTTGACATTTTCATCATAGCGTTCTCTACAATATTAGCTTGCCTATTGCGATACAGGTTTAGTTATATCATGGCAGAGCCTTCCATTGTCAACAAAGCCATTCTTTGGACTGTTTCTGTAAATTTGCTGTTTTTCAGACTATTTCGCACCTACTCCAACGTATTAAGATTCTCATCTTTTGTTGACATCCTGCGTATCTTCGTCTCCCTGACCATGGCTTATGCCCTACTGCTCACGGCGTGCCTATTTTCCGGGAATATCCTCAATTACCGTCTCGTTCCTATCAGCGTTCTATTCATGTCCTATATCATCAGTTTTGGACTGATGGCCGGAACACGTGTACTGGTAAAGACATTCTTCGAAACCATCAATTTTGACGTACGGCACAGTTCCAATGTATTTATCTACGGAGCCAAAGAGGCAGGAGTCAATATTGCAAAGGCACTACGTGTCAATTTAAGCAACCATTATCGTCTACGCGGTTTTATTGCTGATGAACCGGAACTGATTGACAAAGTAATGATGGGTGTCAAGGTATATGCCAATGACGACACATTGTTAGACAAGTTGATAGAAAGGGATGTACATACCGTCATCATTTCACCGGCCAAGATGGAAGAGCTTAAAAAACGCAATATGGCAGATTGGCTGTTGGAACACAATATAAAACTACTGACTGCATCTACATTGAATGAGTGGAACGGACAAGTAGATCCGACCCAACTGAAAAAAATACAGATTGAAGACCTGTTGCAACGCGCCCCTATCGAGATTGATATTCGTAAGGTAGCTTCTCAATTAGAGGGAAGACGGGTGATGATTACAGGAGCAGCAGGTTCTATTGGTAGTGAAATCATGCGACAAGTTGCATCATTCAATCCATACAAGTTAATATTAATCGATCAAGCTGAAACTCCTTTGCACGACATACGACTGGAATTACAGGACCGCTGGCGAGACATTGATGCAGAAACCCTCATTGCCGACATATCCAATGCAAGCAGAATGGAGGCAATTTTTAGGAAATTCCAGCCGCAATATATTTTTCACGCAGCGGCTTACAAGCACGTCCCGATGATGGAAGATAATGTGTCAGAGTCAATCCAAGTTAATGTATGCGGAACCCGTATTTTAGCAGATCTTGCCGTAAAATATGGTGCAGAAAAATTTGTGATGATTTCCACAGACAAAGCCGTCAACCCTACCAATGTAATGGGATGTTCTAAACGCATTTGTGAGATATATGTACAATCATTAGCCAAAAAACTCCAAAAAGAGGGAGTAAAATCCACCCAATTCATTACGACCCGTTTTGGCAACGTACTCGGCTCAAATGGTTCAGTAATACCCCGTTTCCGAGACCAGATTCAGCGAGGCGGTCCGGTAACTGTAACACATCCTGATATCATCCGCTATTTTATGACGATACCTGAAGCCTGTCGCTTGGTATTGGAAGCAGGAAGTATGGGCAAAGGCGGAGAGATATACATTTTCGATATGGGCATGCCCGTAAAAATCGTAGATTTGGCCCGACGTATGATTACTTTATCCGGAAGATCGGACGTAAAAATTGAATTTACGGGGTTACGACATGGCGAGAAACTCTATGAAGAACTTTTGAACGTCAAAGAGCTGACAAAACCGACCTATCATGAGAAGATTATGATTGCAAACGTACGCGAGTATGACTATGATGAGGTCAAGGAACAGATTCAACACATCATTGATGTCAGCTATACATATGACCAGATGAAGATTGTATCAGCAATGAAAGAACTGGTTCCTGAGTTCATCAGCAAGAACTCATGCTTTGAAGTATTGGATAGACATTGATTCATTAACAAATAAAGAAGTGTGCCAAGCTGGCAAGAAACCAATCTTCCAATTTTGGCACACTTTCTTTATCTAATAGGATTCCGAAACACGTGGCATCCTATCTCCCTTATTCCTTCTATCAATTATTCATGATGAGATGAAAAATACCTCAGGAACTGAGTACGTTCAAACATATTCACTCCCTTGGGATCTCCTGCATTGAGTTTTCCCTTAAACTGTTTCACGCACTCAAAGCCTTTGCTGTCCATCCACCGCACAAGGTAATCGTGACATTCACTGATGATACCCTCTCCTTGCTGATAGACGGCGCTACACATCTCGACTGCCGAAGCACCAGCTAAAATAGCCTTCACCACATCTTCTGCAGAACGTACACCTCCAGAAGCTGCAAGATCCAACTGAGTGACCGCAGTCGAAGTAATACCAATCCAACGAAGGACCTTACCCAGTTCGGACCCATTACTGAATACCGGACCAGACACATGCGACATCTTTTCTATATTAATGTCGGGCTGATAAAAACGGTTGAACAATACCACTGCAGCAGCTCCATTAGCATACAACTGATTTACCAAAGCAACAGGATTACTCATGTTATCACCCAACTTCATAATCACCGGTATCTGAACAGTCTTCTTGACGTGACGCAAAATATCAATATGACGTTGTTCAAAGCTTCCGTATGTATATTGTACATCGGTCTGGAGTGCCAATATATTGATTTCAATTGCGTCTGCTCCTGCTGATTCTATCTGCCGTGCAAAATCAATCCAATCAGCGTCCTGATAACAGTTAACACTTGCAATCACGGGAATATCACAGACTTTTTTACTCTCCCTGATTAAGGTCAGATATTCTCCCAACTTGTGCTGACGCACATAGCCTACTAAATAGTCACTCCCTTCCGGATACATAGAAGGATCCCCCATCCAGTCGGCTTCCATCATGATTTGCTCTTCAAACAGTGATTTCAATACAACAGCACCTGCTCCGGACTGAGCCAGTTTCTGGACCTTGGCAGCACTATCGGTCAAACCCGAACTGCTGACAATAATAGGATTTTTCAGTTTCAAACCGGCAAATGTAGTTTCTAATGTTGCCATAATCTTTGATATTAAAGTTAATAATTCCGTTCACCGAATATTTTGCTCCCTACACGCACCAACGTACTGCCTGCATCAATTGCCTCATGATAATCATGCGACATGCCCATGGACAATTCCTTGAAAGACGCTTCATTGGCAAACCAGGTTGCTTTTACTTCAGCAAAGAACTGAGCTAAGGAACAAAATTCCGATTTGATTTGTTCTACATCGTCCGTATTGGTTGCCATTCCCATCAAACCACATATACGGACATGCTCCAACCGCTTCCACTCTTCTTGTTGCAACATGCAGCTACATTCCTCAAAACCAAAGCCGAATTTCGTTTCCTCCTTAGCTATATGTATCTGCAACAAGCAATCTACCCGCCGTGACACTTTTGCAGCCTGCTTATTCACTTCCACCAGCAGCTTATAGGAATCAATACCATGAATTAAGGACACATAGGGAATCATGTATTTAATCTTATTCGTCTGCAAATGACCGATAAAGTGCCACTCAATATCCTTGGGCAAGGCCTCATACTTGGCAGTCATGTCTTGCACTTTACTTTCGCCAAAGATACGCTGACCCGCACGATATGCTTCCTCAATAGCTTCTTGGGGATGATACTTGGATACAGCTACCAGTCGAACGTCATCCGGTAACTCCTTCCATATTTGCTGAAGATTCTCTGTAATCATTTCAACGTTCCTCTCTACCGACTCCCCCTATATTTCAGGTTTCACATCTGGCTCAGCCCGAAACGGATAGACATCCATAATTGCCGTTTCACTGACCGCCCCGATTTGGTAATCAGCCATGGTACCCTTCATTCCTTCATCTAACTTTTTCACTGCATCACGCAAGTCTGCGGCCTGCACCAGCACTTGCGTAGAAGTCTTCTTCTCCATTGCGCTCTTTTCGTCCAATGTGATAAAGATCAGTTTGCACTTAAACCAGCGATCGGCTGCCTCCTCTTCACTTGGAAACAGTTCACTATAATTTGCACGTTTGATGTCCGATACCGTAAACTCACCACTTATGAAAGGTGCCATTTCCTCAATGATACGCGCCTCAGCTTCAGTAAAACTGAGAGCATCCACCAAATAAGGTTCATTGACTTTCTTATTCATCCCATTCTCCATGGTTTTCTCATAACGAATTTTACATTCAAACCACGTATGCATTGCCATAACTTACTAATTTTCTGATTTATATATTAAAAACTTATATACAGCCCCCTAACACACCTTACAGCGGTAAAAGAAAAAGCCCTCATTTATGATGCAAAGATAATGTTTACCACATTAATATCTTCCATCACACGAACAAATTTTAAGGAGAAATAGTAATCAACCCACATTAAAATCGGCATCCAACCGTTTTTATGTAACACCATCGTAATACTTTTTTCAAATTATTGTCACACTTTTCTGTCGGAGAATGCTTTATTTTGCAAATGAAACAACAGATTTGTTCAGGTATATAAATACACAATCAGAGGATTTAACCCAAAGAAAGAAAAGTATGGTAAAGTTTATCGAATCAGAACTTGTCTTACTTAAAAAAGAGATAGACGAGATGTGGACACTGGTCTACAATCAATTGGATCGTGCAGGTGAAGCAGTACTGACACTGAACCGCGAGTTGGCACAGCAAGTATTAGTACACGAACGTAGAGTAAATGCATTCGAACTAAAGATTGACAGCGATGTAGAAGATATCATCGGCCTATATAATCCGGTTGGCATTGACCTGCGCTTTGTATTGGCCATGCTCAAAATCAACTCTAACCTTGAGCGATTGGGCGATTTTGCCGAAGGTATTTCACGATTTACCATCCATTATAATGAACCTGCGCTGGATGCCGACTTGATTGAACGACTCCGATTGGCTGAGATAATCAACCAGATACTATCCATGTTGCAACAGACCCGACAGGCATTGCAAGAAGAAAGTATCGAACTGGCCACTTCCGTATTTGCCAAGGACCGCCTGCTTGATGAAATCAATGCAGAAGCGACCCACATTCTGGCCGAATACATCCAGAGACAACCAGAGAACGCACTTTCTGCCTTAAACATTGTCGGCGTTTTCCGCAAACTCGAACGATCGGGTGACCACATTACAAACATTGCCGAGGAAATTGTTTTCTTCCTTGACGCTAAGGTATTAAAACACAGCGGGAAAAGTGACGAGCACTATGTATAGTCTCCATAAACTGATGTAAGAAACACAAGTTCAATGAATTTGAACGAACAGAAAGAGACAACGGGAAGGCATGGAGAATAATTGTATCATGGCATAAAATGGTGGTACAAAGTCATGATATGATTATTTCATGCCATGAAACGACCATTTTAAGCTGCATTACGTTTGCAGAAACCGCGATTTCATGCCATGGCAACCGGGGTTTTGATGTAGAAATAGCTACTGTCGGGATGATATAACCGAGGCTATCAGTCGGATTCACCGTAACCCCAATGAAGGGACAGACCTATGTGTCTGCCCCAAATACCGTTCGCAGCGATATCATCCGTAAACACCGTTCGTGATGATACGTTGCGTGTGGCTTCATTCGTGTAATGTATGTGTAGTTATAACCCGCATTCAGCAAACCTGTTGAGGCCAATACAAGACTTGAGTTAGCGACCTTGTCGGCAATGAAGTTAACTGGCGTCGGCAATGCAGCATAAATTGTGATCTCTCTCAGGCAACTCTTGCCTCATACAGCAATCATCGAACTCACGTTAAGGAGATTATGAACTATATAATAGCTTCTTATACAACATCAACCTTTATGCCAAAAATCAATGTTGATAACAAAAAGAAAATATTTTAGGATTCTTTCATGATTTTAGGCCAAAAATTGCTATATTTGTACATAGGAAACGTTTGCAGATGTAGAAAAATGCTTTGAAATGATAATAAAAACCAAAGATTTTTAGAAAAGATGTTATATGACATGTTTTTTAATTTGGTCTATACCCGAAAAAGCCTCTATCTTTGCAGCGTTATCCTGAAAACAATCTTTTTACCTTAAAAAAAAACTAATACCTATTGAAAACTGAAAAGGGGGCTTTGTGAAAAGCCCCCTTTTTGTATCTTAAACAGAAAATAAATATGATGAAAAGCCATCTATACACATCTATATAAACCAAAAGAGAATGTCCATGAAGCATCACATAGACATCCTCTTTTCATCTGCGGAGAGACGGGGATTCGAACCCCGGATACCCTTTAGGGGTATACACGCTTTCCAGGCGTGCCTCTTCAACCACTCGAGCATCTCTCCTTTTCGGGTTGCAAAAGTAATGGAAGTTTTTGAAACAGCCAAATATTCATCTACTTTTTCTAAAGTCGTAAATCTGAGAACCAATCCACCTGAAAGGAAAAAACACAGTTTGCTTCCCTATAGTGCTAACAATATGATATATAACATATTTATGAAATGCTTTTTTGCTCCATAAGGAGAACGATATGTCAGAAAAATGCGTTATATTTGTATAGTTCTATTTTGCACAGTCAAAATAGATACAAGTAACCAAATCAATCACTTATTATCTAACTACGATGAAAAAGGAAATCAAATTCAGCCTTGTTTACCGTGATATGTGGCAATCCTCCGGTAAATATCAACCCCGTGTTGACCAATTGGTTCGTATCGCTCCCTTGATTGTCGAAATGGGGTGTTTCGCCCGAGTGGAAACTAACGGAGGTGCTTTTGAGCAAGTGAATCTCCTGTATGGCGAGAATCCCAATAAAGCCGTCAGGGCCTTTACTCGTCCATTCAAGGAAGCCGGTATACAGACGCACATGTTGGACCGAGGTTTGAATGCGCTCCGCATGTACCCAGTCCCGGCTGACGTACGACGATTGATGTATAAAGTTAAGCACGCCCAAGGAGTGGACATCACTCGCATTTTTTGCGGGCTGAACGAGACACGGAATATCATTCCTTCCATACAATACGCCTTGGAAGCGGGAATGATACCTCAGGCGACACTATGTATTACTTACTCTCCGGTACACACTGTAGAATATTACACTCAAATAGCCGATCAACTGATTGAGGCCGGTGCTCCAGAAATATGCTTGAAAGACATGGCCGGCATCGGACGTCCCGGTACATTGGGCCGGTTGGTAAAAAACATTAAGGAGCGTCATCCGAACGTATTGATACAATACCATGGGCACAGCGGTCCAGGCCTATCCATGGCTTCTATTCTGGAGGTATGTGAAAACGGAGCAGACATTATAGATGTGGCTATGGAGCCAATGTCATGGGGCAAAGTTCATCCGGATATCATTTCCGTACAAGCCATGCTGAAAGACGAAGGTTTCCAAGTGCCAGAAATCAATATGAAAGCGTATATGAAAGCACGTGCCATGACACAGGAATTCATCGACGACTTTTTGGGATATTTCATGGACCCAACAAACAAGCACACCTCATCATTGCTATTGAAATGCGGGCTTCCCGGTGGCATGATGGGATCCATGATGGCAGACCTCAAAGGGGTACATTCCGGTATAAACATGATTCTCCGCGGTAAAGGAGAGGCAGAGTTGAGTATTGACGACCTTTTGGTCATGCTCTTCGATGAGGTGGAATACGTATGGCCCAAATTGGGATATCCCCCCTTGGTAACACCCTTCAGCCAATACGTCAAGAATGTAGCCTTGATGAATGTGATGCAGCAAGTCAAGGGAGAAGGCAGATGGACCATGATAGACAACCATACCTGGGACATGATTCTTGGGAAGAGCGGCCGACTGCCCGGACCGTTAGCTCCGGAAATTGTCGAACTGGCTAAATCGAAAGGTTACGAATTTGTTGACACTGATCCACAATTAAACTATCCGGATGCACTGGACGAATATCGAAAAGAGATGGATGCAAACGGATGGGAATATGGCGAGGATGATGAAGAGCTCTTTGAACTGGCGATGCATGACCGCCAATACCGTGACTATAAATCAGGCATAGCCAAGAAACGGTTTGAAGATGACCTGCAACGTGCCAAAGATGCGGCTATGGCCAAAAACGGTTTTTCAGAGGAAGAAATCAAGAAACTGAAACGCGCCAAAGCCGATCCCATCATTGCACCTTCCAAAGGCCAAGTGTTGTGGGAGGTCTCCGTAGAAGGCCCATCTGTATCTCCATTCATTGGCTGTAAGTACCAACACGACCAAGTATTCTGCTACATCTCCACGCCATGGGGAGAATACGAGAAAGTGATGACTGGATTTACGGGACGAGTTGTGGAAATCTGTGCTCCACAAGGCAGCATAGTCAACAAAGGTGATGTGATTGCGTACATTCAGCGCAGCGATATTTTCGCATAAACCCATCGTCACAAAAAGGAAAGGGTGAACATCACTCACCCTTTCCTTTGAAATATAATTAAAGATATCTCTTCAGCGTTTCAATCATTTTCTGATAGCCAGCCGCATCCAAATAGACTTGATTCGGATTCATCTGGAATGTTCCACCATAATCAGGGCCATCCACATACTTAGGAACCAGATGGAAATGCAGATGAGACAATTTGTCTGAATAAGCCCCATAATTTATCTTTTCCGGATTAAACGCTTTCTGCATAGCACGAGTTACCCGAACGACATCTGCCATGAAAGCATTACGTTGTTCGTCGTCCAGTTCGTTTAAATCGTTCACATGACCGTTATATGCCACCAGACAACGGCCTTGATATGTTTGTTCCTTAAAAAGGAAAACACGCGAGACAGCCAGTGGAGCAATCTCGATCATCAGGTTATGCAATGTATCGTTGTTCTGACAATACAAGCATTCGGCAGGATTACTTTTCATTTGATATTGTACGTTTAGATTGACAGTATTTCTATTTATCTATGTCAGAAAGGCCACTCGTCTTCCTACAGAACGAGCGGCCTTCTCTAATTAGTTTTCACAAAAGGATATTACATAAACCAGCGAACGTAACAGAAGTCCTGACGGTGAGGCAGGTCAGGGTTCTTGGGGAACATACGATAGCATACCTTGAAGCTACCAGCATTCTCCACTTCGTGCGTAGCCTGGAATGTATAGAGGGTACCCTCTTTCTTCACGACTTCAAACGGATCGACGGAGTAAATGTGCTGTTTGCCCTCCTGATCAGTATAGATAGTTACCAGTTCCAGACCGATTGCATCGTTCAAGCCCTTTTCGTCAACCACATAGGTGATAGTGTACTTCTTTCCACTCTCAATAGAGCCCTTCTGCAATTCTTCACATTTGTCACTCTTAACAATTTCTATACTATCCCACTTGGCAACTACTTCTTCCTTCCATGCGGCAATCTCCTTGGCTTTGGCATAGTTGTCAGCAGCCAAAACCTTGAAGCGCTTTGCCTCTTTGCAATAGAATTTTTCGAAGTAATCATCCAACTGACGTTTCATTGTATAGTGAGGAGCAATCTGTGCAATCGAATTCTTGATAGTACGAACCCAACCTTCTGAATAGCCCTTCTTGTTGCGGGCATAATACAGAGGCAAGATCTCAGTTTCCAAAATGCTATAGATTGTAGCGGCATCAAGCTGGTCTTGGTGTTCCTGATTTTGATAAGTACGCTTCTCGGTCAATGCCCAACCGGCACCTTCACGATAACCTTCAAGCCACCATCCATCAAGTACAGAGAAGTTTATCACACCGTTCATCAGAGCTTTCTCACCCGATGTACCGGATGCCTCCAACGGACGAGTCGGAGTATTCAACCAAATATCAACACCTGAAACCAGACGACGTGCCAACTGCATATCATAGTTCTCCAGGAAGATAATCTTACCCAAGAATTCAGGACGACGCGATATTTCAATAATCTTCTTGATCAGCCCCTGTCCGGCACCATCATGCGGATGCGCTTTTCCGGTAAAGAGGAATTGTACAGGATAATCAGGATTGTTCACAATCTTGGCCAAACGTTCCAGATCTGTAAAGAGCAGATGAGCACGCTTGTAAGTAGCAAAACGACGTCCGAAACCAATCAGCAAAGCATTGGGGTTAATCTTATCCAACAAAGCTACGATGCGGGAAGGATCACCCTGATTCTTCAGCCAAGTCTCACGGTACTGCTTACGCACATAATCGATAAGCTTGTTCTTCAATGCCATACGTGTCTTCCAGATTTCTTCATCAGGCACATTATAGATAGCCTCCCATATTTTCTGGTTAGACTGGTCATACCAGAAGTTTTCATCAAAGTGGGCGGCATAGAGCTGTTTCCACTCCGTTGCACTCCATGTAGGGAAGTGTACACCATTGGTCACATAGCCCACGTGATTCTCCTCGGGGAAATATCCCTTCCAGATAGGAGCAAACATTTGTTGAGACACCTTTCCATGCAGCCAGCTTACACCATTTACCTCTTGTGAAGTATTGCAAGCAAAGATTGACATGCAGAAACGTTCACCCTTATCACCCGGATTGTTGCGACCCAAATCCATCAAATCATCCCAAGTGATACCCATACGAGGAGGATAACCTCCCATATACTTGCCAAACAGACCTTCATCGAAATAGTCGTGACCAGCAGGTACCGGAGTATGCACGGTATAAAGCGAAGAGGCACGCACCAGTTCGATGGCCTGATCATAGGTCAGTCCTTCTGCCACGTAGTCGCAAATACGCTGAACGTTGATCAATGCAGCATGACCCTCGTTACAATGGTAGATATCCTTCTTGATACCCAGCTTCTTCAGAGCCAAAATACCACCAATACCCAACAAGATCTCTTGCTTCAAACGGTTCTCCCAATCACCACCATACAGCTGATGAGTAATCGAACGGTCAAATTCACTATTCATTTCATTATCCGTATCCAACAGATAGAGTGAAATGCGACCTACATTTACACGCCATACATATGCATGTACATAATAATCCAAATAAGGCACATCAACGACAACCTGCTTACCTGTCTCATCCAATACAGCATCAAGGGGCAACTGCCCGAAGTTCTGAGCCTCATAGTTAGCTATCTGCTGACCATCCATAGAGAGTGTCTGCGTGAAATAGCCGTAACGATACAGGAAACCAACAGCGCACATATCTACATTACTGTCAGACGCTTCTTTCAAGTAGTCGCCGGCCAATACGCCTAAACCACCAGAGTATATCTTAAGGACATGGTTCAAACCATATTCCATACTGAAATAGGCTACAGAAGGACGTTTCTTATCAGGCTCTACATCCATATATGTACGGAATTTAGAGTAGACATCCTCCATGCGGCGTAAAATGACATTGTCTGCTGCAAGCGCTTCCAACTTGGCATAGCTCATGCGTTCCAACAGAAGTACCGGGTTTTGTCCCACCTCTTTCCACAGAGCAGGGTCAAGGTCACGGAACAATTCAGTAGCTTCGTAGTTCCAAGACCACCAAATGTTACGTGCAAGTTCAGACAGTTTCTCCAATTCAACAGGGACATGCGATTTTACATTCACATCTTTCCAATTCGGAGTGTTTACATTACTAACTTTAATCTTCATTGTATATAACTTGATTGATTAATAATTTTCATTTGCTTTCTTCAGTCAACCTAACAAACGTTTCACAGAGTTACGTAACGCAACGTCGTAGGCCTCATAATAATATTGTATAAAATGTTTCCACAGAGCTTGCTCGGCCACATGCCCTGCATGCTTGCGTATTTCCTTGATTTCAGCAACGCTTTTCCCTGAGAAAAGGGCAATCGTATCCTTGATTCCATCGGCAACCTCACTATAATTATAGTCAGATCGGTGTAACACCTCGACACCACCATTGATTCCCTTTTGTCCCTTCAGGCTGTTTACCCAAAGTCCAAAACCTGCCAGGTCTGTTGTGATAGTCGGTACACGGAAAGCCACACTCTCCAACGGAGTATATCCCCATGGTTCGTAATAGGAAGGATAGACACTCAAATCCTCACCCAATATCACATCATAATAATGTTTGTTCAAGATGCCGTCATAACCATCCAGATAGCAAGGCACAAATATAACTTTCACTTTGTCTTCGGGACGATTTCCCATGCCTAAATATTTCAACATATCCAACACTTGGTCATGAGTCATATTATGCAGCCAATGAGTGATAAACGGAACTTCCAGAGGTGTAGTGTACACGTCATGTCCTTTCAGACGTTTTTGCAGGTCGTCTCGGGGGTCTCCCACCCAACCTGGTACATTGACAAATGCCAGAACTTTCTTTTTCAGTTCCTTATCACGATTCAGGCGATTCAATGATTCCAAGAACACGTTGATGCCTTTGTTCTTGAACTCATATCGTCCGCTGGTGCCTACAATCAGCGTATCATCATCAAACGATTCGCCCAGCAAACAATTAGCGACACGCAGCATCAATGCACGAGCCCGCTTGCGTTTATTGGTAAATGCCGCACCTTTCGGAACGAAATCATCCTCAAAGCCGTTCATCAAAACCACATCAGCTTCCTTATCCAACAACTCTCTGCATTCATTGTTGGTGATTTCGCTCACAGTGGTAAAACAATCCACATAGTGTGCCGTCTGCTTCTCAATAGAGTGTTTAGACTCCATATTCAGTTCACGGGCCATTTGGTCACCGTTATAAGCAAACAGATAATCATACAAAGGTTTATTGTTACCGGCAATCGAACGGCCGATAGAAGTTGCGTGAGTGGTAAAGATGGTAGCAATCTGAGGGACCTTCATCTGTAAATAGAGAGCTGCCATACCCGTCATCCATTCATGGGCCTGAAAGACGATCTTGTCTGTCTCCATCAGATTAAAACGATAGAAGCTCTCTATCACCTTGCCCGTAGCAAAAGCAAACATAGAAGTTTCATCATAATCACCGTATGCATGTAATGAATCGACTTGATAGCGATTCCACATGACGGTATATATTTCATTTTTCTGTTCAAAGAAAGGTTGGAAATCAACCAAAATGACAATCGGTTCGCCCGGAATATTCCATCGTCCTACTCGAACTGACAGATTGTCTTTCTCGATAGCATGCTGCTTCCATGCAGCACACAGGTTATCGGATTCAGTAAACAAAGGATTATCTTTTCCCTTCCAAAAGTCAGGACCTATAAAAAACAACTTATCACGGAATTTTTCCTGTAACGTATTTGCCCGAGTAGACAAAACCGTATAAATACCGCCAACCTTATTACACACTTCCCAACTTGCTTCAAAGATATAATCAGGGGTTAGTAGCTCTTGTGCCATGGTGTATTACAATCTCTTTACTTCTATTTATTATTTTTCGGCTGCAAAATTACACATTATTCTTTGAAAAATAGTCTATTGATCGAAAAAAGTGCTGAAAAGCAGGAAAACAATCGTTTGCATAGATGATACACCTACAAATGAACTGTGCTGAAGCAATAGATTCCGTAGACAAACAGCCATTGAACCTCCCGTTTTTCTGATTTGATTCGTCACTATTTATTCATTTAAACGAAAATGAACTATTATTCTCCCGACAAGCGTTTTACTATTGTCTGTAATCTTCTCTGATATGACAACTGTTGTGGATCAAAGTCCTTGTATACATCTATAGAAATCTCTCCATTGACAATTCCGTTCAAAACCTCACTCAATGTACAATCATCTTCCTGGGGAATCAAAGTTCCATATTTATCTTTTTCTATCACATCATAGGCTCCACCTACATTCGTCGACACCAGATAATTACGAAACCGTTTCGCCTCAGGGAATATCAAAGGGGAACCTTCCCAACGGGAGGTGAGCACAAAAACCTTTGCCCTGTTATAATAGGACCAAAGTTCCTTTTTATCAAAGATTGGCCCCACAAAACGTACATTGGATGTTTTCTCTGGATGAAGCGCGTAAAACCTACGTATATACTTATGGAATTCCTCCTCAATCGGTCCGATAAAATAAAACTTCCAATCCCCCAAATCCACCTGTGCCAATGCACTCAAAAGCATCTCGGTATTTTTTTGCCTGGTACCCAGCCGTCCCACAGTTATCATCACATTCTCCTTGGCTTCAAAGTTCCATTCTTCTATACCTAACCTTTTCAAAGTAGATTCATCAAATGAATTGGGTATCCAGACCAACTTCTTTTCCAATATACTACCAAATTCAGGAGTATTGCACAATCTTTTATATCCCGACGACGTCTCGCAAGAGAAAAGCGTGACGCAATCCAACAAATAGTGATAAATCCGACGTCTGCACCATCGCTCTAAGGCATTTTTATGCGTCAGTTCAAAATCTCTTCCCAAATCAGTATCCAACTTCAAATAAACCTGTCCTTTCTTATTCCAAAGACGGTGGAAGAAGAGCACAGCAAAAGTTTCTAACCGCCAATGAAAGCAAACGAGCAAATCGATTTTCCTAGAATGGTACATGAAATAGAAGAAATAGACAATCATACGCTGATATTGGTTATAGGTTAGCCAACGACGAACAAAGGTAAAGTCTGGTTCTTCTTTTTCGCGAACCTTCGCATCCAGTTCATCCGGATAACCGCACAATATCTCGGTTTGATATCCCAAAGCCTTTCCTAAATGATAAGGTACCTGGATAACATCCTTACCTAACTCCATCAAATTAAGTCTACGCCATACCAATGTCAATTTCTTCTTTTCCATACTCTACCGTTTTAGATTTCACTTAATGCAGACAAAAAGAAAAAACCTTTGCGCAGCAAAGGAGCCATTGCTGCTGCATTCTTTCTATAATGTTCATACTCTTCATCTTTCATTGTGTGGATGATATGCTCAGCTTCATACAACGAGGAAACACAGATACCCACTTGATGGTGCTCTACAAAAGATGCCATTCCTGATTCTCTCCACACAATTACAGGAATACCAGATGCCAAATAGAGCCCACACTTATGTGGATTGTTAAAACGCTGATATGTCCCCAGTAGTCCTGCACAGGTTTCTATAGATGTACCATCCCATACCAACCCCCATGAGCTATGACGAATCTCTATCGGCAAATACTCTGGACTCTCCACTCCCATAAACTGCAGATTACCAACTTTCTTTGGAGAACAGCCATCACCCCATATCTTGAACGAGAGATTCAATCTGTGCAATTGGTTGATAAAGGGTGCTTTCATCAAGTTACCTGCAAAACAGATTGATCCATCCGGATAGGAATCACAGAAAGACTTTGGATGTAAATAATCCCAAACCTGGACAGGTATCATCCTCTTATAAATGCCATAATCTTCACGCAAGATTCTACATGAGTTCTCGTTAGGAGCCAATATGACATCGGCGCAGGCAATAGCATCTATTTCCACCTTACGTTGCCCCCACATCTGTTCCGAACGCATAGATTCCACATCGTTAATGAAACAGACCAATTTGAAACCCAACAGATTACGAACTTTTCCTAACAGCCAGATTCGAAAAGAATTACTGGGAACGATATATAGGAGCATTCCGTTTCTACCAACTCGAAAGAACAGGATGAATAACAATATGGGCACATCTACCAACTTCAACCATTTATTATAATACACAGGAAGACTCAAGACCGCACGGAATCCCTCTTTGTCTAACAGATTCATCACATCCTTTACAGCCTTAGCGCCTGCGTTATACTGCTTACGTTGTCCAAACTTTATATAATACTTTCCACTCATGTTTTACTCTTTATCCGACAAGCTTTCTCAACGAATTGGCACAAAGATACCTGAAATTGTCCCAGTCAACATTTTCCAAGCCATTCGGGTACGTAGGTGCAACACATAACCAACAAACTTGACAGGCATAACTAACAAAGACAGATATATACAACTCAGACATTTCTCCATTCCCTTCAGATTTTTTCGAGCAAATATCATGCGGGAACGAGAAAGATAATACTCCCTTAAGGGGGTTTGTTTGGGCAACGTCATGGCTTCTTTATGATACACAACAGATGCAGGTTCGTAAAACAATTTATACCCTGCAGCCTGCATCTGATAACTCCAATCAAACTCCTCATAAAACAAAAAATAGATTTCTGACATACATCCTACATGCTCTATCACGTCCCGACGAAACATCATGGCAGCACCGTGAAGCACCTCAGTTTCTTTTGCGTACATATAATCACGACGTCTTGAATAATCAAATGGCAGCGTCGTATGTTTCAACGTTATTCGACTCATGCGACAATAACCATAATATTGCACTTCGTCAGGCTTATACAAAGAAAGGATACATGGAGAGACCCCTCCCACCTGCTCATTTTGCAAACGTTGTACGAGAGGAGACAATACAGAAGACTTGACTACCACATCATTGTTCACAAAGAACAGATAATCTCCCTTTGCATGCCTGTATCCCAAATTGTTACCTCCCGCAAAGCCCAAATTCACCTTACTACGAATAACCATTACATCAGGATGAGCATGCACTATTTTGTCAGCATCATCCCCCTGCGAAGCGTTGTCCACTACAATCACTTCGTAAGGCAACGTTTCATGCTTCTTCAAAGAGGCTATTAGTTCACAAGTATCTTTCCAACCGTTATAATTTACAGTAATTATAGAGACCATATTTTCAGAAACTATATAGTTCAACTTACTCTTTCTCCTCTTTTCTCCGAACCAATGATACCAAAATCTCCAACTCTTTGAATTTCAATAGATAAGCAAACGAAGCATAGAAAGAAATTCCGACCACCACACCAAAAAATAGTTTTGCAACAGGAGAAGCAAAACATATTGCTGAGATGTATACGACTCCACCCATCGCCAATGACAATCCCAAAATTGGCATCAACATTCTCATTTGATTCAAAAGAGTAATTGATGTCAGACGAGAAGAAAAAAGCACTACAATAACCAAATCCATTAGATAATAGCCCACAATACCTATACACACTACCGAAACTCCCATAGGAAGCGTAATACACAAAATAAGAACCGCAACCAGTTTTTTGATGAATTCTGATTTCAAATGATAATCACTACGTCCCTTGGCATCCAAAATCGAAACGTTGATTTGCATAGCCGGATGCCACATCATCGCAAAACACAATATTTGCAGCAAAGAGGCTGCAGGCAACCATTTATCGGTCAGGACAACAGAAATGAAAGGAACAGCCAACACAGCCATACCCACCATCAAAGGATATAAGAGGAAAGCCGATACTCGTAAATAGTTTGTAAACAACCTGTTGAAATTTTGCTCGTCATTCTGATAATCACACAAGATGGGAAATGTAACCCGATGGATAATATTGCCAAAATTCTGTACGGGAAACTGCCCCAACGCAAATGCCCGATTGAAATAGCCTAACATTTCTGGCATAAAGAATTTGCCAATCGTCAATGAATACATATGCGTATATATCGTATGAAGCAACCCTGATACCAACAACTTAGAGCCATATGCAAAAAGAGAGCGAAAAGAGGCATAGGAAAAAAAACTATTCGGAATCCATTTTGTTTGTAACGATAATGTCAACACCCATACAACACTGAAAATCAATGCTTGATAAACCAATGTCCATACTCCAAATCCATGATAAGCCATCCATAATCCTGCAGATCCACTTACGATGACTGCCCAAATGGATGCCAATGCCTGCTTTCTGAAATTCAGTTCAATTGTTAGGCGAGTCATTTGAACAGAAGCGAATGAATTGATAATCAAGACAACAGAATAAACACGAAGTATAGTTGTAAGTTCCTGCTGATTATAAAATTGAGATATCCAAGGAGCCACACCATATAACAAAAGATAAGCAAATGATGCAGCAAAGATATTGAAAAAGAACATTGTGGCATAATCTTTTTCCGTTCTACCCTTCTTCTGGATAAGTGCGTTAGTAAATCCACTATCCACAAAAGCCTGCGCTACAGCCATAAAGATACTAAGCATGGCTATCAGACCATAATCAGCAGGTGAGAGCAAACGCGCAATGAAGATAGTCAGCACAAACTGGATGCCTTGTGTTGAAAAACGTTCCAACGCATTCCACAACATTCCTCTAACAGCTTTATCCTTTATCGACATACCTTACTTATCTTACTAATTATTGTAATATACCCATCTACGAAGTCTGTCCTTAAGCCTGATCCAAACGCTCAAACGCATGAACAACATTTTCGTCCATACAGGAAGTGCATAAAAAGAGCGGAGACAGATATATTTGAAAGTAAAGTGTCCTCCTCCTTTTCGTACAGGCAAAACAAAAAAACGCTTAATCAGCACAGAGGCCAATTCATCCTTCACATTTTCAGAGAGTTGTCCAGAAACCAAAATACGATAAATATGGTATAAACTCATTTGCATGATATCAACAAGCAAACTTCGGTAAATCGTTTTTTCTGTCATACGACTGATATAATCACTCTTCAGCAATTGGACTTCAACAAACTGACGAGCAATTACCTCTGAATATCCATGGGCAGCAGAGATGCCCGAAACAGAATGTGGATTATATGTATAATACAATGTCACATCTGGTAACAGGCGGCAAGAATGTGCAGACAAAACGACTTGGTAAGTAAACCAAGGATCTTCATTATAATGGCCTGGACAACAGCGGATATGATATTGCTCCACGAAAGCACGACTATATAATTTATTCCAAGTAGCTACAAATAAAGGATTGCCTTGTTCATATCTGTATCTGGCAACTGGATAATTATCTCCCACTATCAAAGTATCGTTATACTGACAACCGGCATATTCTCTTCCTAACTCATCCACTCTTACAAAAGAAGCTGCTACAAAGTCTACAGGACGCTCACTCATCCTATCATAAAGAATCTGTATACAATCAGGAGTAATGATATCGTCACAATCCATTGTGAACACATAATTCCCTGTAGCTTGTTCAAAAATAGCATTTCTCGCTACAGCTATTCCTTGATTCACCTTCTGATCAATAATGCGTACAGCGGCACGTCGAGGATGCGATTCTACCACACGACGTACAATATCCATGCTGTTGCCCTTATCATCCACAAGCAAATACTCTATATGAGGATAGGTCTGGTTCAGTGCAGACAACAAGGTTCGTTCAATAAAAGGAGCTGCATTATAAATAGGAATGCCTAAAGTTATTTTATCCATATAGCAACATAGATATTTTCCGTTTAATAAGAGACTGTGCGATGCTCTATAAACTCCTCCCACCAAGTGACAAGGGTCAGCAAATTAAAATACTGTATGGCATGATTCTGACGGTACCAGAACCACACAGAAGCATCGCCTGCCACTTTATCATATTCCCTAAGAAAACGCTCTGCCTTCTTCCGATTGAGATAATCATCATAGATGCTTGAGGAAAGGATGAACTCCTTGAACCTATCTCGACGAGATTTGTCATCAAAGAACAAAGACATAGGAGCAAAGCCTCCTTGTTTTTTCTGCGATGCTATGGCCTCCGGCAATTTCGGCTTGTAACAATACTTCAACAGATATTTTGACACGAAACGCCCGCGGGCAATATTCAATGCCGTATCTCCCTTGCATTTATACTCCACAGGCAAATGTTGCAAGAAATTATATAAAGAGAGGTCCATAAATGGGAACACCAGATTGTTGTCATACATACGTGCCATACGTGAAGCCTTGAACAAGATAATACGGTTGATGATTATTTCCAAATCCGAGAGCTGAGCATGCTGATTATAGAGATTAGTAAAACTACTAATATCTGCTTGCGGTATCAAGGGAGCACAGTAATCATGGTATGGATGTCGCAGGAATGAACGTAATGCCGTATCGGAGAATCCAAAACGTTCCCCTTCAAGCAGATGAATGATTCTATCCAAATGATAGCTTGCACGATAACATGCAGCAATCCTTTCAAAAGGACGCCGTTGCAACAGATTGATACCCAACCGCATCAATGGGTGCAAACCAGCATGAGAGGTCAGATAGTGCAGAGCTACCTCGCGACCAGAAGTTCCAAAATACTGATCACTTCCATCTCCTCCTAAAATAACATCTGGTTTATTCGCTCCTACCAGGCGCATGGCGCAATAATTTACCATGAGTCCACCTTCCACAAAGGGGACTTCCAAATAGCGGATGATTTCTGGCAGACAGGCTATTTCAGTGCCATCTATTTCATACT
Organism: uncultured Mediterranea sp.; assembly: GCA_945641355.1. Taxonomy (GTDB): domain Bacteria; phylum Bacteroidota; class Bacteroidia; order Bacteroidales; family Bacteroidaceae; genus Bacteroides. Next base: position 21,092 of record CALZEQ010000010.1, on the reverse strand, counting down.
CATGATGAGAGGTCCCAAAGGTCTTGGACATCAACCGCGCACGTGGAAGTTCGCTCCACGCATCCCCACGGAAACCTATCGAATACGAAGATACCTTTCCATCATATATACTACGCAGAGCCACCAAATTGGATCCCGAATCATATCCGCCACTTAACAAGATTCCTACATGAGAGCTGTTTCCGATGCGCCGACGAATAGCCTGCTCATGCAGATGCATATAATGGCTGGCATATTCGCTGAGCGTAGTCAATGGAAGCGGAGAAGATAAAGGAGCAAAATAGGAACGACACTTCACCTCGCCTCCGGTACGGGCATACAACACCTGTCCTGCCTCTAACGCACATATACCAATAAACGGCGTACGACCAACTGTCAACAAGCCATGTTGCAGGAAATGGCTCAGAGACCTTCTGTCGCATGTCACTTCTCCATCTTCAACAGCCAATCGGACACAAGAGGTCGAGAAAGAGCCGTCCTCGTCATAATAAATAGAACAATGAGTCCCATGATGATCACGTACTACACCACATTCACGGTCGGTAAAATAGACAATAGTAAAAGAACCGTCCAATCGGGAAAAGCCATGCTCCGAATCCACCAGATAAAGTCGTGCAGCCAACTCAGCATTGCTCATAGCCGCACCATATAACACATCGCGATTGTATAGCACTCCATAAAAGAAGAGCCTGATGGCAGGAGAATCAAAGACTGACTCCGCAGCTTCGCCCCTGACTGTGGCAGTTCGCCAATCTGCAGGAATAATAGAACCGTATATCATCTCTATATCACTTGCGTGCCATTCACGCATTTATCTGTTAGAATCCACAACTCCATGACGAGTGTGAATGAATGTTTTGTTTGCACCTTTCAGTTTAAATACATTCACAAACATCAACCAGAATGTATAAGGTAGTTTTTGAAAGGCCGTCACCAGTCTACTGGTATAAAATCGTTTGGGTATCGCAACGAACAATGCCGTTGCCAACAGCACGAACAAGACACACCACTTAATGCCCCATTGCCAACTATATAACGAAACCAACAACGAACAAGCCGGCACGAATCCCAACATCAACAGACGGGGTATCAATACTTGCTGCAACATTTTATCACAGAAATCCCAATTCGACGAATAGAATGCCTTCCAAAAATATTTGCCGAACACCTGGCAATAATGTATTTGGGCAGACAGCCAACGACGACGCTGACGGGAAAAATCACTACTGGTCTGAATCTTCTCATCAAACACATACGTCTCTGGCATATAATAGAACCGTTTCCGTTGATATAGCAGCAGCAGTTCCATCTCACGGTCAAACCCTCCCACCGCTTTCACGTTGCTCATGGTTTCTTTGAACAGGGCATAATCAAATGCCATACCGGACCCTATCAATGCGGCAGACATACCCACATTGACATGGCCTAAACGGAATATTGAGTTGTTGATTTCCTCACTGATGGCATCAAGCAGTGCCATATCGTTGTTCAAGTTCTTAGCGATACGGTGTGTCTGTATTACCTCCACGCTCGGCATCTCAAAGGCTGCATTCACATCACTCAAATAGTTATAAGGAACCACATTATCCGCATCCAGAACCACGGCAATATCATACGAATCGTCCAACGATGCAATAGCGGCATTGAGTGATTTAGCCTTTGTGCTATGTTCAAAATGCACCTCCAGCAGCCGAATGGGCAATTGTCTTAATCGGTCATTGGTTGCAGATTCCATCCTGTCCGAAATGACAATCACATCATAACTCTCCATCGGATAATCCTGCTCCAGACATGCATGAACACACTCCTCTATCACCCCATCTTCCTTATATGCCGGGATGAAAACCGCAAAACGTCTGAATCGATCCGATACTTCCGGCATTTTACGAACCTGTCTACGCGATGCCAAACTATAGAATAGCAAATACACGACATTCAACATGAACACCGCAAAGAGTACCCAATCCAGTACCTTAAAAATATGTTCTAAAATCTCCTCATTCATGCGAAAGCGTGTTGTTCTACTATTATAGAATCCCATCTGCCCTTACCCCTTCGGACTGTTTCTGGGATATATGACTCAACTTTTGGGACAAAGATACAAATAATAGAGATAATAACTACAAGAACGAGACAGAAAAGAAACAAAAAAAACGAGCCAGTTCTCACGAACCACTCGCCTCCACAGAAGAAAAGCCAAAAGGCTTTTCTTTGCAATTCAAAAATAACATCTATATTACCTTAACAAACAATCCTTACTTTACCTATCAAAAAAACAGATACCTAATGAACAAACTCAATCTTTACCTTTCTAATTACCTAATCTATAATCTTTAGCTTATGAAAAAATGTTCAATCTTTCTTACCTAATAACTAACAATCCTATTTTTATCTACCAGTTTCACAACTGCGATACAAAAGTAAGGTTTCTGTAGATAACCGCCAAAGTTTTGTAGAACAATCATCTGTTTTATAACATAGTTTCAAAGATAAAGCGTACAATTCACACTTATAAACAGATATTCCTGACAAAAACGAGCCATCGAAGCTTGTAAAACCCCGATGGCCGTTCCCTTTAAAAACACCTTTAAACAAAATGAAGGCCATCTGAACCAACTGCATATGGCCTCACAAAAACAATTTCCTAACCTCTTGCAGCTGCTATATAAGCAAGTGCCTCTTTACACTTTTCGGTCACGTACGTCCAATCTTCAGCCGCAACCTTATCCTTCGGGAACAGCTTGGAACCCATACCTACACAATATACGCCAGCTTTCACCCATCCGGTCAGATTTTCCTGCGTAGGCTCCACGCCACCTGTCACCATCAATTTCGACCAAGGCATCGGAGCCATCAACCCTTTGACCAACTTGGTACCCAATACATCACCCGGGAATATCTTGCAGAGATCACAGCCCACTTCTTGAGCGGCACCCACCTCTGATACGCTTCCACAACCGGGTGTATAAGGCACAGAACGTCGATTGCAAACTTTGGCTATCTCAGGATTGAACAAAGGACCGACAATGAAACAAGCACCCAATTGCAAATAGAGGGCTGCAGTAGCTGGATCTACCACAGAGCCAACACCCATAGCCATCTCCGGGCACTCCTTAGCTGCATATTTCACGACTTCTGCGAAAACCTCGTGCGCAAAATCGCCACGATTTGTGAATTCAAATGCACGAACACCTCCTTCGTAGCATGCTTTCACCACTTTCTTTGCCACCTCTGCATCTTTGTGATAGAATACAGGAACCATGCCGGTAGAACCCATCTTGTTCAACACGGCTATTTTATCAAATTTTGCCATTTTCTTCTATATTATGAAATTGAATCACATTATCTCTGCACACGTCCGCTGGCATCTCCTCCAGCCAAAGCTTCTACCTCCTCAGCAGATACCAAGTTGAAATCACCATTGATAGTATGCTTCAATGCAGAGGCTGCCACAGCAAATTCAAGAGCAGCACCTTGATTGGGTTTCGTCAGGAGTCCATGAATAATTCCTCCCGAGAAAGAGTCACCGCCACCTACACGGTCGATAATCGGATTGATATCATAACGCTTCGATTCGTAGAACTCTTCACCATTATAGATCATCGCCTTCCAACCGTTGTGCGTAGCAGAGAACGACTCACGCAATGTGGAGATGACATACTTGAAACCAAATTCCTTAGCCATTGCCTTGAAGATTCCCTTATAACCTTCAGCATCTGTCTTACCTCCTTCTACATCAGCATCGGGCTTGAATCCCAGACACAGTTCGGCATCTTCTTCGTTACCGATGCACACATCCACGTATTTCATCAAAGGCTTCATGATAGACTGGGCCTTCTCCTTCGTCCAAAGTTTCTTGCGGAAATTCAAGTCCACCGATACCGTCACACCATGACGCTTGGCAGCTTCACAAGCCAACTTTGTCAATTCCGCAGCTTTATCCGAGATGGCTGGTGTGATACCCGACCAATGGAACCAGTCTGCTCCCTCCATGATGGCATCAAAATCAAAATCAGACGGGTCAGCCTCTGCAATGGATGAATGAGCACGATCGTAGATAACCTTGCTGGGACGCATCGAAGCACCCGTTTCCAGATAGTAGATACCCACACGGTCACCTCCACGGGCGATATAATCCGTTTTGACCCCGTACTTGCGCAAAGCATTGACTGCCGACTGACCAATCTCATGCTTGGGCAATTTAGTTACAAAATACGCATCATGTCCGTAATTGGCACAGCTGACAGCCACATTGGCCTCACCGCCACCATATACCACATCAAAAGAATCTGACTGAACAAAACGGGTATTACCCGGCGTAGAGAGTCTCAACATGATTTCACCTAATGTAACAACTTTCTTTCCCATAGTTTTATTATTTTTTAATATATTATGTATTAGCAGTTTCAATTTATTATAATTGTGCTATCAATAAATATAAACCACTGATTGAATGAACAATACGTACACAATTCGGGTTTGAGCAACCTTTCCGTGTGCGGGCACAAAGATACAACAATTTTTGGAATACAAAAAATTATCATATATTTGTATCGAAAATATTAAGATTATTATTGTGTACGAGCACGAAAATCATAACATGGAAAGAGTCAGAATCAAAGATATTGCCAAAATGGCTGATGTATCGGTCGGCACTGTAGATAGAGTAATCCACGGCAGAAGCGGTGTGTCTGCTTCCAGCAAAAAGCGCGTTGAAGAGATATTGAAACAATTGAATTATCAACCGAACATGTATGCAAGCGCATTGGCCTCGAACAAGAAGTACATTTTCATCAGTCTGCTTCCCCAACATGAGCACGGAGAGTATTGGACGGAAGTGGAAAATGGCATCACCAAAGCGATTGAAACGTACTCCGACTTCAATGTTACCATGCAGCTTACGTATTATGATCCATACGATTACCATTCATTCGTCCATGCAGCACAAGAGATTGTAAGCCAGAATCCCGATGGAGTCATGCTGGCTCCTACCGCTCCGCGCTTTAGCAAATCATTTACCGACGAGCTGACGCAACGTAATATACCATATATATATATAGACTCCAACATCAAAGAGGAACCTGCATTGGCCTTTTTTGGACAAGATTCACACCAAAGCGGTTATTTTGCAGCCCGCATGTTGATGCTGCTAGCAGGAGAAGAGGCCCACGAGATAGTCATTTTCCGTAAAATCAATGAAGGAATCGTCGGATCCAACCAACAGGAACGGCGCGAGATTGGTTTCAGAGAATATATGAAGACCTACCATCCCAGCTGTAGAATATGGGAGTTGGACCTACATGCGAAACGTGACAGTGAGGATAATCTGATGATGGATTCATTCTTCCGCGAACATCCCACCTTGCGCAACGGAATCACATTCAACTCAAAAGCCTACATCATCGGCGAATATCTTCACAAGCAACAAATGTCAGACTTCCACCTCATGGGATACGACCTGCTGCAACGGAACGTAGAATGCCTGAAACAAGGGAGCATCTTCTTTTTGATTGCCCAGCAACCTCTGTTGCAAGGATTCAATGCCATCAAGACGCTGTGCGACTATCTCATATTCAAGAAAGAAGTGCCGCGAGACAATTTTATGCCGATAGACCTGTTAACCAAAGAGAACATCGCATTCTATTACAACAGATAGATGCATTCTCTATCAATCGATAACTCACTATTGAATGAACCACTTTCAAAAAAAGAATCATAATGGAAACGAAGTATTTGAAAATCAATCCTGCTGACAATGTAGCTGTAGCCATCACAACACTACCAGCAGGAGAAAGAATCACAGTAGATGGAAAGGAAATCACACTGAATGAGGAGGTACCAGCCGGACATAAGTTTGCACTGAAGGATTTGGCGGAAGGCGAAGATGTCATCAAATACGGCTACCCCATCGGACACGCGGTCCAGGCACAAAAGCAGGGGGATTGGATGAACGAAAGAAACATCAGAACCAACCTCGCCGGACTTTTGGACTACTCGTATCGGCCGGTAAATGCTGATTTGGATATTCCCAACAAGCATCTGACCTTCCAAGGCTATCGCCGCAAGAATGGCGATGTAGGTGTACGCAACGAGATCTGGATTATACCGACTGTCGGATGTGTCAACGGCATCGTCAACCAGTTGGCTGAAGGCCTGCGCCGTGAGACAGGCGGCAAAGGCGTAGATGCCATCATGGCTTTTCCACATAACTATGGCTGTTCGCAGTTAGGCGATGACCATGAGAATACAAAAAAAATTCTGCGCGACATGGTACTCCACCCCAATGCCGGTGCCGTACTGGTTGTAGGCTTAGGATGTGAGAACAATCAACCCGACATCTTCCGTGAGTTCATCGGCTCGTATGACGAAGAACGTGTCAAATTCATGGTGGCTCAGAAAGTGGAAGGTGACGAGTACGAAGAAGGCATGAAACTGCTTCGTGAGCTCTATAACAAAGCAAGTCAGGATGTACGTACCACAGTTCCCTTAAGCGAACTCAGGGTAGGATTGAAATGTGGCGGTTCCGACGGTTTCTCCGGCATCACGGCCAATCCATTGTTAGGTATGTTCTCAGACTTCTTAGTGGCCCAAGGAGGAACCAGTGTCCTGACAGAGGTTCCTGAGATGTTCGGAGCAGAGACCATCTTGATGAATCGCTGCCGAACACCCGAACTGTTTGACCAAACCGTCAAACTCATCAACGACTTTAAAGAATACTTCCTTTCACACGGCGAGCCGGTAGGCGAGAACCCATCACCCGGCAACAAAGCCGGCGGCATCTCCACCTTAGAAGACAAAGCATTGGGATGTACCCAAAAATGTGGCAAAAGTTATGTAGAAGGTGTCATGCCTTATGGAGAGCGTCTGAAGGTGAAAGGTCTTAATCTGCTATCTGCTCCTGGGAACGATTTGGTAGCAGCTACCGCTTTGGCATCCTGCGGTTGCCATATGGTCTTGTTCACCACCGGTCGCGGTACTCCTTTCGGAACGTATGTACCGACTATGAAAATCTCGACAAATTCTTCATTGGCCCAGCGGAAACCGGGCTGGATTGACTTTAATGCAGGAGTCATTGTTGAGAATGAGCCCATGGAAAAGACATGTGAACGATTTATCGAATATGTCATCCGCGTTGCAAGTGGCGAACTGGTCAACAATGAGAAAAAGGGATATAAAGAAATCGCCATCTTCAAGACAGGTGTAACACTTTAGCCAATGAAAAGCAGATTCATCCTACTCTTTCTGTTTCTCACCGCTTCGGTCATCACGGTCTGTGCACAGAGCGAGGTGACAGGAGACACCCTTCGTCATACGGAGGACAACGGACAACACATGTCCGTTGTCCCCTTCTCAACGGAGGTAAAGAGCTACGACGGCTTTCTATTGGACATGAGCCTGCTAAAGATGACAGCGCCCACATTGCCTTCGTTTACCTTGTCGATTCCTTCTGCCGGACAGGACTTTGGTACATTGTTCCGCCTGCCGACCAACATCCTCTACACCCAAAGTCATTTTGAGTCCTTTCACCTCACACCAGGATTTGGATTCTCTCCGTTTGGGCAATTCAGCAATGGAGGGACATTGCAGATGGGAAGCTTTCAGTTGAACAACGGATGGCGAATCAACACCTACGGTGAATATGACAAGAACGGACGCAAAGTCTTCAACCCATCCACACTTCCATGGGAACGGAATAATTTCAAGGGAGCCTTCGAGCTGAAATCGGACAACGGAGCTTTCGGCATCCGCATTGAAGTACACCAAGGGTACAGAGGAATTCCTTAAGAGTGACTATAACAGCATAATATAGAACAACATGGAACTTAAAACAATCGATTGGGGAACTATCCCCTACCCTCAGGCATGGGAGGAACAGACAACATGGTTTGACGCGCTCATCAAAGCCAAACTGGAGGGGGAAGCCTATACAAACCGCATTATCCTTTGCGAACATCCCCCGGTATACACATTGGGACGCAGCGGAAAAGAGGGCAATATGCTTCTCCGCCCCGAGCAGCTTGAACGTATGGGTGCCACCCTATTCCACATTGACCGCGGAGGTGACATTACGTTTCATGGGCCCGGCCAGCTGGTATGCTATCCCATCATCAATCTGGAAGAGTTTTCACTGGGGCTGAAAGAGTATGTCCATCTGCTAGAGGAAGCAGTCATCCGTGTATGCGCCTCATACGGCATCACTGCCGGACGAGTGGAAAAGGCCACCGGCGTATGGCTGGAAGGTGACACCCGACGCGCACGAAAGATATGTGCCATCGGCGTGCGATGCAGCCACTATGTAAGTATGCATGGCCTGGCCTTGAACGTCAATACCGACCTGCGCTACTTCAGCTACATCAACCCCTGCGGCTTTGTAGACAAAGGAGTCACCTCCATACAACAAGAATTGGGACACGAGATACCGATGCAGGAAGTAAAAGAGAAGCTCAATCATGAACTGACGTCACTGCTCCGCACATTGGCATCCCAGCTCCCTAAAGAAGCATCAAGTGATGATTAAAAAAAGAAAACAGGCAACGAACATCAGGAAGGGGGACGGTGTTTAATTACCAAGAAGACTACCGCAGGTAATCTTTGTATGTCTAACCATTAAACACCTACTTCTATGATGTATGTAATGCCCAAACTTCCTTATGCCATCAATGCATTGGAACCGATTATCAGCCGCCGGACCATCACCTTCCACTATGGCAAACATCTGCAAACGTATGTAGACAATCTCAACAAGCTGACCCTTGGAACGGAGTTTGAAGGTCTTCCTGTGACAGACATTGTACGCAACGCTCCCGAAGGGGGCATACTCAACAATGCCGGACAAGTCTTGAATCACACACTTTACTTCCAGCAGTTCACCTTTCAGCCTATACAGAAGCAACCTGCCGGAAAGTTAGAAGAAGCCATCGCACGCGACTTCGGCGATTTCACCCAGATGAAACAGAAGCTGACCCAGGCAGCCAATTCGCTGTTCGGTTCAGGGTGGGCCTGGCTATCAGCGGACCCCGACGGGAAACTACATATCAGCCAAGAAATCAACGGAAACAATCCCTTGCGGAAGGGGAACACACCTCTGTTAGGCATTGATGTATGGGAGCATGCCTACTACTTGGACTATCAAAACAAACGCATGAGCCACATCCAGCTGCTTTGGGAAATCATTGATTGGCCCGCCATTGAAAGCCGCCTAATGTAAACGAAATCGTATCGTAACATATTTTAAACATAAACGTGCTACTCTTCTCATTCTAATTACTAATTTTGCTAACTATATTTCGCACAGCAGAAATGTGTCAGCTACTCCGGCCAATCGAGGTTGGTTTCACATGCTACTTCCATGCTGAGAGCGACCATAGCTGACACATTTTTTGCAGCGCGAGTCAACCATAGATTAGTATATGAGATGAAACTGATAGTAGTGACACCCCCGACATTCTTCGTAGAAGAAGACCAGATTATTACGGCACTTTTTGAGGAAGGGCTCGACATACTGCATCTGAGAAAGCCGGAAACTCCAGCTATGTATTCCGAACGTCTGCTTACATTAATTCCTCAAAAATACCACAAGCACATCGTTACACACGAGCATTTCTACCTGCAGGAGGAATTTAATCTGATGGGGATTCACCTGAACGAACGCAATCCCAAAGAGCCACATGATTACTCGGGAAACGTGGGATGCTGCTGTCACTCATTGGAGGAGTTGCAGAACAAGAAGCATTTCTACGACTATCTGTTTCTCACCCCCATCTACGACTGCATCACCTTGGCCGGTACACCTTCGGGCTTCACTACAGAGGATTTGCGTAAAGCAGCCAGGAGCAAACTGATAGACAGCAAAGTGATGGCATGGGGAGGCATTACTTCGGAGAACATCCGGGCCATCAAAGATTTCGGATTTGGCGGTGCCGTACTGATGGGCGACTTATGGAATCGTTTCCATGCCTGCACCGACCGCGACTATATGGAAGTCATCCGCTATTTCAAAGAGGTGAAAAAAGCCGTCGGTTAGAATTTGCCGTGTTCATGAAACTCAAGTTTCGCAGGTAGCGTGAAATAGAACGTAGCCCCTGCCCCTTTCTTGGAGTCTACCCCTATACCGCCTCCATAGTGCTCTACAATGGATTTGGCAATGGAAAGTCCAAGTCCTGTCCCTTTGATGTTATAGTTCATCTTGACAAAGCTGTCAAAGATAGTCCGGCGTGCCTCTTCATCAAGGCCACAGCCTGTATCTGCCACATAAAAGTAGAAATTGCCATTAGCCAGCTTCCTATATCCCACTTTCACGGTTCCTTCGGCAGTGAACTTCAACGCATTATGCAATAGGTTGTCCATTACTTGGGCAAAGCGGGAGCGGTCAATCCGCAGACGGCATTGCGGCATCTTCTCCACAAATTCCACATGCACGCCTTCCGCTTTTCTTTGCGCATCTCGCAGCATACATTGTTCATTGAGCAGCGCATTGATGTCCACATCTCCATCGGTATATTCCAACGTATCAGAGTCTATCTTAGCATAGTCCAGCAAATCGTTGATAATCTTCAATAACGTGTCCTTATTTTCGTTGATTTCATGCAAAAACTGCAACCGGGTTTCCCTGTCCAGCTCATCCATTTCGGCCAGCATGGTTGTAAATCCCATAATGGCATTCAGAGGGGTGCGCACCTCGTGTGTCATATTGGCGATAAAGGAGGACTTGAGTCGGTTTGCCTCTTCCGTCACCTCCTTGATTTTCTCCAGATAGGCCTCGTTCTGCTTCTTCCTGTCAGTGACCAGTTTGACGATGACCAATATTAAAATAACAAGGAGCGCAACCGCTACCCACAACAGGACATTCTCTTGAATGCCCATTCCAAGCATTATTGCAACCAACATGTTCGCTATCAAATACATCTGTACACCATTTGCTGAATTACGAAAAAGGGATATGTCATCAGTCGGGAGATGACATATCCCTTTTATTCACTCTACTAATACACTTCTACTTTCGCGGCAATACGTTTGCACTTATCACGCAGTGCATCCAAACTGCTGTCCAACGGAGCATAACAAACGACCACCCCCATCCGACGGTTCACTCTGGTTGTAGGTTTGCCAAAGATACGCAGATAGGTATCTTCCTCGCTCGTCACAGCTTCCAATCCCCGATAATTGGGACGTTCCTGACTGGAAATGGGTGAAAGGATGACCGCACTGGCACCCATACGCTCCAACTTGATACCTGGAATAGGCAAACCCAACACGGCGCGGCAATGGAGTTCAAACTCATTCAGGTTCTGTGTGCCGGCCAGCGTCACCATACCCGTATCATGCGGACGCGGTGACAGTTCGGAGAAATAGACGCCATGCTCGTGGCTGAGGAAGAACTCGACTCCCCAAATGCCGGCTCCGGTCAATGCACGAGTCACCTTTTCGGCCATCTCCTGTGCCTCCTTCAAGTGTGCAGGATCAATGGCTGCAGGCTGGAAGCTCTCCCGATAGTCTCCCCCCTTCTGCACATGGCCGATAGGAGGACAGAACAGGGTAGGTCCGTCCTTTTGTGTCACCGTGAGCAACGTTATCTCACTATCAAAACGGATAAACTCCTCGATAATCAGTTCCTTGATGTCTCCCCGGCTGCCGTTGCACCCATATTCCCACGCATGTTCCAGTTCATCGGCACTCTTCACTAAAGACTGTCCTTTGCCCGACGATGACATCAGCGGCTTGACGACGCAGGGGAATCCAATCTGTTCTGCAGCAGCCTTCAGTTCGTCCAGCGACTTCGCATAAAAGTAGCGGGCCGTCTTCAGTCCCAGTTCTTTGGCCGCCAGGTCTCGTATAGCCTTTCTATTCATTGTATAGTTGACAGCGCGTGCACTCGGAACCACCTGAATGCCCTCTTGCTCGAATTCATACAGACGTTCCGTGCGGATGGCTTCGATTTCCGGCACGATGATGTCCGGTTGATGCTTCCGCACCACCCGTTCCAGTGCATCGCCGTCCAGCATACTGAACACTTCACACTCATCAGCCACCTGCATGGCCGGTGCCCCGGCATACGAATCACATGCTATCACATATTGCCCCTTCCGCTGGGCGGCAATGACAAACTCCTTGCCCAATTCTCCGGAGCCTAACAATAGTATTTTCTTCATCCTTTTCTATTCAGATCCGTTATGTTATTTAAGTTTCGGTTTTACATCAACAGATTGATGGTGCACGTGTTACAGCGTGTTTGGGCGGAACATTTTCCGCCCAAACACGCCTACCCGCCTACTTATTGATGTTGTTCTCTCAACAAATCGTTTACAGTCTTCACCGGATTGAAAGTGGTGAGAGGTACTTCAACAAACACCGTATTCCAGTCGCTCATGGCACCGTTCCACAGGCCGGGCAGTTCCAGTGCCTTCAGTTCCTTGCCGTTCTTCGACTTGTACGAAATGAAGCCGGTCTCCTTGTCCACATACTTCACCAGGTCAAACTTATGTCCTTTGTAATCCCGCACTGCACAAACCAAATCCACCGGATTGAAGTGCGTACCTTTCTCAAACATTTCCTTCTTCTCTGCATCCTTCATGTCAATCTGCGAGCTTTCCAATATCTGCAGAGAGACGGTTCCGTCGCTGTTGTATGCCAGGAACGGGCCACCACCCGGTTCGCCGACGTTCTTCACCATACCGCAGACGCGCATCGGACGGTTCAACTTGTTCTTCAGATAAATCACCAGTTCCGCATCCTCCAGGTTCTTTGTTTCGGGATTCTTGCAATAGAGCTGTTTCTGCAGGAACTGCAGGATTTCCAGCACCTGTTCACGGGTATATTTACCGCTGTCAAGCAGTTGCAGGTACGCGAATGCCTTCTGCTGCAAGGCAACCAGTACGCCGGCAATCAGCTTCTTATACAATACGGTATCCCCCTTCAGCTTATCGGGCACCACATTGTCGATGTTCTTGATGAAGATGATATCTGCATCCAAGTCGTTCAGATTCTCAATCAGTGCGCCATGGCCACCCGGACGGAACAGCAGCTTGCCATTGTCACGGAACGGTTTGTTCTCCATGTCTGCAGCGACGGTATCGGTACTGGGTTTCTGTTCAGAGAAGGTGATATTGTATTCCACCCCATACTTTTTGGCGTATGCCGCAGCCTTTTCGTCGACCAATGCCATGAACAGCGCCCTGTGTTCAGGTGATACGGTAAAGTGTACATTCACCTTTCCGCTCCGATTGGCTGCATAGAGGGCTCCTTCCACCAGATGTTCCTCCAGGGGCGTTCTGCTGCCGTCATCGTACCGATGGAATTTCAGCAAGCCCTTGGGCAAGGCTCCATAGTTCAGCCCGGCTGCTTCGAGCAGTGCAGCTACCACTTCCTTGTAACGACCGCCGTCCATCAGGGCGGGGATGTCGAGGCCCGTATTCTTCTGACAAGCCGCATTCAAGTCGTCATAGAAAGCAAACCGTGTGATGTGATCAAAGAATGTCTTTTCAAAAGCGTTCTGCGGAGCGTCGTAGTCGGCTCCTAAAAACTCAAACAGATTCTTGAACATGCGGCTGGCAGCACCCGATGCGGGTACAAACTTAACCACGACCTTATCCGTCTGTGTGTACGCCTCCCATGCATCAAGGTATTTCTTCTGTTCATCTGCACCGGGAGCCAATATGCCCTTGTCCACCGAAGCGGCAGCATACAACTTCAAATAGGGGAAACCTTTTTCAAAACAAGCCAACTGATTGGCAATCTGTTCTTCTGAGATGCCTTTCTTAGCAAGCAACTCTTTGTCTTGGGGTGTTATCATACTATCCACTTTTATTAATTCATGCCCAAAAATACAAAAAAAGCGGAACTCTCATTCAAAAAAAGAAGAAAAAAACTACCTTTGGTGCAGAAAAAAAAAGAGACAGTCATGGAAACAGATGAATTTTTCACTACAAATGAGAAGGCCTTGCTCTTTTCGCTGTATCGGAAATTGCTTCAACTTTCGGGCGAAACATTGCAAAAGGGAGATTGCAAGAAGCTGAAGACCTATCTCATCAATACCATACAGAACAACCGCGTACAACGGGACCTGTTCGGTCTGAACCCTGTCATCAAGGATATGCAGACAGCCGTCATCGTAGCCGAAGAGATTGGTATGCGGCGGGCATCCATCCTCGGGCTGATGCTGCACGACTCCGTGCGGTGCGGTGCCTGTACCACCGAGCAGGTGCAAGCGGACTTTGGTGAAGACGTAGCCGGCATCATCCGCGGCCTGATTCGGGTCCACGACCTCTATACCAAGAGTCCGACCATCGAATCCGAGAATTTCCGCAACCTGCTGCTCACCTTTGCCGAGGACATGCGCGTCATCCTCATCATGATTGCCGACCGTGTCAACGTGATGCGGCAAATCAAGGATGCGGCCAACGACGAAGCCCGCCGGCAGGTGTCCAACGAAGCGGCCTACCTGTATGCTCCCTTGGCGCACAAGCTGGGCCTCTACAAGCTGAAGTCGGAGTTGGAAGACCTCTCCTTGAAGTACACCGAGCACGACGTATATTACCATATCAAGGAGAAGCTGAACGAGACCAAAGCCTCGCGCGACAAATACATCGCCTCCTTCATCACCCCTGTACAGAAGAAGCTGGAAGAGGCCGGCCTGAGGTTCCACATCAAAGGGCGCACCAAGTCCATCCACTCCATCTATCAGAAGATGAAGAAGCAGAAGTGCCCCTTTGAAGGCGTGTACGACCTCTTTGCCATCCGCGTCATTCTGGAGTCACCGCTCGACAAGGAGAAGCTGGAGTGCTGGCAAGCCTACTCCATCGTGACCGACATGTACCAGCCCAATCCCAAACGGTTGCGCGACTGGCTCTCCGTGCCGAAAAGCAACGGCTACGAGTCGCTGCACATTACCGTGATGGGGCCTGAAGGGAAATGGGTGGAAGTGCAGATACGCACCGAGCGCATGGACGAGATAGCCGAGCGGGGACTGGCTGCCCACTGGCGATACAAGGGCGTGAAGGGCGAATCGGGGCTGGACGAATGGCTGACTTCCGTCCGCGAGGCATTGGAGAGCTCAGACAGCAGCGGCCTGGAAACCATGGACCAGTTCAAGCTGGACCTCTACGAAGACGAGGTGTTCGTCTTCACGCCGAAAGGCGACCTCTTCAAGCTGGCCAAGGGTTCCACGGTGCTGGACTTCGCCTTCCACATCCACAGCAAGCTGGGGTGCAAATGTATCGGAGCCAAAGTGAACGGCCGTAACGTGCAGCTGCGCCAAGTGCTGCAGAGCGGCGACCAGGTAGAGATAATGACCTCCACCACCCAGACGCCCAAGCAAGACTGGCTGAACATCGTCACCACCTCCAAGGCCCGTACCAAGATACGGCAGGCGCTGAAGGAGATGGCATCACGGCAACACGCCTTTGCCAAAGAGACGCTGGAACGGAAGTTCAAGAACCGGAAGATCGACTACGACGAGAGCCTCATGATGCGCCTCATCAAGCGGATGGGCTACAAGGTGATTACCGATTTCTATCGGGCCATCGCCGACGAGACGCTGGATGCCAACAGCATCATCGACAAGTATCAGGAGCTGAAGCGGGAGAGTGAGATGCACGATGAGGTTGTCTACCGAAGTGCCGAAAGCTATAACCTGCAGAACACGCTATCGGGCAAGGAGGAGGGGAGCACCAAAGAGGATGTGCTCGTCATCGACCAGAACCTGAAGGGTATCGACTTCACCCTGGCCCGCTGCTGCAACCCCATCTACGGAGATGATGTCTTCGGATTCGTCACCGTGTCGGGCGGCATCAAGATACATCGGTGCGACTGTCCCAACGCCAGCGACCTGCGCGCACGCTTCGGCTATCGCATCGTCAAGGCACGTTGGGCGGGCAAGTCGCAAGGCACCCAATACCCCATTACACTGCGGGTGGTAGGTCACGACGACATTGGCATCGTCACCAACATCACCTCCATCATCTCCAAAGAGACGGGCATCTTGCTGCGCAGCATCGGCATCGACTCGCACGACGGGCTCTTCTCGGGCACCCTGACCATCATGGTGGGAGACACGGGCCACTTAGAGGCACTCATCAAGAAGCTGCGGACCGTAAAAGGCGTGAAGCAGATAAGCAGAAACTGAAACCGAAAAAACTCACACTCAGAGCCATGCACTACGACTACAAGAAACAGCTACGCAGCTTCGGATATGCCTGGAAAGGCATCCGCAGCTGCATAGGCAAGGAGCAGAACCTCTCCTTCCATCTGCTGGCTACGCCCACAGTGGTAGCAGCAGGGTTCCTCGCAGGTATCACCCGTACCGAGTGGATGCTGGTCATCCTCTGCATCGGTCTGGTGATTGCAGCCGAGCTCTTCAACAGCGCCATCGAGCAGCTGGTCAATCTGGTCTCCCCCCAACGTCACCCCTTGGCCGGGCGGGTAAAAGACATTGCCGCCGGGGCAGTGCTGGTATGTGCTGCTACGGCGGCAATCATCGGACTGATTATCTTTATCCCCTACCTTACCCGCTTGCGCTTATAATAAGAATAGGTAATCAATACAAATAGCAACAATGCACAGATGGCTGCCGACGAAGCGGCATAGTGCATTTGCGACACGGCCGTCAGCCTGCAGGCCACCGTCATGCCGGCCATCACCCCCACGTCGGTGGCCAGCTGGCACGTGGTGTTCGCCGTACCTCGCTGACAATGGTGCGACAGCTTGACAAACATCCGCGTGAAGGGCAGCGTCAGTATGGCAAGGAGGCCCAAAGCCAGCACCGGCCACAAGTCGCCCATCAGCAGCAGAGGCAGCAGCACGCCCGGCACGAAGGCTATCAGCACCACATTGAAAGCCGGCAACCAGGCACGCGGCAACACAAAGCGGTCGATGTTCAGCAACGTCATCCCTATGGGAGCACGGAAGGCCACATAGACCCTCATGGCAAACAGCATGGCGCAAAGCCCCACCGCCGCAGCCAGATAGAGCAAGGTACGGAATCCGTACACCTCGAACAGCCACACGCCGGCACCTGCCCCTATCAGCATACCCAGGCGGGAAGCCCACGCATAGACCAGATTGCCCGCACTGCGCCGCGCCGAGGTGGTGATGTCGATGGCCACCGTGATGCCGGCTGTGGCAGCCGTGCCGAAAGCGCCTCCCTGCACCAATGCCAGCAGCAGAAAGTGCAGGTACTCATCGGCAAAAGCAGTGGCCAGAGTAGCTGCCACCCACGCCAGCATGGCCCACAGCAGCACATGTTTCCGCTTGTACTCATCGCCCAGATAGGCATGGAAGGGGCCTACGGCAAACATGCCTGCCGCAAAAGCCGGAAAGATATATGCGGCTTCCGCTACCGGCATGTCCAGACGATTCCCCATAGCGAACGGAATCAACGGGAACAACATATAGACGGACAGAAACAGCAGCGCATTTGCGATGCATATCCGCCAATAATTCAGCGTCATAAGTTTGTCAGTACTGTTCCTTTTCATTCGGGAAATCCAAGTTCTTCACATCCGACACATAGCGGCTGATGGCATCCGTCATCGCCGTATGCAGGTCAGCATAGCGACGCAGGAAGCGGGGACGGAACCCGTTGTTCATGCCCAGCATGTCCTGTGCCACCAGCACCTGTCCGTCCACCCCGCCACCGGCACCTATACCTATGATGGGGATGGTCAGTTCGCGTGCCACCCGTTCGGCCAAAGCTGCCGGAATCTTCTCCAGCACCAGTGCAAAGCAGCCGGCATCCTCCAGCAGGTGGGCGTCGCGCACCAGCTTTTCGGCCTCCGCCTCGTCCTTGGCACGCACCGTATAGGTACCATACTTGTTGATGGACTGCGGCATCAGGCCCAGATGTCCCATGACGGGTATTCCGGCACTCAGGATGCGCTTTACCGTCCCTATCACCTCTTCGCCTCCCTCCAGCTTCAAGGCGTCGGCATGGCTCTCCTTCATGATGCGGATGGCCGAAGCCAGCCCCTCCAGTTCGTTGCCCTGATACGAGCCGAAGGGCATGTCCACTATCACCATGGCACGCTTCACGCCGCGCACCACACTTTTTCCGTGATAAATCATCTGGTCCAGCGTGATGGGCAGTGTCGTCGTGTTGCCGGCCATCACATTGGAGGCCGAGTCGCCTACCAGTATCACATCCACCCCGGCGCCGTCTACAATCTGCGCCATGGTGTAGTCATAAGATGTCAACATGGATATTTTTTCGCCTCGCTGCTTCATCTCTATCAGGCGATGCGTCGTCACTTTCCGCGTGTCATCTGAAATGTATCCTGCCATATTCTCTACCTTATTACGATTGGTTAAGTTATACTGCGCACAGAGAGGAGGAGCGTCTCCCCCTCCCTTTTTGCGCCGCAAAGGTAGTGCTTTTTCCGATTACTTGTACACGCGCAGCATTTTATCGTACGTGAAGCCACGAAAATCGTCCATCACATAGTGGCACAGCGGCACAATCTGTTCGCGTGGATTGGTGGTGGCCAGCCCGATGACGGTGGCTCCGGAGGCCATGCCGGCCTTCAGCCCGTTGAAGGAGTCCTCAAACACATAGGTCGTGTCGGGTGTCGTTCCCAGCACCTTCATACCCAGCAGGAAGCAGTCGGGGGCCGGTTTGGAGGCCGCAAACATCTCGGCCGTCAGGATGTGGCCGAACAGCTGCTTCAGCTCGGGATGTACGCGGTAGACCGCTGCCATCTTCGCCTCGTTCGAGCTGGTCACCACCGCCGTCCCCACGTCCTGCCGGCGCAGCTCTTCTACAAACGGCACCACGCCGGGCAGGAAGTCGTACTCCATCTCCTGCTCGAAGCGGTTCAGCCGTTCCGTTATCTCCGCCTGCTTCTCGCGCACCTCCGAGAAGAAGGTGTCATAGATGTAGGTCAATGTCTGGCCCTTGATGCGTCCCTCCAGATCATCCATGCCCAGGTACTCCTTTCCGATGCCGTGCCAGAAGCGGCTGTACTGCGTCTCTGTATCCATCACCACGCCGTCAAAGTCGAACAGCGCGGCCACTTTTCCCGTTGGTTTCATCATTGTCTCGTTGTTGTTTCGGGGGGCGGACACGCCTTCCTGCCAAGGAGCAAGCCTGCGGTACCGCACCCCGTCATTATATAACGGGTGCAAAGGTAAGCACAAAACTCCGAATCTGCAAACGGCTCTCTGCTGAGAGGAGGGATTAGCGACATACCGATGTTGTATGTGAGTCGCATAGGAATGCCGGAATCGGATAGGCCATGATAGCGTGTTCCTCCCGGTCGGGATGAACGGTTATGATCACCCCCCTTCGGGTATCAACAGCCATTGTAGAAGCCGGATGAATGAGCAAATCGGCAACCGGAGTGCCATCATGCTGCAGAACGAATACATGACCTTGACCGCTCTGCGAAGTGTCACCATATAGCAGCCAGAGGTATCGGGAAGTCAGACATACCGAGGTAAAGCATTCTTGGGGCTCTTCGTACTCACGCCAGGTTTTCAAAGGATAATCGTCAAAAGCCAGCGTACGTATGACGGTTCCGGCCGTGTCATGCAGAATGACAAACGGACAAGAACCATAAATTTCCGCCATCACCTCATGCTCGACATCGTAACTCAAATCACGCAAAGAGGTATAGGCCGAGCGAACCCCTTTTAGTTTCTCCACTTCTTCTCCAGATGTCCATTCTTGTACATGATGTTCCTCAGCACCGCAGCAGACCAAACCATATTGGAAGTCTCCGCGAGTGGCCACAAACTTTCCCGACGACAAGCGAATCACATTTCCCGGCGCATACTTGCCCCAATCCATCGGAAAAGCCTTTACTTGATGCAAAGCACCTCGCTCCACGGTGTCCCATCCGTATAACTTGCACGCATAGGGGTCGTACACTGAATGCCAGTTTTCCTTTTCAAGCGGTTGTCCGAACGTCCCCGATACCCCCAGAACCTCACCGGGGCCTTCACCTTTTGGAGCCACCCTACAGGCTTCTTCCCATGTGTCATTCACATAGACAAGGAAACAGTCGGCATCATACAGATACACCAGATAGCCATCACCTGCAGTTTTCAAAGCACCAGGTACGTATGGTTCCTCTATCGGCAAATGTACCGCTTTACCTGCAAGTGTATCGGTGACAGGGAAAGAAGAGAGTTTGAAATGGCACATCTCATCACCAGATTGACATGCAGATACCCATAGGCACATCAATATGTACTTCAAATAGTTTTGAATGCGACACACAAACACGTTCAGCATCTATTTTCTACATACACCTTCTGTTCCTGTACCTTTCCATCCCTCAATACGTGTGCAACTTCCACAATCCACGTATGCTCGATTATAATTTCTCGTTGCCGAACTAAAACATGGAATAGAACCTCCCGTCTCAACACTGGATAATGCTTCTATATTTGCAAGCTGTATATCACTAATTTTAGTTTTGCTCCCATTCATGGAGATACTAAAGCATGTAACGGCGCCTATGAGCAGCATTACAATCACAAATAAAGCCTTCGTCTTCATTTTTCTACTCGTTTATAGATTCGTTTATTTATATGCGTATATATGCAAATCTGATTCGCCTGCAATATACGACTCGTTTCTGAAATATCCAAAAGTTTTAAAAAAAAAAGGCAAAATAGACCACTATTGGCGCAGAATATGAGAATTGCCTCTGTTGGGCACTCCCCCTGCCATTCATCCTGCGGAGGCAATAAGGGAAAGCAAGTCAGGCTTCTACAGCAACAGAAACGGACAAGAATCTATTCGTGCAATCTGTCAGCTACAAGTTACAGGTAGGGGTAGCCCTACGTGTCTGCCCAATCCGCACGCATCGTATCACACAAAAAGCATACCCTTTGCCTTGTGCGTAGTTAAAAAATAAGCTATTATCTTTGCTGTGCGTAAAAATACGCAATCTACTGCGTAAAATGTAATGCGATGTATAAAAGAGCAGAATATCAGCTAATTAGGAGCAAGCTTAAAGATAGAACATGTCTACAGTTGCCATAGAAATCAAAAGCAATGCGGAACAACGCACTGATGGCTTGAAACGATTCAAAGAGCTTTCAATCCCACCACTTCGTTTATTGTGAGTGACGGAGGCATTTCCGTACACGACTTC
>CALZEQ010000009.1 GCA_945641355.1 uncultured Mediterranea sp. | reverse complement strand
GAACGTATGAAACGACTGGTTATTTTTGATTTGGACGGCACCCTGCTGAATACCATTGCCGACCTGGCACAGAGTACCAATCACGCCCTGCAATCATTAGGCTACCCCACGCACGAGGAATCGGCTTACAACCTGATGGTGGGCAACGGCATCAACAAACTCTTTGAGCGTGCCCTCCCCGAGGGAGAAAAGACGGAGGCCAATGTGCTGAATGTCCGGGCCGCCTTCATCCCCTACTACAATCAGCACAATGCGGACAAGAGTCGTCCCTATCCCGGTATACCCGCACTGCTGGAACAGCTACAGGAAGCGGGCATCCAACTGGCCGTGGCTTCAAACAAATACCAGGCGGCCACTACCAAACTGATCGCCCATTACTTCCCCACCATCCGTTTCACCGCCGTTCTCGGACAACGCGAAGGTGTCAACGTAAAGCCTGACCCTACCATTGTACACGACATTCTGGCAGTTGCCCAAGTCACTCCGGAGGAGGTTCTCTATGTAGGAGACTCAGGCGTTGACATGCAGACTGCGGCCAATGCCGGTGTGACGGCCTGCGGAGTGACTTGGGGATTCCGTCCGCGTACCGAGCTGGAGGCTTGCCATCCTGCCCATATTGTAGAGACGGTCGATGAGATACTGCGCCTCGCAACGAACGAATAAGGTACAACGGGAAAAAACAGCATTCCGTTGCAACCTTTTCGGGCATCACTCCGTCTATACTTTATAAAGAGCCAACACAATAAAACATCATTGCCATGCAGACACGCCTGTACTATCTGGACAACCTGAAGACACTGCTCACCGTTCTGGTCATCTTCCATCACGCCGGACAAGCCTATGGCGACGGAGGAGACTGGGGGTACACACCCACCAATCCGGCCGAAGTGATACCTTGGATCTGGCATTTCTTCTCTACCAACGCAGCCTTCTTCATGGGGCTGTACTTCTTCATCGCCGGATACTTCGTACCAATCAGCTTCGATCGGCAAGGAGCCAAACGCTTTGTCAAGAAAAAACTCATTCGGTTAGGCATCCCGTTGGTTGCTATGAGCCTGTTCATCTCCAGCCTCTCCGGCAGAGTGGAACTGGCACATATGTGGTTTGTAGAGAGCTTGCTGATTTTCAGTCTATCCTATACACTCCTCCGAAGCGTCTCTCCTCCTATCGGTGAAAGACAGCGATGCTCACTCACCCTTTCAGGCCTGCTGCTATTCAGCCTGCTGATGGGAATCGGCAGCTACTTCATCCGTCAGGTCAGCCCGCAAGACCATTGGATCGGTTTGTGGCTATGGATTTTTGAACCGGCTCACTACCTGCAGTATCTGCTGATGTTTGTAGGCGGAATCCTGGCTTACCGTTTCCACTGGCTGGAGCAGATGAACCGGCATACCGGGCTCACGGCACTCACCATCGGTCTGCTGTTGGCCATCGGCAACTATCTGGTCGGTAACAACTGCTGGGGTCACTTCGTAGGACACTGGTTCGGATTCTATGAATCTCTGCTATGTGTCTTCATCAGCACCGGACTGCTATGGTTCTTCCGCGAATGGGGCGGCTGGACACATCGTTTCTGGCGATGGAGCGCTTCCCAGTCGTACGGTGCATACGTCTTCCACTTGCCGCTCATGATAGGCTTCCAATACCTGGTAGATGATGTCTGGATGGGAGCTGTCGGGAAGTTTCTCTGCGTCGGCATCGTCATCACCCTTGTCTCCTACCTGTTCACCTGGCTGGTACGGATGATTCCGGGAGTCAAAAAGGTCTTGTAATACCATATAGATAGGACAAAGCGGGGGATGTGCCCAAGCTCCGAATAGGAGCCAAAGGCACATCCCCCGCTTCGATAGGGTCACGCCTATCTATCAGTCTCTGCGATTCATGAAGATCATGACATAGTAGACCAGCGTTGCCAACGAGCCCAAAGCTGCCACCACATACGTATAGGCCGCCGAGCGGAGGGCATCCTCAGCCTGTGCATGATTGTACGAATTGGTAATGCCGCTGCTGCTCAACCACACCAATGCCCGGTGACTGGCATTGATTTCGACCGGCAGTGTGACAAAGCTGAAAAGTGTGGTGGTGGCAAACAGGATGATGCCTGCCAACAACAGTTGTGGGAAGGAGTTGACCATCAAGACCCCTGCCAACAATATCCAAGACATGATGTTTGAAGCAAATGACACCACCGGCACTAACTTGCTGCGCAACGTCAGCGGTGCATAGGCACGTGCGTGCTGCACGGCATGACCGCACTCGTGAGCAGCTACGGCTGCAGCCATGATGCTGCGGCTGCCATACACTCCCTCACTCAGATTGACGGTCTTGCTGACCGGATTGTAGTGGTCGGTCAGCTGACCGGGTGTGTGTGTCACCGTCACGTCATAGATGCCGTTGTCATGCAGCATCTTCAGTGCCACGTCTGCTCCCGTCATACCGTTGCCGGTCGGTATTTTTGAATACTTTTTGAACTTGCTCTGCAGATTGGATTGTACCAACCAACTGAGCAACGCAATACCAATGAATATAATCCACTGCATTCCAATCATTCCTGTTCCCATACTGTTTCGTTTTTAAGTCTTATATATTCCTATTCATTTCATGTACATCTGTCCTGCAATGGGCAGACGAGCTATAAGAAGAACTACAAATAGTCTGCCAAAGGCAAAGAAACCGGGATGTTGCTCCCGGTTCCTATCCTATTTTAGGAAGAATTAAGAAGTCCTTATCGCAGTTCCAGTTCCACCACACGGTCGATATCGGTAGGTACCTCGTTGAGAGACAACAGAATGCCTCCATCGCAGACACGATACTTCAAGGGAGTACGCTGTACAAAATCGATTGCCTTGACCACCTTCTTTCCCTCCAGCGGCAAGAAGAGGGTTTTGTCTGCCAGGTCGAGAATGTGTACAAACAGGCGGTTCTCCTTTTGTGTGGTTACGCCCCAGGGATGAGGTGCGACACAGCCTCCCCGCGTACCATAGATGGTCTCTCCATAGACTTCCATCCACTTGCCCACCTCTTGCAGACGCTCCAAGGCTATGGCCGGCAGTTGGCCGTCGGGCTGCGGACCGATATTCATCAGCAGATTGGCATCCTTACCGGCAGCCTTCACCAGATAATGAATCAAGGTCTTGGGCGACTTGTAGTTCTGGTCTGTTATCTTGTAGCCCCACATGCCATTCATCGTCTCACAGGTCTCCAGCGGCAAGCGGCTGATGTCCTGTCCCGACAGTCCGGCACTGTTCTCACCCGGCAGGTCGCGCTCGAATATCTGGATGTCCTCACCCTCAAAGGGGGTCCGATGATGGTTGTTGCCTACCAGACAGCCCGGCTGCAGGCGGTGAATCAGCTCATACTGTCCCGGCAGCTGCCAGTCGAAGTCGGGATTCTGATCCTGATCCCACCAACCGTCAAACCAGATAGCCCCGATTTCTCCGTAATTGGTCAGCAACTCGGTCAGCTGGTTGTTCATAAAGGCATAATAGCTGGACCAGTTTCCGGCCGGATTGGGACGCCCTGTCCCCCGGCCTGTCCTTCCCCACGGTGCATCCTCGCGCCACCAGTCGATGTGCGAATAGTAGAGGTGGAGTCGGATGCCCTGCTTGTGGCACTCATCGGCCAATTCCTTCAGAATATCGCGGTGAAAGGGGGTGGCATCTACCACATTGTAGTCCGTATACCGGCTCTTGAACATGGAGAAGCCCTCATGATGACGGCTGGTGAAACAGATGTACTTGGCTCCCGAAGCCTTGATGGCACTGACCCAGGCGGCCGCATCAAACTTCGATGGATAGAAGCCGCCTGCCAGTTTGGCGTACTCCTTGTAGTTCAAGTCTCTGTTTGTCATCGTCCACTCACCGGTAGCCAGCATGGCATACAATCCCCAATGCAGGAAGATGCCAAACTTGGCATCACGAAACTCCTGCCTCGACTTCAAGTTCTCTTCGGTAGGTTGGTAGTTCTGCGCACTGATAGGAGCACAGCAGGCCAACAACAGCAAAAATGAAATAACACAACTGCTTCTCATGTTTATTCCTCGTTATAACGTTCGATAGTCTGTTCGCGGTCGGGACCTACAGAGACAATCTTGACGGGTACCCCCAGCTGCTCCTCCAAGAAGGAGAGGTATGCATTGAACTCTTCGGGGAACTCGTCTTCACTCTGCATCTTCGTCATGTCCGTCTGCCAGCCGGGCAACTCGGCATATACCGGCTCCACCCCTTCTGTAATGTCGTAGGGGAAGTAGTCAATTTCTTCACCGTTCACCTTGTAGGCCACACAGGCCTTGATGGTAGCAAAAGTATCCAGCACATCGCTCTTCATCATAATCAGCTTCGTCACGCCGTTAATCATCACCGAGTATTTCAGTGCCACCAAGTCAATCCATCCGCAACGACGCTTGCGACCGGTGACAGCACCGAACTCATGTCCCAGCGCGCCAATCTTGTCGCCCGTCTCGTCAAACAGCTCGGTAGGGAACGGACCGGCACCTACACGTGTGCAATAGGCCTTGAAGATGCCATACACCTCACCTATCTTATTGGGAGCGATGCCCAGACCGGTACATGCACCTGCACACACCGTATTGGATGATGTGACAAAGGGATAGGAGCCGAAGTCAATGTCGAGCATGGTACCCTGTGCGCCCTCGCAAAGCACCGACTTGCCGGCAGCCAACAAGCCGTTCACCTCGTGTTCGCTGTCCACCAAATGGAACTGACGCAGGTACGCGATACCCTCCATCCAGGCCTGCTCCATTTCGGTGAGGTCGTATGCATAGTTCAGACTCTTCAGTATCTGTTCGTGACGGGCTTTGGCTGCTGCATACTTCCGGTCGAAATCATGTAGCAGGTCACCCACACGCAGACCGTTGCGGCTAATCTTGTCGGTATAAGTAGGACCGATGCCTTTGCCTGTAGTGCCCACCTTGGCATCTCCCTTGGCCGCTTCGTAGGCAGCGTCCAGAATGCGGTGCGTAGGCAGGATGAGGTGTGCCTTCTTGGAGATATGCAAACGCTCCTTCAGCGGATGTCCGGAAGCCTCCAGTGCCTCGGCCTCGGCCTTGAACAGCGCCGGATCCAACACGACGCCATTACCGATGATGTTCACTTTGTCTCCCTGGAAGATACCCGAAGGGATGGAACGAAGTACATATTTCTGTCCTTCAAACTCCAACGTATGACCGGCGTTCGGACCGCCTTGAAAACGAGCTACGACATCGTATCTCGGAGTTAACACATCGACGACCTTTCCTTTGCCTTCGTCGCCCCATTGTAATCCTAACAATACGTCTACTTTCATTGTTTTTTCTGCTATTATGTTGTTTTTTTAATTATTCATGCTTTCCGTAGCACACCCCCTCATCCATTCTCCCCTTTCCTGCTTTTTGCCGGAGGCTGCTGTCCGCTCTTCCTGTTCCGCTTGTTGGCCCGCTCGCACTTGCTGCACAGGCCGTACATATACAACGAGTAATGAGTCAGACTGAAACGCTTCAGCTTGGTATGCGCAATGGCATCCTGAAGCGCTGCATCCTGACACTCCGTCACCTTCCCGCACTGCGTACAAATCAAGTGATGGTGCGTATCCCGGTTGTACGACTTTTCGTATTGCGAAGTGGTGCCGAACTGATGCTTGATGACCAGCCTTGCCTGAATCAGCAGGATGATGGTATTGTACAGCGTAGCCCGACTGACACGGAACTTCTCTTCGTCGGCCATCTGCGAATAGAGCGAATCGATGTCAAAATGACCCTCCATGGAGTAGATGGTATCGAGTATAGCATATCGTTCGGGAGTCTTTCGATGCCCGTTCGCATTCAGATATTCGGTGAATATCTGTCTAACCGTATCTTTCACATTCTGATTGTCCATGATTGTGTCATGATGCTTGTCCACAGCCGACAAAGTTAATCCTTTTTTGCGGAAAGCAAGAGAGAAAGGGAAGAAAAAATTTCAAATTGTGCCAACCTGCTCTACCTCGTCGCTTACCAGCCTGTATAGCAACTGCTCGGCTTCGTTCGTAGAGTCCTTCATCGACTCTACCCTACGGCACACCGCAAAGGCATGTTCCTCACTGTGTTGCATAAAGCGCCGCAAGGCACTCATCGCCGCATTGCGCACATGATAGCTGCCTGACAGAAACGCACAGACAGCCTGGTCAAGCAGTTCGTTGGCAGCCCGTTCGTTCATGTCCCCCCGTTTCATCAGCAGACGGGCAGCGGTCAGGAATCCGCACACCTGTACATACTCCCGCTCATCGGCCATCCAATGGAACGACTTTGCAGGCGCATAGGGCAGATGCTGAAACAGGTTCATCGAGGTCAGTTCGGCTATTTCGATGTTGCGGATATCCTCTACCCAGATGTCGGCAATCTCTGGCAGAAAGCTCTCTGCAGGCTGCAACAGGGCCGCCAGTATCTTGCACTCACGGATGTCTTCCTTCCACAACGCCTGTGCCAGCGAGTGGTTTTTCTCATATCCGGCAGCCATCTCTTTGATGCGCGGCAGTTCCACGCCGAAGTTCAGACGGTATACCAACCCCTTTTCACGCATACTTTGAGACACAGCCCCGTTCATCGAGAGGCGGAGCTGTGTCTTTATCGCTTTCAACTGTTCATGCAGTTGTTCGTTCTGTGTCATCTGTCATCACTTGTTTATTCGTTGACGAACGGAAGCGTTGCATATTCCTGGCTATAGCGCAGCATCTGCTCGGCATATCCTTCTTCATACGATACCTTGATGTCTGTTATCTTGCCGGCTGCATCCGTCACCGCCTCGTACTTCGGATTGACAAATCCTTTGTAAGGAGCCAGATTCAGCTTCTTGTACCGTTCCAGCACTTCGGCATGCAGTTCGGGGTCTACCTTCACCGCATAGGCTTCTACCAACTGGCGTGCAGCCTCAAAGTCGCCGGTCGACTTGATGCGTTGTATCTCGGCCAGCAACTGTCCGAAGAGGTCGCGCAACTTGGCGTAGTCGTTCACCACCACATACGTCTTGCCCTCTCGCTTCACCATCTCCACCACACGGTCGGTCGCTCCCTTCTCATAGACCCAGCGGGCAATGAGCTGACGGTTGCGCATGTGTGCCTCTTCCACATTGTTTCCCGGTTCGATACGTACCAGCTGTGTCATCAGTCCGTTCATCAAATAGGTATAGTATTCCGCCTTGTAAGCCTCCTCGTTCGGGGTCAGCCCCAGTTCCACCAGTTTCGGGTCGGCCACATAGTAGAGGCCGAACAGGTCGGCGCGTGCCTCTTCGATGGTCGAGCCATACGCTTTCAGCGCATCCGGGTCGACACCCGGCAGCAGCTTGCCGGAGCCGTGTCCCAGGCATTCATGCAGGTCGGTATGCAGGTCGCCGGTCAGGTCGGCATAGGTGTCAATCCGTTTCAGTTCCGCCTCACCGCAGACAAACTCCTCGTTGAATCCGTTGCCGTGGGCCGCCTTGTTGTAGGCGTCGGTGATGTTGCCTATCGTCACCGACTTGGAGCCATGTACACTCCGAATCCAGTTAGCGTTCGGCAAGTTGATGCCGATGGCTGTCGAGGGGTAGAGGTCTCCTGCCAGGATAGCGGCGGTAATCACCTTGGCCGTCACGCCCTTCACCTCCTCCTTCTTGAAACAGGATTCTACAGGTGAGTGGTCTTCAAACCACTGTGCATTGCCGCTGATCAGTTCTGTACGACGGGTAGCTTCCAAGTCCTTGAAGTTGACCAACGACTCCCAGCTGGCCTTCATGCCCAGCGGGTCGCCATAGCTTTCGGTAAATCCGTTGACAAAGTCGATGCGCGAGTTCAGGTCTTTCACCCACAGGATGGCATACTGGTCGAACGTCTTCAGGTCACCCGTTTCATAGAACTCCACCAGTTTGGCTATCACCGCCTTCTGTTCGTCCGTCTCGGCCACCGTCTCCGCCTTCTTCAGCCAGTACACAATCTTTTCCAGCGCTGCCCCATAAAGGCCTCCTACCTTCCAGACCTTCTCCTGTACCCGTCCGTCCTCTTTCACCAGCCGGCTGTTCAGTCCGTAGGAGACAGGCGTCTCATCCTTCGGGTCTTTCAGTGCATTGTAAAACGCTTCGGCCTCCTGCTGTGTCACACCGTCGTAATAGTTGCAGGCAGAGGTCAGCACCAAGTCTTCTCCATCGGCCTGATTCACCCGTTTGGCCATCACCGTCGGGTCGAAGATAACGGGAAACACCTCGTCGCACAGCTGCTCTACGGTCTGTCCCTCCGCCAGAGGTAGCGTAGAGGCATCCACCGAGAGGAGTGCCTTCCGTAAGAAGTCCGGTGTGAAACCAGGCACAAACTTCTCACATCCATAATGATGGTGAATGCCGTTGGAGAACCACACACGTTTCAGGTAGACCTCCATCGCCTGAAAGTCACTGCTGTTCTTATCACCCTGATAGCCTGTATAGACCGCCTCCAGCATCCGACGGATGCGCAGGTTGTACTTTCCATTCTGGTCAAACAAGATGTCACGTCCCTGCAGAGCTGCCTCCGTCAAGTAATAGACCAGCTCTTTCTGCTTGAGCGACAAATCCTCGAAACCGGGTACGCGATAACGCAAAATCTGTAAATCTGCAAACTTTTCCACTGTATAATCAAATTTTTGGGTATCAGTCACGCTCTTGTCCGTTGCGCCACACGCTGTCAGCAAAAGGAGTGCGGCGGCAGCCACCATCTGTTTTTTCATCATTCTACTGTCATTTAAAGGTTATTCGAAAACGATTATCACAAAAATATCCCGAAACGCAATGCTCGGGATACTTATTTCCAACCGCTATCGGATGCCTGCATCCGGCGGTTTTTGTTATTTCTTTTTTTCAGTCACATGTTTTTTCCGGTAGCCGTTGGGCGTTTCGCCTACATTCTTATAAAAAGCGGCATAGAATGACTGGCGATTGGCGAAGCCTACCATGGCACTGATTTCCTCCACATTCCTGTCGGCATAGCGTTTGTCCGTCAGCAAGTGCATGGCCTCTCTCACCCTATACTCATTCAGCAAACATGAGTAATTCATACCAAAGCGTGAATTGACAACCGCTGACAGATAGCGGGTGTTTGTCTGCAACTCTTTAGCTAAGTCTTTGGCCGAATAGTCTGGGTCGCGATACTTTTTCTGCACAACGACAATATTCAATATCTTGTCGTACAATTCATCAGCCAATTCCGGCCGAATCAAGGAACGATAGGCAGCATCCTTTTCCTTCTTTTCGCGCAGGTTGTAGGGCTTTTTTTTAGGAGCCTGCTCCTGCACATTGTTGTTTTCTAAATCACTCATCGAACTAACTGGTTAGGGTTATTAAATACATGTATTCCTATATGAGGTAATGCCATGTTTGCCTCCATTTGGTAAAGCCAAATTTAAAGCCATACAAATTTCTGACTTTTTTCGCAAACAAACAACTTTTCTTTAAACTTTTTTCGCAGAAGTGCCCAAAAAGATGAGATATTCCTCACAACAATCATAGAAACTTTATTTTTACCTCTTCAGAAACGCTTTTTCAAGGAAATCAAACTGCAAGGATGTCTGTACACCAGATGATGCAATTGAAAAAAGTTGATGAGTGGCTTTTTGTGCAAAATACAATAAAAAGGCGTACCTTTGTCCTCCAAAATAAACAAGCGTAATCAAGATGCTGCAAATTCTCAAGAAACACTTTGGATACGACTCGTTCCGCCCTTTGCAGGAAGAGATTATCCGTCACTTGCTGGCCCGGCGCGACGCATTGGTACTGATGCCCACCGGCGGAGGGAAGTCCATCTGTTACCAGCTTCCGGCCCTGATGTGCGGAGGTACAGCCATTGTCGTGTCTCCCCTGATATCGCTGATGAAGGACCAGGTAGAGTCGCTGCAGGCCAATGGCATTGCCACCGGAGCCCTGAACAGCAGCAACGACGAGACGTCCAATGCCATCCTGCGGCGACAGTGCACCGAGGGGAAAATCAAGCTGCTGTATATCTCGCCCGAACGGTTGCTGGCAGAGATTCCCTACCTGCTGAAAGAGATGGACATCTCCTTCTTCGCCATCGACGAGGCTCACTGCATCTCGCAGTGGGGACACGACTTCCGTCCGGAGTACACCCAGCTTGGGACGTTGCGCGACCTTTTCCCCCAAATCCCCATCATCGCCCTGACGGCTACAGCCGACAAGATTACCCGCGAGGACATCGTGCGCCAGCTGCGCCTGCAACAGCCACGCATCTTTCTCTCTTCGTTCGACCGCCCTAACCTGAGCCTCACCGTCAAGCGAGGCTACACCGCCCAGGAGAAGCACCGCACCATCCTCGACTTCATCAGACGGCGTCCCGACGAAAGCGGCATCATCTACTGCATGAGCCGGAGCAAGACCGAGAGCGTGGCCCAGATGCTGCAGCGACAGGGCATCCGGGCCGCCATCTATCATGCCGGACTCTCCCCCGAGCAACGTGACAGGGCACAGGACGACTTCATCAACGACCGCGTGCAGGTGGTCTGCGCCACCATCGCCTTCGGCATGGGTATCGACAAGAGCAACGTGCGGTGGGTCATCCACTACAACCTGCCCAAAAGCATCGAAAGCTTCTATCAGGAAATCGGACGTGCCGGACGCGACGGATTGCCCAGCGACACCCTGCTGTTCTACTCGCTGGCCGACCTGATTCTGCTCACCAAGTTCGCCCAGGAGAGCGGCCAACAGGCCATCAACGAAGAGAAACTCCGGCGGATGCAGCAATACGCCGAAGCCGACATCTGCCGCCGGCGTATCCTGCTGAGCTACTTCGGTGAACAGCGCACGTGCGATTGCGGCAACTGCGACGTGTGCAAGAATCCTCCCGAGCGCTTCGACGGAACCGTCATCGTACAGAAAGCGCTCAGCGCCATCGTGCGGGCCGAACAGCAGATTGCCTCCGGGGTAACAATCGACATCCTGCGCGGGAACTACACACCGGAAGTGAACGAGAAGCAGTATCATCGGTTGAAGACCTTCGGGGCCGGGCGCGATATACCCGCCCGCGACTGGCACGACTACCTGCTGCAGATGCTGCACCTGGGCTATTTCGAAATTGCCTACAACGAGGGCAATCACCTGAAGCTCACCCCCATCGGTGCAGAGGTGCTCTACGGACGAGCCACGGCCTCGTTGGTGGTGATTCACCGGGAAGAGAAGAGTACGGCCACCCGAGGGAGAAAGAAGAAGGAGAAGGGCGTAGCCATCCAGAAACCGCTGGTCAATCTGCCGGGTGTAGAGAGCGAATCGCTCTTCCAAGCCCTGCGCGAGCTACGCAAACGCCTGGCCGACGAAGAGGTGCTGCCTGCCTACATCATCTTGTCCGACAAGGTGCTCCACCAACTGGCCGCCGTGCGCCCTACCACCGTAGAAGCCTTTGGCAACATCAGCGGCATCGGTGAATACAAGAAAAAGAAATACGGAAAAAGTTTCGTGGAACTGATCAGACGGTTCACTTCAGAGGAGTAAGCAGAGAGAGCGGGCACGCTGCCGTCCGTTCACTTGCACTGCTTCAGCAGCTCGCGGACCTCAGCCTGCGGGACACCCAGCGCCACGGCCTGCTCCAGATCACATTTGGCCTGCACCTTCTTCTTCTGCAGCAGGTAGAGCTGTCCGCGCATCAGGTACGCCTCCTTTTGTGCCGCATCCAGTGCGATGGCCTCCTTCAGGTCTACCAATGCCAGTTCGATATGCCCCATCTCCTGCTCCACGTCGGCACGGGCCACATAGAGCACCGCCACCTGTCCGTCCGTCAGTGGTCCGTCACTTCCCGCCCGTGCGGCCAGCATGGCGTTCAGCTGCTCCAAAGCCGCCTGATATTTCTTCTCCTTCTGTTCCAGGATGGCCAATCCCAGCCGGGCCTGGTAGTGTTGCGGCTCCAGCTTGAGCAGCCGCTCATAGTCTGCCCGGGCAAAAGGATAGTTGCGCTGGTTCATATAGATGAAGGCACGCATCAGCAAGGCCTCCTTGTTGTCCCTCTCATAGTCCAGCACCAGCGCATAGTCCACCCGTGCCTTCTCCTCCTGCCCCATCTCCATATACAGCGTGGCACGGTTCATCAGGATAGGTACCGAAGCGGGAGCGAAGTTGAGCGCGAACGAGTACGACTCGGCAGCCAGTTCCTGTTTCCCCTGTCGGCGCTGTATCGTCCCCATATTGGAGAAGAGCAGGGCGTTGTGCGGATTGGCCGGTTCCAGCTTCAACGCCTGTCGGATATACTCCTCCGCCTGTGCCAGGCTGTCGGCCTCAATCGCCGACGAGGCATAGTCGCACCATTCATCATACGTCTGCCCCTTCACCGATACCCGCGCCACCGACAGCAGCAGGCAGAGTCCAATCAGAAATCTATTCATACAGAGAGAGTTACATCGATTCACTCCAGCGGATAGGTCTCGAAAGCATACAGCTCGGTAGAGAGATAGCGTTCGCCCGTATCGGGCAGCAGCACCACGATACGCTTCTCCTCAAATTCCGGTCGCATGGCCAGCTGGCGTGCGGCATAGAGCACCGCCCCCGAAGAGATGCCGGCCAGCAAACCTTCGCACGAAGCCAGTTCGCGTCCGCCCCGGATAGCCTCCTCGTCGGGCACCGCCATCACCTCGTCCACCAGCGAAGCGTCGTAAATCGGCGGGATGAAGTTGGCACCGATACCCTGTATGCGGTGCGGGGCCGCCTTTCCGCCTTCCAATACCGGCGACGAGGCCGGCTCTACGGCTACGATATAGACATCGGGATTGTGCTTTCGCAGTGCGCGTGCCACACCACAGACGGTGCCGCCCGTACCCACACCGGCCACAAACACATCCACGCCGCCTTGGGTATCCTCCCAAATCTCTTCGCCGGTGGTCCGTTCATGTACGGTCACGTTGGCTGCATTCTCAAACTGCTGCGGGATGATAGAGCCGGGTATCTGTTCGTGCAGCTCCTTTGCCTTGGCTATGGAGCCCGCCATGCCTGTCAGTCCGTCCGTCAGCACGATTTCCGCTCCCAGCGCCTTCAGCAGGTTCCGCCGCTCCACGCTCATCGTTTCAGGCATGGTCAGTATCAGCCGATACCCCTTGATGGCAGCCACCATGGCCAGTCCCACCCCGGTATTTCCACTGGTAGGTTCTATGATGGTATCACCCGGCTTCAGTTGGCCGCGTGCCTCCGCATCTTCAATCATCGACAGAGCCACACGGTCCTTCACGCTTCCGGCCGGATTGAATGACTCCAGCTTTGCCAGGATAGGTCTCTTCAAGCCATACTTACGGCTATAGCCGTTCAGTTCCATCATCGGAGTATGTCCGATCAGTTCAGTCAGGTTATTTGCAATTCTTGTCATATTCTTCCATTCTTTCCGCACTTGACGTCAGCCGTCAAACGCAGGCAAAAGTAGCAATATTGCGTCATACATAGACGGATGACCGATGGCATTAACCAGATTTAACTACCTTCGAAAGAATATATATCCGTAGCAAATTTACAAATAAGATACAAGGTAGCAAGAGATATGCCGTTTATTCTATTTCTTCAAACATCCCGTGATTGAACAGTCTTGTTAAGGCGGGAGAAATATTTTTATAAAGATTCTATTATTTTCATCAATCGTCCTAACTCCGAGTAGGTATAATCTCTGTCACGCTTCAACTTCTCATCCACAGACCGATTGGCATTGGTTATAGCATTATACAGACTACCTCCATTGCGTTCAAAGTAGCCGTGAAGTCCTTTGGTCTTGATGAAGAACTCTATCGCTTTCCGATACTCTACACATTGGTTTAGTTCTTTGAGCAAAGGCTCTTGTGTTTCGTATGGACGTGAGGTGTAACGGAAATAGTAGAGGAAGAACAACTCGGTACAACGGTGCGTCTCGAAGAACTCCACCTCGCAGTAGATGCCTTTCTTGGGTTTGTCGATGGGCTTAGCATACTTTGCCTTTAACTTCTGATATTGTGAACGCTCCGGCTCCTTGTCCTTTGTGTCCATGTCGATAATGCAGAAGATATGGTTGTAGCCCATAGCTATACCCTCTGCTATCTTTGCATCCAGTTCCTTGATGTTGGTATGCTTCGGATAGTCTGGCTTGATGGTCAGACGCTTGAACACGTCGCATAGGGACTTGAAATAGAAGAATTCAGTTGGTCCTTCACCCAGGATGAGTGCTGTCTGTCGTAGCTTTCCCATATCAGTCCTCCAGATTTATAAAGATACTACCCAGTTCTGGTTTGGCTCCCAATCGGCCAATGCGATAAGAGTTGTATAGCGAGAGATTCTTGTGCAAGCCAAAGGAATCGCCACGGGCATATTCGGACGAAGCTGTCTCCTTGTTCTTCTCAACGAACCACACCACACCTCTGTTCTCGTTAATCATATCCTGTGACAGAAGGGTGGTCTCCTGGCTTGTGATAATCAGCTGCGACTTGTCGGAGTTGAAGATAAAGACATTGAGATAGTAGTACAACAGGTCGTTGTGCAGATCCTCGCCCAGTTCATCAAGATAGTACACATGAGGACTCGTTATCAGGTCGTACAGGGCATCCAATATGTGGATGTACTTCTGAGTGCCCTTTGACTGCCATCTGAGGGGAATGTCAAAGTTACCATTGTCGGAATGATTCAAGAAGGTGATGGAATCTGTGGTTGGCTTCAACAGAACGTCTTTCATTTCCTCTGGGATATTCTCCTTCTGGATACGTTCGCGGAATTCATGGGGAACAATGCGGTCTTCCACAATAGGACGATACTCCAGAATGTTCAAGTCAGCCTTCTGAAGCATCGTGTTATAGAACTTACGCTTCTTGGGATTGCTGTAAGCATCTTTCATGATTTGAACAATGCCTTTGTCTCCATCGCCATCTATCTCGTGGTAGTTATCCATAATCCATGCGTGAAGCGTGTTGAATGGAGCTATGTCATCTTTCAAAGCTGCTTTTCGACAAACGGACAACACACTGTGATTGTTCAGCGTATTTTCGCGTATGCTTTCCTGTGTCTTGACTTGCAGTTTGAGACTTGCTCCAAACTTGATGTCGGCCTGGACGTTCTCACCCACAAAACTGCGCTCATAGAACAGAGACTTTGATTTATTTGGGTAATAGTACAAGGCTTCACTCAGAATGTGCTTGCCGTTGAACTTGACATCGTAGTCATATCGGGTGCCAACAGCATAAAATGACACGTGCATTTCCGTGGGCTCATCCTGGGTGAGCACAAAGGGAATGCAACCGCCAATTCCGACTGTCGCATCAGACTTTGGCATGACCAACAAACGGAACACCTCGTTCATGGCAATCAGCATAT
Source organism: uncultured Mediterranea sp. (assembly GCA_945641355.1). Classification (GTDB taxonomy): domain Bacteria; phylum Bacteroidota; class Bacteroidia; order Bacteroidales; family Bacteroidaceae; genus Bacteroides. The sequence goes on along the minus strand of CALZEQ010000009.1, from coordinate 61,983 downwards.
TCGATTTGCCAGAAGCATTCGAGCCATAGAGGATGCCTAACTTATACAAGAATACCCCATCAGCAACTTCGGTAACAAGTTCCGAAGATGGCCCCTTGGCAACAAAACTTAACTCCTGCTTATCGCGAATGGAAAGGTAATTCTTAACCCAAAAATCTCGTATCATACTGCGATATTTTGTCTATTATTGTAATGTTGATACAAAAATACAGATAATATCTGAATTACATGGTGTTTAATCTGTTTATTTTTGTAATTATCTTACGGTTTTATATATATTTAAATATACGATAGATATACAAATGGCAAAACTTCGCCATATTACAGCCTGAAACAGTTATCTAGCAGTTCTTCATTTCTTTTGCTCATCATCATACGACTGGGCTTATAGAACTTTCGATTTTTTCCCTTTGACATAATCTCGTGTGCGTAATATAATATGGTCTATTCATTGCCTCAGAAATAATTCTTCAAGGCCAATATGTCACAATGCAATCGGTCGCCGGGACGCACGCGAACAGTCCGGGCTCCATGCCACACAGCAGGAGCCCGGGCTTTTTTCTTTCTTCCGGAGAGGAACCGATTGCAAACGTTTGCATTACCACCGAAAAAAAACTTGGGCCCAGCAGTGAAACGGTTCACCGCTTTCTGCTACATTTGCAGACGGAAACACTTAAAGCTCTATGAACAAACCGCAGATCACCATCAAAGACATTGCACGTGCGCTCAACGTCTCCCCCTCCACCGTATCGAGAGCCCTGAAAGACAATCCCGACATCAGCAAGGAGACGCGCGACCTGATACACGCCTACGCCAGCGAGCACAACTACAAGCCGAATGTGCTGGCTGTCAACCTACGCTCCAGCCGGTCGAACACCATCGGTGTCATCGTCCCCCAGCTGGTGCATCACTTCTTTTCGTGCGTGCTCAGCGGCATAGAGCAGGCAGCCTCACAGGCTGGCTACAACATCATCGTGGCGCAGAGCAACGAGTGCTACGAGCAGGAGGTACAGATAGTACACTCCTTCCTGGCGGCCCGCGTCTGCGGTGTCATCGCCTCGCTGGCCAAGGGGACTTCGCACTACGGGCACTACCAGGAGCTGCTGAACAACAACATCCCCGTGGTGTTCTACGACCGCATCTGCACCGGACTGCAGACGGAGCGCGTGGTGGTGGACGACTATGCCGGCTCGTTTGCCGCCGTAGAGTACATGATACAGACGGGATGCAAGCGCATCCTCTTCTATAGCGCCGCCCCCCACCTGGAAATCACCAAAAACCGCCGCAACGGCTACCTGGACGCCATGCGACGCTACAAGATACCGGTGGACGATGCGATGATACTGGCCTGCGACACGCGCGAACGCGCCATCTCCATCACCCCCGACCTGCTGGAGAGCGACCGCCGGCCCGACGGATTCTTCGCCATCAACGACGATACGGCGGCGGGCATCCTCTACGCCTGCAAGCTGGTGGGGGTAAAGGTACCCGAGGAGGTCTCCATCTGCGGCTTCTCCGACGGTACCATCGCGCAGAGCACCGACCCCAAGCTGACTACGGTGGAGCAGCACGGCGAAGAGGTGGGACGCAGTGCCTTCGGCATCCTGACAGAGAAGCTGGAGGATAAGACGCCCAAGAGCAGCAACAAGATAGTGCGCACCAACCTGGTCATCCGAGGGACGACGAAATGAGGAATCAGAAAAAGAAAATATGTACAATAAAAACAAATGGAACAAACCATGAAAACGAAACCCGATTTGAGTTTTTGGAAGCTGTGGAACATCAGCTTCGGATTTTTCGGCGTACAGATAGCCTACGCCCTGCAGAGTGCCAACATCAGCCGCATCTTCTCCACGCTGGGTGCCGACCCGCACAACCTCAGCTACTTCTGGATTCTGCCCCCGCTGGCCGGCATCATCGTACAGCCCATCGTGGGAGCCGCCAGCGACAAGACGTGGTGCCGATTCGGCCGGCGCATCCCCTACCTGTTCATCGGTTCGCTGATTGCCGTACTGGTGATGTGCCTGCTGCCCAATGCTGGCAGTTTCGGTATGGCCGTCGGCACGGCCATGACCTTCGGACTCTTCGCGCTGATGTTCCTCGACACCTCCATCAACATGGCCATGCAGCCCTTCAAGATGATGGTGGGCGACATGGTGAACGAGAAGCAGAAGGGCCTGGCCTACTCCATCCAGAGCTTCCTGTGCAATGCCGGCAGCCTGGTGGGCTATCTCTTCCCCTTCGTCTTCGCCTGGATAGGCATCAGCAACACGGCTCCGCAGGGTGTCATCCCCGACTCGGTCATCTTCTCCTTCTACATCGGCGCCGCCATCCTGATAGGGTGCGTCATCTATACGTCCGTCAAGGTGAAGGAGATGCCGCCTGCCGAGTATGCCGAGTATCATGGCATCACGGCCGAACAGGAGAAGGAGAAAGTCAGCATGCTGCGCCTGCTGGTGAAGGCACCCAAAGCCTTCTGGACGGTGGGACTGGTACAGTTCTTCTGCTGGTTTGCCTTCATGTTCATGTGGACCTATACCAACGGAAGCATCGCCGCCAACGTATTCGACGCTCCCACCACCACGCACCTGGTAGAGGGTGTCAGCAAGGTGGTGCTCGACACCAAGAGCCTGCAATACCAGGAGGCCGCCAACTGGGTGGGCGTGCTCTTTGCCGTACAGGCCATCGGCTCTGTGCTGTGGGCCATCTGCATCCCGATGTTCAAGAGCCGCAAGCTGGTCTACTCGCTCAGCCTGGTACTGGGCGGCATCGGCTTCATCTCTACCTACTTCGTACACAGCCAATACATGCTCTTCGTCTCCTTCCTGCTCATCGGTTGCGCCTGGGCTGCCATGCTGGCACTGCCCTTCACCATCCTGACCAACGCACTGAGCGGCGGACACATGGGTACGTATCTGGGCCTGTTCAACGGTACCATCTGCATCCCGCAGATAGTGGCAGCCGCATTGGGCGGCAGCATCCTGGCCCTGTATACGCCCGAGGGTTGCCTGCCTCCCGAGGTGAACATGCTGGTGACGGCGGGCGTGATGCTGATTATCGGCGCCTGCTGTGTCTACCTGATCAAGGAGAAATAACCCAGGCTACGAGTGACGAGCTACGATCGACAAGCTACGAGTGACAAGTGAAAGGGCAGACCTGCGTGTCTGCCCTTCATGCTGATGGACTGAATGCAAGGCGTGCGGGTTGGGGAGTCCGTCATCAACGGTCTGCAAATAAATCATCCAACACAACTGATTGATTGACAATGCTGGCATGTTCTCCCCGGGCGATGCCCATCGTCGTAATCATCACCAGTTGGATACTGCGCGTCTTATTGTGCATCTTACTTGCTGCGAAAGCCTCTATCTTATTCAGAAAATCTTCTTCATCGTTTTTCGTTATGGCATATTTGCCACCGGTAAACTTCATTTCGCAGAGATAATCTGTCCTGTCAGCCTTACTTTCCAGCAGCAAATCAATCTGAGCCCCTTTCCCGTCGGGACTCTTTCCGTTCCAACAATAATTCCGGCTAATGGAGGCTATGCGCAAGGTGTCTTGGATTTGAGACAAATGCTCTATACAAAGCAGTTCAAAGGTATCTCCTGCCCAAGTGTAGAAAGTGGGAGTGCCATGAACGGAATTCCATATTCCCTTCTTTACCTGTTTGCCCTGTACGAAACGCAAATAGAACAAAGAAAAGAAATCTATCAGCTGATAGACTGTCTCTACACGTTCCTTGCCATAGCGGGGATATGCTCTGATAATGCCTGATTCCATGAGGTTCTCAAGCAACTTGGTCAGCGTTCCGCCACTTTTGACATCTATGGCTGCACTAATCTCCCTTTGGGTCATACCATAAAACTGACTGCCCAAAACCTTGACTATATCCACATACCGTTCCTTACTGGCATAAAGACCTGCATACACATCCATAAACTCCTGATGTATCTTTTCGTCGGCAAAGAAGATACGATCTATATTTTCTGTGATGGTCTGGTTGTTGCGCAACTTGTCAAGATAAAAGGGGACTCCTCCCAATGCCATATAGCAGATGCACATCTCGTATCGGGAAAGACGGAATCCGTTTCGGCGGTAGTACTTCTGGCATTCGGCCAGCGTAAAAGGAGCAAGCTTGATGGTCTCCGTGAGTCGTCCGTGCAGACCTCCATAATCGCGTATGACATTATCAAGCATCCAGCTCGTAGCAGAACCACATACCACCAGAATAATATTTCTCTGGCTATCTGCCCAGGAGTTCCAAAAATAGCCAAGTTCTGAAATCATCTCGGACGACTGAGGACCGGCTAACCAAGGCAACTCATCAATAAGAATGACCTTCCGGCGGGCACGTATGCCTTCAAGCAACCTGCGCAGAAGCAGGAAGGCTTCGCGCCAGCATGTAGGCCTTTCTACCGTGGTGGCATCCAACCCTGACAACACCAGTGAATCGTAGAAATGGTCCAATTGCAGTTTTCTGTACGTCTCGTAATTCTTGTCCCCGTCTTTTACGTATGTTCCGACAGCAGCGAAGAGTATCTTACTGCCATACACCTCACTGACCAGGTATGACTTACCGATGCGTCTTCGTCCGTAGATGGCGACAAACTCGGATTTCCTGGATTTGTACAAGCGTTCGAGCGTGGATATTTCCACTTCTCTGCCAATGATATTTTGGTACTTCATGCTCCATTGTTTTTTGCACTTCAAAAGTACAATTTTTAGTTTAGATTCACACAGCTTTGACTGAAAAATCAGCGAAAACGAGAAAATATTTTTGAATTTCGCTGATTTTTGAGATACGCCCAAGGGATAAGTGACGAGCTACGAGTGACAAGTGAAAGGGCAGACCTGCGTGTCTGCCCTTCATGCTGATGGTATGAATGCAAGGCGTGCGGGTTGGGCGGACACACAGGTCTGCCCCTACAGCGACAGCACGCACTTGGAGAGATAACGGGCTAATAGCCTGTCAGAATGCGGGATAGCCCGGGTTCTGCGTATATTGGCCCAGCGAGAAGTTGTACTGCGCTACCGGGATGGGGAAATACTCTTCACCGGCATCGAATGCGGCGTTCTGGTAATAGACGCGGTTGTCCTTCTCTGCCTGGAAGTAGGCGGTCATCACCTCACGGGCAATGCCCCAGCGCACCAGGTCGAAATAGCGTTCGCCTTCCAATGCCTTCTCCAGACGCATCTCTGTTCGCAGGGCCTGGCGTGCATAGTCCTGTGTCCATCCTTCGGCAGGATAGAGGCCTATCTTGTAGTGGGCAGCATCCTTCGAGGGGTCGTTGAAATCCTTGACGTACTGGCTCTGCATGGCACGCTGGCGCACGCGGTTGATGAGCCGACGTGCCTCTTCCAATCCGTCACCTCCTATCTCTATCAGTGCCTCGGCTTTGTAGAGCAGCAGGTCGGCATAGCGGATGATTTGCCAGTTCAGCTCGGACGCTCCCCAAGGCCATCCCTGGAACATTTCGGGTGACTCGGGCGACACCCAGAAGCGCTTGGCGCAGTTGTGACCGTAGACACCGCGGTCGCGTACCCACGACTGGCAGGGCGTTTCGCGCCAGGTCTTGTAGGTGATGGTGGGTCGGCCTACGACGAAGTCCAGGCGGGGGTCAACGTTCGGTTCGGTGTTGCTCAGGGTCTGGTGTTGCTCGTCGATGAAGTTCACCACCCCGTAGTCGGGACGTGACTGGTAGTCGAACAGAGGCAAGCCGTTGTCGTCGGTCTGATAGGCATTGATGAGGTCCTGCGAAGGCAGGAAGAAGCCGTCGCCATGATAGGGACTGTTGCCGCCGGGCGAGTTGAGCAGGTTGCTCCAGTTGATGCGGCCAGCGTCGCCCGAGCCGTCGTTCATGGAGTATTGCACGGCAAAGACGGACTCGGCACCGTTCTCGTAGGCAATCAGGTCCAGGTCCTGAAAGTCGGGCAGCAGGTCATATCCCTTCACCTGATTGATCAGGTCGACCACCTCGCGCAGCAGGTCCTTGTTGATGCGGGTGACGGCGTGGGTCTGTTCGTCCTGCTCGTAAGCGGCATAGAGCTTCACCTTGGCAGCGTAGGCCAGGGCAATGTTGCGGTTGATGCGTCCCACCTCTGCCTGTCTGTCGGGCAGGTGCTCGGCTGCATCAAGCAGGTCGCCGGCGATGCGTTCCAGGTGTTGCTGGCGCGTGAACTCATCGTTGGGCACATTCACATAGTCGGCTGTAGGCAGGTTCTCGTCCATGTAGGGAATCTTGTTGAAGAGGCGCACCAGCTCGAAATAGTGGTGGGCACGCAGCACCTTGACCTCGGCTATGCGCGACTCCTTCTCCTTCACCACCGTCGCATCGGCCTCGTTGAGCACCCGCAGGGCAGAGTTGCAGCGCGAAATGAGGCTGTAGAGGTTGAACCACTTGCCGTCCAGGTTGCCGTTGTTGGATTGCATCTGGAAGGTTTCCATGGCATGTACGTCCCACACGTCGCCTTCGCCACCGCCGCCTTTGTAGGCATTGTCGGCCCGGACTTCGCCGTAGCTCCAGTTGGTAGTGGGGCGCATACAGGGGTCGCCCTGTTCGTTCGTCATCCCGTAGAGTGAAGCGTAAGCTGCATTGACCAGCAGGTCGATGGCTTCGGTCGAATTCATCACGCCGTCAGAGAGGCTGCCCTGCGGCTTGTTTTCCAAAAAGCTGTCGCTGCATCCGGCCAGCAGGAGGGCACATGCAGATGCGATGCATATATTCTTGATTTTCATATTTTTCGATTGATAATTTGATGAAACATACTGACTCGATTGCTTAAAATCCTATCTGGAATCCCAAGGTGAACTGGCGGGGCAGTGCATAGGGATAACCCAGTCCTTCGGGGTCGGCACCCTTGTAGGCGGTGATGGTGAAGAGGTTCTGTCCCTGCAGGTAGATGCGGGCATTCTGCATCTTCAGCTTGTTGCGCAACGCCTGCGGCAAGGTGTAACCGAGTGTCAGCGTCTTCAGCCGGAGGAACGAGCCGTTCTCGATGTGGAATTCTGACACTTCGTGCTCGTTGTTGCCGTTGTCGGTGGTGGGAGCCGGCGTGTCGCAGTCGTAGTAACCGGTCTGCTGATAACGCTCGTATGCCTCGGCTGCCTCCAGCAGGCGTGTGCCGTGGTTGCCGTTCCAGCACTGGAAGAGGTCGGTATAATACTTGGAGTTGTTGAAGGCATCGCGGATGATGGAGGAGAAGAACATGTTGAGGTCGAATCCCTTCCACTGTGCGCCCAGCGTCAGGCCGAACTGTGCCTTGGGCAGGTCGCATCCCAGCCAGGTGCGGTCGTTGTAGTTGATTTTGCCGTCGCCGTTTGCATCCTTGTAGCGGATACGTCCTACACCCGGCTGACCGAACTCTACCTGATACTGCTGGCAATAGGCATCGACCTCGGCCTGCGAATGGAATACGCCCTCTGTCTTGAAGCCCATCCACGAGCCCAGTGACTGTCCCACGAGGGAGTGGTCGGCATAACCGCCGCCGTAGGAGTAGTAGATGTCATCGAGCAGGTCGGTCACCTTGTTCTTGGAGAAGGTGAAGTTGAAGCCTACATCGTAGCGGAAGTCTTTCCCTATCTGACTGCGCCAGTTAATCTGTCCTTCGATACCCTTGTTCACCATCTCACCGCCGTTGTACCAGCAGTAGCCTCCCTCGCCGATGGTGGCGATATAAGGTTTCTCTACCAGCATGTCCTTGGTCTGCTTGTAGAAATAGTCGAGCGAGAGGGTCAGGCTGTTGTTGAAGAAGCCTGCATCGATACCCACATTGGTCTGGTAGGTCTTTTCCCATTTCAGGTCGGGGTTGGTGGTGCGGACGCGATAGGCACCCGGCGAAAGGGTGGTGCCGTCACCGCTCATGTTGTACGAGCCGCGGTCGAGGCTCATCAGGTATTTGGCATAGAAGGCCTCGTTGTCAATGAGGTCGTTTCCGTTGATACCCCACGAACCGCGCAGCTTCAGGTCGGAGAGCCATTCGGCCGTCGACTCCATGAACTTCTCGCGCGAGAGACGCCATCCGGCCGATACGGAGGGGAACCAGTCATAGTTGTGGGCTGCCGACAGACGGGACGAAGCATCCCGGCGCAGGGTGAACGAGAGCAGGTACTTCTCGTCATACGTATAGTTCAGTTTGCCAAAGCCGGAGAACATGGAGTAGTTGGATGCACCGGCACCCACGTTCTTGTTGGCCGTCACATTACCCAGGTAGAGGTAGTTGGGGTCTTCTATCTGCAGCCCGGTACCATATCCGAAGAAGCTCTCGTTGTGGTATTTCTTCGCCTCGATACCTGCCAGTGCCATCAGCGCATGACGCTGCCACTCGATGTTGTACTGCGCCGTGTTGGTCCATACCCAATCCACGTTCTTGCCCATCGACTGCGTCAGTTTGTTTACCGTGTCGCGCAGCCAGCTGGGTTCAAACGTCTTGATGGTTTCGCTGTAGTAGTTCACACCGAAGTTGGTCTTGACAATCAGGTTCTTCACCGGCTCTACCTGCAGGTAGGCGTTTCCGAATACACGCCAATACTCGTTCTTGTTTCCCTGACTGTTCTCGATGAGACGCATCACGTTGGGCGTATCGCTCAGTATGTCGTTAATCTGGTCTACATAGACACCCTCTACATCGTACACGGCTTTGGCCGGATGTTGCTTCACGGCATTCTCCTCGGCTCCGCCCGGCATATAGTGAGCCCTCCACCAGTTGACTGCCACATTGCCACCTGCCTTGAGGCGGTTGTCCAGGAAGCCATAGTCGCTGCTGAAGCGGCTGTTGAGTCGCTGGAAATCCGTACCCTTGACAATACCGTCGTGGTCGAGCCAGCTGAGCGAGAATGAGGAAGAGCCGTTTTCAGCTCCCTTCTGCAATCCGATGCTGTAGGTCTGCATCAAGGCCGTACGGTGGATTTCATCCTCCCAGTCGGTGGTCTGCGGCAGTACGTCTGCACCGTTCAGGTTCTTGTAGGTCTGCAGCTGTGCCTTCGCTCCGTTCCCATAGACGGACGACGACGGTGTGGCTCCGTTGTGCGCATACTTGTAGGCCGACCAGTAGACATCGCCCCACTGATAGGCATCCAGCAAATCGAGGCCACTTTGGTAGGTCTGCACCGTCAAGGAAGCATCGAACGTGACGTGAGCCTCTCCCTTCTTGGCACGCTTGGTGGTGATGATGATGACACCGTTGGCTGCCTGCGCACCGTAGATAGAGGCCGATGCGGCATCCTTCAGCACCTGTATGGACTCTACGTCGTTGCTGTTGAGGATGGTACCGGGATTTTCACGGGTCATCACGCCGTCAATGACGTAAAGCGGGCCGTTGGCATCTCCGCGGAACGAAGAGGCACCGCGGATGGAGGTACCGGTGCTGAGTCCGCCGGGCGTACCGTCGGTAGTCACGGTCATACCGGCCACACGTCCCTGCAACGACTGGATAACGTTGCCTGTCGGCATATCGGCCACATCTTTCATCTTGACCACCGAGACGGAACCGGTCAGGTCTGACTTCTTTTCGGTGGAGTAACCCACTACCACTACTTCACTGAGCACCTCTGAGTCTTCTTTCAGCAGGATGTTCATCTGTGCCGCTGCCTTCAGGGTGGTTGACACAAATCCTATATACGAGACTGTGAGGTTGGAACCTGCTGGCACCGTAATGGTAAAACGTCCGTCAAGGTCGGTCGTGGTACCCAACGAAGCATTGAGTTCGGATACGACACTGGCTCCGATCAAAGGTTCGGAATCGGTAGCTGACAGGACCGTTCCTTGCACAACGATGTCCTGCGCTTGCATTGCGATTGCCATGATACATAGCAAAAACGCGCTAAGAAGTTTCTGTTTCATACACTTTTGAGTTTAAGAGTTTTCTGCTGCAAAAGTATCGGTTATGCCCTCTACGGGCTATCAGGAATGTTGCATGGAGTATAAAAAAACGAGCCACGCAACATTTCTGATAGCAAAAGCTCGTTTTTTCATCATGGGAATAGCATGCACAGATAACGAATGGGAAGAGATTACCCTTTCGGGGCCATCTTGTCACGCAAGTCGGTGGGAGTTTCGTCAAACAGCTCGCGGTAGCAGCGGGTAAAGTAGGCCGGATTGGAGAAGCCTACCTCGTAGGCAATCTCGCTGACCGACTTCTCGGTTGTCAGCAACAGCTCGCGCCCCTTCTTCAGCCGCAGGTTGCGCACCAGCTCTACGGGCGAATAGTTGGTCAGCGCCTTTATCTTCCGATAGAACTGCGAACGGCCCAGTCCCATGCAGGAGGCCAGCTGCTCGACATTCAGTTCGGAATCGCCCATCTCCCTCTGTACAATCTCCAGGAAGCGTGCATAGAACTCGCTCTCCACATCGCCCTCCGTCACGGCAGGCTGTTTCGGTGCATCCGCCCCGTCGGCAGCCGTCTGGGGGAGTGCAACCGCACTGTTTGTCCAAAGCTGCTTGATGCGCCTGCGGTTTTCTATCAAGTTGCGGCAACGCGCCTTCAGCACCACGCTGCTGAAGGGTTTGGCGATGTAGCCGTCTGCTCCGCTGTCGTACCCCTGTGCCCGCTGCTCGTCCAGCGAGCAGGCGGTCAGCATCAATACAGGTATGTGCGAAGTGGATACCTCCTCCTTGATGCGACGGCAGCACTCCAGCCCATCCATCACGGGCATCATCACGTCGCAGATAATCAAGTCGGGCACATACTTGGCCGCCAGCCGCACTCCCTCTTTTCCATCGGGAGCCAGCAGCACGTTGTACTCTTCCTTCATCAGCAGTGCTATCATGCGGCGGATATCTTCGTTGTCGTCAATCACCAGCAAGAGCGGCTCGTCGGGACGTACTTCAGCCGGCTCCTGTCCGATGGTGCTCAGCTCCATATCCACGTCATCGGCGGTAATCTGGGGAGCCTCGTCCGCACATGCTGCCGCCTGACTCAGATGGACAACCGGCAACACGACGGTGAATGTGGTGCCTCGGCCCAACTGGCTCTCGGCAGAGATGGTTCCGTGGTGCAGCTCCACAAACGCCTTCACCAATGACAAGCCGATGCCCGAGCCTTGCGGATGCACCTTGTCTACCTGATAGAAGCGGTCGAAGATGTTGTTCAGGTCCTCTCCGCCGATGCCCTGACCGTTGTCTGCCACCGAGAAGGTGAGTTCGCGCTCGTTGCCCGAGCAGGCAAACGTTATCCGCCCGTTCTGCGGCGTATACTTGAAGGCGTTGGACATGAGGTTGAAGAAGATACGCTCCATCTTCTCCGGGTCAACGGCCAACGTATAGTCCTCGGGAATGGAGAGTTCGACGGAGAGCTGGATGTCGCGCTGCTTGGCCATGTGATGAAAGGCTTCGGCCCACTCGCTTACCAGACGGGCAAAACGTACTTCTGCCAGATGCAGGTTCAGCTTGCCGTTCTCATACTTTCTGAAATCGAGTATCTGGTTGATGAGCCGCTTCAGGATGCGCACATTCTTGTTGGCAATCCGCATCAGCGTCTGCTGTTGAGGGGTCAGGTTCTCTGCCATCGCCATCTGCTCCACAGGTTCAGCAATCAGGGTGAGTGGCGTACGCAGGTCGTGGGATACGTTGGTAAAGAAGACCAGCTTGGATTGCGTAGCCTGGTTCAACTGCTCGTTGAGTGCCTTCTGCATATCGCGTTGCTGCTCCAACAGATGGTTCTGCTTCAGCAGCTCCTGCTGGTATTTCTTCTTCTGCCAAAAGGCATGCAGCAGCTGGAAGAGCCATCCGGCCAGCAACAGCAGCACCAGGATGGTGATGTAGAAGAGTGAGGTCTGGGCCGAATGCTGGTTCCAATAGTCATCCACCTGCGACTTCAGCCTGCGTATCTTGTCGGTCTCTTCCTTCAACGATTCGTTCTGCAGCAGCAGGATATCCGCATTCGACACATCCACGACCGATGACTTGGGCAGGATAAGCTTCTTGTCGTAAGGCTTTCCCTGCAAGATGGCCAACGCCGTACGTACCAGCCGGTAGCCCTCCGTAGGATAGAGGAAGGTGGCGTCAATCACGCTGTCGGCCACGGCCTTGATGCCTATCTCGGGCGCGGCATCTATCCCTATCACCTGAATCTTCCGCCCCAGCTTGCGCGCCACGTGAGAGGCTGCAATGGCCATGCGGTCGTTGTGGGCATACACCAGGTCTATATCCTTATATATATGGAGCAAGGAGTCGCAAACCGACACCGCGTCCTGATAGTTCCAGTTGCCGTGGGCCGAAGCCACCACCTGAAGGTCGTGACGCGCAGCCTCCTTGATGAAACCGTCGTGACGCTCGATGGTCGGTGTAGAGCCTGCCAATCCGCAGATTTCGATGATTCGGCCTCCCTTGCCTGCCAGATGCCGGGCATAGCGGGCCGCCTCGCTGCCGATGCCGATATTGTCTACCCCCTGATAGGCGGTATAGGTATCGCCGTGGATGTTGCGGTCGAAGATGATGACCGGGATGCCTTTTCCATAGGCCTCCTTGATGATAGGCGTGATGGCATCGGCCTCATTGGGAGCGACGATGATGATGTCGAAGTGGTTGTCCATGAAGTATCGGATGTCTGCTATCTGCTTTTCGTTGCTGTCGTCGGCGGAACGGATTTCGACCGATGCTTCGGGGTGGAAAATGATTTCACGTCTGATTTCATCGTTGCACTTGGTGCGCCAGTCGTCCGAACTGCACTGCGACACACCCAATCTGTATATCCGCTTCTCCTGGCATCCTGCCATCATAAGAAACGAAAGCAGTAAAAAGAAAAGAGAAAAAACATGCTTCATGGTATCAGTTTTATAAAAAATGAATGATTTCGTGCACAAAACTAATCATATAATTGTAAATAATGGGGATTTTACTGATAAAAATCGACCTTCGCAACATTTTCAACAGGCTTTGCACAATTTTTCATAGCTATTTTCGAAGCATTGAGGTAGCTTTGCAGTGTCGGAACGACGAACGGGCTGACAAGGTTTGATAAACAATAACTCTTAAAATAGCAACGAATATGAAGAAGGTAAAGAAAGTAGGGATGTCGATAGCATGGTTCTGCCTTGGCACACTGATGCTGCACGCCCAAGAGCGGAAAGGTGTAACCATTGAGCACCTCGGCACCAACAACACATTGGTCAGGATAACAGAGGTCGGGAAGTATCTCCTGTTGCCCATACAAGACAACGGAGAAGAGGCTACGGTGAACATTGTCGCCGACGGTAAGCAGGAACGGAGCATCGTGGCTCGCCTGGCTACATCGAAAGTGGACTATACCGTGCCTCTGGACCTCACCCCCTACCGGGGTAAACAGGTGGTGCTGAACATCCTCACCACCCAGGGCCGCAACAGTGTACGCGAAGCCAAGCAGGATGTATGCTGGAAGAATTTCAGCGTGAGCGACACCTACGATGCGACCAACCGCGAGAAGTACCGCCCCGCCTTCCACCACACGCCCCTCTACGGATGGATGAACGACCCCAACGGCATGGTTTACAAAGACAGCGTATGGCATCTGTGCTACCAATGGAATCCGTATGGATCGAAGTGGCAGAACATGACGTGGGGACACTCTACCAGCCGTGACCTGATTCACTGGGAACACCACGAACCCGCCTTGCTGCCCGACGGACTGGGCACCATCTTCAGCGGCAGCTCGGCCATCGACCATGCCAACAGTGCCGGGTTCGGCAAGGATGCCGTGGTAGCCATGTACACCTCGGCAGCCGCCAGCCAGATGCAAAGCCTTGCCTACAGCACCGACGGAGGACACACCTTCACAACCTATCCGGGCAATCCGGTGCTGACGCTGGAGAGCGAAGCACGCGACCCCAACATGTGGTGGAACGAGAAGCAAGGGCAGTGGAACCTGGTGCTGGCTCATGCACTGGAGAAGGAGATGCTCTTCTTCGCCTCGCCCGACATGAAGAAGTGGACACTGCAAAGCCGCTTCGGCAAAGATCTGGGTGCCCAAGACGGTGTATGGGAATGCCCCGACCTGTTTGAGCTGCCCGTAGCGGGAAGCGATGAGAAGAGATGGGTGCTGCTGTGCAACATCAACCCGGGCGGCCCCTTCGGCGGCAGTGCCACACAATACTTCGTGGGAGAGTGGGACGGCCGCAGCTTCAAGGCTGATACAGATGCCCAGGGCAACGTGCCTACCAAATGGATGGATTACGGAAAAGACCACTATGCTACCGTCAGTTGGAGTGACGTGCCTGACGGACGCCGCACGGTGATAGGTTGGATGAGCAACTGGCAGTATGCAGCCGAGGTGCCCACCCTGCAATTCCGCAGTGCCAACACCCTGCCCCGCGAGCTGGGACTCTTCAAGGATGCAGACGGTCAGTACTACCTCTCGTCTACGCCCAGCCCTGAGCTGGAAGCCCTGCGCGACAAGCGGATGCAGTACATCCGTCAGCTGAGCGTAGGAAAGCGGGCACGCACGGTGGCACTGCCTACCCAGAACGACGGCATCTGCGAAATCCTGCTGGAGATGGATGCCCGACGCGCCACCAGCATCACCCTGACCCTCTCGAACAAGGCAGACGAGACCGTAGCCATGACCTATGACGCCACGAAGAACGAAGTGTCGTTCGACCGTACCCGAAGCGGAATCACCGACTTCAGCCAGGACTTCCCCTCGGTAACGGTTGCCCCCACCCACACCACTGACGGCAAGCTCAACCTGCGCATCTTCATCGACCGAAGCAGCATCGAGCTGTTCGAGCAGAACGGACGTCTGGCCATGACCAACCTGGTCTTCCCCACTGCACCCTACAGCACCCTCACCCTGCAAGCCGAGGGAGGCAACGCCCGGGTGAACAAACTGACAATTTACTCTCTTCAAACAATATTCTAACAATATTCTAACACCTTTTGAACAATGAATACCCCACAATCACTTCCTACCGGCCGCAAGAGTTTCCTCATGCAGATGGCACCGGTGATGCTCTGCTTCTTTGCCATGGGCTTTGTCGACCTGGTGGGCACAGCCTCCAACTATGTGCAGAAAGACCTCGGCCTGACCGACTCCGAAGCTAACCTGTTCCCCTCGCTCGTCTTCTTCTGGTTTCTGATATTCTCTGTCCCCACGGGGATGCTGATGAACAAGATAGGCCGTAAGAAGACGGTACTGGTGAGCCTTGCCGTGACCACCCTCTCCCTGATTCTGCCCATCACCGACGACAGCTATCCCACAATGCTGCTTGCCTTCTCCCTGCTGGGTATCGGCAACGCCATCATGCAGACCTCGCTCAACCCGCTGGTCACCAACCTCATCAGCGGCGACAAGCTGGCCTCTACACTCACCTTCGGACAGTTTGTCAAGGCCATCGCCTCTTTCCTGGCACCTATACTGGCCGCCTGGGGAGCCACCACCTACCTGCCCACCTTCGGGCTGGGCTGGCGCAGTCTGTTCGTTATCTATGCCGTAGTCAGCTTCCTCTCCATCTCCATGCTGGCAGCAACCCCTATTGAGGAGGAGGCGGCCGACAAAGCATCCGGTGTGAAAGCCTGCCTGAAGCTGCTGGGAAAGCCGTTCATCCTGCTCTGCTTTCTGGGCATCATGTGTCACGTAGGCATCGACGTGGGCACCAACACCACCGCTCCCAAGCTGTTGATGGAGCGTCTGTCGCTGCCGCTGGAGGAGGCAGGATTCGCCACCAGCGTCTACTTCATCTTCCGCACGGCCGGCTGCTTCCTCGGCGCCTTCATACTCCGCAAGGTGTCGGCCCGTCACTTCTTTGCCTTCAGTGTGGCACTGATGCTGATAGCCATGGGGATGCTCTTTGTATGCGATACGCTGATGCCCATCTACATCGGGGTAGGTCTGGTGGGGTTCGGCAACTCCAACGTATTCTCCATCGTCTTCTCACAGGCACTCACCGCCTCTCCACGCGAGAAGAACGAAGTCTCCGGACTAATGATCATGGGCCTGTTCGGTGGAACCGTCTTCCCACTGGCTATGGGATATGCCGCCGATGCCATCGGACAGGTAGGTGCCGTAGCGGTAATGACTGCAGGGGTGGCCTACCTCTTGTTCTACACCTTGAAAATCAAATCATAAACTACACAGGGCGGGAGATAGTCCCGCCCGTACAAACCTCATAAACTCAAAAACTCATAAACTCATAAACGTAAAAGCCATGAACGATCAAATCATTGTAGGCATAGGCGAAGCCCTATGGGACATCCTTCCTGAAGGAAAGAAAATTGGCGGTGCACCTGCCAACTTTGCATACCACGTATCACAGTTTGGCCTGGAAAGCTATGCAGTAAGTGCCGTGGGCGACGATGCCCTGGGACGGGAACTGTTAGAGAACTTCCAGCAGAAACAGCTGCAGTGTCACCTGGAAACCGTACCCTACCCCACAGGTACCGTGCAGGTAGAGATAGATCAGGCCGGCATCCCTCAGTATGACATCAAGGAGAATGTGGCATGGGACAACATCCCCTTCACGCCCGAACTGGAGGCACTGGCTCACCGCACACGCGCCCTCTGCTTCGGCTCGCTGGCCCAGCGCAACGTGGTGTCGCGCGAGACCATCAACCGCTTCATCGATGCCATGCCCCAGGCAGAGGACAACCTCATCATCTTCGATGTCAACCTGCGTCAGGGATTCTTCAACAAAGAGATGCTGGATCAGTCCATGCAACGTTGCAATGTGCTGAAGATAAACGATGAGGAACTGGTCACCATCAGCCGTATGCTGGGCTATCCCGGCACCGACCTGCAGAGCAAGTGCTGGATTCTGCTGGGACGCTACAACCTGAAGATGCTGATTCTGACCTGTGGCGTGAACGGCAGTTACATATTCACCTCGGGCAACATGTCGTTCCTCACCACACCCCGGGTAGAGGTGGCCGATACGGTGGGCGCAGGCGACTCCTTCACCGCCGCCTTCACCTCCAGCATCCTGAAGGGTCTGCCGGTGGCCGAGGCACACCGCAAGGCCGTAGAGGTATCGGCATTCGTCTGCACGCAGAACGGAGCCATGCCCACGCTGCCCGCTTCGCTTCTCTCCTAAAGAAGGAGCGGCAGTCACCTGCCTGTCAACAACCGCATAAAAGCCACCGAGAGGGTTCCCCAGCCGGAGAGTCTCTCGGTGGCTTTTTCGTCTGTCAGCCATAGGCTTGCTTCTATCTTCTATTCGCAGGCATCCATCCGGAGCTTGCTTCAGTCCTATCCTTAGGTTGATTCAGTCGTATACCGAGCTTATTTCAGTCGTATACTGAACTAATGTAACCATAGGACTGAATATTGCTGCCTATAGGACTGCATGAACTTCCGTTTCTAAGAGGTTTCATCTGAAAGAGGGACGGAGGCACTCGTTGCACCTCGCCGAGGAGATGAAAAGAGAATCTGAAGAAAATTTTCCGCTCCGCTCGCTTAATCGGCTTTTTAAATAAAAGCCTCATGCTCGGAAGAGCAAATAAATTTCCGCTCCGCTCGCTTAATCGGCTTTTTAAATAAAAGCCTCACGCTCGGAAGAGCAAATAAATTTCCGCTCCGCTCGCTTAATCGGCTTTTTACACTATCTTTGTCGGCAAAATGCAATACGAACCTGACGAACACTGACATGCAGAAAAGAGTAGGAAACATATTGATAGTCGATGACAACAAGGGAGTACTGACGGCCCTGCAACTGCTGCTGAAACCCTATTTTGGGGAGGTGGTGACACTCTCGTCGCCCGTCACCCTGCCGCACCGCCTGCAGGAGAGGGAGTGGAACGTGCTGCTGCTGGACATGAACTTTACCTCGGGCATCAACAACGGCAACGAAGGGCTCTACTGGCTGCACGAAGTGAAACGCCTGACACCCCAACTGCCCGTGGTGCTCTTTACCGCCTATGCCGACATCGACCTGGCCGTGAAGGGCATCAAGGAGGGAGCCACCGACTTTGTTGTGAAGCCTTGGGACAACCGGAAGCTGGTGGAGACGCTGCTGCAAGCCGCTGCATCACCGGAATCCCCCCGCACGGAGAGCCGTGCCGATGTGAGCGGCGACACAGGCATGTACTGGGGCGAAAGTCCTGCCATGAAGCAACTGCAGATGCTGGTGGAGAAGGTGTCGGCCACCGATGCCAACATCTTGATAACGGGCGAGAACGGTACCGGCAAGGAGATGCTGGCACGCGAGATACACGCCCGCTCCCGACGCCATACGCATCCCATGGTGACCGTGGATATGGGAGCGGTGACGGAGAGCCTGTTTGAAAGCGAACTGTTCGGCCACGTGAAGGGAGCCTTCACCGATGCACACGCCGACCGGGCGGGCAAGTTTGAGGCGGCCCATCGGAGCACCCTCTTTCTGGACGAAATAGGCAATCTGCCCTACCACCTGCAAGCCAAGCTGCTGACGGCCCTGCAGCAGCGGTGCGTGGTGCGCGTGGGCAGCAACGACCCCATACCCATCGACATCCGGCTGATTTGCGCCACCAACCGCGACCTGCCCCGGCTGGCCGCACAGGGCGAGTTCCGTGAGGATCTGCTCTACCGCATCAACACCATCCACCTGGAGATACCGCCGCTGCGCCGACGGACGGAGGACATCGTGCCGCTGGCCGAACGCTTCGTCCACCGCTTCTGCCGGCAATACGGAAAACCGTTGCTGAAGCTGTCGGAGAGTGCCTGCCAATGCCTCACAAGCCATCCGTGGCAAGGAAACATCCGCGAACTGGAGCACGCCATCGAGAAGGCGGTCATCATAGGCGACGGCCCCTGCCTGTCGGCCGAACAGTTCAGCCTCTCCCGAGAAACTCTGCAGAGGGAGGACACCCCTACGGAGGCATCGACACTGGAGGAGATGGAGCGGCAGATGATACAGAAAGCCCTGGCACAGGGAGGCAATAACCTGTCCGCCGTGGCTGCCGGATTGGGCATCACGCGACAGACACTCTATAATAAGATGAAGAAGTATGGCTTCTGACACAATGACACGCCTCGCCCGCTCGTTTGCCTTGCAGCTGACCTGCTGCCTGCTGGCTACCCTGCTGGCCGGAGGGCTGTGGGCGGCCTCGTATGTGGGTGAAGATGCGGGACGCGGTGTGGAGAGCCTGCGCTTTTGGGCCATCGCAGTGACCCTGCTGCTGCCGCTGCTCGTCTACCGGCTCTACCGTTGCCACCGCCAGCATGTAAGGAAAGTGCTCTTTCTGCTGGATGCCATCGAAAACAACGACTACGCCGTACACTTCCTGGAGGAGGAGACGCGAAGCGACGCGCAACTGGTGAACCGCGCACTCAACCGAGTGGCCTCCATACTGAACCGCGTGAAGAGCGAAACGGTACAGCAGGAGAAGTACTACGAGCTAATACTGGATTGCGTGAGCACGGGCATCGTGGTGCTGAGCGACAACGGCACGGTGTATCAGAAGAACGACGAAGCCCTGCGGCTGCTGGGGCTGAACGTATTCACCCACATCTGCCAGCTGAGGCAGATAGACGAACACCTGTACGAGGTGCTGCAAGGATGCCGGCCGGGAGAGAAGCTGCAAGCCGGCTACTGCAACGAACGGGGGACGGTGGCCCTGTCGGTCAGGGTGAGCGGCATCCACATACACGAGGAGCCACTGCGCATACTGGCCTTGAACGACATCAACCACGAACTGGACGAGAAGGAGATTGACTCGTGGGTACGGCTGACCCGCGTGCTGACGCACGAGATTATGAATGCCGTGACACCCCTCACCTCGCTGAGCGACACGCTGCTGGAGCTGACCGCCGGACGGAAGCAGACGACCGGTGAACAACCGGGCAACGACGTGGAAGAGGAGCTGCGCAACGGCTTGCAAACCATCAGCAACACCGGCAAAGGGCTGCTGGCCTTCGTCGACTCCTACCGCAAATTCACACGCATCCCCACCCCGGCTCCCTCGCTGTTCTATGTGAAGGAGTTTGCCGAACGGATGGTGGAACTGGCACGCCACCAACCCTGCGGACATCCCATCGACTACCGGGTGGAGGTGGTGCCGGACGACCTCATCCTCTATGCCGACGAGAACCTGATAGCACAGGTGGTTATCAACCTGCTGAAGAACGCACAGCAAGCCATCGGGCAGCAGGAGCGGACATCGGACAACCCGGGACATGTGCGGCTGCGTGCCTACTGCGACGAGCAAGAGGCGGTGTGGATAGAGATAAGCAACGACGGCCCCCTTATCCCGCCCGAGATTGCCGACCACATCTTCATCCCCTTCTTCTCCACCAAGGAGGGCGGCAGCGGCATCGGGTTGAGCATCTCGCGCCAGATTATGCGCCTCTCAAACGGCAGCCTCGCACTGAAGCCGGGAAAGGAGACCTGTTTCGTACTGAAGTTTGAGTAACAGCGGGGCGGCACGCATGAACAAAACGGTGCGGAGAGCTGTTATCAGCAGTAACAATCATTCAATCAATCTGTTGATATAAAACAAAAACTTGAACAACTAAAAAACTTGACACATGATCTTTACTGGTGAAAACATTCTGTTAGTAGGTTCTATCCTGCTCTTTGTCAGCATTCTGGTCGGCAAGACCGGCTATCGTTTCGGAGTTCCTGCCCTGTTGCTGTTCCTCGGCGTGGGCATGCTGTTCGGCAGTGACGGATTGGGGTTGCAGTTCCACAACGCCAAAGAGGCCCAGTTCATCGGCATGGTATCGCTGAGCGTCATCCTTTTCTCGGGCGGCATGGACACCAAGTTCACCGACATCCGTCCGGTACTGCCCCAAGGCTTGCTGCTCTCCACCGTAGGCGTGCTGCTGACGGCCCTCTTCACCGGCCTCTTTATCTGGTGGCTGTCGGGCATGAGTTGGACAAACATCCACTTCCCGCTGCTCACTTCGCTGCTGCTGGCCTCCACCATGTCGTCAACCGACTCGGCTTCGGTATTCGCCATCCTGCGCTCGCAGAAAATCAACCTGAAGCACAACCTGCGCCCCATGCTGGAGCTGGAGAGCGGTAGCAACGACCCCATGGCCTATATGATGACCATCGTGCTGATACAGCTCATCACCTCCACAAGCATGAGCGGTGCAGCTATTGCCGGCTCCTTCGTGGTGCAGTTTCTGGTAGGTGGGGCCGCCGGCTATGTGCTGGGCAAGCTGGCCATTCAGATGCTGAACCACCTGAACATCGACAACCAGGCACTCTACCCCATCCTGCTGCTGTCGTTCGTCTTCTTCACCTTCTCCATCACCGACCTACTGAAGGGCAACGGCTACCTGGCCGTCTACATTGCCGGCATGATGGTGGGCAACCACAAGATTATGTACCGCAAGGAGGTGTACACCTTCATGGACGGACTTACCTGGCTCTGCCAAATCATCATGTTCCTCTGCCTGGGCCTGCTGGTCAACCCGCACGAGATGCTGGAGGTGGCAGCCGTAGCCCTGCTGATAGGCGTCTTCATGATTCTCATCGGCCGTCCGCTCAGCGTCTTCCTCTGCCTGCTGCCGTTCGGACGCAGCATCAACGCGCGGTCGCAACTCTTCGTGTCGTGGGTAGGCCTGCGCGGAGCAGTGCCCATCATCTTTGCCACCTATCCCGTGGTGGCAAAGGTGCCGGGGGCGGGTGCCATCTTCAACATCGTCTTCTTCATCACCATCGTATCGCTCATCATCCAAGGCACCACCGTATCGCGCATGGCACGGTTGCTGAAACTCTCCACCCCCATGCCCAAGACGGGCAACGACTTCGGTGTGGAGCTGCCCGACGAGATTGACTCCGACCTGCGCGACATGACCGTGACCGAAGAGGTGCTGGCACGCGGAGACACACTGAAGGAGATGAACCTGCCCAAGGGCACCCTGGTGATGATAGTGAAACGGGGAGAGGAGTACCTGATACCCAACGGCACCCTGAAGCTGAAGCTGGGCGACAAGCTGCTGCTGATTTCGGAAAAGAGATAAGCTGCGACCCAAAGAACCCTCTTTTTTTACAAAACTACTTGTTTTGCATTGATAGAACTCCTATCTTTGCGCAGTTTTATCAAAAATGTGCAGATTTAACGAATGGAACAGGAACCGAAGTTCATCGACTATATAGAACAAAGCATCATCCGGAACTGGGACCGCAATGCCCTGACCGACTACAAAGGCATCACACTACAATACAAAGACGTAGCACGCAAGATAGCCAAGTTCCATATCGTATTTGAGCGGGCTGGCATCCGTCCGGGCGACAAGATTGCCGTCTGCGGACGCAACAGTGCCCATTGGGGGGTGGTCTTTCTGGCCACGGTGACCTACGGTGCCGTCATCGTCCCCATCCTGCACGAGTTCAAGGCAGACAACATCCACAACATCGTCAACCACTCAGAGGCCAAGTTGCTCTTTGTAGGCGATGCCATCTGGGAGAACCTGAACGAAGAGTCCATGCCCCGCCTGACAGGCATCCTGCTGCTGAACGACTTCAGCTGCGTGGTGTGCCGCGACCCGCAGGCACAGGAGGCCTACGAGCACCGCAACGTGCTGTACGGCGAACGCTACCCCAAGAACTTCCGCCCCGAGCACATCTGCTACCGCAAGGAACAGCGCCCCGACGAGCTGGCCGTCATCAACTACACCTCGGGCACTACCGGCTACTCCAAGGGGGTGATGCTGCCCTACATCAGCCTCTGGTCGAACGTTGCCTACTGCCACGAGATGCTGCCCGTGCGTCCCGGCGACCGCATGGTGTCCATGCTCCCGCTGGGGCACGTGTTCGGCATGGTGTACGACTTTCTGTACGGCTTCTCGGCAGGCGCACACCTCTTCTTCCTGACGCGCATGCCTTCGCCGAAAATCATCGCCCAGTCGTTTGCCGAAATCCGTCCGCGGGTCATCTCGTCCGTCCCCCTGATTGTGGAGAAAATCATCAAGAAGGACATCCTGCCCCGCATCGACAACACCATCGGCAAGCTGCTGCTGCGTATGCCCCTCATCAACGACCGCATCAAGAACGAAGCCCGGCGCAAGGCCATGGAGATATTCGGCGGCAACTTCGACGAAATCATCATCGGCGGTGCTCCCTTCAATGCCGACGTGGAACGCTTCCTGAAGTACATCGGATTCCCCTACACCATTGCCTACGGCATGACGGAGTGCGGCCCCATCATCTGCTCCAGCCGGTGGGACAAGCTGAAACTGGCATCGTGCGGCAAGGCCGCCTCGCGCATGGAGGTGCGCATCGACTCGCCGCAACCCGGAGAGGTGGCGGGCGAAATCGTCTGCCGCGGCACCAACCTGATGCTGGGTTACTACAAGAACCCCGAAGCCACCGCCCAGATAATCGACGTCAACGGATGGCTCCACACAGGTGACCTGGGCACCATGGACAGCGAGGGCAACGTGACGGTGCGCGGACGCAGCAAGAACATGCTGCTCACGGCCAGCGGACAGAACATCTACCCCGAGGAGATTGAGAGCCGGCTGAACAACATGCCCTACGTGGCCGAGTCGCTCATCGTGCTGCAGAAGGAGAAGCTGGTGGCACTTATCTATCCCGACTTCGACGATGCCTTTGCCCACGGATTGGAACAGGCGGACATCGAGAAGGCCATGGAGGCCAACCGCCAGGAACTGAACCTGCAACTGCCCGCCTACAGCCAGATAGCCAAGGTGAAGATACACTTCGAAGAGTTTGAGAAGACGGCCAAGAAAAGCATCAAACGCTTCATGTATCAGGAGATCAAAGGCTGACCGGGACAGACTTTTTGCACTCTGACAAGAAAAAACCGGCCATTTGCTTGCTTTTTCCATACGCATCCTCTATTTTTGTTCGTGACAAATATCTGATAGCGTATGAGACAAACAATCACCCGAATCTGGAACTTCTACGTAGAGGGATTCCGCTCCATGAAGACAGGACGCACACTGTGGCTGATTATCCTGATCAAGCTGTTTGTCATCTTCTTCATCCTCAAGTTGTTTTTCTTCCCCCGCTTTCTGGACAATCCCGACGTAGGCGCCGACAAAGGCGACTTCGTCAGCCGGGAACTGATTGAGCGCGGACGCTGACCGCTTCCTCCCTCCCCTTCCATCGGAATCAATTACCTAATTTATCAATCTAATATCACTTATCATTATGTTCGAAAACATTGACACCTCACTGATTGACTGGTCGAGAGCACAGTTTGCCCTGACGGCCATTTATCACTGGCTGTTCGTGCCCCTCACGCTGGGGCTGGCCGTAGTGATGGGCATCATGGAGACGGTGTATTACCGCACCGGCAATGCCTACTGGAAACGAATCGCGAAATTCTGGATGAAACTGTTTGGCATCAACTTTGCCGTGGGTGTGGCCACCGGCCTCATTCTGGAGTTTGAGTTCGGTACCAACTGGAGCAACTATTCCTGGTTTGTAGGCGACATCTTCGGCGCACCGCTGGCCATCGAGGGCATCGTAGCCTTCTTCATGGAGGCCACCTTCATTGCCGTGATGTTCTTTGGCTGGGAAAAGGTGAGCCGCCGCTTCCACCTGGCCTCTACCTGGCTGACGGGACTTGGAGCCACCATCTCGGCGTGGTGGATTCTGGTGGCCAACTCGTGGATGCAATATCCCGTGGGCATGGAGTTCAACCCCGACACGGCCCGCAACGAGATGGTTGACTTTGCCGCCGTGGCCCTCTCGCCCATGGCTGTCAACAAGTTTCTGCACACCGTACTCTCCAGCTGGATAGTGGGTGCCGTCTTCGTGGTAGGTGTCAGCTGCTGGTATCTGCTGAAGAAACGCCACCAGCAGTTTGCCCTCTCCAGCATCAAGGTAGCCGCCTGGGTAGGTATGGGTGCCGCCCTGCTGGCTGCATGGTCGGGCGACGAGTCGGGCTATCAGGTGGCCCAACGCCAACCCATGAAGCTGGCTGCCATGGAGGGCTATTACCAAGGCGAAGCGGGAGCCGGCTTGGTAGCGTTCGGCTTGCTGAACCCCGCGAAGCAAAGTGCCGCCGACGGAGTAGACCCCTTCCTGCTGCGCATCGAGATACCCAAGATGCTCTCTCTGCTGGCCGAACGCGACGCGAAGGCCTTCGTACCCGGCATCAACGACCTGCTGCAAGGCGGCTATACGCTGAAGGACGGCAGCACAGCCCTCAGCGCATCGGAGAAGATGGAGCGCGGACAGAAAGCCATTGCCGCCTTTGCCGAATACCGGCGTGCCAAGAAGGCCGGCGATGACGAGGCCGCCCTGACGGCTGCCGGCATCCTGAAGGAGAACATGCCCTACTTCGGCTACGGCTACATCAAGGAGGCCGATGAACTGGTGCCCGACGTGCCCCTCACCTTCTACATGTTCCGCATCATGGTGATGCTGGGCGGTTACTTCCTGCTCTTCTTTGCCGTAGTGCTCTTCTTTGCCTACAAGCGCAACCTGAAGCAGGCACCCTGGCTGCAGTGGATAGCCCTGCTCACCATCCCCCTTGCCTACATCGCCTCGCAAGCCGGATGGGCCGTGGCCGAATGCGGCCGGCAGCCGTGGGCCATTCAGGATATGCTGCCTACCTGTGCCGCCATCTCCAAGCTGGATGCCGGTGCCGTGCAGACAACCTTCTTCATCTTCCTGATTCTCTTCACCGTGCTGCTCGTGGCCGAGGTCGGCATCATGGTGAAGGCCATCCGCAAGGGACCCGAGAATTGATGATAATTACCGGGCGGAAGATGTTCCGCCCCTACGAATAAACATACAATGTCGCAGACATGCGAAAACCTTAATAAATCAATCAAATGGACGCATACCTATTTCTTCAACACTACTGGTGGTTCATCGTCTCCCTGCTGGGAGGCATACTCGTCTTCCTGCTGTTCGTACAAGGGGGCAACTCGCTGCTGTACTGCATCGGCAAGACGGAGGAGCAACGCAAAATGATGGTCAACTCAACCGGGCGCAAGTGGGAGTTTACCTTCACCACCTTGGTCACCTTCGGAGGAGCCTTCTTCGCCTCCTTCCCCCTCTTCTACAGCACCAGCTTCGGAGGTGCCTACTGGCTCTGGATGATTATCCTGTTCAGCTTCGTGCTGCAAGCCGTCAGCTACGAGTTTCAGTCGAAGGCAGGCAACCTGCTGGGACAACGCACCTACCGCACCTTCCTGGTGATTAACGGCGTGGTAGGCCCCGTGCTGCTGGGTGGGGCAGTGGCCACCTTCTTCACCGGCTCGGCCTTCTTCATCGACAAGGGCAACCTGACCGACCAGCTGATGCCCGTCATCAGCCGCTGGGACAATGCGGGACACGGCTTGGACGCGCTCTGCAACCTATGGAACGTGGTACTGGGCATCGCCGTCTTCTTCCTGGCACGCATCCTGGGGCTGCTCTACTTCATCAACAACATTGCCGACCGGGAGCTGACCGACCGCTGCCGTCGGGCCTTGTGGCTCAATACGGGTCTCTTCCTGCTCTTCTTCCTGGCCTTTGTCGTCCGCACCCTGGTGGCCGACGGATTTGCCGTCCGTCCCGAGAGCGGCGAGGTCTATATGGAGCCGCAGAAGTACCTGCACAACCTGCTGACCATGCCGCTGATACTGGCCCTCTTCTTGGTGGGCGTAGTGGCCGTACTGACGGGCATCCTGCGCACCCTGCTGAAGCCGGACTTCGAGAAGGGCATCTGGTGGACGGGCATCGGTACAGTGCTCACCGTGTTGGCCTTGCTGCTCACAGCCGGCTACAACCACACCGCCTACTATCCCTCTACGTGCGACCTGCAGAGTTCTCTGACGCTGGCCAACAGCTGCTCCAGCGAGTTCACCCTCCGCACGATGGCTTACGTCTCCATTCTGGTGCCCTTCGTGCTGGCTTACATCTGGTACGCCTGGCGCAGCATCGATCAGCGGAAGATTGATGCGAAGGAGATGCAGGGCGACGGACATGCCTACTGACACACACAAGTGAATAGCTGAACGGGGGTGTATCAAAATATAAAACAGCTAATATTTTGTCATTCTGAGCGACAACAAATTACCTTTCTGTGGATAGTTTTGTATGTAGATAAAACCATTCGTCTGTACTCAGAATGACAATCTGATAAGGGAAATGAATTTTGATACACCCTCATTCCGTACGGAATGCATTCACGAAAAAAGAGTGCACCACGGTTACAAAACAACCCGAACGGCACATTTTAAATTGACCGACATGGACAACGACAAGACTACGAAAAAGAAGTTCAGCTGGGACCTGCTGCTGAAAATCATCATCGCCGTGGCATCGGCGGTGGCAGGGGCACTGGGCGTATCGGCCTGCCGCTGACGGGACGGGCCCGGAAAGAGACGAGCAGAGGGGTGTGCCGGAAGGAACCAACCAACCGGACACACCCCTCGCTCTGTATATATAGTTGTCTGTCCAGACGCACCCTATCCTACACATGCAGGAAGCCAAGCGTCGGGAAGCTGCCGCCCTGAACGGTGTAGCAGATGCCGAAGCAAACCAGGCTGACCAGCCACAGCGCCAGCAGCGTCCACTTGAGGCCCGATGCCATGGGCTGCCACTTGCACAGCTGGGCAAAGATGGCCCACAGGATGCTGAAGAGGGGGATGCCTACCATCAGGATGCCGGCAATGTACATGACGATGGCCGACAACGGCGAGGCGGGCAGCACCACATCAATCAGGGGGAAACCGCTGAACAGTGCCGCACTGCCACTGACGGCCACCACAACGGCTACAAACAGCAGGACGACAAAGGCCAGGCCGATGGCAAACAGCACCGGGCTGAACAGCACGGCAAAGATGATGAGCAACAGCTTGAGCAGGAAGCCGACTACCGAGACAATGGCATCGCACACCTTCTGCAGGAAGGTACGCGGACGGTCGGAACGGATGAAGTCGTTCACTCCGTTGGTGGCCTTCTCAAAACCGTCGGTCACCGTCTTGCCGATATTCTCCATTGTGACGGCCTCGCCGCGCATACTCAGGCGGTCGGCAGCCGTGCGAGCCTCGGGGATGATGAGCCAGCATACGATGTAGACGGGTACCAGCGTGCCGTAGCCGCAGACAAGGATGACCAGCAGCAGCAGGCGCAGCAGGGTGACATCCCATCCCATATAGGCAGCCATACCGCTGATGACACCGCCCAGCAGCTTGTCGTCGGGGTTACGGAACAGCCGGCGGCGCACCATCTTGCAGCGATCGGCATCGGCAGTGGCCGAAGCAGCCCCGCGAGCATCGAACGCAGAGGCCGAAGCCCCCTCCTCCATCTCTTCGGGATTGCCCATGCGCTTGATGATTTCCTCTACATAGGCAATGGTTATCACTTCGCCCTCGCCCCGCAGCTTCTCGGTGAAAAGCTCGGAGATGCGGCGTTCGATATCTTCTATAATCTCATCCGCTCCGTCTTCTTCGCGGAAGTGTAGTTTCAGATTGGACAGGTAGTTGTCTAACAGACGATAGGCATCTTCGTCGATATGGAAAACGGTACCACCCAGATTTACAGTCAATGTCTTTTTCATAATTCAATGGTGTTTTTTGATATTGATATTCTTATTCCGTTTATAGGCAGCATGGCCGCTGCTTGTTCTCAGTTTCTGCTAAGGTGCTCCACGGTTTCGTTCAGCTCCCTCCACGACAGTTCCAGTTCGCGAAGTATCTCCTCCCCCTTCTCCGTCAGCCGATAGTACTTGCGGGGAGGCCCTTGGGTGGACTCTATCCATTCATACCCCAGCAGGTCGTCCTTCTTCAGCCGGGTGAGCAGCGGATAGAGCGTCCCCTCTACGACTATCAACTTCGCCTCTTTCAACTTCTGAATGATATCGGAGGCGTATGCCGGCTCCTTGTGCAGGAGCAGCATGATGCAATATTCCAGCATTCCCTTACGCATCTGCGATTTTACATTGTTCACATCCATACTTCATCTCGTTTTAATTGGTTTCTTTGTATGGCACAAATATATGTATTATATCAGTACCTTGTATCGCAAAGTACTATAATTTAATATTTATTAGTGATTAGCTACGAGCTACAAGTGACGAGTGTAGGGGCGAACTATCTTCCGCCCCAACCGCACGAAACGCATTCATACAAAAGACACCGACACGTACCACGAAATTAGGGGCGCAAAATGTTGCGCCCCTAAAGGTATCAATGTGCATTCAATCAATCTGTTGCAGTGAATTATACGACACGTGTTTGCTACAAGCCGCCTACGGTCTTCATCAGCTGTTCGCCCAACCCGATGGTGTAGCCCTGCGAAACAAACACCACGCGGTTGAAGGTGTCGGCTATGATGAACAGAGGCAGCAGGTCGGCCGAATGCAGCTTCATGCCTTCCACTATCTGGGCAGCGATGCCGTCGGTATCTATACCATATATAATGGTGGACGGCAAGCCGGTGAAGGCGGTGGCATCAAAGCGGCCAAGGGCGGCCTCGTCGGGGAAGAGAAGCACCATCTTGCGGCCCCACTGCTCCAGCTGGGCACTGAGTGCGGCAATGTCGCGGAGCGCATGGTTGGTAGGCTCCTGATTGACTCCCAACACACCCACTACAAAATAGCCTCGCCCGCACGCCTGCAGGATGCTCTGCTTGCAGGCTTCGCTACAAGCGGACGTCGGTGTGCTGCCCAGCGAGGTGAAGAGGGATTCGGAATTGAAGCTGCCGATGACCTGCACCTCGTCGCGACTCTGACGCATCTGCAAGGTGGTACGTGTCGTCTGGCCGGCCTCCACACCGAAGGCGGTGAGGCGTGCCAGTACGGCACCGCTCGCCATGCGGGTACCCGTCACCAGCAGATAGGAACCGACGTCGAGGCTGGTGCCGCTCTTCAGCAGATAGTCCCACGTGGTACCCTCTTCGAGGCCGGACTCTCCTTCGTCGTAGTTCAGCAGCTGCAGCGTGCCCCGGGGCGTAATCTGCGACAGGGTGAAGTGCGAGTAGTATTTCGGATTGTCCAGCAGGCGGGTCGGCTGATAGTCGGCCACCACCCTGCCCCGCTCGGAAATGGCGCGGGTGTTGGTCTCGAAGTTCACATCCAGCACACGGCTCTCTTCTATCAGCTGCACCTTGCCGGTCACCTCGTCGATGCGGGCGGGGATGCCCATGCTGCGAGCCATGGAGACGAAGAAGATGTCGCGGCTATGCGCATCGGCACAACGGGCCCTCCATACACCCAGCGGAGTGATGGGGGCAGCTCCCAGGTTGCACGCTCCGTCCACCTGGATGTGAGAGGCGACCCAGGCAACCAGCTTCAAGGGGTCGGCGGCATAGGCCTCGGCCTCCTGCTCGGACACCACTTGGCGAAAGAAGGCCTTGTAGGGCGTCAGACGCTCGTTGCTGACACGCGGATTGCGCACAAAGCGGCGGAAATTGTCGGCCGTGGTAGTGCGTACGCGCGACTGCATGTGATCCAGCAGGACGTCCAGGGGAACATCGCGCAGGTCCTTGGCCGACAGCCGCTGCAGCAGGTCGATGCCGCCCTTCTTCGACTTCTCGGAGCGCAGACGGGCCATGAAGTTGCACAGGGTGGCATGATTGCCACGCGAAGCCACCAGCAGCGGTGCGACGGCATCTTCGTCAAGCTGATAGCGGCGGGCAAAGCTGCGGGCCGTCTCGTCGGTCATGAAAGTGGCTACATAGGCACCACGCAGCGAGTCTTCGAAGGCCAGACGGGAGTCGTTCGCTGCCCGCTGTCCGTCCGTCACCTGCAGCAGTGTCACCTGCTCGGCCGGCGGCACCAGGTCCATCTCGACGGTGAAGGCATCGCCCACCTTCCTGTCGAGCACCACCGTCACCTCCTCCTGCTTGCCGAAGGAGAGGCGGGCAAAGCCGTAGCGTCCCTCCTTGGAGGCCCACACCAGCATATCGCCCTTGCCGGCCGTCAGCGAGCAGAGACCGGAGGCATCGCTCCACTTGGTGGCTACGGTGTGAAACTCGGCATAGTTGTACAGCTTGAATTCGACACAAGCCCCCTCCACCGGGGTGCCGGCCTCATCCCTCACCGCCACCTGTGCCCGGGCGGTAGAGGCGTAATTCTCGATGACATTGATTTCGGTATAGCTGGGCGTGATGCTCATCACCTCCTCGGGACCCTCGTAACGGCCAAACACCTTGGTGTGCATCAGCATCCCCCGGCTGGCAGGCGCGTTGAACCAAGCCAAGTCCAGCACCGGCTCGGGCTCGCAGGCACCCAAGAAGTGCCAACGTCCGTCGGCCCATGCCTCTACCCAGGCATGATTGTCGTCGGTGTGCGCCCAACGGGGCGTATAGACCTGACGGGCCGGTATGCCTACCGAGCGCAGCGCACTGACCAGCAGCGTAGATTCCTCGCCACAACGTCCGTAGGCCGTCTTGACAGTAGCCATGGGCGAACTGGTGCGCGAGTCGCTGGGACGATAGACGGCCTTCTCGTGACACCAGTGGTTGACCTCCAGGATGGCTTCGCTCAACGGCAGCGTACGTACCCTATCCCGCAGCTCCTCGTAGAAGACCACCTTCGCACTGTCCAGCACTTCGCTGTTCACACGTGCCGGCAACACGAAGTGGCGGAACAGCTCTTCGGGAATCTCCTTCCCCCAAGGCATCTCCTCGGCAGCTCGCCGGGCGGCCCGCACGTTCATCAGATGATAGTCGCCCGGATAGTCGGCAATATCGGCCAAAGGCATGTACGCATAGAGGAACTCCAAGGCCTCGCGCTCGTAGAGCGACAAGTCCGTGCGCCCCAATACGGCAAACAGTTCGTCCTGCGCCAGACGCGCTTGTTTCTGCACCAAGTCTTGCGCCACCCGTTCGCGGTAAGCGGCATCTGTCATAAAATGGGACTCACAGGCAGCCAGCAGGCAAGCCATGCAACCCATTCCCAGCATGTAAAAAAATCTCTTCATCGTATCCAAGTGTTAGTTTGATAGTTTTCGCAAAAATAAAGAATATATTCCAAAAAACAAATCCATATCGTTCTGAAATATGGACGTTTGAGGAGGTGACAAAAGCAAGTTTTTGCTCAAAAACCATAAAAATGTGCATTTTTCGCCTCTTTTCCTTGTCAAACCCAACTCTTTCCGTAAATTTGCACGCTGATAATCATGGTTAACCGGATTTTTGCCTCAGTAGCAGGAACCTTCGTCCCCACTACTCCCGACACTTCCGGCATACTGACACACAGGTTTGAGAAATACTAATACTAAATAACTGAAGCCTGCACCACAGCTCCCCGCACAGCCGGGACAGGACGCTACAGGCAAGCTTCAATAAATTATTAATAAACATGAGTTTGAAAATCGTAGTATTGGCAAAACAAGTACCCGACACACGCAACGTCGGAAAAGATGCCATGAACGCCGACGGTACCATCAACCGTGCGGCACTCCCCGCCATCTTCAACCCCGAAGACCTGAATGCCCTCGAAGTGGCACTCCGGTTGAAAGATGCACACCCCGGTTCGACCGTCACCATCCTGACAATGGGTCCCGGCCGCGCCGCTGAAATCATTCGTGAAGGACTGTATCGCGGTGCCGACAACGGCTACCTGCTCACCGACCGCGCCTTTGCCGGAGCCGACACACTGGCTACCTCGTATGCACTGGCTACAGCCATCCGCAAAATCGGTGACTATGACCTCATCATCGGCGGCCGCCAAGCCATCGACGGCGATACGGCACAGGTAGGCCCGCAAGTGGCCGAGAAGCTGGGATTGACACAAATCACCTACTCGGAAGAGGTGCTGAAGTTAGACGAAGCCGCACGCCGTATCACCGTGAAACGTCACATCGACGGTGGTGTGGAGACGGTAGAGGGCCCGCTGCCCATCGTACTGACCGTCAACGGCAGCGCCGCCGTATGCCGTCCGCGCAATGCCAAACTGGTGATGAAGTACAAGCGTGCACTGGGCGCACAGGAGAAAGCAGCCCTGACCAAAGAGGGTGCCGCCCTGCCCTATGCCGAGCAATATGAGAAGTGCCCCTACCTGAACATCACAGAATGGAGCGTGGCCGATGTCAACGGCGACACCGCACAATGCGGCCTCAGCGGCTCGCCCACAAAGGTGAAGAAAATAGAGAACATCATTTTCCAAGCCAAGGAGAGCAAGACCCTGAGCGGAAGCGATGCCGACGTTGAAGGGCTGATTGTAGAACTGCTGGCCAACCACACGATTGGATAAGTTCGACTGATTTTTTGAGTTTATTAAGTTGATGAGTTTAATTTTTATATGAACAACGTATTTGTATATCTTGAGATTGAAGGCACTACAGTGGCCGATGTAAGCCTCGAACTGTTGACCAAAGGCCGTAAACTGGCCAACCAGCTGGGTTGCCAGCTGGAAGCCATTGCCGCCGGTACGGGTTTGGATGGCGTTGAAAAACAAGTATTGCCGTATGGCGTAGACAAGCTGCACGTATTCGATGCAGAAGGCCTCTTCCCCTATACATCACTCCCCCACACCTCTATTCTGGTGAATCTCTTCAAGGAGGAGAAACCTCAAATCTGCCTGATGGGAGCTACCGTCATCGGCCGCGACCTGGGTCCGCGCGTTTCATCGGCTCTGACCAGCGGCCTGACCGCCGACTGCACGCAGCTGGAAATCGGCTCGCACGAGGACAAGAAAGCCGGTAAAGTGTACGAGAACCTGCTCTACCAAATCCGTCCCGCCTTCGGAGGCAACATCGTGGCCACCATCGTCAACCCCGAACACCGCCCGCAGATGGCAACCGTACGCGAAGGCGTGATGAAGAAGGAGATTCTGGACGAGAACTATCAGGGTGAAGTCATCCGGCACGACGTAGCCAAGTATGTGCCCGAAACAGACTTCGTGGTGAAGGTCATCGACCGCCACGTGGAGAAAGCCAAACACAACCTGAAAGGCGCACCCATCGTAGTGGCCGGCGGCTACGGCATGGGTAGCAAAGAGGGCTTCGACAAGCTGTTCGAACTGGCCAAGGAACTCCATGCCGAAGTAGGTGCCAGCCGTGCTGCCGTGGATGCAGGATTTGCCGACCACGACCGTCAGATAGGCCAGACAGGCATCACCGTACACCCCAAACTCTACATCGCTTGCGGTATCAGCGGACAGATACAGCACATCGCCGGTATGCAGGATGCAGGCATTATCATCTCCATCAACAACGATGAGAACGCACCCATCAACACCATTGCCGACTATGTCATCAACGGTACGGTGGAGGAAGTGATTCCCAAACTCATTAAGTATTACAAGAAAAACAGTAAATAAATCAACATGGCTAATTTTTATACCGATATACCTGAGCTCAAGTTCCACCTGAACAACTCGATGATGGAACGCATCTGCGAACTGAAGGAGCGTGGATACAGAGACAAAGACGAGTACGACTATGCGCCGCAAGACTATGCCGACGCCATGGACTCATACGACAAGGTACTGGCAATCACCGGAGAAATCACGGGCGAAATCATCGCACCCAATGCCGAAGGCGTGGACGCTGAAGGACCTAAATGTGCAAACGGCCGCGTGGAATATGCCAGCGGCACGAAGCAGAACCTCGACGCAATGGTAAAGGCCGGACTCAACGGCATGACCATGCCCCGCCGCTTCGGAGGCTTGAACTTCCCCATCACACCCTATACGATGTGTGCCGAAATTGTAGCGGCTGCCGATGCCGGATTCGGCAACATCTGGTCGCTGCAGGATTGCATCGAGACGCTGTACGAGTTTGGCAACGAAGACCAGCACAGCCGCTTCATCCCCCGCATCTGCGCCGGTGAGACGATGTCGATGGACCTTACGGAACCCGATGCCGGCTCCGACCTGCAGAGCGTCATGCTGAAAGCTACCTACGACGAAGCCAACCAGTGCTGGCGACTGAACGGTGTGAAGCGTTTCATCACCAACGGCGACGCCGACCTGCACCTGGTATTGGCACGCTCGGAAGAGGGTACCCGCGACGGACGCGGACTCTCCATGTTCATCTACGACAAACGCGACGGAGGTGTCAGCGTGCGCCGTATCGAAAACAAGCTGGGCATCCACGGCTCTCCCACCTGCGAGCTGGTGTACAAGAATGCCAAATGTGAACTGTGCGGCGACCGCAAGTTGGGCCTCATCAAGTATGTGATGGCACTGATGAACGGTGCCCGTCTGGGTATCGCTGCCCAGTCGGTGGGCTTGTCACAAGCTGCCTTCAACGAAGGCCTGGCATACGCCAAAGAGCGCAAGCAGTTCGGCAAGGCCATCATCGAGTTCCCCGCCGTGTACGACATGCTGGCCATCATGAAGGCCAAGCTGGATGCCGGCCGCTCGCTGCTTTACCAGACTTCGCGCTACGTGGACATCTACAAGGCACTGGACGACATCGCCCGCGAGCGCAAGCTGACTCCCGAAGAGCGTCAGGAGCAGAAGAGATTTGCCAAGCTGGCCGATGCCTTCACTCCGCTGGCCAAGGGTATGAACTCTGAATATGCCAACCAGAACGCTTACGACAGCATCCAGATACACGGCGGTTCGGGCTTCATGCTGGAATATGCCTGCCAGCGTATCTACCGCGATGCCCGCATCACCAGCATCTACGAGGGTACTACCCAACTCCAGACGGTGGCCGCTATCCGCTACGTCACGAACGGAGCATACGCCGCCACCCTGCGCGAGTACGAGCAGATACCTTGCAGCGAAGCCATGCAGCCGCTGATGGATCGGGTGAAGGAGATGACAAACAAGTTCGAAGCTGTGACCAATGCTACCAAAGAGGCTCAGAACCAGGAGCTGCTCGACTTTGTTGCCCGTCGTCTGTACGAGATGGCAGCTGTCTGCGTGATGTCACACCTCATCATCCAGGATGCCACGAAGGCTCCCGAACTCTTCGCCAAGTCGGCCGAAGTGTACGTGAACTATGCCGAGAGCGAGATAGAGAAACACTTCAACTTCATCCGCAAGTTCAAGGCAGAAGAGCTGGCAAGCTACCGTAAGTAAGCTGAACGGAAATCAGAACCATTGAAATACGAAAAGGGTGCAGCTGCATGACGCGCAGTTACACCCTTTTCTATTTTTCTTGTCACCTTGCGTCGCGTAGCTGACGCAGCAACTCTTTTTGCCGTTCCGTCAGGTTGACCGGCAGCTTTACCTGATAGGTGACTATCAGGTCACCGGCAGCTCTCTCCTGCTTGTAGAGCGGGAAACCTTTCCCTTTCAGGCGCACCATCTGCCCATTTTGTGTCTCGGGCTTAACCTTCAAATTCACCTCTCCATCAAGGGTTTCCACCAGCTGCTCACCTCCCAGCAGCGCTGTATAGAGGTCAATCGCTACATCCACATACAGGTCGTTCCCTACCCGCTTGAAGCGAGGGTCATCGGCCACCACAAAGGTAAGGTACAAGTCGCCGGCCTCTCCTCCGTTCACACCTTCTCCACCATATCCGCGCAGACGAATCTCCTGTCCGTCGGCCACACCGGCCGGAATGGTGATGCGCACCTGCTTGCCGTTGACGTTCAATATCCGTTTGTGGGTCACGGCCGCCTCACGCAAGGTCAGTTCCAGGTTGGCATGATAATCCTCTCCGCGAAACGCTGTACGGGCACCCCGTCTGTCACCGCGGCTCCGATAACCGAACAGCTGCTCGAAGAAGTCGGAGAAGTCACCCTGCTGCCGGGTTGAGAACTCTTGGGAAAAACCGCCGAAGCCGTCGAAACCGCCCGCCTGCTGCTGTGCCTGCCTTTGCGCCTCAAACTCCTCGGCATGTTTCCACTGCTCGCCATAGGCATCGTACTTCTTCCGTTTTTCAGGGTCGCCCAGCACCTCGTTTGCTTCGTTGACTGCCTGAAACTTGTCTTTGGCTGTAGGGTCGTTGGGATTCAAATCGGGATGATACTTCCGTGCCAGCCGTCGGAAGGCCTTCTTGATATCCTCCTGCGATGCCGTCTTCTCTACCCCAAGCACTTTGTAATAGTCGATAAAAGCCATAGTTCGTTTTCGTTTAGATTATTAAAAAACTGCGACACCTCCGTAAAGAGACGCCGCAGTCTTACATTTGTTATGTGATTAACTTATCTGGGGAAGATGATTGGCTTTTTTTACATCATGCCACCCATACCGCCCATACCGGGGTTCATCGGCATTTCGGGCTTCTCCTCCTTCTTCTCCACGATGACACATTCCGTTGTCAGGAACATGCCTGCGATAGAAGCGGCGTTCTCCAGAGCTACACGTGTCACCTTGGCAGGATCTACTACACCAGCGGCGTGCAGGTTCTCGTAGACGTCCGTACGGGCATTGTAGCCAAAGTCAGCCTTACCCTCGCGTACCTTCTGTACAACCACGGCACCCTCTACGCCTGCATTGGCGCAAATCTGGCGCAACGGCTCTTCGATGGCACGACGGATGATGCCGATACCGGTCGTCTCGTCGGCATTGTCGCCCTCCATGCCGGCCAGTACATCGATGGCACGGATGTAAGCTACACCACCACCGGGAACGATACCCTCTTCAATGGCAGCGCGAGTTGCACGCAGCGCGTCATCTACACGGTCCTTCTTCTCTTTCATCTCCACTTCAGAGGCAGCACCTACATAGAGCACGGCCACACCACCTGAGAGCTTGGCCAGACGCTCCTGCATTTTCTCTTTATCATAGTCGCTCTTGGTAGAGGCAATCTGTAATCTGATTTGTTCGCAACGCTCCTTGATATACTCCTTGTCACCGGCACCGTTGACGATAGTCGTGTTGTCCTTCGAGATGGTCACCTTCTCGGCAGTACCCAACATTTCGATGGTTGCCTGCTCCAGTTTCAAGCCCTTCTCTTCGCTGATTACCACACCACCTGTCAGCACGGCGATATCTTCCAGCATCTCCTTGCGACGGTCGCCAAAGCCCGGAGCCTTCACAGCACAAATCTTCAGCTGCGAACGCAGACGATTGACAACCAGTGTAGTCAGTGCCTCGCTGTCTACATCTTCTGCGATAACCAGCAACGGACGACCCGTCTGCACAGCAGGTTCCAAGATGGGCAGGAAGTCCTTCAAGTTGGAAATCTTCTTGTCATAAATCAGGATGTAGGGCTTCTCCATCTCACACTCCATCTTCTCTGTATTGGTCACAAAGTAGGGAGAGAGATAGCCACGGTCGAACTGCATACCTTCTACCACACCGATAGTGGTGTCGGTACCCTTGGCCTCTTCGATGGTGATGACACCGTCCTTTGAAACCTTGCGCATGGCGTCGGCAATCAGTTTACCGATTACAGGGTCGTTGTTGGCCGAGACGGTACCTACCTGCTCAATCTTGTCGTAGTTGTCACCTACCAGTTCGGCTTGGCTCTTGATAGATTCTACTACCTTGGCTACAGCCTTGTCAATACCACGCTTGATGTCCATAGGGCTGGCACCTGCCGTCACATTCTTCAAGCCTTCTGAAACGATGGCCTGAGCCAATACGGTAGCGGTGGTCGTACCGTCACCGGCATCGTTACCTGTCTTGCTGGCTACTTCCTTCACCAGCTGGGCACCTGTGTTCTGATAAGCATCAGCCAGTTCCACTTCCTTAGCCACTGTCACACCATCTTTCGTGATGTGCGGAGCACCAAACTTTTTCTCAATAATAACGTTACGTCCCTTGGGACCCAGTGTCACCTTCACTGCATTTGCCAGTGTGTCGATACCCTTCTTCAGTTGGTCACGGGCATCCATATTGAATAAAATCTCTTTTGCCATGATGTTCTTACTTTTTAAATTCTTTGTTTATCGTTCCGAATTGCTTATCCCAAAACAGCCAGTACGTCGCTCTGACGCATGATGAGGTATTTCGTACCGTCCAGTTCGATTTCAGTACCGGCATACTTGCCATAGAGTACCTGGTCGCCTACCTTCAGCACCATCTCTTCATCTTTCGTACCGTTTCCGGCTGCTATTACTTCGCCCTTCAAAGGTTTCTCTTTTGCTGTATCAGGAATGATGATACCGCCAATCGTCTTTTCTTCTGCGGGAGCAGGGAGTACGAGAACTCTGTCTGCCAATGGTTTGATGTTCATAATCTTTTCAGTTTTTATATGTTATACATTATTTGATTACACTCTGTTGCTTTATCCAATCATCGGAGACCTTACGAAAAGCGTGCCAAACGCTCCACCCTCCGCTATTGGCAGTCAGAAGGCTGACAAATTGGCAATAATCTGACAGAAATGCCCCACAAATACGTAAGATTTCAGTTTATTTCCAAAAGAGAGGGCGAGAAGTTGCGTAATCGAAAGATAATCATTATATTTGAGGCCAAACACAATATATACGATATGAAGAATAGCATTTTACCCATTCTGTTTGGCACATTGGCCGCCATCGAGGTCTGTGCCCAAAATCCTTATCTGCCCATGGGCGAGTTTATCCCCGACGGTGAACCTTATGTACTGGAAGACCCCGACCATCCTGGCAAGAAGCGCGTGTACATCTACGGCTCACACGATGTATTGAAGAGCGAGTATTGCGGAAAAGACCAGGTCGTATGGTCGGCACCCGTCGAAGACCTGACCCAATGGAGATACGACGGTGTCATCTTCGAGTCGAAGCGCGACGCCCAAGGAAACCTCTTGCACGAGGACGGATCGGGCGATGTGCTATACGCACCCGACCTTGCCTGGCGGAAGGAGAATGGGAAGACCGTCTATTACCTCTATCCTAACAATCAAAATGGGGGACGCAATGGCATGATTGCCAAGTCCGACCGACCGGACGGTCCCTTCCAGGTATGCAACTGGAGCACGACGAATCCCAAGGAGACGGAAGGTGTCCTGCGCTTCGACCCTGCCGTATTTGTTGACGACGACGGCAAAGTGTATGGATATTGGGGATTTGAAGAATCGTATGCGGCCGAACTGGATCCTGCGACCATGGCTACTGTCAAACCCGGTACAGAAGTGGTGAAGTTCCTCATTCCCGGCAGACACCAAGATGAGATATACCGCTTCTTTGAAGCCTCTTCCATCCGCAAAATCAAAGATAAATATGTATTCATCTACAGCCGCTGGACAAAAGAGGGCGAGTTTGGGTTAGGAGGCACCAACTACACGTTGGCCTACTGCTACAGCAACCATCCGCTGGGTCCCTATACATATGGCGGAACCATCATCGACTGCAGGGGACGCGAACAGGCTCCCGATGGCAGTGTACGGATAACGGCCACCTGTACAGGCAATACGCACGGCAGCATCTGCGAAATCAACGGTCAGTGGTATGTCTTCTATCACCGGCAGACAGGTACCAACGAGTATTCCCGTCAAGCCATGGTATCGCCCATCCAGGTAGAGGTGGAAGAGGGTCCTCAAGGCAAGGTACGCATCTCAGAAGCTGAATACACCTCCGAAGGATTCCATACCAACGGGTTGGATCCCTACAAACGCTATCCTGCCGGCATAGCCAGCTACTATACAGGTCCTGAAGGTGCCTATCAGAGCTACCCCAACATGCACTACTCAGGTTCCTATCCACAACCTGTCTACGGGAAATTCACGAAGGGAGAGACACGCTTTACAGAAGAGAACAACCAATGCCCGATGGTGCACAATACCGGCGGCTCGGTGGTTGGTTACAAATATTTCAATCTGGACAAGGCAAAAGGGAAACCGAAGCTCACCCTGCTGCTGGAGTACACACCCGAAGGAACGGAAGGCAGCATCGAGGTATTTGCCGACCGGCCCTCTCAAGCTGAGGGTGGTGTAAAACTGGCCACGCTGCAGATAGCTGCCCAAGCTGACATGAAACCGACGACAGCCCGGCTGGACGTCAGCCAGCTCACGTCATACAGCGGCAAGCACGCCCTCTACCTTGTATTCAAGTCAAAGGCGATAGGTAAGTCCATCTGCCGGATCAACGCACTTCAGTTTCAGTAAATCGTCCAGAACTCGCGAGTGGAGGTAACCAATGAACTGCCCATATAGAGGATGAACAGCAACGCAATGACGGCCATTACCAGGGCCACCCAACCATTCTGTCTTTCGTCTTCATTATATCCTAAAGATACCATAGTTACCTCCTTTTTTAAAATGACATTGCAAATATCGGGAAAGAGCATTTCGCCTGTGTGACAACGGGATGAAAAATCTCTTTCCTTTCCTGCAATAAATATACGAAAAAAGGAGCGACCATCGCTCCTTTTTTAATTCTTTTTATTGAAGTTTCGCACGGATGTCACATCCCGAAGGCTTCCTCCCCTCTCTCCGGACGAAACGCCCCATCAGAGAGCCTCTATCAGTTCGTCAGGGGTGAGCAGACGTTGCTCGCCGGTCGCCATATCTTTCAGGGTCACTTTCCCCTCGTTCAGTTCGTTCTCACCCACCAGTGCCACGAACGGGATTCCCTTGGCATTGGCATAGTTCATCTGCTTCTTCATCTTGGCACTGTCGGGGAACAGTTCGGCACAGATGCCGGCTGCACGTACCCGCTGCAGCACCTCCATGGAGAAGGCGGCCTCCCGCTGACCGAAGT
Source organism: uncultured Mediterranea sp. (assembly GCA_945641355.1). GTDB lineage: Bacteria > Bacteroidota > Bacteroidia > Bacteroidales > Bacteroidaceae > Bacteroides. The sequence goes on along the minus strand of CALZEQ010000009.1, from coordinate 20,713 downwards.
TGATGAACAGCAGCCGAGTATTGTCCACCGCTTCACGCGGATACAGTTCCAACTGGTTCAGCACGTCGAAGATTCGGTCAGCCCCGAAGGAGATACCTACTCCACTCACACCAGGCAAGCCGAAGATGCCTGTCAGATTGTCGTAACGTCCGCCACCGGTGATGCTGCCTATCTGCACGTCCAGTGCCTTGACTTCGAAGATGGCACCCGTATAGTAGTTCAAGCCACGTGCCAACGTAAGGTCAAGTTCCATCTCGTTCTTCAGCGACAACGTCTTCAATGTCGTCAGAATGAACTCGCACTCTTCCACACCCTTCATGCCCGTTTCACTGCCAGCCAGCACCTCCTTCAAGGTAGCCAGTTTCTCCTCGTTGCTGCCACTCAACAGGATGATGGGTTGCAGCTTGCTGATAGCCTCCTCGCTAATGCCTTTGTCACGCAGCTCGGCATTCACATTCTCCAAGCCGATTTTGTCGAGCTTGTCTATCGCCACCGTGATGTCCACTATCTTGTCGGCCTCACCGATGATTTCGGCAATGCCCGAGAGAATCTTGCGATTGTTCAGCTTGATGCTGACGCGGATGCCGAAACGTGTGAACACCGTATCTACAATCTGCATCAGCTCTACCTCGTTCAACAAGGAGTCACTGCCCACCACATCGGCATCACACTGATAGAACTCGCGATAACGCCCCTTCTGCGGACGGTCGGCACGCCACACCGGCTGTATCTGATACCGCTTGAAGGGGAAGGATATCTCCTCGCGATGCATCACCACATAGCGGGCAAAGGGTACCGTCAGGTCATAACGGAGCCCCTTCTCACAGAACTTCGATGCCAGCTTGGCCGCATTGCGGCTCAGCAGTTCTTCGTCAGTCAAACCAGAGAAGTAATCACCTGAATTCTGTATCTTAAAGAGCAGCTTGTCACCCTCCTCACCATATTTGCCCATCAGTGTAGAAAGCATCTCCATAGCCGGAGTTTCTATCTGCTGAAAACCATAGAGGTGATACACCTCACGGATAGTGTTGAATATATAATTACGCTTCGCCATCTCTACGGGCGAAAAATCACGTGTTCCTTTCGGAATACTCGGTTTCTGTGCCATACACTTCTATTTCATTTTAGGTTTCACATCGCTTCCGGCCTCTCTCCGTCTGACGAACTGACATACACAGAGCAAAGGCAGATGACAGCTGGCTGCCACATTTCATAAACAGGTGGCAAAAGTACAAAATAATCTTCTAAAACAGAAAACTATCACTTCCTCTTTTCGATTTTCTCGTCCGCTTCTTACACGAAGGGGCGGAATATCTTCCACCCCTACCGTCGTTTCAAAACAGGATATCGTCCGAAGGACGCCATCTCCTTATCTCGGATTTGCATTGGTCAGCACCTGACCCTGATATTCGCCCGTCAAAGCATCCAGATAGCTCTTAACCTTGTCGATGTCAGCCTTCGGCATGGCACGTCCCACCTGATAACGAGCCATCATGTCGATGGCCTCTTCCAACGTAGCTACGCTACCGTCGTGATAGTAGGGCCACGTCAGAGCCACATTGCGCAGGGTGGGTGTCTTGAAGCGGTAGCGGTCACGCTCTACACCCGTCTGTGCCCAACGTCCGTTGTCGGCATCGGTCAAGCCCGACTTCACATTGATTTCACGGTCTTTGAAGTAGTCGGCACGCTGTCCCATCATCTCGTAAGAGAGGCCGCCCATATTGACACCGGCATGGCACGTAGCACACTTGTACTCCTTGAAGAGGGCATATCCCTCTATCTGTCCGGCCGACATAGCCTGCTTGTCACCTTTCAGGTAGCGGTCAAAGGGAGAATTAGGCGTGATGAGTGTCTTCTCATACTCGGCAATGGCATCGGTAATGGTCTGTTCGCTCAGTCCTTCGGGATAAGCCGCACAGAAACGCTTCGTGAAGTCGGCATCGGCTGTGAGTCGCTCTACAATTTCGTCAAACGATGCAGAACCCATCTCTACCGGATTGAGGGGAGGTCCTGCTGCCTGTGCGGCCAAGGTAGCGGCACGTCCGTCCCAGAACTGGACGAAGTTGAACACGGCGTTGTACGATGTCGGTGCATTGATACCTCCCAGCTGCCCGCCTATACCGTCGGAATACTGGTGATTGTCCACACCGGCCGTTGCAATGTCATGGCAGGAGGCGCACGATATGGTGCCGTCGCCCGACAGGCGCGTGTCGTGATAGAGTTCCTTACCCAGCTGCACCTTGTCTGCGTTCACTGACACGCTGTCAGGAATCGGACGTATCGGCTCGTTCTTAAACTCGGCAGCAGCCAGTTCGTTGGGATAGAACTGTGCACGATGCTGTTTCGTCCACTCCAGGGCAATGTCACTCTTCGCAGCGGTCAGCGAAGAGCCCCAATGTACCAGATAGTACTGCATCAACGGCATCGAGCCGTCCAGCACGCATTTCTCCACTTTGGCCAAATCGACCTCGTTGACAGCCTCACCACGAGCCAGCGCATCCATCATAGGTGTGATGTCGAATGCCTTGTAGCCCTCGGCTACATGGGCAGCAATCAGTTTCTTAGCCACCGGCAGGTTGGCATAGAAGGGCAATGAGGGCGACTCCGTGTGACAGAACACGCAACCGCCATCGTTCATGATTTCCGTCATCTGCTCGTTGATGGGCAATGACGAGTCGGGAGTCCGGTTGACGGATCGGTAAACGATAGCCAAACCGGCTACGAGGATGGCTCCCCCCACAATTAACTTACTTGTTCTCTTCATAAAACATATCGTTTGGTTAATAAAATAGAAATTGGTCAATTATAACTATGCATACTAGCCGAAGCCGAAGGCAGGAAGTTGACACCATACCAGCACATCTGCAACAGGACGAAGCCTATGATGAGCCAGACGTAGACACTCCCCTGCTGTCCGTCGGACGAACGGCGGTAAAGGCGACGATGCACATACACCAGGTAGGAGCACCACGTGGCAAGTGCCCACGTCTCCTTGGGATCCCAACTCCAATAGCTGCCCCAGGCCTGCTTGGCCCAAATGCAGCCGGATATCATGCCGAAGGTCAGGAAGGTCATCCCGATAGCCACCAGACGGTCGGTTGAAGGCAGATACTCGGAGGTACCCTTCCACCACCCGGCAATGGCCAACAGGCAGGCACAGCCAAAAAGGCTGTATGAAAACATATATACTGTGACATGCGGCACAAACCACATACTCTGCAACGCCGGCATCAGGGAACGGTCGTGCATCTCGGGACGAAGAAGGTTGATGACGATGAACACCGTGGCCACCAGCAACGAGAAAAGGGGCATCCAGCGATAGTGCCATCGGATGTAAACCAACCAGCCGGAAACGACCATAAAGAGTGCATACCAAAGGCGGGTTTCGCCCATCGTGCGCAGCGGCGGACGACCCAGACTTACCCACAAGCCGGCAATGAAACAGGCATAAACCAATATACCCGCAGCGGTGGCCCAAACAGTAAGCCCGCTACGCTCCCTGCGGCTAAAGAGGGCAGAAATTGCCCCAACCCACCACAGGAGCAACGCAGGAAGGGCAAATGCCCCGAAGAGATTCCAAGAAAACATATCCGTCCTCCTCCATTTATTTAAGTTTGACCATCATCCAACCTACTCCACACAGCAGCATGAGCAATCCTACCAACATGGGATATTTCCAGGGCTGACGTACTATTTGCAACACGCATCGGTCAATGGTGCCATCCTCTTCGCTGCAGTCGAAACTCATCAGATAGATATCCTCTGCCAAACTGACCGCATGAGGGGTGTTGACCGCCAGTGCACAGGGTTGACCGTCCAGCAAAAGGGTAGCCGCATATTGCACAGGCGAACCGTCTGCCCCGCTGACCGTCACTTCAAAGTCCTGCAGGGTGAGTTCATAAGGCAACAACGTCACTCGGCCTTGCGTATCATAAGCGGTGTTCGAGGCGACATTCCGACGCACCACGGTACGATACTGGCTTACATCACCGGCTCCCACCATACCGGCCAGCAGGGTAAGCCACACGCCGACGTGAACCAATAGGAAAGAGGCATCACGCCGCCAGACACACCTCCGAAGCCGGTGCAACAGGAGCAGTGTCAGATGAGCCAGCAAGGCCACCAGTTGCGCCACGAAAGGCCACGAAGTGGGAAAGTCGAACAATCCCAACCGATGGAAGCACATAGAGAAGAAAACGTCTGCCTCACCGGCAGCCGACTGAGGCAGACAACCACCCACCACGCACCACACGAGCAACGGCACCAAGATGATACAAGCCATACGGGACGACCTCCATCGCACCACGCAGGCAGAAGAACCCCACTCGCAATCCACCACATACAGCAGTGCCAAAAGTGCCGCACCTACACCTGCCCCCACAGGGAAGGCCGTCCACGACACATCCACATTGCCTGTCACCAATTGTATGGCAACTGCTCCCAACAGATATATGAGGTATTCCTTCATCATACGCACCCACTGCTTATTTTACTCTTTCTCATCCGATTCCCATGCCAGCAGCCACTGTTTGGCCTCCCGTCCGCCGGCATATCCCGCCAGACGGCCGTCCGCTCCCAACACCCTGTGACAGGGTACGACGATGGAGAGTGGATTGGCTCCGATAGCCGAGGCCACCGCCCGCACCGACGACGGACGACCGATGCGACGTGCCATATCGGCATAGCTGCACCGCACGCCATAAGGCAAGGCCAACAGAACTTGCCATATCTCCTGTTGGAAAGAGGTGCCACAAAAGGCAATCGGAAGGCTGAACTGACGACTGCGATGTTCGAAATAAGCGTCCAGCTGACTGACGGCTTCCCTTACCACCGAGGCCTCTGCCGGCTCCCATGGGGTGGAGAGATACCTCCGCAAGCGACGTTCCGTAGCCTCCCACCGACCGTTTGACTGCCAGTCGCAGGCATACAGCCTCCCCTCGCAAGCGGCCAGCACCAGTTCGCCGCAGGGTGAATGATAAATGCAACTGCCCGCCATATTACTCCGATTGTTTCATCACTGACTCGTCGCGCATCAACAACGATTCCACATTGTATCGCGGACGGTCTTTCACTTCGATGTATATCTTGCCGATGTACTCGCCTACAATGCCCAGCGATATCAGTACCACACCTCCGACTAACCAGAGCGAAATCATGAGCGACGACCAACCCGGCACCACATTGTGCAGGAAATAAGAGTGCAGCGTCCACAACGTCACCACCAAAGCTATCAGTACAAAGATGCACCCTATCCAAAATATCATGCGCACAGGCTTCACAGAGAACGAGGTAATACCGTCAATGGCAAAGTTGAGCATCTTGCGGAAAGGGTATTTCGATTCGCCAGCAAAGCGCTTCTCGCGGTTGTAGTAGACACAAGTGGTACGATATCCCACCAAGGGCACCAGCCCCCGCAGGTAGAGATTACGCTCGCGAAAGGTACACAGGAACTGCAAAGCCCTGCTGCTCATCAGCCGATAATCGGCATGGTTGTAGACAGACTTTACCCCCATCCACTTCATCAGTCGATAGAAGGCCAATGCCGTGTTGCGTTTAAAGAAGGTGTCGGTCTTCCGTTCGCGACGTACCCCGTACACGATGTCATATCCTTCGTTGTAGCATTCAATCATCCGGGGAATAGCCTCCACATCATCCTGCAGGTCGGCATCAATGGAAACCGCCATGTCGCACCGCTGCTGCACCGCCTGAAGGCCGGCCAACAACGCCTGCTGATGCCCCACGTTTCCTGCCAGATTGAGTCCGCAAGCATACGGAGTAGAGCGATGAAGCTCGCAGATGATGGGCCACGTGGCATCCGTGCTGCCGTCGTTGACATAGAGGATATAACTGGACGGGGCTATCTGCCCGGCTGCAATCAGGCGGTCGTAGAGTGCACTGAGCCGCCGATGCGTTTCAGGCAACACCGCCTCTTCTCTGTAGCTGGGTACCACTACGGCAAGTATAGGAATCTTTTGCATCACAATATCATTACATTCGTTGTATTGCCTCCAATTTGTGGAGAGAATGCAATATTCGCAAGAATTCGGGAAAAAAACAAGTTCTGCACCGTTTTTTTCTTAGTTATTTCCATCTTCCTACCTGCTTCCTACCTGCTCCCTACCAACTCCCTACCATCTCCCTATCATCTCCCTATCAAATGCCTTCAAATTCCATCTCCATGGAAGGGAAAAACAAGGCGTTTTTTCGAGTGGGGTAAGGAGTTGAAAAGGAGGTCAACAATCGAGCAACCCCTCCATCCGGTCAATGGGTTAAACATCATTAAATTTCAACAGACGAGCAAGTGGAAATAATGGATGAGTGAGAGTAAATCTGTATTTTTACACAGACAAATATCCAAATGACAATCCATCAAAACGGCATCAGCTATGAGAATCATCATCACGACACTGCTGCTCGCCCTGACACTGGGCGTCGGTGCAAAGGAAGAGAAGAAACCTTGGGACAACGGAAAGTTGAAAGTCTCCGACAACCAACGATACCTCCTGCACGAGAACGGTGTACCGTTCTTCTGGCTGGGCGATACCGGATGGCTGCTGCCCGAACGTGCCGACAGAGACGAAGCGGCGTATTATCTAAAGTCATGCCACGCCGCCGGGTTCAACGTTGTACAGGTACAAGTCATCAACGGCGTACCGGCATACAATGCGTATGGAGAGCCGTCGCACACCAACGGATGGAACTTTCAGCACATCCGCCAACAGGGGGAATATGGTTATTGGGAGCATTTGGATTACATTGTCAGACAAGCGCAGCAAGAGGGCATCTACATCGGTATGGTATGTATATGGGGAGAACTCGTGAAGGCAGGACTTCTCACGGCTCAGGATGCAGTCAAGTACGGCACGTTCCTTGCCAACCGATACAAGGACGAACCCAACATCATCTGGTTTATGGGAGGTGACATACAAGGCGACATTCATCCGGAAGTGTGGAACACGCTGGCCACTACCATCAAGTCGATAGACAAGAACCACCTCATGACCTACCATCCTCGCGGACGATACACCAGCGCCAAGTGGTTCAGCAAAGCACCGTGGATTGATTTCCACACCTTCCAGTCGGGACACCGGCGTTACAATCAGCGTATGGGCGACAAACACTACCCCATACCCGATGGTACCGAAGAGGACAACTGGATGTATGTAGACTCCACCTGGGCATACACGCCCATGAAACCCGTTCTCGATGCCGAACCGAGCTACGAAGAGATTCCGCAAGGGCTTCACGATGCCCGCGAACCACGATGGAAGGCGTGCGACGTGCGACGCTATGCGTACTGGTCGGTGTTCGCCGGCTCTTGCGGACACACCTACGGACACAACTCCATCATGCAATTCCTGAAACCCGGCTACAGCACCAGCTATGGTGACAATGAAAGTGCCAAGCCCTGGTATCAAGCCCTGTACGATCCCGGCTTCTCGCAGATGAAGCATCTGAAACAGCTCATGCTCACCTTCCCCTACTTCGACCGTATACCCGACCAGACAGTGATATGCGGCCAGAACGGTACGCGCTACGACCGTTTGATAGCTACACGGGGAAAAGACTATCTCTTGGTTTACAACTACACCGCCAAAGCTATGGACATCAACTTCCGAAAGATTGAGGGCAAGACCAAACAAGCGTATTGGATGGATGCCGCTACGGGACGTTTCACTTACCTGGGCGAAATGGCGGATGGCATACACCACCTCTCCCCCACATCGGAAAGCGACGGGGTACTCATCGCCTTCAACTCCACCAAGGAGTACCTCACGCCCGACATGACAACTACCCCCAGAGCGGATTCCGGCCCTGTTCCTGTCAGTGAGAGGCCACGCATACTCATCACCACCGACATCGGAGGAACCGACCCCGACGACAACCAGTCGATGATGCACTATCTGCTCTACAGCAACGAATTCGACTGCGAAGGGCTCATCTCGTCGCCCTCGTTTGGCGAAGGCAACAAGAGCGAAATACTTCGTATGATTGATTTGTACGAACAGGATTTACCCCGTCTTCAGCAGCACAACCAGCAGGCGAAAGCACCCAATGCCCTCTATCCCTCGCCCGCCTATCTCCGGTCTATCACCAAACAGGGACGACACGGCGCAGCACCAATGGCCGGGTATTCAACTCCCACCGAAGGCTCGGAATGGATTATGCGATGCGCCAACAAGCAGACACACCGTCCTCTCTACATATTGGTATGGGGAGGACTCGACGATGTGGCACAAGCGTTGCACGATGCCCCCGAAATAGCCGGGAAAATACGCATCTATTGGATTGGGGGTCCCAACAAGAAGTGGGGCATCAACGCCTACGCCTACATTGTGGAAAACTTTCCTGACGTATGGATGATAGAGAACAACTCCACCTACCGAGGCTTTATCGCCAACTATAAGAATCCCGATTGCTGGAACGGAGGCTTCTACGACCACTATGTCAAGGGGAACGGCTACTTGGGAGCTGACTTCTATAACTATCTGCAGGGCAAACCGAAGCTGGGTGACACTCCCTCGCTGCTTTACATGATGGACGGCAATCCCGCTCATCCCGAAAAGGAGTCGTGGGGTGGCAGCTTTGAGCGATGCACGTACACGCCGCGCAGCGTTTTCTACCACACCACCACGGCAAAGGACACGGCGCAAATCTACTCCATCATCGAGTGGCACGTCAAGGGTCCCGTATGCAAACACCTGAAGACAGGCGACGAATGCATTACCCTCAGCATTGCCAACCAACAGTGGCGTGGATACTATCTGGGAGATGGCCACTATGTGGTGAAATACAGCACCTACAAGTCTGGTACACAGCCATACACCATCACTTCGGATATCAAAGGATTTCCCCGCCAGGAGGGTTTCATCACCATCGACAAAACCTTCCCCGGCCCGCACCGCGACACCGACTATTCGGTGGGCAGCCACTGGTGGTCGGACAAGGGTGACCCTACCCTATTCCACGATGGACACCAAGGAGCTGCAACCATTTTCAGATTCCGCCAGGCGATTATGGAAGACTGGGGCGAGAGATGCTCGTGGCTTTCCCGCTAAGCCAAAGCGCCTTACACAGGTACTCAGGAAACAGGAAAACTACAGAGGTCATCCCTTGTAGAGCAAAACCACATTGGGATAAACCACGCCTTCGGCACACGAGAACTGAACCGCCAGCATGAAATGGCGGAAGAACGAGGCCTGACGGAAAAAGAAATTGGGAACCAGCTGCACGTATTTTTCGGGCTGGCGGAGCACTGTCTCCATATCGGCCATCATCATGAAGTTGTAGAAGGGCGAAAGGCTGCCGATGCACTCTTCGTACAGGGAATGACCCTCTAACACGCTACCCGCCTCCATCTGTGCCACATAAGCCGGAATGCTGACCACATCAGGTGCCAACAGCAACGCACCACCGTAGAAACCGGCATACATAGAAGATGATGGAGAGGACGAGAGACCCGACAGGCGAGAGAAGAGGAAGTTGCTTGGCAATTCATACTGACGGCACCGACCGCCTTGCATCTGGAATCCGACAGGCAGATGGGAAGAGCCCGATGCCTGCATAGCAATCTGCCGAAGTCGTCGTTCAGCCTCTGCCTCGTCACGCACCGGAATGCGCATCACGGCATGGGGAGTAGCGGCCACGGTGTCCTGCGAAGCAAACAGACAGACCATGACACTCTCCGATCCACCTTGATCGAAGAATTCACGCCACTCATCGGCGACAGCCAAAGAATCAGACGACGACGCAGACAGTGAATAATGAGGTGAAGCAATGAACCCCAGCATGGAAGCACGGTCGGACAAGGCCCAGCGATTGAAGTAGAAAGTGGAAGCAGGCAAGTGGCTGCCAGGAAATCCTTCGACGGCCTGCTGACGGCGCAAGGCATTGATGAAGGTCTGGGCCGAATCCACTTCGTAACTGACACCCGAACAGTATACTGCATGGTCATTGAATTTCATGTCAAACTCCGTCCATTCGCCCAAACGAGTGGTAGCGCACAGGGAGTCAACGGGATTACCCATCTCCACCGAATGCATCCGCACGTACAGGGTAGCCGCCACATTGACATGTTCGCCGGCACGCACACCACTGAAAGCCGGTTGCTGAAGCAAGGAACGACGCAGACGACGGGCGTCAATCACCTCCTCCACCAACCGTTTCTGTAAGCTAAGCACCAGAAAGTCGCGAGTCAGATAGAGCGAAAGGAAACGACCGTCGGTCATCAGGTAGATACGTATCTTCTCTCCCTGATAGGTAAAATCTTTGGGCGGATAGGTCTCGTCGGTGTACTTGCGGATTAATGACTCCACCAGTTCGTAATCACCGCCTCCCAAACTGCAATAGAATACCTGATTAAGCGGGATGTTGGGATGATGGAAACTGATGAGCATCTTGTCCATCTGACGGCTAAGCCCGTGAGGCGTATCGGCCAGCAGGACAGAAAGGTGTTTCTTCAGAAATACAAAGATATCGGAGATATAGAGGAAATGACGGTCTTTACTGCACTGAAGCTGGTTGATGTCTTGCACCAAATCGGCCATACGGTCGGTCTCCAGCACGGCCATAGCGTCATCAGGAACCAGCGAGTAAAGGTTAAACTCCGACCTTCTCTCCTCCGCCGTCAGACGGAAGAACGAATAGATGCCCAGCCCTGTACACAGCAACAGAACAGAAACAATCACAACTGTACGTATGAGAAAACGGAGTTTCATGGTTTGGCGTATCTATTTTTACTATTTTTTGCAAAAATAACACATTTCACCCATAAAACAATAGAATTGTTGAAAAAGTTTAGAAATATTTTAAAATTCTATTTCCTCCTTATCGTAAGCCAAGTGAATGTGTGGAGGCAGTTTCCGACTGACCACCTCATGCAGTCCCATGTGATGGCTCATGTGAATCAGGTAAGTATCACGGGCTCCGATGCGTGCCGCCAGGGTCAACGCCTCATCCAAACTCTGATGAGTAGGATGCGGTTCCTCGCGAAGGGCATTGATTACCAGCACATCCAGCCCCTTCAAATAGGCGTACTGCGATGCTGGGAGCGAAGAGAGATCGGTTATATAGGCCAAACGCGAACCGATGCGATAGCCCAGAATCGGCAGCTTGCCATGCATCACCTGCAACGGAGTGACTGAGGTGGTGCCTACCTGGAAAGTGACACCCGGTAAGGCCTCCTCCAGCCGGATGCGGGGTACACCGGGATACTTGCGTTCGGCAAAGCAATAGGGCATACGTGCCCGCAAATGTTTGGCCGTATAGGCATCGGCATAGACGGGAATCTCTTCGGCCAGACGGCAGAAAGGGCGCAAATCATCCAGCCCTCCCACATGGTCGTAGTGTTCATGAGTAACCAAAACGGCATCTATCCGCCGAAAAGGAAGCGACAGCACCTGCTGACGGAAGTCGGGTCCGCAATCTATCAGAATCCGTTCGCTGTCCGTCTCAACCAAAGCCGATGTGCGCAAACGGTGGTCGCGTGCATCGGACGAAGCACATACAAGACAGGTACATCCCACCTCGGGGACACCCGTTGAAGTTCCGCTTCCCAAGATTGTCAGCTTCATGGCTATATTAAATTGACTTCGGGATGAATGGAGATGCCGAACTTCCGATACACATCGCGGCACACGGCATCAGAGAGTGCCACAATGTCGGCTCCTGTTGCTCCACCCAGATTGACAAGTACCAGTGCCTGCTTGTCGTAGACGGCGGCACGTCCAAGGGAACGTCCCTTCCAGCCACATTGCTCGATAAGCCAGCCGGCAGGAATTTTGACTCTTCCGTCCTCCAGCAGATAGTGGGGCATAGAGGGATATTGCCCGAGAAGAGGGTCAAAAGTCTCACGCGCCACGATTGGGTTCATAAAGAAGCTGCCAGCGTTGCCCAACTGAGCGGGATCGGGCAGTTTGGCACGACGGATGGAGATAATGGATTGACGGACATGCTTCAGCGTGACGGAGGGGAAAGAAGCTAACGTCTGGCGAATGGCTCCGTAATCCAACGTAAAACGTTCGCATCTGGAGAGGCGGTAATGAACGCGGGTAATGAACCACCGCTTCATGTCAGGACGTTTGAACAGGCTATCGCGATAGGCATAGGCGCACTCGTCGGCTGAGAACAGGCGTTGTTCGCCCTCACGACTGACAGCTTCCACAGCCAATATCAAATCCTTGGCCTCCACACCATAAGCACCGATGTTCTGCACGGCACTGGCACCCACCTCACCCGGTATCAGGGAGAGATTCTCAGCGCCATACCAACCCTGCTCAACACAGTAATCCACAAAACTGTCCCAGCAGACACCCGCTCCCACACGCACATCCACACTGTCATCGTCCTGACGAACCACCTCAATGCCTTGAATAAGCGAATGGAGCACTGTTCCCTCGTAATCCTTCGTAAACAACAGGTTACTGCCTGCACCCACATGCAGATAGGGTTCTGTGACGGCTCCGCTGCGGATGAGCTGCAGCAGTTCCTCCTCCGAAGCATATTCCAGCAGGCGATTCGCCGTTGCCTCTATGCCGAATGTATTGGCAATCTTTTGTTTAGTCATCTGTCAAATGCTTGTATCTTCATATTTGTACAACCGCCACTCTCCTGCCCTTCTGCGGAAATAAAAGACATTGGAGTAGCCGTTACCTATGCCGTTGACTTTCAAAATCTTGGTACGTGAGTGGTCGTCGTTGCGTTGTCCGTAATTGATGTTGGACAGCTTGTCGGTAGGCATCATGGGACAGAAGGCATACCACTGGTTCAGGTCGAGCGTGGTTTCCAGAATGGAGAACTCGTCATCCGGGTCGATGGTGACAAACTGCAATGGCTCGGTGATGTGATGGCTCTGATAAAGGCTGTCGGTCACAAAGCGGGCATAGAAAGAGACAAAGTCTTCGTCATCGTCCTTCTCCATACGGCGCAGATTGATGGCCTCAAGCATCCACATGCCCTGCTTCCGCTCAAAATAGTACTTCTTCACCATGCGTGTTTTCAGGTAAAACCACTCCACCTGTACGGAAGTCTGCGTAGTATCACCTATCATGTCCATTTCGTCCTCGTTGTCAAACAACAGGGTATAGTAACTTTGCTGGATGAAGAGGCTGTCGTGCTTCCAATACTTCTTCTCGATTCGGGAAGAGCTGTCCATATTATAAAAAGGTAAAGGGAAAACCGTGCGCTGCAGTTGCAACGCTTCGTCCGAGGCAAAACTGAAGACGAAATCATCGAACAGTTCATCAGCCTCTATCGGTTTCGGCAGTTCTTCCTCCGTAGCAGAAACCAGTGTGTCCATCCGCAGAGCAGCCGAATCTACCTGCTCTGTGATGGACGCAAAGGGATCTATCTTAGCCTTTCCACCGCCGCACGCCATAAGGCATACAGCCAAAGAAAGCACAACAACAATTTTTTTCATCTCGCAACAGCCATCCTATGGCATGGCCTACAAAACCATATATATATTATCTGTTCAATTTGATTTTCAGCTTCTCCAGCATATCCATCGTCATGGATTCCAAATCGAAGTTAGGTTTCCAATCCCACTCTTCACGTGCGCAACTGTCATCCAGTGAGTTGGGCCAGCTGTCGGCAATGGCCTGCTTCAAGGGGTCAATCTGATACTCCATCTCAAAGTCGGGTACATGCTTCTTGATAGCCTGATAAATCTCTTCCGGGTCAAAACTCATCGAGGCGATGTTGAATGCGTTGCGGTGCTTCAAGCGGGCGGGTGCAGCTTCCATCAACGAGATGGCGGCATGAAGCGCATCAGGCATATACATCATGTCCATATAGGTACCGGCCTTTACGGGGCAGATAAACTTTTCGCCTCTGACGGCCGAGTAGAAGATATCTACCGCATAGTCCGTCGTACCTCCACCCGGAGGGGTTACATTGGAGATGATGCCCGGGAAACGTACCGAACGGGTATCTACTCCATATTTGGTATAATAGTAGTCACTCAACAACTCGGTAGTCACTTTGGTCACTCCATACATGGTACGCGGACGCTGGATGGTATCCTGTGGCGTCTTTTCATGCGGAGTCGCCTCACCGAACGAACCGATGGAACTGGGAGTGAAGACGGCACACCCGTATTCGCGTGCGACCTCCAGCACATTCCACAATCCGTCAATACCAATCTTCCAAGCCATGGCCGGACGGCTCTCAGCCACCACAGAAAGCAAGGCGGCCAGATTGTAGATGGTATCAATCTTAAACTGACGGGCCACCACCTCAATGGACTGGCGGTCAGTCACGTCTGCAATGGCAGAAGGACCCGAAGCCTTCAACTCTCCCCGAGGCATGGCGCTGGGTATATATCCAGCCACAACGTGGTCATCGCCATAACGCTTGCGCAATTCCAATGTCAGCTCCGATCCAATCTGACCGGTAGCACCAATTACCAGAATATTTTTCATAACAAGTTATTTATAGGTTTAAATTATGTCACTGCAAAGATAAGCACTTTTTTTTCATAAAACTATCATTCTGCTATTGTTTATTCCAAGAAAAATGATGTTCTTTGTACTTTCATGTTACAAAAAAGAAACGAACCTTTTAAATGAAAGAATTATGTACGGTAAAATGAAAGATCATCTCTGCAACACACTTGCAGAAATCAAGGAAGCCGGCCTCTATAAAGAGGAGCGACTCATCGAAGGCCCCCAACAGGCTGCCATTCAAGTGAAAGGAAAGGAAGTGCTCAACTTCTGTGCCAATAACTACCTGGGTCTCTCCAATCATCCCCGCCTGATTGCAGCTGCCCAACAGATGATGGACCGTCGCGGCTACGGCATGTCGTCGGTACGCTTTATCTGCGGTACACAGGACATTCACAAAGAGCTGGAAGCTGCCATTTCCGACTACTTCCACACGGAGGACACCATCCTCTATGCTGCCTGCTTCGATGCCAACGGCGGTGTATTCGAACCGCTGCTCACCGATGAGGATGCCATCATCTCCGACTCGCTGAACCATGCCTCCATCATCGACGGTGTACGCCTCTGCAAGGCCAAACGCTACCGCTATGCCAATGCCGACATGGCCGAACTGGAGAAATGCCTGCAGGAAGCACAAGCACAACGCTTCCGCATTGTAGTGACCGACGGTGTCTTCTCGATGGATGGCAACGTGGCTCCGATGAACAAGATTTGTGACCTGGCTGAAAAATACGATGCACTAGTTATGGTAGACGAAAGCCACTCGGCTGGCGTGGTAGGTCCGACCGGACATGGTGTGAGCGAACTGTACAACACATACGGACGGGTAGACATCTATACCGGCACCTTGGGCAAGGCCTTCGGTGGTGCCATGGGTGGTTTCACTACCGGCCGCAAGGAGATTATCGATTTGTTGCGTCAGCGCAGCCGTCCCTACCTCTTCTCCAACTCGGTGGCTCCGGCCGTTATCGGTGCCAGCTTGGAAGTATTCAAGATGTTGAAGGAGAGCAACGCGCTGCACGACAAGCTGGTGGAGAACGTCACCTACTTCCGCGACCGCATGACCGCTGCCGGGTTCGACATCAAGCCGACCCAAAGTGCCATCTGTGCCGTGATGCTGTACGATGCCAAGCTGTCGCAAGTATATGCTGCCCGTATGCAGGAAGAGGGCATCTACGTTACTGGCTTCTACTATCCTGTGGTACCGAAGGGACAGGCACGCATCCGCGTACAGCTCTCTGCCGGTCACGAGAAAGAGCATCTGGACAAGTGTATTGCCGCCTTCATCAAGGTAGGCAAAGAGCTGGGCGTCATCAAATAAAGACTGACCACTGACACGCTATCGCCTCACGCCGTATGCCACTGCATACCACGTGAGGCGATTTGTAAATTTCGGTGTCATACTGCTCGTCCCCCTATGAAGCCAATTCACGCAGGCAAGAGGCTATCTTCTCCATGAGCCACTCATCGTAATGCATGTCAACTATTTCCTGATAGCGGGCCTCCAACTCAGGAGTATTGAATTTCTCCGGGTGCGATGTATGCGAGAGACGCAAGATATGCCAGTTCCGCCAACGGTTGAACACATTGGCGCCAAATAGATTGATCCAAAGTGGTGTATCCTCGCTGAACCCGTCATCTACCAACTGGTGGAATTCAGCCAGCACCTTATTGAACCGCTCATAAAACTCGTCGTAACTCATCTTCCCCTGATGCATCTGGGCAAGCACCTCTTTCGCCTCCCTCTCCACATCGGTGAACTTTGTCTTTCTGCCCTTACGATCCTTACCGAAAATGTCATTCAGATATTCGTATCCCATCACTTTTACTTTTATTTGATTTCCATTAATATAGCCGTATAATTGTCATCTCCCTGTCGCTCGCACGAAATACCTTTCATCCGAATCAGAGAGCTATCTGATTCTTTCTCCTTTACCGTTCAACATCACACCATCCTCATCATTGTCCTTGCAAAGGTACAAATCATAACCGATTGCCTTGATACTGCTGTAAGAAGGCGGAGTGATGACTTGTCCGTCTGCTGTCATCAAACCGTACCATCCGGTTTCAGCTTCATAACGTCGGCATTTAGCCATCTTTTCCACGGGCAGCGGTTCGATATCTTCCGTCTCACTGGTCAGCGAGCCTTCCTCGTTATAGTTCTTTGAGGTAGTGTAGCGCAACTCGTCAGTCTCGTAAGTCATATAGCCTACGTCATTGATGTAGAAATCATTGATAATCTCACCGCTATGATTATATCGTTGTATGACGTGGCTACTGAGCGTGACGCTGATATAGTCATCATTGACCCAGACCTGAGCTTTCATGAATGGAATGACCGTATTCAAAGTACTATCCAACACACTCTTGCCCTCTCCATTGTCGACAATCCAGAACTTGCCGGCAGCACAAATCGAGAAATAGTCCGGCTTCAAGACCCACCTGCCCTGCTTGTCTATCAATCCGAAACGGTCACGACGATCATTGTGTACAATGCAACGGTCATTGTGGAACACATATCCCTCGATGCCAGGTATATAAGGAATCTTAGGGTCAATCACCACCTTGCCCGAAGCATCGATGAACTTGATCCAGCCTCCGTCATCTACCGATGCCAATCCTTCGGAGAAAATCCAGGCATGATTATATTTCGGTTCAATCACCGGTTTGCCTGTGAACATATTAAAACAGCCACGCTTCTTGCCGTCACTATAACATATCAAGGAATCCAATCCCAACGGTTTGGCAATCCACTGGATGCCTGTGATGGTCTTCTTGCCATCGGAGGTCTTCAAGTAACCCGCCTCATCATAGTAGGAGTAATAGGTTACTGAGCGCGAAATATACTGCGTATCGTAATACGAATCATCCGAATGTCTGTTCAATGTCAGCTGACAGTAAATGGAACGGCAGAAATCCCAACTTGCAGTTATGGCCAGCAACAGCATCAAGAATGCAAAGCTGCTGCCCACTGTACGACGGAGAATCTTGCCGTACTTAGAGTCATCCCTCATGCCCAATATCACCGTGAACCAGTTGGCAATACCCACAAGCAGCGTCGTCAATCCATTCCAAAACAGGATGAAAGCCCTTTTCATAGATGCAGTCTTTCCCTTGACCTGTGTTTTCTTCTCTTTCTTGTCTTTAACTTCTTCCATTGTTTCAATTTTTAAGGTTTGTTTTACTGTTTATGATAATAGAGTGTCATTTGTAACCAATCCCTATCACCTTTATCAGTTTTTAACATGGGAATTTCATCTATCAGTACAAAAGTACAAACAAAAAACGAACAACTACGACGAATTATCTTTGATTGGGGTCAGTCAATTCATCCACTCTCAACGCACTACAAATCCACTCCACTCTGCTTGCCTCATAAGCTTCAGGAAGAGTCATTTTCCCAAGCAAATTCTCTTCCTCATCCATAGATGCCATCAGCTGCATCTTTCCATCCGTTTCCAAATAAACCATTCGGACACGGGCATGATACGATTCAAAGAGACAGATAGGAGTTTCGCGCATTTGAGCCGAAATGTTTGTTGCATTCCAGACAAACGGTTGGTGCCTATTCAAATACTCCAGGGCTTGCTCACGAGCCTTGTTTATGATAGCTCTTTGTGCTTTTCCTGAAGCAGCTTCCTGTTCACGCAGGGTATCATCGATTGATATGATAGGCATATCAGGCAGACACCTACGAATCCAATCAGCCTTACCGCTTCCCGATGCCCCGATTGCCCATACGACTTCCCCCCAAGATTCATCCTCCACCGATTCATCCTTCCGCACCTCCATTCCTGAGAGGAAAGCCCTACGTGTAATCAATGATGGGAAAGGATAACACCCGTCAAAACATCCCTCCTGCTTTGCCAACTCCTCACAAAGAGAAATTTGCTCCAACATTTGCTCTTGATCCTTACATTTTCTTCCAAGCATATCCGCTCTACAAAGAAGACATAGCATCCTAATGCTAAAGTCCGGTACAAGACTTCCGTTTGCCGCAATTCTATGCAATCTCAACAAGCCATTCTTCATATCCATTGTATGGGTGGGAAACGTATGATAACGTATCAACAGACAAATTGCTTCACGTACCTGCATCAATTCTTCCATTCCACACAAACCATATTTCCTCCAAAGGAGTTCCCGTGCCATTCCACTTCCTATCGGCGCATGATGAGGGCCCTTCCATTCCCCATCAACAAGTGTAGAAGTTGATATTTTGCCTATATCATGCAATAGAGCTGCGATAGTCAGAATATGTTGCTTCCTCTCGTTGAGAAGGTGATATTCAGGCAATCCATGCAATGCGTCCATTACCATCAGCGTATGAGTGAGCACATCGCCCTCAGCATGCCACAAAGGTGACTGCTGAGTATGGCGCATCTGCTCTGCAAAACTCTCGACTACCGTAGTTTCAATGTATTCAAGATTTAGGCTCTCCATTCAGTGCCACTTGAATCATTTCACGTACTCCGTGGAAAACCACTCCATACACCTCCATTTTACAATCACAATAAACCATCTTCATAACTTATCACATTTTAGTTTGTCAAACTAATTGTTCGCTATCGCATTCTTCCCGTTCCGCCACACTTGCCACAGTCCAAATGATAGTGATTGCGATAAGAACTATTATAAGTAGTACCACACTCATTGCACTTTACATATACATCACAATCATTCATTCCATATTGTGGAACAGCATCGTTCTTTGTAATCCGTCCTGTACCGTTGCACCATGGACATTTGCCGGACGCACGGACGGCAGATCCGCCACTTGTGCCTTGAACATACGGACTCGGTATAGGTACAGGGCCACAATAGTTATACCAATTTGCACTCTGGGCCGTACAGACACAGACGCTGCCGCCCTTAACCACTACCTGCAACCTATTATTCCCATAATACTTCATTCCTCCCTTGGACGAAATATAGTTCATACGCACAAACTGCGTGTGTACAGAGAGGTCTTTAAACAACAGGTATCCATTTCCGAAACCCACTTGAATGTAACTGCCAGTCGTTTGGCTGAAATAATTGTGAAAACTACTCTGAGCAGATGCTACGGACAGCATCAAGGCAGCTATTACCAACAACACCAACTTTTTCATGACTTTACGTTTTATTTGTTCTGATTTATTTTGCTACATACAGTTTATATTGATCTACGCTAAGTTTCTTACCACTGATACACAAGATACCAACATAAACATTTCAACGATAAGCATTACAGCCATGCTGTAGATTCTGTTTGTTTTCATACTCTTTTTTATTTAATGATTTAACCAATATTTATACCCAAAACTCGTTTGCATCACATCAACACTTACATAGTAAAAGAGGGTATAAAGTTCCGAAAGCTATCACCATTATCTAAAAAATTGTCATACATAGTGAAGCAAGCAAGGAACAATCCTCTATCGTTCACTATTATTTGTATAATACAGAAAATGGAATGCGGCACCATTGCGTACATTCCATTCCCCACAACATTCACTAGCAATTCTCTATTCTACGAGCTCATATCTTGCTCCGAACCATTCATCAAGAACGTCTTCTACCTTTCGTTCTATTTCCGGCGTTATCTTTTCCTTCACCTTTTTATACACGTACAAAATAGCTGCGCCCTCATCCAAAACACCCAATAGTTTGTACACAGCACTTGGTATCAGGCTGACTGGAGAGATTGTATAAAATATGGCAGCATATATCAATACCTTATCCAAAGTCGGGGTTGCTTCATCCACCATCACATAGTAGAACTGCAACAAAGGCCTTGCCGTGGCACGTCCCACGGTTTGAGCGTATGGCTTCATCTTCGCCATCAGTTCCTCGCCTTTTCCCATCCAATCCACATCCTTCACTTTCTCCAACAGAGAACGTATGTCTTTGCCCATAATGCAATAGACCAAAATCGTCAAACATACAATCGTTGTCATAATCTAATAAATTTCTTGGTTTCTATACCAGTATAGAGTAAAACCCATTGGCGGAATTAATCTTAGTATGAGTACCAGTGTAATCTTAGTAAAAGGTCGCTTTAAAAGTGATTATTTACCGAGGAGAAAGCCGTGATTTCCTTGAGTAAGTAAGCTATATATCTTCGTGCTGTCGTACCTTTGACACACTGCTTTCATTCGGTTGCAGTGTCACTGTCAACATGTAGCAGTGTCACTGTCAGGCTACTGACAGTGAGATAGAAGCCGCATGATGGATTGATGGAAATTAGCGTTGTGATGCATTTCACCCTACACCCTACACAAAATGGCTCC
>CALZEQ010000008.1 GCA_945641355.1 uncultured Mediterranea sp. | reverse complement strand
ACGATTCATAAATCTACCCTTAATCGTGTATTGAATGATAGTTGCGGATTTTAGGAATATAACAATGATTCCAAACAAAGACATACCGAAACGTGTACATAGAAATAGCAAATCCCAGGCAATAAACCGTAATAGAATCGATGAAGTGGATTATTTTAAGGCCATATTTATCTCATTTATGATATTGTTTCATTTGCCCATTATAAATCTATTTTATCCATACTTTCATGACGTAATCTATTCTTTTCATATGCCAGGATTCCTCCTGATTTCCGGGTATTTTGCAAATACAGACAAATCGATATCTTCATTCGCAATTTCAATTGGAAAGCTTTTCATCCCTTATCTAATCATTGTAACCACACACACCTGCTTAAACTATGCATTATCAGGAGTAATTCCCATGCAACAAGCAATTGGCGAAATAAATTTATCCGTGTTCCTTAATAGGATATTTCTACATCCTGCGAACCCATATTGGTACATCAATACACTGATTATTTGTCTAATGATTGAATATTTGATTGTCAAATTCGTCAAGCTAAAAGGACTGAATGCTTACATCGCTTTAGGTATCTCTCTATATGCAATTACATATGTATCAGGTATGGAATGGCATAATGCCATGTGTTTTCTTGTTGGGCATATATTAAAAGGGAATACCAGACATTTCTTGAGCATATTTCAACCTTCATTCTTTGCGTCTATCCCATTAATTATCATGTTTTCTATTCCCGACAATCTACATGTAGGATCTCTTTCCAGTTTAACAATTACTTATTTGGTCATATGCTTTTTACAGAAAATATACAAATATATTCCTTTGAAAGGAAAATGCGCTCTTCATTACATTGGTCGAAATACGTTATTAATCGTCTTATTTAGCCCCTTTTTTACAGCTATTAGCAAAGTATTGATTCCTGCTTTTTCATTCGATACGACAGGATTTTGCTATGCTATTGTAGCTATTATCTTTACTATTTTAGGCTGTTTGTTATGTGGGATGATTTGCGATCTTACTCATTTAAGCAAATACATTTTCCTAACGTCCAAAATTATCAAGTGAGTATTTTGCACCGACCATTTCATAACCATGGCAACAATTGGAAAATTGCATCATGGAGAATTAAGCATTACACTAAAGAAACGACAGCAATACTCACGTTTAAGATATTGCAGGTAACCATTTGTTGGTAAGATTGTCAGCTGAAATGTTGCACAGTTCTAAAGATGCAGTTATCTTTGGCAATCAATCCGATGGAGGCTTGTGCAGGTAGTAAGAAGAATAGTATGAACTTTAAAAAACAGATACGTATGAAGCGATTTTTCTTTTCGTCAGCCTTGATGCTGACAACTCTGTTGACGTATGCGCAGCAGGCATTGTGGGGCGGCTCCCAGATTGTCTCTCCCGAGATTCATGACAATCAGATTGTCACTTTCCGTCTGAAAGCTCCTAAGGCGGTGCGTGTGCAGGTGACGGGTGACTTCCTGAACAGTGAGTCGTCCGAAGAAGGTGCACGGGTAGCCGACCTTGTGGAAAAGGACGGTGTATGGGAATATACGACTCCTGAAC
The DNA here is from genome assembly GCA_945641355.1 of uncultured Mediterranea sp. GTDB lineage: Bacteria > Bacteroidota > Bacteroidia > Bacteroidales > Bacteroidaceae > Bacteroides. The sequence goes on along the minus strand of CALZEQ010000008.1, from coordinate 76,873 downwards.
CTCTGAAGCCTGAACTCTATAGCTATACCTTTCTGGTGGATGGCTTGAAGATTAACGATCCGTCCAACGTGTTTATGATTCGTGATGTACAGAGCGTTACGAATGTGTTCATCATCGGTGGCGGCCGTGCAGACCTCTATAAGGTGAACGATGTGCCTCATGGTACGGTAGCTAAGGTGTGGTACGAAAGCCCTACGGCCGGTATGAAGCGCAGGATGACAGTATATACGCCAGCAGGATATGAAGACAGCGGCAAGCGTTACCCCGTCTTCTATCTTCTGCACGGTATGGGCGGCGACGAGAATGCCTGGAGTGAGCTGGGGCGTGCGGCGCAAATACTGGACAACCTGATTGCTCAGGGTAAGGCGAAACCCATGATTGTGGTGATGACCAATGGCAACATCTCACAGGAGGCTGCTCCCGGCGAAACCAGCAACGGGTTTGTAAGTCCCACCATGCGGCTGCCGAAGACCATGGAAGGCTCCTTCGAGACGTCTTTCCCTGATGTGGTGCGCTATGTAGACAGCCATTACCGCACTATAAAAAGCAAGCATGGACGTGCCATTGCCGGTCTGTCGATGGGAGGTTTCCATTCGCTGCATATCTCCAAGCAATATCCTGACATGTTTGACTACATCGGTCTTTTCTCTGCAGCCATCCTGTCTGATCCGAAGGTTGATTCACCCATCTACAAAGATTTAGAAGCCAAGCTGAAGGTGCAGTTCGGTAAGAAACCGGCGCTCTACTACATCGCTATCGGCAATACCGATTTCCTCTACAAAGCCAATACCGACTTCCGTCGGATGCTGGACGAAAAGGGGTACAGCTATGAATATTATGAGTCAGCCGAAGGTCATATCTGGAAGAACTGGCGCATCTATCTGACCGAGTTTGTTCCCAAGCTGTTTAAGTAAGTTTAAACTAACGGCAAACGAATATTCTTATGGTAAACAGGAAGCGCAGCTTTCGTTTCTGTGATATAGTTCGAAGTTGCGCTTTCTTTTTGTCTGCTGACCATTCGACTGATGCATGTTTGTTGGATGATTGATGGAGTGCAGCTCTTTTTTACATAAAGCATAAATGCCAATTATGAGTGAATGATAATAAGAATACATAATCTTAGAGGCTTGTCTCGGAAGGAAATACTCTAATAATGAACGTTTTGCAACGTGGGGTAATAATTATTTCCTAATTGGGTAATTGTGGTTTATCGCAGTAATGTGAATTCGTCGAACTCACATTAAATAGGTGTTTGTTTGGGTGAATGCATTGCCTAACCCTACATCCCCCTACACCAACCTACACTTCGTGTAGTATTACCTTTGCTTTGTTTTTATTTTAAGGTAACAATGAAAGCAGTAGCAGAATATCATGTGTAGAGTGGTGTAGGGTTATACGCCTCTTGCACCGTGCTTATCATTTTTATTTTCAGCAGATTATAGCCAATTGGTGTAGGGTCAAACGCATTACAGAGTCTATTCCCATCAATTTGTAAGCCTGCTTCTGTTCCCCTGTCAGCAGGTTGACAGTGACACTGCAGCACGTTGACAGTGACAATGCAACCGTATGAAGCATCGTACTAACGGTATGTTTGCCTGCCCCCAACATACTTGCTTTGAGAGCATGTTGCTTGGGTCTGCACGTATATGGCAATTTAAAAACTATGTATGTCGTGTCAGTTTTTTTAAGGTTTCTATCTATCATCCACGAATACTTAGGATCTCTAAATAAAATACTTAGTAAAGGAAGCGAAAGGCAATTAATAGTTATGATAATTAATAATTGGGTTATATTACCTTCAATCTTACATAGAGATAAAACTAGGTTACACGATCTTATAATTAACCAATGAAATACGTTTTTTGAAAGACTTTATCTGTGATTTTATGGATTTTTTGTATAGTACATACCTGATTTAAAGAAAAACCAAGACATGAAGAATGATAGGGCATTCATCCATTTATACAGTATTATATCTGTACAATCTGTTGTTTGTATGCAGTGTCCTAATATCATATTAATAATAAGAAGGCCTGCCACTGCATCAATATGTTGTTGTCGATACTGCATAGTCGTTTTCATTTTATAAGAAACAGTATAAATCTTGATTTATATCTCGGTGTAGAAGAGTCAAGACTGTAACTTATCTTTATGGTATGGAAGGTATTTTGAGAGAAAGGATTGATTGAAAAAAAAGAATCCGTACTACTATGGATAGGTACTACGGATTCTTATAGTTACATCAGGATGGAATTACAGCAGGAAGCCCAGCAAGATACCGGCAGCTACAGCCGAACCGATGACACCTGCTACATTGGGACCCATGGCATGCATCAGCAGATAGTTGGTCGGATCGTATTCCAAACCGACGGTCTGTGAGATACGTGCAGAGTCGGGTACGGCAGATACGCCGGAGTTGCCGATGAGCGGATTGATCTTGTTGCCCTTTTTGAGGAAGAGGTTGAATATCTTCACAAAGATGACTCCTGAAGCGGTAGCAATGACAAATGAAATGGCTCCTAGGAAGAAGATCAGGATCGAGTCCCAAGTGAGGAACTCGGATGCCTGCGTCGAGGCACCTACCGTCAGACCCAACAGGATGGTGATGGTATCAATCAACGGACCACTGGCCGTATTTGCCAGACGACGGGTCACGCCGCTCTCCTTCAACAGGTTACCAAAGAACAGCATTCCCAACAGAGGTAGACCGGAGGGTACCAGAAAGGTGGTCAGCAACAGACCGATGATGGGGAACATCACCTTTTCTGTGTGTGAGACGGCACGAGGAGGTTTCATGCGGATGAGGCGTTCCTGCTTGTTGGTGAGCAACCGCATGATAGGCGGTTGTATCACAGGAACCAATGCCATGTATGAATAGGCCGATACGGCAATAGCGCCCATCAGATTAGGAGCTAACTTGGAGGAGAGGAAGATGGCCGTGGGACCGTCTGCTCCACCGATGATGCCGATAGCACCCGCCTGCATGGGATCAAATCCTAAAGCAAGGGCTATCATATACGCTCCAAAGATACCGAACTGGGCGGCTGCACCTACCAGCATCAGCTTGGGATTGGATATCAAGGCAGAAAAGTCTGTCATCGCACCGATACCCAGGAAGATGAGCGGCGGATACCAGCCAGATGTTACGCCTTGATACAAGATGTTCAGCACAGAGCCTTCTTCATAGATACCTACCTTCAAGCCGGCCTCCATGTTGAAGGGAATGTTACCAATCAGCATACCGAATCCAATGGGAATCAGCAGCATAGGCTCAAATTCTTTGGCAACTGCCAAATAGATGAAAACCAGACCTACCAATATCATGACTATGTGGCCCACCGTTGCATTGGCAAACCCCGTATATGTCCAGAAATCGGCAAGGTTGTTTCCTAAAAATGTGATAAATTCTCCCATATTATTCAATAATTACGAGGTCAGTACCTTCGAGAACAGAGTCCCCTTTACTTACATTGATGGCAGTAATCTTTCCGTCACGGTCGGCGTTGATGCTGTTCTCCATCTTCATGGCTTCCAGAATCACTACGAGCTGTCCCTTCTTCACGGTGTCGCCTACGTTTACCTTGATGTCGAGGATGACACCTGGAAGCGGAGATTTCACTCCCGACTTGCCTCCAGATGCTGCGGCAGGACGTGCAGGAGCAGGAGCGGCAGGTGCTGCTGCAGGAGCTGCTGCCGGACGGACAACAGGTCTTACAGGAGCTTCTTTCGGTTTTTTCTCCATCTCTACTGTGTAGGAAGTGCCATTCACCTCTACCTGAACGATGTTGTCTTCAATGTCTCCGATAGCAACTTTGTATTCGTTGCCGTTGATTTTGTATTTATATTCTTTCATTTTCTTACGGTGTTATTAATCTATGAACATTATTTTTTTTGAGGCATCTCACGTAGTGTGTAGATCTTTGAATTCCATGGAGAGTAGCTACGCTTGGTCTGCTTGATGGTCAGTACGGTGTCTTCTACATCGTGTACGTCACTCTGATATTCATGCAGTGCCATGGCGATGGCTGCATAGACTTCGCCGGAAACTGCGTCGGCTTTCGCCGTACGGGTCGGCTGGGTAGCCACATCACCTGCAGCTTTTTGGGGAGCCGATCCCTTACGTTCGATAAGGCGTACAGCTGCTTTCCCCACGAAATAGAAAGCGATGAACAGCAGAAGGAGGCCGGTGAACACGACGCTCATTGCAGAAATGGCCATACCGATACCGGCACTGTCGTGCTTGGCAAACTTCTCCATCTTGGCATTGTTGTCGATGGTCTTGTTGTTGGTACTCGGAGTGACATACTTGTCGGCATCCGCTCCTTTTACTTCCCATTCGGCTGCTGCATCGTTGATGCGCGCATAGGATTGGTTGGCTTTCAATATGCCTGCCGGTACCGTTACCTGGTCAAGCAGCTTGCGGCCCGAATCGTACAGTCCAATCCAGTTGGCGCGGATGGTATCCAGCTTGAAGTTGGTATGGAAAGTACCTCTTCTGGGTTCGCCATCGGTCCAGAAAAGGGCGTGTTGACGTGGCTTTACTACGGTCAATACGTCACCTTTGGGAATGAAATAGCTAACGGTATCACCCGGCTGACTGCTGCATCTAAGGTAGCAACCGGCCAAATCGGCACTGCCGTATGACCTGTTGAAGATTTCAATCCATGCGCTATGTATACCATAGTCGTCTTGGAAGTTGCTTTCATTGTCAACCAGTACCTCATTCAACAACAGCTTGTTGTTGGATTGCCGCTCTTTACAAGAGGTAAAGAGACCAGCTACCAATGCCAATGAAAGGAATATTCCGAAATTTATTTTCTTCATATATCTGTGTTGTTTTATTTATGAAACAGGAGAGAAAGGAACGCTTTCTCTGCTGTTTACTGATTTTACAAAGGAATATTACCGTGCTTCTTGGCTGGATTGGTCAGCTTTTTCGTCTGCAGTTGCTGCAGAGCACGAATAACGCGGAAGCGGGTGTTGCGAGGTTCGATGACATCGTCAATGTAACCGTACTTGGCTGCATTGTATGGGTTTGCAAACAGCTTGGTGTATTCGGCTTCCTTTTCTGCCAGAAACTGGGCGGGATTCTCCTGTTCCTTGGCTTCGCGGGCATACAATACTTCCACGGCTCCAGCTCCACCCATGACGGCGATTTCGGCTGTAGGCCATGCGTAGTTCATGTCACCACGCAGCTGCTTGCAGCTCATCACAATGTGCGAACCGCCATAGGACTTTCTCAACGTGACGGTCACCTTGGGCACAGTGGCTTCGCCGTAGGCATAAAGCAGTTTGGCTCCGTGCAGGATAACGCCGTTGTACTCCTGACCGGTACCCGGCAGGAAGCCCGGTACGTCTACCAGAGAGACGATGGGAATGTTGAACGCATCGCAGAAACGTACGAAACGGGCACCTTTGCGCGAGGCATTGCTGTCCAATACACCGGCCAGATATTTAGGCTGGTTGGCTACGATACCGACCGATTGTCCGTTGAAACGGGCAAAACCGATGATGATGTTCTTGGAATAGTCTTTCTGAATCTCCAGGAATTCGCCGTTGTCCACAATGGCACCGATAATCTCGTACATGTCATACGGCTTGTTAGGATTGTCGGGAATGATTTCGTTCAGCGAATCTTCCAGACGGTCTACCGGGTCGGTACATTCGATACAAGGAGCCTCTTCCAGATTGTTCTGTGGGATGTAGCTCAGCAATTTACGGATGAGAGCCAAGGCCTCTTCTTCGGTCTGAGCGGTAAAGTGAGTCACACCTGACTTGGTGGAATGTACGCTGGCACCTCCCAGATTTTCTTGTGTCACATCTTCGCCCGTTACGGTCTTCACTACTTTGGGGCCGGTCAGGAACATGTACGAGGTACCTTCCATCATCAGTGTGAAGTCTGTCAATGCCGGAGAGTAGACAGCACCGCCGGCACACGGACCGAAGATACCGGAGATTTGGGGAACCACACCGGATGCCAGGATGTTACGCTGGAAGATTTCCGCATAACCGGCCAATGCATTAATGCCTTCCTGGATACGTGCACCACCCGAATCATTCAATCCGATGACCGGCGCACCCATCTTCATGGCTTTGTCCATGATGTGGCAAATCTTTAAAGACATGGTCTCGGACAATGAACCGGCAGATACCGTAAAGTCTTGAGCGAATATATAGACCAGACGTCCGTCAATCGTACCGCATCCTGTTACCACACCATCACCAGGATAGTGCTTCTTCTCCATACCGAAGTTGGTGCAACGATGTTCCACGAACATGTCCATCTCTTCGAAGCTGCCTTCGTCCAGCAGCATTGCGATACGTTCGCGTGCTGTATATTTACCTTTGTCATGTTGCTTGGCAATAGCTTTCTCGCCACCACCCATACGGGCAGCTGTACGGCGGTCGATAAGTTCTTTAATCTTTTCAAGTTGATTGCTCATCTTACTTTGAATTTTTAATTGAATGATTGGATTCCATGCGGGCTGATATCGGGCTTGCCTGACTGCCGTCCGGTGGAATCTGAATAAATAATAAGTCTCCTTGTGTGAGTATGTAATTTATGGTTTTTCACAGAGTTCTGTCAAGACTCCCAATGTGGATTTCGGATGGAGAAAAGCGATGTTCAAGCCTTCTGCACCTTTGCGCGGAGCTTTGTCAATCAGTCGGATGCCTGTGCCTTCGGCTTCTGCCAAGGCATTGGCTACACCATCTTCCACAGCAAAGGCTAAGTGATGCATGCCTCCGTTGCCGTTGTTTTTCTCAATGAACTTGGCGATGGTACTGTCCGGTGAAGTGGGCTCCAATAACTCGATTTTCACTTCACCAACTTTCAAGAAGGCAGTTTTAACTTTCTGGTCTTCCACGGTCTCAATGTTGTAGCATTTCAGACCTAATACGTTCTCGTAGTACGGAAGGGCTTCTTCAATGCTCTTTACAGCAATGCCCAGATGCTCAATGTGTGAAATCTTCATAACTATTAATTTATTTAGTTGGTATATTTCCTGATGACAGGGTCTAAAACAGTACAAAGGAAAAAAAATCTTTGAAAATAGAGAAATTTTTCTGCAATTAATTTGCGATTGGAGGAATGTTTCTTCTAAATTTGTCGCTAGAAACTTTTTAATGCAAGATATATGTCACATTTAGCTCCCCTTATCGCTGATTTGGCCCTGATATTGATATGTGCTGGGCTCATGACACTCATTTTCAAAAAGTTGAAACAGCCCTTGGTCTTGGGATATATCGTTGCCGGTTTTCTGGCCAGTCCGCACATGGCATATACGCCCTCGGTGATGGATACCGCCAATGTGCAGACGTGGGCGGATATCGGTGTCATCTTCCTGCTGTTTGCATTGGGACTGGAGTTCAGTTTCAAGAAAATCATGAAGGTGGGAGGAGCGGCGGTCATTGCAGCCTGTACCATCATCTTCTGTATGATATTGGTGGGTATGTTCGTCGGAGCAGGGTTTGGCTGGCAACGCATGGACTGTCTTTATTTGGGTGGTATGATTGCCATGTCTTCCACCACCATCATTTACAAGGCTTTCGATGATATGGGCTTGCGTGAGAAACAGTTTGCCGGATTGGTACTGAGTGTATTGATACTGGAAGATATCCTGGCCATTGTGTTGATGGTCATGCTATCTACGGTGGCGGTCAGCAGCAACTTCGAGGGGGTGGAGATGTTAGGTAGTATAGCTAAATTGGTTTTCTTTCTCATCCTTTGGTTTGTGGTGGGCATTTACTTGATTCCGGGTTTACTGAAGCGTTGTCGTAAACTGATGAGCGATGAGACGCTTTTGATCGTCAGTTTGGGGCTCTGCTTCGGAATGGTGGTGGTAGCTGCCCACACAGGTTTCTCGGCAGCTTTTGGAGCTTTTATCATGGGTTCCATTCTGGCAGAGACGCTGGAAGCTGAAAATATTGAACGGCTGGTCAAACCGGTGAAAGATCTCTTCGGCGCCGTTTTCTTTGTATCGGTAGGTATGATGGTCGATCCGGCCATGATTGCCGAGTATGCTGTACCGATTGCTGTCATTACGTTGGCCGTCATTTTTGGCCAGTCACTGTTCGGTACGTTGGGGGTCCTTTTGTCCGGCCAACCGTTGAAGACGGCCATGCAATGCGGATTCAGTCTGACACAGATTGGTGAGTTTGCTTTTATCATTGCCTCTTTGGGCGTCTCGTTGCATGTGACGAGCCATTTCCTCTATCCGATAGTGGTGGCCGTATCGGTCATCACCACCTTTTTGACTCCTTATATGATCCGTCTGGCCGGCCCTGCATCTGATTTTGTGGATGCACATCTGCCCGAACGCTGGCATAAGTTCCTGCATCGTTATGCGTCGGGTACGCGCACCATGAATCATGAAAGCCTTTGGCGCAAATTTACCATGGCGCTTCTGCGTATCACCGTGGTCTATTCCATTGTCTGTATCGCAATCATTGCTTTGGCATTTCGCTTGTTGGTGCCTTTTTTAAAGGACACCTTGCCCGGCTTTTGGGGGGCTTTGCTGGCAGCCATCATCATTATCTTGTGCATTGCCCCCTTCTTGCGAGCCATTATGATAAAAAAGAATCATTCGGTGGAATTTATCACGCTATGGAATGAAAGCCGGACCAATCGGGCTCCATTGGTGGCAACGGTGTTGCTGCGTCTGTTGCTGGCTGTCTCCTTCGTGATGTTTGTTATCGCAAGTCTGTTCCATATTTCGGTCGGATTGGTGTTCGGTGTGGCTCTTATGTTGGTGACCATTATGATTATGTCACGCCGCTTGAAGAAGCAATCTATATTGATAGAACGGACCTTCTTCCAGCATCTGCGAAGCCGTGATATGCGTGCAGAATATATTGGAGAGAAGAAGCCGGCCTATGCAGGACGTCTGCTGTCGCATGATCTCCATCTGACTGATTTCGTTATCCCCGGTGAGTCGTTGTGGGCTGGTAAGACGCTGGCAGAACTGGACTTCGGCCGACGTTTCGGAGTGCATGTTGTCTCTATCTTGCGAGGTCGTCGGCGCATTAATATTCCCGGTGCCTCTGTACGCCTTTTCCCGCAAGACAAGATACAGGTCATCGCTACCGATGATGAACTGACTACTTTCGGTAAAGAGATGGGAAAAATGTCGGCTCTGGAGGCGGATGTGGTGGAGAAGAGTGAGATGATATTGCGTCAGTTTCGTATAGAAACGGAATCGCCATTCTTGGGAAAGACCATTAAGGAGTCAGGGATACGCAACGTACATCACTGTCTGATAGCCGGTATCGAACGCGAAGATGGAACGTTACATGCTCCTCTCCCAGATGAACCGCTATCAGAAGGTGATGTGGTTTGGGTAGTCGGTGAAACTGAGGATATCCGTCATCTGGCAGACATGCCCGATGAAGAATAGGAACGGATGGCCTGATAGATTTGCTCTACGCTGCATTTCCAGCTGTGTGTATGAGCGAAAGCTATGCGTTTGGCAGCCAGCTCGTTGTCGTTGCATTCAGCAAGAGCATTTTCTATGGCCGGAATCCACTCTTCAATGGACGAGGCCAGATGCGTATGTGATGCAAAAACATCCTCCATCGTATGGGTACGGGTAGCCACCACTGGCTTTCCCATAGCGAGGTATTCGTCTATTTTTAGGGGATAGTTGCCGTCGGTGATGGGATTCACCTTCTGCGGATTGATGCAGATATCAAAATGCTGTATGTAGCTGGGCAGCTCTGCTACCTCTTTTCGCCCTAAGAACAGAACGTTGGGGAGTGTATGGAGCGGATGCTTCTGGAAATGTTCGTCCTCGGGTCCAACCAGTACAAACTGGCAACGGGACAGACGAACGGCAGCTTCATACAGCAGCTGGCTGTCGAGCCGACTCTCTATGATGGCCCCAGTATATCCGATAATCGGTGCGCTGATGGGAGATAAATCTTGTGGCCGCTCAAAAGTGATGGATGCATCGTAAAGTTCCAGATTCACACCCGTATTGATGGCGTAGGTCTGCCGGTTCCATGGACGGAGTTGGTCGGCAAAATAGGTGGAGTTAGTCAGGACGATGTCTGACTGCCGGACCAGCTGCTCTTCGCACCGTGGACCTTGTTTCCGCCAGTAGGGGAAGCCTATGACATAATCCCTGCGATAATAGATGCTGATGGAAGGATGCAGGTACTCTTTGAGATGGAGACTTCGGAAAAGATCGGTATCAATCAGGTGAATCTCATTCTCAAATCCCAGTTTAACGGCATGAACCGTAATCCAGCGGGCTATCTTCAGACAATTCTTCCGATTCAGATAATCGAATAGAAAATTGGACAACTGGCCTACTGAGTGTATGACGAACGGGCAATCCAATACCCATAGATTCGGGGAAATCTGACGCAAGGCCGGAGTCTCTTTGCGGAGAACTGCCAAACGGCGATCGGTGGTTGGGGTGGTTGTACGATGCCGATATCGCATTCGGATGTAGGTGGCAATGTCAATGGGGGGATTGACGTACAGTACCCGATTCGTTTGGGAAATTTCCCAGGCCGTATTCTTGATAGTACTTCCTATTTCGATGTCCCACGACTGGAGGCTGGTAATGATGTAATCTGCCATAGTCATACTGTTTATAGTGAATGATAAGGATTTGTTTCTCCCATTTGGTTATATATTTGCAGATAGTTTTCTGCTGTATGATCCCATGAAAACAGGGTGGCATGTCGCAATCCGTAGACTTTCTGCCGTTGGTAAAGGGTGCTGTCCTTTTCCAATTGTATCAGGAGTTCAGTAATCTCTGAGGGGAGGAGCGGATTGATGAGCAGCCCTCCCTTGCCGGCTACTTCGGGTAAAGAGGAGCAGTTGCTGGTAATGACAGGCGTTCCGCAAGCCATGGCTTCCAAAACAGGAATACCAAATCCTTCGAGCAGGGATGGAAAGAGAAAGCAGAAAGCTCCATTGTACAAAGCCGGCAAATCGGCTCCTGGAATATATCCAGGGCAGATGAGGTAGGGCAGGCATTCTGAAATGCCCAACGTAGCAACCTGATTCTCAACATACGTTTGAGTCAATCCGGTAAGAATCAGTTTCAGTTTACGGGGCGAATGCTTCAAATAATGGTAGTAGGCAGTCAGCACTCCTTCGGTGTTTTTCCGTGGATCGGTATTCCCCAGACAGAGCAGATATGTCTCATCAGGGAGGTATTTGCGGGTGACTGCCCGTATCTCTGTGGTTGGCATCTGCCTATAGCAAGGACTAACGCCGTTGTGTATTACAGAAATCCGGTCCTTGATATGGGGAAAGCAATGGACAATGTTGCTTTGCTCCGTAGCGGATACGGTGATAATGTGCCGGCAATGTCCGACAATGTGCGGCACGTTCCAACGTCGGTAATGCCAGCCTAACTGTTGATAGCGTGACATGCCTTGGGGCTTTCTGCGTTGCTGCAGGTATATGACATCATGCAGTGTCAGCAGCAGGGGAACGGAACAATGAAGCGGAGCGGTGTTGGAGGTGCAGTGCAACATGTCGACACCGCTTTGGCGGACAGCCCGTGGTAAGGCCCATTGTTCCCATAACGGGTACGTCGGACAGGAAACCTCAATGATTTGCATCCGTTCATTCTCTTCCAGACAGGGATCCTCTCCCGGTGCTACAAAAACGACATACTCATGCCCGTCATTTCGCTCACGCAGTCTGCGGAGTACTTCTAAAATGACGAAGTCCATGCCATGTTTGTCTGGCCGGAAGATGCGTTGGGCTTCGATTCCTATTTTCATACTCTCTCCCCTTCAGCTAACTGTTCTTCCGATGGCATCATATCCATGGAGGCATTTTCTGAGGTTATCTTATTTTCGTTCAGGCCTTTCTTTTTCTTCTTTTGAGCACGTTGTTTCTTGAAACGCAGGAAGTGGCTGAATGCAGACGTAAATATCAGAATGGGGAGCGACCAGAAAGCCTTACGGAATCTATGGGTAATCTCTCCGTCGGGCAGTGCCATCAGGAAAGAGAAGAAGAGTACCCCTAACAGACCATACCATTTCAGACTAAGGGGCCAGTTGGCAACGGTCATTACAAGAGTGCATAACGTGATGTATGCAATCAGCAGAAAACGGGATGGCATCAGCCATTGGAACAACTTTTCGCAGAGGTCCCATTTTCCCTGAATCAAGGCGATAGGGAAGCGGAGGAATGCTACTAAGGTGCTGTGGTACTGGGCACTCAACCAACGTTGACGCTCTTCGCTATATCCGGCTGCGTCCGTTGTCTTCTTACAGTAGCATATCACCTCTTCCAGATACTCCGTATAGATGTTCTCCTTGAGCAACTCCATTTCCAGTGATGTCGTCAGGTCGCTACCTTTCAGGCGGGGAGCGATGCGGTGGAACATCTCAAAGTCGAGCATCAGTCCCGATCCGATTAAAGCGGAAGAAAAGCCTAACGTGGTATGAGCCTTTCGAAACAGACGATTGTTTATCTCCTCACTGGTAGCATTGAGTACGGCAATATTGGTAGTAAGATTCTCTGCCATACGGTGCCCTTGTATGGCATCGCATCCCGAGTAATAGGCATTGTTAAACAGCTCCAGCGCATTCGGAATAATCTTGTTGTCTGAGTTGAAGATGAGGATTGTATCATACTCTTCGGGTGAGTAACGCTGCATGACTTGCTGGATAGCGTATACTTTGGTACAATTCTCTTTATCGGGCACTACAATGTTGACAGGCATCGAAAGCAACTCGCACAAATCTTCCTCCGGCAATTGGGTGGCAGCAACGACGATATCATACAGATCTTTGGGATAGAGTTGCATATCAAGGAAATTGTTGATAGATTCTATCACCTCCTGACCGTTTTTAAGAACCACGTACAAGATGAGGAAGCGGTGTTGAATGGGTGCCGGCGGATAAGGATTCTTATATTTGGGTAGTGAAGCCAATGCATATATAAATATGTAGGCCACAGGAATACTGAATAACAGGAACAGTACGGCATCGGCTATTTGGAGAACGCTGTTGTTGTCGTTCATCCACCAGTCTGGGTTGAATATTTGGAATAATTCGTCCATTGTGCTTTATTGTTATTATGATGATATACTTTGTTTTATCTCAAATGATGATTTCATTCGGTTTCAGTTGCTTGTCTATTCTCTCTCCGTTCAATGTAATGCTCAGAAGGAGAATGAATATAGTACTACCAGGTTGAAATCCAATAGCACGTCCTACATAACCATTCAAACATAGTCCAAAACAACCAGCTGTAAAGGCCGACAGAATATATCGGAGCTGTTTGTTCCTGACTTTAAATAGAATCAGATAACTACATCGGATGAAGATGGCGGCCTGCATCAGCAGATAAAGGATAAGTCCAACAACACCTCCTTCTACCCAAATCCCGACGTAGTAAGAATCTGTCGGGATGAAATCTTCTTCTAACTCCATCAATCGGTGAGTATCTACAATTGTTCCGCCTAATCCTACTCCAAACGGCTTGTCTGCCAGATAGTAGGCAAATCGTTCTCGGTTCATGGCTCGTACGTTGTAGGAAGCGTCTTCCTCCGGACGAAAAGCGGTACGCATACGACGGATAGAAGGGTTGTCGTTGCCTATGTCTGTAAAATAGAAAAAACTGAATCCTAAGATGCTCGCAATGGCTGTCGCTGCCATAATTTTGAAATTTCTGGATAATAAGAAGAAGAGTAACATGCCTCCAAATGGGATAACTACCGCTCCACGGGTGCCAGACAATGCCATACTAATAGATGCCAAACAGGCAACTAATAGCAAAAACAATCGATAACGGTTTCTTTTAGCCACCAATCCGATGATGCTGAAAACAGTAGCTAATAATCCCATACAGGCTCCAAAGTTACCGGCATCGGTGAAGAAAGAGAAATAACGCATGCCAGACCTCAGCGCATGGGTATGCCAGGCACCTCCAGCTACCAACCAGGCTGATTCTGCTGCGTCAAACCCTCTTTTCTTTTGCCAATACGCTTTCAGAAATGCAGTGATGGCATACAGTCCTAACCATAAAAGCAAGGAACGCAATCGATGAACGGTACAAAATAGAACACCTGTAATAAAACAGGTAAGTGGAAGAGAAAGAAAAATACCACGGCTCCCTTTGATATTATGTAAATGTGTATATGGAATCATCAAAATCAAGATGCAGTAACATGCCCAGACTATATGCATGGTAGTAAGCATGTTGAATCCGTTTTGCCACGGATACTGCTCGCGATTGGTGATGACATTAAATGTAATGGAAACAATGCAAAGAGCCAAAAAACAGTCAATGATGATACTTATATTTTCAATTTGAGTATATCGGTAGATGGCAGAAAAATAGCAGACAATACCTATATAAAGCATATAGCTTACTATCGGTTTTTGTATGGAATAGAGTAGCAACAAAATCAGACTGGGGAAGAGCATGACAGCGGTAAATAGTGAAAGTTGCTTGGTAATCAGCGTATAGCTCATAGCAAGCAATCCTACTATGAAAAGCAGGTAAACGAGTCCTTTGGGGGAGTCATTCAGGTGATTGCCAGAGTAGACTGATTCCATACTATTTGTTTTTATGCCGTTGATAATCTTTTATTTGACCGCAGCCCTGCGTGCTGTAAGTCCCAATTGGGCGAGACGACTGAAAAATGTATGCAGGAATGTATGTGGCGGCAGGTCTCCCGTAAAGGATTCTACCACATCGCGGTCGGCATTGTTCAGATACAGGTAGAGAGGAGTGCTAGTCTCTGCCATCTTTTCCTTGATGGGTTCAAGCATCTGGTTGTCGCTGTTACGCCACAGGCGACAGGCATTTGATACCAATACATTGAGGTCGGATGACTGTAGTACAGGCAACGGTAGGGAAGAGGTGCTGGCTGCAGGATATTCTACTAAAATAATATCGGGTATCTTTTCCGCACTGTTCAGTTGCCAGAAGTCGGAAAACTTCTGGGCCTGTAGATAGATCTTGCTATGTGGGTCAAAATCGAGGCCGGATTTGACTAGACGAACGTGTAAACCTTCGGAATTCCATTGGGATATGAAATAACGACAAAGATAACTCTTCCCTTCACCAGATTCCAAGCTGAACAGGTTGATGACAGTAGGTCTGTCTGGTTGAAGGAATTTGTTCATCTGACGACAACTATAGGCAGCTGCAATACGGTTACATGCCTTCAGGAATCCGCGGTATTGCAGATTGCTGACTCCGTTGAAGGCGGCAATTACAGGCAATTGGGTCAGACGCAGACTTCGTATAGGATCACGTAGCGTATGGTCTAACAGTTCTATAATCAGGAAATAGGTGATGATGAATACAAGGCTGCCAAAGAATGCTGCCATCACAATGGTGCCTCGTTTGCGACCGTTGTCAGACAACGGGTATTCGGGTACGGTGACATCCCGCAGATTACTGGTACTCATTTCGATGCTTCGCTTTCGCAGGTTGGCTTCGGCCAGTCCGTGAATCTGGTTCCTGTAATTGTCTTCGGCAATGCTTACAGCACGCTCTTTCCTGGATACTTGTGTGCCAACAGGTGACATGGCACTGTATTGCTCGAAGATTTCTTGTTGTCTCTCTTTCAACACTTTCAGCTCGGCACCGGCTTTCGCTTCATTGATTAAAGAAGCCAACCATTCATCTACCATATTCTGAATTCCAACCCCTTCTTTGCTGAAGTTGTATAGATTCAGGTTGTCTGATATATCGTTTACCTTCTTCTCGGCTTCTTTCAGCTTGGTTCGGTCTTCCATCAGTCTGTTATCCTTGTCTCGTCCTTCGGAAGAGATGAAGATTTCCTGTTCGGTAATACGTTGGTTTAAGGTACTAATCTGATCCAGCTGTTGCAATAGTTCGGTATTGTTGCGGATGATGTCGGCTCGGATGTCCATTTTGTTGTCCAACATGATGCGAAGTGCTTTGGCACTCTCGTATTGGCGGCGTGCCAACTCTAATCTGTCATCCACTTCGTAACGGGTAGCTGACAGGGCTTCCGTCTCTTCCGGGTAGTTGATGACTCTGGCACTGACACAGTATCTGGTCAAATCATCTTCCGCATCGCTCAATACCTCTTTACTCAGCTTGACCTGCTCTTCAAAGTAGGCGATGACATCGTTGGTGGCGCTGAACCGCAACTCTTCGTATGCTTTTTTCAACTCGGCAATAAGAAGAATTAGGGTCTGCTGGGTCATGCCGGGGTCTGCTGAAGTATATCGAAGGCGAAGTATGTCACTCTCTTTGATTCGTTCGATGTTGACACCTTCCAACGCCTTCATGCTGTAAAAAGGTACATTTCTGTTGAACATGGCATAGACAAAGTTGTTGCGTCCCTCTCTCCGGTATTTCCAGAGAGCTTCTGCCGTTGCATGGACATCTTTCCGGTTAACTAATGACAATACCTCTTTGGGAGCGATGTCAATAAGTTGTCTGTAGTGTATGGCTTGGATGTATTGGTTATCGTTCCATTCCTCCCCGTAAGTCAAAGCGTTGGCCAACAGCTGTACAGAGACCTTCTGAAGGGTGCTTTGTGATTTGGCAATGCCTATCAGGTTTTCGAAGGTACTGTTGACTGCCGTCGCGGTGAATCGGGTACCGTCAATGGACACTTCATTGGTCACGCCGGCATACAGGCTACCTTCTACTGTATAGCTATAGGGAAGGAATTGGGTAAAGTAGATGACTAACAGAGTGACCAGCAGACTTCCCCAAAGCAGTCGGTACCTGATTCGGTATAAAAACTGAGTTATAAACTTGGTTATATCCATACACTCAATCCTTTATGATTTTAATATTCGTCAGCATCTCAAGCATCAGTATGGCATTGTGTAAACTGATTCTTGCCTGTTCGTAGGTAACCACAGCGGATGAGCGTCGTCCGCGTTCCAACGACAGAGAGATGATGTCGATGCTTCCTTGAATAAAATTGTTTTCTGATATTTTCATCTGGGCATTGTACAATGCGGCCGATTCAGCCTTGGCCTTGATAGTGGAGAGCTCGGCTGTCACGGCGTTGTAGGCATCCAGTATCTTCAGTCGCCGCTCCTCACGGACCTCTTCTTTGGCATATTGTCTTTGATCGATGATGCTTTTGTATTTTTTCAGCTTCAGCGGACGAGAGAAAATGTCACCAAGGCTGAAGGTAATGTTGCCTCCGATATTGAAGTTGTGTTGCGCACTCGACATGGTTGTCTGGTACATGGGCGTGAATTCGTCACTGTTGTTGCTCAGTATATTGTATCTGCCATACGAATACATACCGCTGATTCGGAAGTAATTCATCCAGTCTTTCTTTTGGATGAGGTAGTCATACTGTGCTTCGTCTACTTGAGCTTGTGCCTGTTTGACACTGGCGTTCTCATCAATAGCACTCAGAAACACCGACAGGGGGGGAAGGGTAATCTGCTCCAGATTGGCTGGTAGTTGCCGGCCCTGCTGTATCTCAGGATTGTTCTTTTCCCATTCTGCATCTTCTTGATTCAGTCTCTCCAGCACCTTGACACGCTCTTCCTGAGTGTTCTGGGCGTCAAGTGGCAGTGTATATGCGCAAATCCATGTATGGATCAAAATCCAAAGGAACATACGCAGATGATTGATACGTGATGCTATATTAATCATTTTGAATGCAGAATTAGTTAGTTACGTTTCTATTGATACATATTTATACATTTTCTTTCTGGATGAAAGCGGTGACTGTTTTCAGTATGATTTTCATATCCATCCAGAAGGAGAATTCGTGTGCATAACGGATATCCAGCAGTTTGCGTTCCTCGGCGGACATCTTACCTGCTCCGCCTCGTTTCTCAACTTGCCACAATCCGGTCAATCCTGCTGGTGCCATGAATCGTTCGATGTAGGCATCGTTTGTCAATAACTCGGCCTCATACAGCGGAAGGGGACGGTTGCCCACAATGCTCATGTCTCCCATTAGAATATTGAAGAGTTGAGGTAATTCGTCGATGCTATATTTCCGTATGAAGCGTCCGACATGTGTCACACGGGGGTCATTGACTATTTTGACAAATGCATTCTCTTGCTGTTGCATCTTCTTTTTCTGGAATTCATCTTCCCGTATGATACAATCGTCCGATATAAGCAGGGTCGTCTCTTCATTTCCCAGTTCTTCTTCCAGCGTTTCTAATGCCAGTTCATGGGATTGGCCAGAGTCGATGGCCTCTTCTTCCTTCTGATATTGGTTCAAGGCATTCAATTCTTTCAACCGTTTGTCTGCATTGGAATACATGGAACGGAATTTCAGGAAGTTGAATATCTGGTAATTACTGCCTACTCGTTGTGACTTGTAGATAATCTGTCCTTTGCTTTCCAGTCGGATGGCAATGGCCGTGACAATCAAGATAGGTGACAGGCAAATGATGGCTCCTGTAGCAAAACAGATATCAAACAAGCGTTTCCACAATGGCAGATGGAATGTCTGAAGTGTGCTTTGGTGGGTCTTGCTGAACTCATCCAATTTGTGCTTTTTCCGTATTCTGAGGAATTGACTGATTCGTGCAAGCTCATCTGCCTCTGCCGTAGGTGGAAGTGTGTTGCTGATGCCGGCCTGTAAGTATTGCTTCCGGACCTCTTTCTGCAACATTGGAGTGATAAGTACCAAATAGATACGCGGGTAGGCTGTATGTAGCAGGGCAATGTTTCTACAATCGGTTTCGGCATCTGGAGACTGCTCAAAGAAGGCAACGGTGTCATAACGCTCGCGGATAGCATCAATCAGTTTTGCAGCCTGTTGGATGGTGGAGACAGACATGAACATACCCTCCGTCAGTTTGTTCAGATGCGCTGCGGTGGTACGGTTGTTTCCTATGTAGAGAAAATATTGCATACGGGATGGATACAAAAGACTTACAAGAATTTTTTAATGCGTGCTTTTAATTCCATGGGATTAAAAGGCTTCAGTATGAAGTCTTCGGCACCTTCTTCCAGCAGCTTGATGCGTTCGGTAGTACTGTCTTCGCTGGATAGAAGGACGACGGGGATGTGCTGGAACAATGCATTTCCCTTCAGGTAGTGCAGAAATTCGTCACCGCGCATGTGTGGCATACGGATGTCTGAAATAATAAGAGCAGGCTCATTCCCCTCGTTCAGCCACTCAATCGCTTTGACGGGATCTTCCATATAGATAAACTCGTTCTCTTTTCCCAAATACATGGAAAGGACTTTGCCGATTGCCGGCTTGTCGTCCACAAACAGAATGGTCTTTTTCATAATGAGATGACGTTTGTTCGTTTGCTATTAATCAGTTATGTCATTTTATAGCCTGTCCAATGCAGGCCGAAAATGACGTTTGAAACAAAAATACACTTATTCCTGCGAATACATCTTGTGCTTCGGGGGTAAACAGTGCTTTATTAACTCTTTTTATATATTTGTTTTTATTAATATAGATTTCCATAATTGATGTTGTCTCTCCACCAGGAGTTGTTGTAGCCCGAAGTAACCCAACTGTCGAAGTTGTGATAGACATCGGTGATGATGATTCTTTCTTGGGGCCATCTCCAGCTGCTGGTGGGGATGCGGATGCCCCAGGCCAACCCTTCTTGACTGATAAAGCAACCGCTTCCGTTGTCATTGCTGGCCCCGGAGTAGGATTGGTCTGCTTTCAGGGTCGGCGCATAGTTGGCGATATGTACTTCACGCCGATAGGGCACGTAGGCTCCTTTTTGCGTAAAGATGAAAAAATCCAGCTTGTCGATGTTGAAGGCTTCGGGTCTGACACCGTGCCCGGCAAACTTAATCTGATACTCCCATGCAACGGAGCCTTTCTGATATCCTTCTGTATAGGATACATTGATGAAACTGTTGTCGCTCTGACGGGGATTCAAAAAACGGTGTACATCCTCTGTAAGGATGAGGGTAGGATAATAGTTACCTGATTCGAATGATACATTGTTGTCTGTGGCACTCTTAACGTTAGCTATCTTGGTTACCTCGTTGTCCAATCCGATGAATTGGAGCCCCACTCCCAGTGTGCGGCTGGCACCGACAGCCTTTATCTCTCCGCTGAGGATAGCTTCTTGTACATCGCCTCCGTTGTTTTTTACTTTCAAGCGAACCTGATTGAGTGTAAGGACGACATCGTTCATGTCATAGTCGCCGTACACTGGCCATTGGTCTTCGAATGCGTAGGTATAGTCACCGTCTTTGTCCAGATCCTCGGGAGCATCCTGAGTGTTGTCTTCCGAAGTGCCCGGACTGGCTTGGTTGATGTTGCCGGTACAGGTGTCAATGTTCGGCTCGTTAGGTCTGTTCCGGTCGGAATAGGATCCTTGCTGTAGCTGGATGTCTCCTCTTTGCAACTCTTGGTCGATGGATATGACCAGGTTGCCTCTTGCATTGATTCTTCCGTAGTTGGCAAGACGGGCTATTTTCAACAAGGAAGTTTCTTCTCCAGTGGCTATAATATCGGTGCCGTTGCTAAGGGTCATCTCTTCCGCAAACAGGGCACTGCCGTTGTCCATAGTCAGTTGGAGGTTATGTCCTTCTACTACGGGTACTCCACTCCAATGGTCGCCGTTCCATTCACCGGTGATGACTCCTTTGGATAGGGAAATATTGCGGCATTTCAGCTTTTGGGAGATGATGACGTGGCAGTTGTTACATATCAGACCGTTGTTGGGCGCATCAATCTCTGCTGCATTGATGGTGTGATAGTTGAATATTTGGCTGTTGTTGTCAAGCTTCAGGTAGCCCACATTTATGTTGGCACCTTCGTAGTTGACCAATGTAAAGCCGTTGCCGGTACCTTGTAGTCCTTCCCAGTTGTTGGGGCTCATGGCTTGGAGGGTGCCGTAGTTGTCGATGCGGGCAAAGGTATAAAATACCTTTTCAAAGGTAAGGCTCCCTTGATTGACGATGTTGGCTTCCTGTGCCGACCCGGTTTCGCTGACGGTGATTGACTGCCGGTTGTACAGGTTGGTACGGTTGTTCATCGTAAAATTGTTCAGATTCATGGTACCGTTGTTGTATACGGTAGCAGGTGCGTTCTGTAGTGTAAACGCTCCGTTGTCATTGATGGTACCATAGTTCAATAGTGTGTGCCGTTGGTCAATCCAGATGTTGGCGCAGTTCAAAGTGGCACCACTGTTGACAATGAGGCTGCCGCTGCCACCGTTGCGTAGGGTGATGGAGTTGGGATAGCACTCTCCTATGATGAAGACACGAGTATCGCTTCCGTCAATGGTGATGTCTTTGGTGTAGTTGCCTCTGATGATATAGTCACGGTTGTCTTTCCGATCAATGTTCAGCCCATACGGATGGCTCTCTTCCGTCACTTCAATGGCATCTTCCGGTGCTCTCTCCTCTTCATATACAGGAATGTCGAGCGGATTGGGAGGTGTGGCACGGGTGTCAGCCAGTGCGCGTGTCTGGGTATCTGAAGCATCGTAAAAGAGTTTGCAGGTCATCTGTTCGCTGGCTTCAAACTCAAATATTTTTCGTCTCGCTTTGGGGTCGGTCTGCCGGAAGTAGATGCGTTCCGTACCTTGGGGAACGGTGATTTCCGTCGTATAGTTCTCTGTCTGGTTGGCATAGCCTGTAGCGATAGGTAATTTCTGGTTGTCGACCAGCGGATTGACGGTGAATACCTCTATCAGATACTTGTATCTTCCGTCAAATTCATCATGGACAGCCACATTGAGCTTCAAGGTGTTGCACAATGACCAGTTTAGACCGCTGGCAGCCTTGAAACCCTCTCCGAAAGGATTCTCTGCAGGTGGAATGGGACGTATTTTCCCTGGTTCATATACATCATCTTTGCATCCGCACAATGCCAATACGAACAATGTGGCAGCAAGGATAGGGAAACGGCGGGTGATAATCATGTCAGTCATTTCATTCTATTGTTTTGTTTGCTCAAGCAACGCTACTCTATGCTACATACTGCGCAAATATAGCGATTCTTTTGTTAAAAGTTGCACATTCTGTCTTTTTTTTACCCGCTCATTGTAAATTGTCAATCTTTGAAGTGTCATATATCTGTTATAATAGGGAAATCCCTATGAAAGTTTGGGGAATTTCTTCTCGTGGAATGGAAAACGGGCATTATCTTTGTATCGCAAAGAAAATAGAATCAAAATCGATATGGATATGAAGAAGATTGTTATTTTATCGCTTTTAGCCTTGTGCCTCCCGTGGACACTGGTGGCGCAGAGTGCAGATGACGACCTTTATTACATCCCTTCCAAGAAGAAGGAGAATGCAAAGGTGGAGAAGAAAGAGCCGACAGCCCCGGCCCGTGTAGTGATAGAGACCAAAGCTCCTACAACGGTCTATACCGTTCCGGAGGCCACTGCAACAACTACTGTAATAGTGAAGGACCGCAAGGGTAACAAACGCAGCGTGGATGAATACAACCGTCGGTATACAGCCCGTGAGAATGATTTCTCGCTAGAGAACGATACTCTTTACATCGAGGAAAAGGCGCAGCCAGACTTGGAAGGCGAGTGGGTGAACGGTGAATTCCAGGGCTCAGAAGATGACTATGAATATGCCACCCGTATCATCCGTTTCCGCAACCCGCGCTATGCCATCAGCATCAGCAGTCCTCTCTATTGGGATGTGGTGTATGGATTGAACAGCTGGGATTGGAATGTATATACTGACGGGCTTTATGCATACGCATTCCCTACCTATACCAACCGCTTGTGGTGGGATTGGCGCTACAATTATTATGGTTGGGGATGGCCCTCGTATTATGGCTGGGGATGGAATAGTTGGTATACGCCCTATTGGGGATTCAGTTGGGGTGGCTGGTATGGTGGCTACTATGCCGGCTGGTGGGGACACCATCATCACCACTATTACCACGACCACTGGGGTTGGCATTCGCCCGGCGGCTATTGGGGTGGAAATGCCCATTGGGGAAATGCCTATACCACCCGTCGTTCTGTGGGAGCATCCCTCGGTTCCTATACAGGTACTCGCTCATCTGGTACGACGGCCAGACGTTCGTCGGTCATCAATGGGGGGCAGTCGGTGCGTCGCACGGCTACTTCGACAGGACAGGTGCGCAGAGGTACGTCTGCTGCAGGCAATGCAACTCGTAGGGTAGTAGGGACACGCAGCACGGTGACAAACTCACGTTCTGAGACATCGGGCGTTCGTTCGGGTGCAAATTCGAATCGGGCCACCTCTACTGTCCGCTCTTCCGCTACACGCTCCAGTGCTACCCGTTCGGATGCGGCTTCTACCCGTCGCTCTACCTATACCCGTCCCAGCAGTACACGCAGCAGTGTGTCGGGTACTCGTAGTACCGGTAGTGTCAATCGCTCTTCGGCAGTGACGCCTTCGCGTAGCCGATCTACCACTCCGACCTACAGCCGAGGCTCCAGTACGTCACCTGTCCGTACCTATTCGGGCAGCAATACGCGCAGCAGTTCGTCCTATTCGGCTCCGTCACGCTCGTCGGTCAATACCCGTTCGTCTTCCAGTTTCTCTTCGGGTAGCAGTTCGTCCCGTTCCAGTTTTTCTGGTAGCGCAGGTGGTGGTGCCACCCGTTCCAGTGGCGGCGGAGGTTCGCATCGCAGATGATCGGGACTATTTGTATGGATGAGAAAGTCGTTATATATAATATGGTATCACACAAAAATGAATGAATATATATATGAAGAAAGAGATTATTTTTTCCTTGATGGCACTTTCAGTGGCTGCAGCGGGAGCGCAAACCGTATATGATGCCACGGCCATCGCACAGAAGGAACTGAACGGTACAGCCCGCTTTGTGGGTATGGGAGGTGCCATGGGCGCATTGGGGGGTGATATCTCTACCATCGGTACCAATCCTGCCGGCATCGGCATCTATCGTAGTAACGATGCCATGCTGACGCTGGGCTATTCGGTCATAGGTACAGAGAGCAACTATTTGGGTCAGACAGCAGAGCAGAACAAGTACCGTTGGGGGCTGGACAATGCCGGTGTGGTGATATCCAACAAGATAGGCAATCATACAGCATTACGCTACCTGAACTTCGGTTTCAACTATCATAAGACAAAGTCTTTGTACAAGAATATGACCATGCAGGGCATGATGGGGGCTTTTGACAATGAGTTCCTGTCGCAGACACATAGTATGGCCCAGCAGGGTACTGCCTCCGCTTTTGACTATGGGCGGGACGATCTGTTCTACAACAACAATGCCGGCTGGCTGTCGGGTCTGGGCTATCAAGGCTGGCTGACGGGAAAGGATGAAGAGACGGCTAATTCCTATTTCTCCTATATTCCCGATGAGGCGTTCGGATATTATGGTGCCCGTGAACGCGGAGGCATTGACCAATATGACTTCAATATCTCTTTCAATGTGAACGACCGTTTCTATTTCGGCTTCACGGTGGGTGCATACGATGTGGATTACTACAAGAATTCGTTGTGGAGCGAGTCGTACGGCACGGATGAAGGGTATGATGTGAACAGCTACAACCGCATTCACGGTACGGGTATCGATGCCAAGTTTGGTGTCATTTTCCGTCCGATTGAGACTTCGCCGTTGCGCATAGGCTTGTCTGTCCATACGCCGACGTTCTATCAGCTGACCTATACGACGGGTGCCCGCCTGATATCGGATGTGCTGATGGAGCGGGAGGAAAATGGACAGGTGACCACTGCCATGGAGCGTTATGACGTGAATACGCTCGACTATCTGGACGGACGCGACATGGACCGCGACTTTGAGCTTTGTACGCCGTGGGTCTTCAATGCCAGCTTGGGCTATACCGTAGGCAATTATTTGGCACTGGGGGCAGAGTATGAGTACGAGGACTATTCGAGCATGAAGTTCAATTATCCCGATGGGGGCGAGATGATGTGGGAGACAGGTGAGGCAGACCTTTGCATGAAGGGAGTAAGCACGTTGCGGTTGGGGGCAGAGTACAAGCCGATACCGGCCTTTTCGATGCGCCTCGGCTACAATTACAGTTCGTCAGCCTTTAAGGAAGATGCCATCAAGGCATTGCCGTCCAATTCCATCAATACGGATACGGACTTTGCCAACACCAACTCCATGAACACCTTTACACTGGGTATCGGTTATCGAGGTTCGCTTCTCTATGCTGACTTGGCCTATAAGTATGATATGTATAAGTCGGATTTCTATCCCTTCTATAACGAAATGGGCGACTATCTGGTCACTCCCGAAGCGACAAAGGTAACGAACAGTCGCAGCAAGGTGATGCTGACTGTGGGTGTCCGTTTCTAAGGAGATTTGTCAGAAAGGCGGGAATCTTCTTCAATCTATGTGATTGTGCAAGAAGGTTCCCGCCTTTCTGTGTCAGGATGTGTAATTGTGTTAAAACAACAACAGCCATTATGACATGTTTATAATGGCTGTTGTCTGATTGCTATAACAGCAGTTATGAAAGTTTCATGACAGCCTACCAGTACCAGGCTAATCCGAAAGAGTAGGGGTTGACATCCGGCCCTTTCCCTTTTTGAAAGAGCGGGTTTGAGCAACGCAGATAGAGACCGATGTTTCCATATCCAGCCTGTACCAGCAGATTGACTCCTACCGGCTTGACGTACATCCCTTTTCCTAAACTTTGTTTCTTTTCGCCGTTGATGCGGGCAAATGACTTGATGCCGTGTCTGATTTCAAATTCAGGGCCGGCATTGATGAAGAAACGGTGTTGGCTTTGCCACTCCAACAAGATGGGGATGCGGAAGAAGTAGTGACGCAGGCGGCTCTTGCTATAGCTGGTTTCATTGTCACCATCTACGAAGTAGCTCTCTCGTTCTCCCTTCATCAGAACACGATTGTCGAAACGGAACGACCGGTATCCCCAGCTGAGACCCATGTTGATGCCCCAGTTGGGCAAACTGCGGAACTGGTAGTACCCGGTAAGCAGGCTGATGCCTATCTCCCATGACTTTCCCAAATCCAGCTCTGCGCTGTTGTCGCCGTCGAACGAGAAAAAGTCGTCCGTCATGCGGCTAAAACCAAGGAACAGGCCTGTGCAGTGCGGGTTGTAGTGGCAACAGCTTTTCCTTCTTTTGGGGATGAAGGGTAAGGCATCAAAGAAGGCTTGCCGGTCGCTCTCAACCCGATGGATGAATACGCCGTCGTATATCTCTTCCTCCTTGTCTCCGTCGGAGAGATTCTGTTCGTAGATTTTGATGCGCATGTCTCCTGTGCCCTTGCGGATGATAAGGGAATCGCCACTCTTTAGGACAGTGGCATGTCGGTTAGGGGTCTCTTGTGCTTGAAGCAGGCTTGTGCCGAGTGTCAGCAGGCAAGCCCAAATAAAGGTTCGTTTCATCTTTTCTGTATATTGTATGGTTATCATTGAGTGTCAGTTCATCATTTCCCCTTCTTGTAGAGCATCTGCATCAGTTCCTCCTCGTGGAGCGAGCCTTCGATGTAGATTAGGGTGGCGCTCTCTTCTCTGCCCAGCTTGAACAAGATGTAGCGTTTCTGCGTCTTGCCTTTTCGCTGTACATCGTCCAGCTGGTAGTATCCGCTCAGCAGCCGTCCGCTCTCCATCACTTCCTGTGCCTTTTGGGTACCTGTCCGCTTGTCATTCTCAATGGCTTGCTGTATCTCCTCCAGATAGGGAGTGACATCCTTGAATATCAGACTCTTGTATATCGTCATCCGATACGATTTCAGGATGCTTCCATTCAGTTCCACTCGGGTGACGTTCTTCTGCCGGCCGTATTTTTCGAACAGTGGTCCAATCCGAAGCCCCTCTTGTGCCCAGGTGTGCAGGCTCAGGCAGGTCAACATGGCTATCAGGCAGCAGATGCGTGGGTTGAAGTATCTGTTTCTGTTCATATATCTATGCTCCTTTCTTTGTATTAGGGTTGAAACATCAGTTCGCTTATCTCGTCGGCTGTGAAGCTCACGTTCTCCAGTGCCTCTTGTGCTTTGGCCTCCACCAACTGCCTGTCTGTGTAGCAGACACCGTCGATGATGACATAGCTGGTCGGTTGGCTTGCATCTGTCAGCCATCGTACGCTGCCGGCCAACAGGAGTACGGCAGCGGCCATTCCTCCGATGATGACTGTCCAGCGACGATATGTTAGTTGGTGCAGAGGAGAGAGGCGATGGCGGTGGGTATGCAGCACGGCCTCTTGGCTGATGTAGGCAAAGAGCGGACGGTAGACGCCCAGGTGGTCGGGCACCTGTTCCGAGCAGAAATATCGTCGTAATGTCCGTTCCTCCTCACAGGTGGTTTCGCCCTCGAAATACTTTTCCAGCAGTTCTTCTATGTGCTTCATGCTTCGTTCCTCCTTTTTCGTTGCTGTATGGTGTGCAGGTAGATTTCTCTTACGCGTTTCCGTGCCCTCGACAAGTTGCTTCGGATGGCCTCCGTGCTGCAGCCGGTGATTTCCGCAATCTCCTCCGTTTCGTACTCTTCCACGTCCTTCATGCGCATGATGGTTTGTTGCAGGGGCGGCAGAGAAGTGATGATGCGTCGGATGAGCAGCACCTCGTCTTGGGTTTCCATGGATACTTCGGGTGTCGCGACCGCTTGTACGGCCTCCAGCGACAAGGTTTCGGTATGCCTTCGCCAGATGTCGATGCAGGTGTGGTGTGTCAGTTTCATGGCGAATGCCTCGATGTTGTGGCATTGATCCAATTCCTTCCTTCTGCTCCATAGCTTGAGCATCACCTCCTGTACGGCATCTTCAGCATCCTCCGTCTTGTCGGTCAACTTTCGTGCGTAGTTCATCAGTTTGCTGCGCAGCGGAAGTACGGTTGTCTTGAATTCCTTTAGCTCCATTTCTACAGATAAGACGCACGAACGTGCCAAACGTGACATTGTTCTCGAAAAAAAATACCCCGACAGGGTAGAAAACCGTATCGGGGTATGAGTTTGTCTATTGGGAATAGGGGATTATCCGCCGAAGTTGTCGTACATGATGGAGCTTTCCTCTACGCCAAGGTCGGTCAGCATCGCTACTACAGCCTTTGACATCGGGCCGGGGCCGCACATGTAGTATTCGATGTCTTCGGGGGCTTCGTGGTCCTTCAGGTAAGTGCTCAGCATCACCTGATGAACGAAGCCTGCAGTGTACTTCACGCCGGCTGCATCGGCAGCAGGGTCGGGACGGTCGAGGGCCAGATGGAAGTGGAAGTTGGGATACTCCTTCTCCAGACCGAGGAAGTCGTCCAGATAGAACACCTCGTTCAGTGCGCGGGCACCATAGAAATAGTGCATCTCGCGGTCGGTTGTGTGCAGGGTCTTCGTCATGTGCATGATTTGTGCACGCAGCGGAGCCATACCTGCACCACCACCTACCCAGATCATTTCGCGCTTAGAGTCGAAGTGCGGATGGAAGTCGCCGTAAGGACCGCTCATGATGACCTTGTCGCCCGGCTTCAGCGTAAAGATGTATGAAGAGGCAATACCCGGATTGACGTCCATGAAGCCGCTGCGGTCGGGCTTGAAGGGCGGAGTGGCGATACGTACCGTCAGCATGAAGACATCGCCTTCAGCAGGGTAGTTGGCCATAGAGTAGGCACGGATGGTAGGTTCGGGGTTCACGCATTTCAGCGGGAAGAGGCCGAACTTCTGCCATGCGGGCAGGTACTCGTCGCCGATGAGGCTCTTGTCGATGTCCTTGTCATAATCCATGGTGAATGCAGGAATCTTGATTTGTGCGTACGAACCCGGCAAGAAGTCCATGTGTGCACCCTTAGGCAGCTGCACCTTGAACTCTTTGATGAAGGTTGCCACGTTCTTGTTGGAGATGACGGTACATTCGTACTCCTTGACACCCATCACTGATTCGGGCACCTTGATGCCCAAATCGCCTTTCACCTTGCATTGGCAAGCCAGACGCCAATGTTCCTTCATTTGTTTGCGGGTGAAGTGTCCCTTTTCAGAGTCGAGGATTTCGCCGCCTCCCTCTACTACCTGGCATTTGCACTGGCCGCATGAGCCCTTACCGCCGCAGGCAGAGGAGAGGTAGATACCTTGTTCGGACAATGTGCCCAGCAAGCTGCCGCCCTGAGCCACCGAAATAGTGTCCTTGCCATTGATTGTGATGTTCACATTACCCGAGGGAACCAAGAATTTCTTGGCCACCAGCAGGATGACTACAAGCAACAGAATAACCACCAGGAATACTCCAATGCTCGCTAAAGTTAAATTCATGTCCATTGTATATTCCTTTCTTTTAGATGTTCAACCCAGAGAAACACATAAATGCCATGGCCATCAGACCTACGGTGATGAAGGTGATGCCCAAGCCCTTGAGGGGAGCAGGTACGTCGCTGTAGGCCATCTTCTCGCGGATGGCTGCCAGACCTACGATGGCCAGCATCCAGCCCAAGCCTGAACCCAGTGCGTAGGAGATGGCATCGGCAATGCCGGTGATGGCTTTGGGGTCGCTGGCACCCATCGTGATGCGCTGCTGCATGAAGAGTGAAGCACCCATGATGGCGCAGTTTACGGCAATCAGCGGCAGGAAGATACCGAGCGAGGCATACAGCGAGGGACTGAAGCGCTCTACAATCATTTCGACCAGCTGTACGATACCGGCAATGACGGCGATGAAGAGGATGAAGCTCAGGAAGCTGAGGTCTACGCCCTCTACCAGTGCGCCGGGTCCGAGTACCTTGGTCTGAAGCAGATAGTTGACCGGAAGTGTCACCACCAGCACGAAGGTAACGGCACATCCCAGTCCGATGGCAGTCTTTACATTCTTGGATACGGCCAGATAGGAGCACATACCCAGGAAGAATGCAAATATCATGTTGTCCACAAAGATAGAGCGGACGAATAAACTAATCAAATGTTCCATAATAATGTATTATTCAAAATTACTTTTCCTGCAATTCCTTGTTATGTGCCCGTTGATACCAGATGATGCAAGCCACAATAATCAGTGCCATCGGGGGCATCAGCATCAGGCCGTTGTTCACGTAACCGATGCTCTTCAGCCAGTCGTAGTTCAGGATGTTGAAGCCCAGCAGGGTACCCGAACCCAGCAGCTCGCGGAAGAAGGCCACGATAATCAGAATCTTGGCATAGCCCAGACCGTTGCCGACACCATCGAGGAACGACTCCCACGGACCGTTCTGCATGGCAAATGCCTCCAGACGACCCATCAGGATACAGTTGGTGATGATCAGACCTACGTAGACGGAGAGCTGCACGCTGACGTCGTAAGCAAAGGCTTTCAGTATTTCGCTGACGATGGTTACCAGAGCGGCTACCACAACCAGCTGTACGATGATACGGATGCGGTTAGGCACCGTCTTGCGCAGCAGGGAGATGACCACGTTGGCAAAAGCCGTGATGACGGTCACTGAAAGACCCATTACGATGGCGGGCTCCAGCTTGGCAGTTACGGCCAGTGCCGAACAGATACCCAGTACCTGTACGGTAACGGGGTTGTTCAATCCCAGCGGAGTAGAGAATACTTCTTTGTTTGCTTTAGAAAATAACTGTCCCATATTCCTTATTCCTCCTCATTCTTGGTTAAAAACTCAGTGTATGCACTCAAACAATCCTTCAGCATGGCAGCCACACCTGTCGAGGTGATGGTACCTCCCGAGATGCCGTCTACCTGGTGTGTGGTGTCGCTCACCTTGCCGTTCTTCACTACGGTCAGTGCCACTTCGGCACCGTCCATGGTCTTCTTGCCGGGGAACTGTCCCTGGAAGTGGTCAGAGGTGATTTCGGCACCCAAGCCCGGAGTTTCGCTGGCGTGCGAGAAGTAAACGCCATATACGGTGTCTTTGTCGCTGTCCAGTGCCACATAGCCCCAGATGGCTCCCCACAGACCTGCTCCGTAGACGGGGAATACATATTTCGTCTCACCGTTTACATCGCATACGAAGACGTGCAGGCGACCCTGCTCCTTGGCTTCCTTCTCGTAGGCGGTGGCGAATGCGCCGTCGTTCTCCGTCAGCGAGCCGTCAGCCTGCATCAGCATGTCAGCCTTTACATATTTATTATATTCAGCTTCGGCGTCGGCCACGTTCTTCACATTCAGGGCGGACAGAATCTGTTTCTTGGTGTCCAGCTCGATGTTCTTGCTCTGCTTGTCGCGCAGAGAAGAGTTCACGAAGGCCAACAGGAATGCTACGATGACTACTAGTATCGAAGCATAAATGATGGTATAACTGTTACTATTGGTATTCATAACTTTCTTCCGTTTTCATTATTTAATAGCTCTCTTGGCGCGACGGTTGATGTTGCTTTGAACTACGAAGTAGTCAATCAACGGTGCAAAGATGTTCATCAGCAGGATGGCAAGCATCATACCCTCGGGATAGCCGGGGTTGAGTACACGGATGACGATGGCCATGACGCCAATCAGGAATCCGAAGATGTACTTACCCGTCTCCGTGCGTGCCGAAGTGACAGGGTCGGTAGCCATGAATACGGCACCGAAGCAGAAGCCGCCCAGTACCAGGTGTTCGTACCAGGGCATATGGGCCATGGCTGTGTCGGGGCCGATGGCATTGAATACCATAGCCATAAATGCGCCGCCTACAAATACGCTCAGCATGGTCTTCCAGCTGGCGATACCTGTCCACAGCAGCAGGATGGCACCCAGAGCGATGGCGATGACGCTGGTCTCGCCGATGGAGCCGGGGATGAGTCCGTATACCATATCCATCGAGAATTCGGGAGCGGCGCCTGTGGTAGAGGCGATACCCAGCGGGGTGGCTACCGTTAGGCCGTCTACCTGCTGGCCCAGTCCGAAGATGGAGTCGCCCGATACCCATACCGTGTCACCCGACATCTTGGTGGGGTAGGCAAAGAATAGAAAGGCGCGGGTGATGAGGGCTACGTTGAAGATGTTCATACCTGTACCGCCGAACACCTCTTTGGCGAAGATGACGGAGAAGGCGGTGGCTACGGCCAGAATCCAAAGCGGGCAGTCAACGGGCACAATCATGGGGATGAGCATACCCGATACCAGAAAACCTTCCTGAATCTCTTCCTTCTTCCATTGGGCTACGACGAATTCGATGCCCAGACCTACTACGTAGGAGACGATGATTTTGGGCAGTACGGCCAGGAAACCATAGGCAAACAGCTCGCAGAAGCTGCCGTCGATGCCGGCTGCCTTGAAGTGCTGGTAACCTACGTTGTACATACCGAACAGCAGAGCCGGTATCAGTGCGATGACCACCATGGACATGATGCGCTTGCTGTCGATGGCGTCATGGATGTGCGTTCCCGATTTCGCTGTGGCATTGGGCACGAAGAGGAAAGTCTCAAAGCCGTCGAACACCGAACGAAATGCGTGGAGTTTGCCTCCCTCTTCGAAGTTCGGCTTTATCTTGTCGAGATAATTTCTTAACGCTTTCATTTATTTGAGTTTATAAGTTTTTCAGTTTATAAGTTATTACGCCATCTCTGCACGGAGCATATCCAGTCCTGCCCGTACGATGCGTTGCACTTCCACCTTGCTGGAGCATACAAACTCGCAGAGAGCGAAGTCCTCGGGAGCTACCTCGTAGATGCCCAGGGCCTCCATGCGGTCGATGTCGCCGGCGATGATGGCTTTCACCAGATATTCGGGATAGATGTCCATGGGGAATACGCGGTCGTACTCGCCGGACATGATCATGTGGCGCTCACCGCCCTTGATGCGGGCATCGATGGCATACTCCTTCTTGCCCATCAGCCAGCTGAAGTAAGAGTGGTTGGCGCTGTATTGGTTGAAGCGAGGCATGATCCATCCCAGCAGCTCGTTGTTCTCGTCTCCTTCGGGGATGACGGTCACCTGGTTGTGGAAGGCTCCCAGGAATCCGTTGGGGGCAATCTGCTTGCCGGTCAGCACGTTGCCGCTGATGTAGCGCAGGTCCTTGCCTGTGGCGACCTTGCCCTTCAGCACATCGGTCAGCAGGGCACCTACCTTCAGTTTGCAGTAGGCCGGCTTCAGCACTTCGCTGCCGGTCACGGCTACGGTACGTGTCAGATCCACACGGCCGGTGTTCATCAGTCGTCCGATGAAGAGCACCGCTTCGCCGCTCAGTGTCCATACGGTCTCACCCTTGGAGATGGGAGCTGTGTGGTTGATTTGCACACCTACGTTGCCTGCGGGGTGCGGGCCGTCGAAGGCGGTCACCGTCACGTTCTTGGCCTGCGTCAATGCGGTTGACTGCTGTTTTACACTGATACCCAGATACGTCTTCGCCATCTTGGAGAGGGCGTCGAGTCCTGTCTGGAAGTTCTTCTCTTCTCCCTTCAGGGCCAGCTCGAAGTCGGGAGCCAACGGTGCGCTGTCGAAGGCCGATACGAAGATGGCCTTGGGCTCGGTCGTGGGATCGGCTATCACGTCATACGGACGCTGACGGATGAAGGCGAACATGCCAGCGTTCAGCAAGGCTGCTTTTACCTGCTGGCCGCTCATCTTTGCGGGATCCATCTTGCCGAATTCCTCATAGTCCTGCTCGGTGGCAGCTTCTACCACGATGTTCAGCACTTTGCGGCGTTCGCCGCGTTCTACGCTTGTCACTACGCCACTGACGGGCGAAACGAACTTCACTTCAGGATGATTCTTGTCTACAAACAAGGGTCCTCCGGCCATCACATATTCCTGTTCTTTCACTACCACTTTGGGCTTCACGCCTGTGAAGTCATCGGGAATCAGTGCATAGAATCCCGGCTCTTTCACTGACATGAATTCCTGAGCGGGTTTGCCTTTCAGGTTGATGTCAAGGCCTTTGCGTAATTTAATTACATTTGCC
The DNA here is from genome assembly GCA_945641355.1 of uncultured Mediterranea sp. Classification (GTDB taxonomy): domain Bacteria; phylum Bacteroidota; class Bacteroidia; order Bacteroidales; family Bacteroidaceae; genus Bacteroides. The sequence continues at coordinate 43,238 of CALZEQ010000008.1, read as the reverse complement.
ATGCGTTATAAAAAAATAATGGTTTCAATAATTTGCCGCAAAATTACAAAATAAGATTGTGAAAAGAGAGAAAACGGGGAAGTAATTATGGAGAAATTTCCGTAATCGAGCATTTTTCTTGTGTGAAAAAAGGCACAGAGACTTTCTTCGGCTGATTGTCCGTTGAAATATCTCTGTGCCTATTGGGGGGAACCCGCCTGCGGGGCCGGCGGATGCCGGCTTACTCTTCGGGGGCGAACATGGGATCCCAGGCCGGGAGCAGGATGGGCTTCTGCTTCAGCAACTGCTTCACGCGGTCGGTGGCATACTTGGACTCTACCACCAGTCGGAACATATACTCGTCAAACCACTCGTCGGTCATGATGAGGTGTCCCTTGTAGCCGCTGCCGGCTCCCCAGCTGTTCTCTACCATCCACTTGCGCGACCGGCCGGCCTCGTCGATGTCTACGGCCATCAGCGTCATGGCGTGGCTCGACCCGCTGGCGAAGGTCTGGATGCGCTGCTTCTTGTCCATGCCGAAGCTTACGCCCATCAGCGACTCGTAGTCGTAGTTGTTCACGTCCAGCAGGCCACGTTCAGAGTCGAGGCTCTTGCCCACGTCGCACGAAAAGTACATCATGGTGCTGTCCTTCAGCGAGGCGATGGCCATCTGCTTGATTTCCTCGATAGGCAGGTTGACGTAGAGCCAGTTCTTGCCGTCGTAGCGGTGGCGGTCGTAGTCAATTTCGTACGTTTTGTAGTATTCGCGGCTGGGGTCGTTCATCAGCATCACGTAGTCGGCCAGTAGGGTGGGGTCTCCGTATTTCTGTAGAAAACTCATGGGCGTGTGGTGCTCGGTCTCTACGGGGTTACCCTTGGCATCGTGGCGCACGAAGTCAAACTCGGTGGGAGGTACGCCCAGGTTGAGCACCAGCATCCGGTATACGGTGCCCAGCATCTCCGTCTTCTCCTGTTCCAGGGCACTCTTTTTGATGCCTTGTGCCACCTTGTCGCGCAGCTGCAGGGCATACTCCTTCAGTTTCAGGCCGATGAGGCCCGACATGCGCGAAGTGTTCTCGCTGCTGTGCGTCTCGGGCATGGCTTCCTTGGGCACTAGGCCGTATTTGCCTACAATGTCGGCCACGCCTGTAAAGGTACCTCCATCGCTCAGCGGATGTTGCAGCAGCCACTCCACCGTCTTGTCCTCCAGCGGGCGGTCGGCCGTGTCGAGGATGCTCTGCAGGAACAGGTTGGCTTTCTCCAGCTGGTCCCAGAAGAAGGAGTAGGCCTGCGAGAACTCCAGCGAGGGCAGGTCGTACTTGGCGATGGCCTTGGCCCGCATCACGTTGAGGCCGGTGAAGAGCCAGCAGCGTCCCGACGATTTCTGGTCGGTGATGCCCTTCGAGTCTACACGCACGCTGAAGTGTGTATCCATGGCCTGTCTGTTCTCTTGGTTCAGGGCCAGCTTGCGCAGGTCGTTGTTGCCGATGGCGTTGCGCAGTGCCTTGTCGGCAGCGGTGCCTTGATAGTGTCTCTTGATCTGCTCCAGCTGGGTGGGACTGATGCCTCCCTTGCCGTCCTGGGCTTGCACTCCCAGTGTCAGGGCTCCCAGCAGCAATAGGGGGATGAATCTTTTTGTTTTCATATTACACATTTTTTTGTTTAGGTTTCGCAGGCGCCAGGGGTTGCCAGAGGGCGACGTGTCGGGAGGGCTTGTGAAACGCGAAGTTAGTTTTTTCTTCATCATTTCCGCAAAGGTAGGGATTGTTTTTGTAAGATGCAAATGCAGGAGGTCTACTATTCATTTTCTTTTTGTTTAAAATTATACGTTGAGGGTTTCGATGAGAAGCCGTATGAAGAGTGGACAACCAGGTGAGTTTGGAAGTGTACATAGGAATGTGAAATTTTTTCTCATTCTCTGCTTCCCGTTAAAGCCGCTACATCTCCGTTCGTTATCCGTTCTATAGGGACGAGAGAGGGACCGATTTGGTAGGGATTTGGTAGGGATTTGGTAGGGAGTTGGTAGTAAGCAGGTAGGAAATAGAGAAAATCCGTTTCATGCACAGACGAAACGAACGGATGAATCAACTGGATGTGGAGATTTATGATACTTTCTGTATGAAGATTCATAAATATGGTAAACCTGTTGGCGGAATCACATTAGTGCGTATTTAATTCCGCCAATGGGTTTAATGATTATTAGCACTCCGATGGGAAACGGAATGGGCAAAAATAGTTTTCTTTGCAACGCAAAAATCGCGCAAAAGCAATTTATGAAATTACGGATTTTCATATTGTTCTGTCTGATGGGATGGACAGGCATCAGGGACGCTTCGGCGCAGGAGGCTGCAGCAGCCGACACGTTGTCCCCCTTGACCAAGAAGGAGATGCACCGCCGCAAGGTGGCGGCACGCAACCTGCATTACAACATTCTGGGTGGCCCCGGCTATACACCCGACTTCGGCGGACTGATAGGCGGTAGTGCGCTGATGACGTTTCGCATGAACCCTTCGGACACTACCCAGTTGCGTTCGGTGGTGCCGCTGGCGTTGGCATACGTCTTCAAAGGTGGCATCAACGTGATGGTGAAGCCGCAGCTCTTCTTCAAGGGCGACCGCTTCCGCATCTTCGGCAAGTTCTTCTATAAGAGTACGGACGACAACTTCTACGGTTTGGGCTATACCACCAATCGCGACTACGAGCGTTCCGACTCTACCAGCCACTATCGCAGCAACGCCGTGCAGCTCAATCCTTGGTTCCTCTTCCGGTTGGGCGAGAGCAACTTCTTTGCCGGCCCGCAGGTGGATGTGAGCTATGACAAGATGAGCGATCCTGCCCCAGAACTCTACCGTCCCGACGGCCCGATGGATCCTTCGCACAGCTACCTGGCTGCGGGGGGAACGGCACATGGCTACGAGCGCTTCAATGCCGGTGTGGGCTTCCTGCTGACGTATGATAGCCGCGACATTCCGGCCAATTCCTATCGGGGCATGTACCTGGACTTCCGCGGGGTGATGTATGCCAAGTGGTTGGGTAGCGAGCAGAACTTCTACCGTCTGGAACTCGATTTTCGCCGCTATCATCAGGTGGGCCAACGGCGTGTGCTGGCGTGGAGCGTGCTCAGCAAGAATGTGTTCGACGATGTGCCCCTCACCCAGTATGTCTTTTCCGGCTCCCCGTTCGACTTGCGCGGCTATTACCAGGGGCAGTACCGCGACAAGTCGTCGCACATCGTCATGGCCGAATATCGTCACATGTTCAATACCGACCGCTCCACGCGGTTCAAAAAGATGCTGCACCATCTGGGCTTCGCTGCCTGGACGGGGTGCGGTTTCATGGGCCCTACGGTGGGCAGGGTGGAGGGCGTGCTGCCCAACTACGGCTTGGGACTTCGCATCGAAGTGCAGCCGCGCATGAATGTGCGCCTCGATTTGGGCAAGAATACCGTCAACAACCAGACACTCTTTTATTTCAACATGACGGAGGCTTTTTAGCCGCGGGCAGGCATCAGCATGGCTTGTCAGGGCGTAGCTCGCGACTTTTCGTGCGGCATCTGTTGCAGGTATGAAAATAAAACTCTATCTTTGTAAAACGTTACCGATAGGGCGGCAAATAGTAATGACAAAACAATCAATCTGATACTGCATGATGCTACTTGAAATAGTTTTCTGGACATCCCTTTTCATCGTTTTCTATACCTACGTGGGATATGGAGTGCTGCTGGCTGCACTGGTGTGGCTGAAGGAGCACATCCACAAGCCCCAGATACAGCCGGCTCCCGCTGACGACGAGTTGCCCGAACTGACTCTCTTCATCACCGCTTACAATGAAGAGGCCGTGGTGGACGAGAAGATGCGCAACTGCCTGGAACTGGATTATCCGGCCGGCAAACTGCACATCCTCTGGGTGACCGACGGCAGCAACGACCGGACGGTAGAGCGGTTGAAATGCTGGCCGCAAGCCAACGTCATGCACCAACCCTTGCGTATGGGCAAGACGGCTGCCATGAACCGTGGAATGCGTGCCGTGCAGACGCCTGTCGTAGTCTTTACCGATGCCAATACCCGCCTGAACCGCGAGGCACTTCGCATCATCGCCGCAGCCTTCGTACAGCATCCCGAAGTGGGGTGTGTGGCCGGCGAGAAACGGGTGGAATCCGGCCGTACGGCCAATGCGGCTTCTGGCGGCGAGGGATTCTACTGGCGCTATGAGTCGGCTTTGAAGGCGTTGGATTCGCGCCTCTATTCGGCAGCAGGCGCGGCGGGCGAGCTGTTCGCTGTCCGACGCGAACTCTATGAAGAGATGTCACAAGATATACTGCTCGACGATTTTGTTCTTTCGCTCCGCATCGTGATGCGTGGTTACGTCATAGCCTATCGTTCGGATGCCTATGCGGTAGAGGGAGGTTCGGCCGACATGTACGAGGAGCAGAAGCGTAAGGTGCGCATTGCAGCTGGTGGTGTGCAGTCGGTATGGCGTCTGCGCCCCTTGCTCAATCCGCTGCGTTACGGCATCTTCAGTTTTCAGTACATCTCCCACCGTGTGCTGCGTTGGACGCTGACTCCTGTGCTCCTCTTCTTGCTGCTGCCGCTCAATGTGGCGCTGGTTGTGACACCCCTGCTGACGGCCTCTCCCCTAGCCTGGCTTTATGCCCTCATCTTCCTGCTGCAGGCCCTCTTCTACCTGATGGGGGCGGGAGGTTGCTATCTGGCGGGGCGGCGCGTGAAGAACAAGGTGCTTTTCATTCCCTATTATTTCCTGTTCATGAACTGGAATGTAATACGTGGTTTCCGTTACCTCTATCGGCGCAAGACTGGTGCCGGCGGTGCTTGGGAAAAATCAAAAAGAGCGTGACGAGAGGAATGTAGAACAATGAAAAAGACATGGAGGAAATGAAGCGTATCTGCGCTATCCATGTGCCAGAAGAATATATCATGAAGAATATCCTGAAAAACCCAAAAAACGCGGAGCGCCTGCTCCAGATGACATCCGATGCCATGCTGCTGCTCGATGAAGACGGAGTGTGCCTGGAGGTGAGCGACTACAATGCCCGGCATTGGTTCTTGAAGGAGGAGTATCTGGTAGGGAAGAATGTCTTCCGGCTGATGCCCGATACGGAAGCCCGCCGCGAATTTCACCTGGAATTCGAGAAGGTGCGCAAGTTCCGCCTGCGTTCGGTACACAGCTACGAACTCAATGCCCGGGGAAGGCAATACTACTTCAAGTGCATCATGTATCCTTTTGACGGGATGGTGCTTTGCCAGTATCGGGACATCACCGAGCGAATGCTGCGCAAGTATGAACTGGAGGAGAAGAACTATCTGCTGAGTGAGATACAGAAGGCGGCCCAGATAGGGCAGTGGACGTTCGATAGCGATACGGCTCTCTTCACTTATCAGGGAAATGCGGGCTTCCTGGACGAATGGAACGGTCGCTCGTTGCCTCTGGCTGATTACCGTGCCCTCATTATCCATGAAGATACCGATTCGTTCGACGACTGGGTGCGCAAAGTCATGCGGGGCATTCTGACGGAGAGCATCACCTACCGCCTGGTGTATCAGGGACAATTGTATTACATCTGCCTGAAGGCGTATGCCCATCGGCGGGACGACAACGGGAATGTGCGCGTTGAGGGATTCGTGCAGAACATTACCCAGACGCAGCGTAGCCGCAACGACATCTCGCTGCTGACCCATGCCATCAACAACTCGACGGAGGATATCTTCTGCGCCCGCGAAGACGGCACCCTGCTTTTTGCCAACCGCCGCTTCAAGGAGCATCACGGCATAGCTGCCGATGTGGACGTGACCACGCTGAAGTTTGCCGACCTCGGTTCGTCGCCCGACAATCCGCAGGTGTGGGAGAATCTGAAGCGCAGTGTGCGGCGCGATACCTATGAGAATCACTTCATCGTCTATCATCCGTTGGAACATCGGCCGGAGATTCTGGCTTACGAGGGCAACGCCTATTGGGTGACTTCAGACGAAGGCGAGCAGACGCTCTGGGCCTTCGGACACGACGTGTCGGCACGAGTGAAAAGCGAGCGCGAGGCCAAGCGCTTCACACAGATTCTGGACAAGGTGGTGGACAATCTGCCTGCAGGAGTGGTGGTGAAGGACATCGAAAACGGCTTCCGTTACCTCTATCGCAATCGTGAGTCGTACAAACATATAGACAATCAATACGCCATCGGCAAGGATGACTTCGACTTCCATCCGCGGGAGGTGGCCGAGCGGAAACGGGCACAAGATGTGCAGGTGGCTGAGACGGGCATCCCCATGCATTGGATAGAAGAGCAGGTGACCCCCGACGGAAAAGTGAAGTATGCCGACAAACAGAAAATCAAGATCGTGAGTGATGACTTCCCGCCCATCCTGGTGAATATCGACTGGGACATTACCGAGGAAGAACAGATGAGGCGCGATTTGCAGAAGGCCAAGGAAAAAGCCGAAACGTCCGACCGACTGAAGTCGGCTTTCTTGGCCAATATGAGTCACGAGATACGCACACCGCTCAATGCCATCGTAGGCTTTTCGCGCCTGATAGCCGAGAGCAATAGTGCCGACGAGCGTCAGGAGTTCTATCGGATTGTAGAGTCGAACAACGAGCGGTTGCTGGGACTGATCAATGAAATTTTGGACCTCTCGAAGATAGAGGCTGGCATGACCGATTTCACCATCCATCCGCTTCATCTCTACAGGCTCTGTCAGGATGTCTACACGGCCCATTGCCTTTCCTGCCCGCCGGGAGTAGAGCTGCGTTTCGACCCCTCGGACACGGCCGTGCTGGTAGAGGCCGACAAGAACCGCCTCTTTCAGGTTATTTCCAATCTGATAAGCAACGCCTACAAGTTTACTACCCAGGGCAGCATCAGCTATGGCTATGCCTGTAAGGAGGGAATGCTGGAATTTTACGTCACCGATACTGGCGCGGGTATCGCGCCCGAAAAACTGGACCATGTGTTCGAACGTTTTGTCAAGGCCAACGAGAGTGTGCAGGGCACCGGCTTGGGACTCTCCATCAGCAAGCTCATCATTGAGCGTATGGGCGGACACATCTGGGTGACATCCCAACAGGGCGAGGGTACTACCTTCCGCTTCACCTTGCCCTTGTCCGAGTGGGGCGAAGGAGCGTTGCCTCCTTTAGAAGAGGTGCCGTCATCAACGGACTTGTTGCCACAGCAACCTATACCGGCTCCTCCTGTCGGGCAGCCGTCTGCATCCGCAGAGGCATCGGCAGGTGCCAGTACCATTCTGGTGGCGGAAGATGCCGATTACAACTATACCCTGATAAAACTCATAGTGGGTAAAGAGTATCATCTGGAACGTGCCAAGGACGGCATGGAAGCGGTGAGCTTGTTTGACGAGATGCGTCCCGACCTTATCCTGATGGACATGCGTATGCCTAATCTGGGAGGCTTGGATGCCACACGTATCATCCGTCAGCTCTCTGCCGATGTGCCCATTATCGCCCTGTCGGCCCATGCGGATGAAGAGGATCAGCGGGCAGCGATGGAAGCCGGCTGCAATGATTATCTGGTGAAACCTTTCACGCAGGAGGGATTGAAGGCAGCCATCCGTCATGCGCTGGAAGGCAAGTAAGTGTCGATACTTAATTCATGGAAAAGAAGAAAAATGGATATACAAGCAGTTTTACGCAATTTGAAGATTGAGTCGCTGAACCCCATGCAGCAATCCATGCTGGAGGCATACGGTAACTCCACAGACGTGCTGCTGCTTTCGCCCACCGGTTCGGGCAAAACGCTGGCTTATCTGCTGCCTTTAGTGCAGTCGCTCGGGTCTGCGGGTGGTGGTGTGCAGGCGGTCGTACTGGTGCCTTCGCGCGAGTTGGCACTACAGACAGAAGGCGTCTTCCGTCAGATGGCTCTCCCTTTTAAGGCCATCTGCTGTTACGGAGGCCGTCCTGCTATGGAAGAGCATCGCACCATGAAGGGGGTAAATCCCGACGTCATCATCGCTACGCCTGGCCGCATGAACGATCATTTGGAGAAGCAGAACTTCGATGCGTCTACGGTATCAACTCTGGTGATTGATGAGTTCGACAAGAGTCTGGAGTTAGGCTTTCAGGAAGAGATGGCCCAAGTCATCGGCCGTCTCCCGGCTTTGCGCAAGCGCGTGCTGCTCTCAGCCACTGATGCCGAGGAAATTCCGCGTTTTGTAGGGGTCGGTGAGGCCACGCTGTGCCGGCTCGACTATCTGGCCCCTCAATCCTTGGCACACCGTCTGGCCGTATGGCAGGTAGCTTCACCTGCGAAGGACAAGTTGGAGACACTCTATCAGTTGCTCTGTATGTTGGGCGAGGCATCAACGCTGGTCTTTGTCAACTACCGCGAGAGTGTGGATAGGGTGGTAGGTTACCTGAAGTCCCGAAAATTCCCTTGCGATGCCTTTCACGGCGGCATGGAGCAGCGCGACCGCGAGCGGGCTCTCTACAAGTTCCGCAACGGCTCGTCGCCAGTGCTTGTCTCTACCGACTTGGCGGCGCGGGGCTTAGACATCCCCGGCTTAGACAATGTCGTACACTATCATCTGCCGCTGAACGAAGAGGCCTACACCCACCGAAACGGCCGTACGGCCCGTTGGGAAGCACGTGGATCCGTTTACCTGTTGCTGCATTCCGAGGAGCATCTGCCAGCCTATGTGGAGCAGGAGGTACCGACGTTCGACCTGTCGTCTGTTACGCCTCACGTTCCCCGTTCGCGATGGACTACCTTATATATAGGTAAAGGGAAGCGTGATAAGATTAGCCGTGCCGACATAGCCGGTTTCCTCTATAAGAAAGGCGGACTTGTCCGCGAAGAGGTAGGAGCGGTCGATGTCAGAGAGCGTTGTACCTACGTGGCTGTCCGCCGCACCAAAGTGAAGCAGTTGCTTACGCTGGTTCAGGGCGAGAAAATCAAGGGCATAAAGACCCTGATAGAGGAGGCTCGGTGAGAAAATTGTCGTTCGAGCCACCTCTTTGCTTGCGGATTCAAACGTTGGATCCATTTTACCTTACTGTTTATTCTTCCTTTTCCGACGTTGGTAAGCAGGCATGACAAAAAGTCGAATATTTCTTGCATATACTCTAAAAAAGTCAGATAAATTGTGTCAGAAAGGGGATTTTCAAGCCAAAAGATTTTTTATACGGAAAAAAATCCGTAATTTCGCCTTGTCGTTAGGACAAATGAAAGAATTGTATAACCAAAAACAAACTTCAAATGAAAAAGCATAATTTCAATGCGGGACCTTCCATTCTTCCACGTGAAGTGATTGAGAATACAGCGAAGGCTATTTTAGATTTCAATGGTTCAGGACTCTCTCTGATGGAAATCAGCCATCGTGCAAAGGACTTCCAGCCAGTGGTAGACGAGGCTGTAGCTCTCTTCAAGGAGTTGCTCAACATTCCCGAAGGCTATTCGGTACTTTTCCTCGGTGGCGGTGCAAGTCTGGAATTTTGCATGGTACCCTACAACTTCCTGGAGAAGAAGGCTGCCTATCTGAATACAGGTGTATGGGCCAAGAAGGCAATGAAGGAAGCCAAGGCTTTCGGTGAAGTGGTGGAAGTGGCTTCGTCGGCCGAAGCTACCTATACATATATTCCGAAAGACTATACCATCCCTGCGGATGCTGACTATTTCCATATCACAACCAACAATACCATCTATGGTACTGAAATCAAGGAAGACCTGGATTCGCCTGTACCGGTAATTGCGGATATGTCATCTGATATCTTCTCCCGTCCTATCGATGTATCCAAATATATCTGTATCTATGGTGGTGCACAGAAGAATCTGGCTCCGGCTGGTGTCACCTTCGTCATCGTGAAAAACGAAGCGGTAGGCAAGGTGTCGCGCTACATCCCCACCATGCTCAACTACCAGACACATATCGACGGCGGATCAATGTTCAACACGCCGCCTGTAGTGCCTATCTATGCCGCTTTGCAGACACTGCGCTGGATCAAGGAACAGGGTGGTGTGAAGGAAATGGAACGTCGTGCCATCGAAAAGGCAGAGATGCTGTATGGAGAAATAGACCGCAACAAGATGTTTGTAGGCACGGTCGCCAACAAGGAAGACCGCTCGCGCATGAATATCTGTTTCGTCATGGCTCCCGAATACAAGGAACTGGAGGCTGACTTCCTGAAGTTTGCAACCGAACGTGGCATGGTAGGCATCAAGGGACACCGCTCGGTAGGTGGATTCCGCGCATCCTGCTACAACGCTCTGCCGAAGGAGAGTGTTCAGGCACTGATTGACTGCATGAAGGAGTTTGAGGCGCTGCACGCATAAACGCCTCATAAATTCAAAAACTTGTAAACTCAAAACTGATACAAGGATGAAAATAGTAGTAGCAACCGATAAGCCGTTCGCCAAAGTGGCTTTGGACGGCATTCGTAAAGAGATAGAAGCTGCCGGATACGAACTGGTATTGTTAGAGAAATATGGCGAAAAGGCACGCCTGTTGGAGGCTGTGCAGGATGCGGATGCCATCATCATCCGTAGTGATGTGATTGATGCAGAGGTGCTGGATGCTGCCAAGCAGCTGAAAATAGTGGTACGTGCAGGTGCCGGCTACGATAACGTAGACCTGGAAGCCGCTACAGCGCACAACGTATGCGTGATGAATACCCCCGGACAGAACTCAAACGCCGTGGCCGAGCTGGCTTTCGGACTGATGGTGATGGCCGTTCGCAATATGTACAACGGTACGTCGGGCACGGAGTTGAAGGGGAAGAAGCTGGGTATCCATGCCTTTGGCAACGTGGGACGCAACGTGGCACGCATCGCCAAGGGCTTTGGTATGGACATCTATGCATTCGATGCCTTCTGCCCGAAAGAGGTCATCGAGAGCGAGGGCGTGACGGCAGTGGCTTCTGCCGAAGAACTGTATGCTACGTGTGACGTGGTGTCACTTCATATCCCCGCTACGGCCGAGACAAAGAACTCCATCAATGCCGCTCTGGTGGGACGGATGCCCAAGGGAGCCGTGCTGGTGAATACGGCCCGCAAAGAGGTAATCAATGAGACCGAACTGATACAACTGATGGAAGAGCGCACGGAACTGAAGTACGTGACAGACATCATGCCCGCTGCCAACGAGACGTTTGCCGCCAAGTTTGCAGGCCGCTACTTCTCTACCCCCAAGAAGATGGGTGCCCAGACAGCCGAAGCCAACATCAATGCCGGCATCGCTGCCGCCAAGCAGATAGTGGGCTTCCTGAAGGATGGATGCGAACGTTTCAGAGTGAATAAGAAAGCTTGACCTAACCTACTGTTTTAGACTTATGGCAACGATCAAACCTTTTAGAGGCATACGCCCGCCGCAAGAGCTGGTGGAGCAGGTGGCATCGCGCCCCTACGACGTGCTGAACTCTGCCGAGGCACGCGAAGAGGCCAAGGGAAACGAGAAATCCCTCTACCACATCATCAAACCTGAAATTGACTTCCCCGAAGGTACGGACGAACACGATCCGCGCGTCTACGACAAGGCTGCGCAGAACTTCCAGCTGTTCCAAGACAAAGGATGGCTGGTGCAGGACGAAAAGGAAAACTACTACATATATGCGCAGACCATGAATGGCAAGACGCAGTATGGACTGGTGGTAGGTGCATACGTGCCCGACTATATGAACGGGGTCATCAAGAAGCATGAATTGACCCGCCGCGACAAGGAAGAGGACCGCATGAAGCATGTGCGGGTGAACAACGCCAACATCGAGCCTGTCTTCTTTGCCTATCCCGACAATGCGACGCTGGATGCCATCATTGCCCGCTATACGGCTCAGAAACCTGTATACGATTTCATCGCCCCCGGCGACGGATTCGGACATACCTTCTGGATAATTGACGCATCCGAGGACATCGAAGCCATCACGGCTGAGTTTGCCAAGATGCCGGCTCTGTATATTGCAGACGGACACCATCGGAGTGCGGCTGCCGCGCTGGTGGGTGCAGAGAAGGCCAAGCAGAACCCCAACCATCGGGGGGACGAAGAGTACAACTACTTCATGGCTGTCTGCTTCCCGGCCAATCAGCTGACCATCATCGACTATAACCGTGTGGTGAAGGACTTGAACGGTTTGACACCTGCTGAGTTCCTGAGTGCCGTGGAGAAGAACTTCACGGTAGAGGAGAAGGGTACGGACATCTACAAGCCTGCAGGCCTGCACAACTTCGCGCTCTATCTGGAGGGCAAGTGGTATAGCCTGACTGCCAAACCGGGTACGTACAATGACAACGACCCCATCGGAGTGCTTGATGTCACCATATCGTCCAACCTGATACTGGACGAGGTGCTGGGTATCAAAGACCTCCGTTCGGACAAACGCATTGATTTTGTAGGCGGCATCCGCGGTCTGGGCGAGCTGAAGAAACGTGTGGACAGCGGTGAGATGAAGGTGGCCTTGGCCCTCTATCCCGTCTCGATGAAGCAACTGATGGACATTGCCGATACAGGCAACATCATGCCTCCTAAAACTACCTGGTTCGAACCGAAACTGCGTTCAGGACTGATTATTCACAAGTTGGTATAAGGGGACGGATGACGAAAGAACTGTTGGCCGTAGCGTTGGGTGGAGCCTTGGGCAGCATCCTGCGCTACGGCTTTAGTATGTGTGCGGCGACTCTCTCACTATCGGGGCTGTATGCCACGATGGCCGCTAATGTGTGCGGATCGTTTCTGATAGGGCTGTTCATGGCCGTGTGCAGTCAGGGTACGCCCATCTACTTGCTGGCTACGGTGGGATTGTGCGGAGGGTTCACCACCTTCTCTACCTTCTCTGCCCAGACACTCCAGCTGTTGCAGGCGGGAGAATGGCTTGCCGGATTGGGCTATGCCCTGCTCTCCGTATGCTGTTGTGTAGTCTGTGTGGCGATGGGGCAGTGGACAGGACGGCTGTTCACGTAACAGATGATGAGCCTATGATGATGGAACTGTTTCTGCTCTGTATTGTTGCCAGCTTCATTCAGCGTACCACGGGCTTTGGTTTCGGCATCTTCATCATGACGATGCTGCCCTCCCTGCTCCCCAGCTATGGCGAAGCCACTACGCTTTCCGGCCTGCTGGCACTCACCACGACACTGATGATAACGCTCCGCATGTACCGCAAGGTGGTGTGGAGCCGATTGTGGCCCATTCTGCTCACCTTCATCCTGGTGTCATCAGTAGCTGTCTGCGTACTGGCCCGTACCGATGACGTACTGCTGCGCAGGATATTGGGTGTGACGCTGTTGCTCATCTCCTTCTACTTCTTTCTGCTGGGCAGTCGCATCCGTTTCCGTCCCACCCGGAAGCTGCAGCTGGTGGCCGGTACGTTGAGCGGACTGATGGGAGGCTTCTTCGGTATGCAAGGCCCTCCGGCCGTACTCTATTTCATCTCTTCCGAGCCCGATAAAGAACACTATCTGGCCATGACCTCGGCCTACTTCCTGCTGGGTAACATCTCCATGACCTTGATGCGGGCCGGCAACGGCTTCCTTACCTCGCAGGTGGCTTGGGGATATGTGTGGGGAGTAGGGGGTGTCCTTGTGGGTGCTTGGCTGGGTGCCTACGTCTTCAATCGACTTTCAGGCAAGTGGCTGCGCAACATTGTCTATCTCTATATCGGCATCAGTGGCATCATTACGTTGCTGGAGGCGTAGGGGTAACTGAGACTTACGTAAATGAAAAAAACGAGGGAATGACCGGACTCTCTGTCCGTCACCCCCTCGCGTCAGTCAAGTTTAGCTTTTGTTACCCTAAAAACTTATACACACATTGTTCAGTTACGGAAGGTCAGCTCGTCCGCTGCTGGAGATACATCTACCGTGATGGGACGGTTGCGGTCGATTGTCTGCGCCAGCAGCTTCTTCGAAAGGTCATTCTGCAGGTAGTGCTGGATGGCACGTTTCACAGGCCGGGCACCGAACTCAGGGTCGTAACCCGCATTGGCCAGGAAGTTCACAGCTGCATCCGTCAGCTTCAGCGTTACTCCGTTACCAGCCAACATCTGCTGTACGTGACCTATCTGCAAGTTAACGATTTGCTTGATTTCAGGTTCTGTCAGCGGCAGGAACATGATGGTCTCATCAATACGGTTCAAAAATTCCGGTCGGATGCTCTTCTTCAGCATGTTCATCACCTCTTTTTTTGTCTCCTCTATCAGAGAAGCCTTGTTCGTGTCGTTCAATTTCTCCATCTGACTTTGGATGTAACTGCTACCCATGTTGCTGGTCATGATGATGATGGTGTTCTTGAAGTTGACCGTACGACCCTTGTTGTCGGTCAGACGTCCGTCATCCAACACTTGTAGCAAGATGTTGAATACATCGGGATGAGCCTTTTCAATCTCATCGAACAGCACAACCGAGTAAGGCTTTCTGCGCACGGCTTCGGTCAGCTGACCACCTTCATCGTATCCTACATAGCCCGGAGGTGCTCCTACCAGACGCGATACGCTGTGCTTCTCCTGATATTCACTCATGTCGATACGGGTCATCATGGTCTCGTCGTCGAACAGAAATTCAGCCAGTGCCTTGGCCAGTTCCGTCTTTCCTACGCCGGTGGTGCCCAGGAAGAGGAACGATCCGATGGGTCGTTTCGGGTCTTGCAATCCGGCACGGCTGCGGCGTACGGCATCGCTCACGGCCTCGATGGCCTCTTCCTGTCCGATGACCCGCTTATGCAGCTCCTCTTCCAGGTGCAGCAGTTTATCCTTTTCGCTCTGCAGCATCTTGCTGACGGGGATACCCGTCCAACGGGAAACCACATCGGCAATGTCCTCGCCGTCAACCTCCTCCTTGATCAGAGCCTTGTCGCCCTGCATCTGGTGTAGCCGTTGTTGCGTCTCCTCTATCTCCTTGTTCAGTGCCTGCAGTTTGCCGTAGCGTATTTCGGCCACCCGTCCGTAGTCGCCTTCACGTTCGGCCTTTTCGGCTTCAAACTTCAGGTTCTCTATCTCTACCTTGTTCTGCTGGATCTTGTTGACCAGGGTCTTTTCGCTTTGCCATTTAGCTTTGTACGAATTCTCCTGCTCCTTCAGCTCGGCCAGTTCCTTGCCTATCACTTCCAGCTTCTGCGTATCGTTCTCGCGTTTGATGGCTTCCCGTTCAATCTCCAGTTGCTTGATTTTACGTGAAATCTCATCCAGCTCTTCGGGCACGCTGTCCACCTCCATCCGCAGCTTGGCGGCAGCTTCGTCCATCAGGTCAATGGCCTTGTCGGGCAGAAAACGGTCGGTGATGTATCGGTTGCTCAACTCGACGGCTGCAATGATGGCATCGTCCTTGATGCGCACGTGGTGATGGTTTTCGTAACGCTCTTTCAGTCCACGCAGGATGGAGATGGTGCTCAGCGTGTCAGGTTCGTTCACCATGACAATCTGGAAGCGTCGCTCCAGTGCCTTGTCCTTTTCGAAGTATTTCTGATATTCGTCCAGTGTGGTGGCACCGATGCTGCGCAGTTCGCCACGTGCCAGGGCCGGCTTCAGAATGTTGGCGGCATCCATGGCTCCTTCACCTTTGCCGGCACCTACCAGCGTGTGAATCTCATCAATGAACAGGATGATATTTCCTTCTGACTTCTTCACTTCGTTGATGACCGCCTTCAGCCGCTCCTCAAATTCACCTTTGTACTTGGCACCGGCTACCAGGGCACCCATGTCCAGCGAATAGACCTGCTTGTTCTTCAGGTTCTCAGGTACATCTCCGCGCAGGATGCGGTGTGCCAGTCCCTCTACGATGGCCGTCTTGCCGGTACCGGGTTCGCCTATCAGGATGGGGTTGTTCTTGGTGCGTCGGCTCAATATCTGCAGCACACGCCGAATCTCTTCATCCCGTCCGATGACCGGATCCAGCTTGCCGCTACGGGCAGCTTCGTTCAGGTTTATGGCATATTTTTCCAGCGACTGGTAGGTATCTTCACTCGATTGTGAGGTCACACGGTCTCCCTTCCGCAGTTCGTTGATAGCTTCGCGCAACTCATACTCTGTCATACCGGCATCTTTCAGAATGGTGGATGCCGTGCTTTTCACGGTGAGCAGGGCCAGCAAGAGCGGCTCCAGCGAAACGAACTCGTCTTTCAGTTCCTTGGAGTACTGTACGGCCTTCTGCAGCACCTCGTTGCTCTCACGGCTCAGGTAGGGTTCGCCTCCTTGCACCTTGGGGAGCGATTCGATTTGTCGCTCCAATACCGTGGCCAGTTGCTGTCCGTTCATGCCCAGCTTCTGGAAGATGAAGTTGGTGACGTTCTCGCCCTTCTTCATCACACTTAGCAACAAGTGTACCGGCTCGATGGTCTGTTGCCCCCGGCTTTGTACCAGGTTCACCGCCTCTTGCACGGCTTCTTGTGCCTTGATGGTAAAATTGTTGAAATTCATATCTTGTCCTCCTTTTCTTATGCTTGTTGCAGTAATAACGCTTCTGGAGGCGCAAAAGTTTTGCCAAGTGTCGATTACGGACAAAATGACATTTATTTATCGGATTCGGATGACAAATTGTCTTGAATGCTGCCGTTCTCCTTTAGCTTTCTGAGGTACTCTGAGGTACTCAGACCGTACTCTTCTTTAAAGCATTCGCGGAAGTGAGATACGGAGTTCAGACCTACCAGATGGGTTATTTCCGATATGTTATATTGTCCGCTCAGCAGTAGCTGTTCTGCTTTCTGTATTCTGACCTTACGGACAAATTCGCCCATACTGGTACCCGTGATGGCCCATCTATTTATGTAAATCCGAAACTTGTGTTACTAAGATTACGCCAGTACTCCGACTGAGATTACACCCGTACTCTTACTAGGATTACTGCGGTACTCACACCGGAGTACCAGCGTACTCTCACCGAGGTACTGCTAGGTTTATGAAGGACATTGACAGTCGGTGAATAAAGCTGGGCCACCTGGATCTCAGATATTCTCTTCTTGTTTAAGCCTCTGCTTCAGCTTTCGCCAATAAGCAGCGGGGCCTATCCAATCTTGAGGAATTGAGGAAGGATGGGATGCTGCATCCTCCAATTGATGCTCATTGGCTTGTCGCCAATAGAGGAAATATAATTCACCAAGCCGAAACAATAGAAGGGACATGTATTGCCAAAGCCGTCCCGCTTATACTCTCTTACGAACAGGAGAAACTTCTTCTTGTTTTTAGCTTGCTCCACGAAACGAAGACCCCTTCCTTTGTGTGAGTCTGAATTTTGTGATTGCCAGTGGAATTTGTATTCACTGACTACGTAGTCATCGTATTGAGTCGAAGGAGAAAAGTCTTTATCAGATTTGTTCAGCGTAACAAAGAAGAGTTCTGTATTCAATTCTTCAATATTGAACACTCCCGCTACGCTGCCTTGCATTCGCTTATTGACGGTCTGACGTCCAAAGATTGTGAACACTTCTTCTCGGGTATAGCAACCATATTGTTCTAATGTATCAGGCAAACCTTGGCCGACAGGGAAGGTCTTGACCGATATTTGCGACAGCTGATAATCTACAAGTTCCCTTATTTCGGAAATAAAGAGAGGATAGTGCTTCAGGGTAGCTATGGCCTCCTCTCTGGTATGAAATCTGCTCTTGTCAATCTTGTCGTTATAGAGTGTATAATAAAACATCGTTGCATAGACATCCTCCTGATGGTCGAAGGATGGCTCATGGAGATGGTTTAATGTATGCTGTATGAAGTGTAAGTATGATGTGCTATTGGTATGCAGGAGATTTGAAAGCCCCTTTTCGTAACGTTTAGTGCAATCATCATCGATGTAGTTACAAAAACCGGCCTATCGTTTCAGACTGGTCCAGCAGCCTGTCTTGTATATCAGTCTGATATCCTGTCCGTTGTTACTAATAAACTCTTTGAGGGTTGGCTGGTGATCGTACATACTGAGTTCCTGAACGAGGCGCCGTCGGTTGTATATGGCTGACTTGATGTTTTCAAGTACATACTGCTGTGCCTTCTCTTCCATGTGTATGGAGCACCCGTTTGGAAGTAGGGTAAAGCCATGTTTCACTTGGTCGATTACGCTTTTGTCCTGTCGGACCATCAAGCTGCGAAAACGGCTGGTGAAATCGTATTTCTGGTTCAATTGTGCTACGAAATCGAATACGGTGAGCAGTTGCTTTCCAGGCGAGAGTCGCAATCCACGTTCTAATTGTTGTAGAAAAATGGTGAGCGATTCTGTTGGGCGCAGGAACAGAACGGTGTCTACCTCGGGTATATCGACACCTTCATTGAAAATATCCACTACAAACAGGTAGTTGATTTCTCCTTTAGCCAGTTTTTTGTTGAGCGAGTTTCGTGCATCACTACGGTCGGATGTAAGATAATCTGCCTGAAAACCATAAGAACGAAATTGTTCAGCCATGTATCGGGCATGTTCTTTGGTGGAGCAGAATCCAAGGGCTTTACATTTAGTTTCATCAGGCAAATAATATCTTAACCTCTCGATGATGAGTGCGACCCGTTCGCTGTTGCACAATCTTTCGGTCAGTCTTGTTGCGATATATTTATTGCCTTGCATCAAGTCCTCGTCCCGTAGGTCGGTATTGTCGCTTATGCACAGATATTGGAAAGGAGTGAGCAGCCCGGCATTAAGAGCCGCTGTAAGCCGGATTTCTGCACTGATGGAATTGTCAAAATCCGGCAACAGACTCTCGCCGTCCATGCGTTCAGGCGTAGCAGTAAGACCGATGAGCAGTTCAGGCCTGAAGTGGGATAGGATTTTGCGATAACTGTCAGCTACACTATGGTGACATTCGTCAATTACAATGTAGTGATAGTAGCCTGAGGGAAGAGAACTGAATACCTCATTGAATTGGGAATTGAAGGTTTGTACGGAAACAAACAGATGATCAATCCCTGAAACAGGTCTTTGGCTACCTACCCATAGCTCGCCAAAATTACTATCCATCAGCACGCTGCGATAGGTCAGCAGAGCCTGATTCAAGATTTCCTGTCGATGGGCCACGAACAGAATACGGTTGGCTTGCGGATGGGTATTACAGAGATTTTTATAGTCGAAGGCTGAGATTACAGTCTTACCTGTTCCCGTAGCTGCCACAATGAGATTACGCTGGATTCCATTATCACGTTGGATGGCTAGTTTGTCAAGTATTTCTTTCTGGTGGGGTAAAATCGTATATTTGGCAAATATAGTCGTCAGCACTCCTTTGTGTTGCCGTTCTTTATCTGCCTCGCGATAGAATTTCTCTATGCCACCTATTCGAAAATCCTCGAAATTATTGCTATTCCAATAGCGGTCGAAGGTAGCCATTGCCGTTTTAATGATGTGCGGATTCTCTACATTAGTCACTCGTATATTCCATTCCAGACCATCTGTCTGTGCAGACTCTGAGAGGTTGGACGAACCGATATATGCAGTACTAAATCCTGAGTTCCGTTCGAAGATATAGGCTTTGGCATGAAGCCGTTCGATCCTTGTATTGTAAGAAATCCGGATTTCGGCATTGGGCAGCGCAGAGAGGCGTTTCACAGCTTTTGCCTCTGTGACTCCGCAATAGGTAGTAGTAATGATACGTAATTTATGTTCGGGATTGCTACAAAAACGTTTCAAGTCGTCGAAAATCAGATTGATTCCCGATAACTTCAAGAATGATACTATCAAATATATGCTGTCTGACGTTTGGATGTCGCGGCTGATTTCCGTATTCAATGGAATATCACATTGCCCACCAGTGAACAGATTGCTCGTTCTGAATCCTGTCAAGGGTCTGGTTATCTCCCTGTTTGTGGCATTCATAGTGGCAGCCTCTTCACGTGAGAACACTGCAGCTAATATGCTCTTTTCATCTGCTATCTTTTCTTCACTGTCTTCTCCAAGAAAATCAATCAGACGATTGACAAACAGTTTCCGCTCTTCCGCCGTTAGATTCTCGTCAGATAATCTGTTGCGGAGTAATTTATTGATATGTTCAGCAAGCATTGACGGTGATTCTGCATTGTCAATATCATCTTTTTGGCATAAAAAACCATTGTGGCTGGCTTGTTCAATGTCCTGCAACAGTTCGTTGGTGATTAAATTTTCGTATAATCCCTTTTGAAGTTTCATTAATTAGTCATTTTAGGATTTATTTTTCTTCTTTCCCAACACCTCCTTTTGTTCCTTAATTCCGCAAAATAATTATCAATTATGTTGCGGAATTAAGGAACAAAATGGTCTTCAATATTCTGGAATACATTGCTATGCGCATCCTTTGTTTTATTAATGATATTTACAAAGTTTTGCCATTGGGTGTAGCCCATCAACTCACACAGTTCCCTTGCAATCCAGCATTCCACATCACTGGAAACACATGCTACCTCTTCAAACTGTTGAAACAGTTGTCTTATCTCTTCTTGCTTTATGCTTATTCGAACCACGGTTCCCCATATTCGGCTATATTGATATTTATTGCAAAGTTACGAAAATATGTTTAGAATTGGATAATCTACGTCTACTATTTATGGCTATTTTGTGTCAGTCAGAGCCCATGATTGACAGACATCGTATCGCGTCATAAAATGGTGATATCAAGTCATGATATGGTCATTTCAAGCCATGAAACGACCATTTTGGGCTGCAATGCGTTTGCAGATACTGCTATGGTACGCGGAGATAGCTGTGTTTAATGTCTCAAAATAGTAGCTTTTTTGATGAAAAATCAGAGCTTATTTGCCACAAATCTGCCACAACACGCAAAAAAACACCTAAAAAACGGAGATGAAATGATGCAGTTTTGTACAAAAAACGGTCATTTTTGTGTTAATGACTGTGAATCTTAAAATATCTGCCACACTTTTTTGACGGTTAATTCATTTATATAGAGGTGAATAATGGAAATTGTGTGGCAGATGGCAGATAAACAAAACTTTTCACGCGCGTACGCGCGCGTAAGAGACGTGCAATACACATGAAACCTCTTGTATGTTTCCGGCCAATGCTGTACCTTTGTGGACTGAATCAAACAATTGGATTGCTATGGAAGAAAAGATAAAGTGGGCGGCCAACGTGCTGCTGGTTGATGTCGCTTTGCTGAATGAGACGGTGAATTCGTTGCGGCGTATGTTGCAGGAGAGGTTGGGACATTCCATCCCTTCACTCGATCTGCCTGCCTGGCTCAGCTACCTGGCATTGGATGCCGGCTTGAAGGAGGGAGACAACGAGGTGCAGGTCGTCCTGATTCATGACGGGCAGGTGCGTGCGTTGGAAGGGTGCGAACCTGCCGACTTGCGGAGTCTTCAGGGTATGGCATGTAGGACACCGCTGGGCGAATTTGCTTTCCATTGTGTGACACCCGAAGGCATCGTATCGGTGGAGGAACTCTTTTTGGATTTGGCGACTTTGGCTTTGGATTCCGCCGGGGTGCAGTGTCTGGCACTATTGCCGGCTCCCATGCGATACGATGACAAGCTGAAGGAGGTCCTGCAGAAATTCATGGAGGAGAAAGGGGCGGAAGAAGGCAACCGCATCATCTGGTTCGGATTGGCTCCTGTACGCGATGGTGCTACGCTGTGCCGTCACGACTCTGTTTTCTATTCGCTGGCGCAGGCGTGGGGCATCCGCTCCGACCAGCTGTAGGGTACCGCTCCAGAAAGACTATCTTCGCAGAAGAAAACAGATTCTTTGCCTCATCGGTATAGAATCTCGCAAGTTTTATATACCTTTGCATCCCAAACAGGCGGAGCTGTCTCTTGCAGACAGCCGTGTATTCCAGAACACCACGTAAAAAACAGGAAATATGAAGCAACAAGTATCTGTATCATTCATGCTGCTGGGCATACTCTTCAACGTATGTCTGATTGCAGCCAATCTCCTTGAAACCAAAGTTATCCAACTGGGCGGACTGACAGTGACAGCCGGTCTGCTGGTATTTCCCGTCTCCTACATCATCAACGACTGCATCTCCGAGGTGTGGGGCTATCGCAAGGCCCGTCTGGTGATATGGAGCGGCTTCTTGATGAACTTTCTGGTGGTGATGCTCGGACTGATAGCCGTGGCATTACCCGCCGCCCCTTTCTGGGAGGGGGAAGCACACTTCAATTACATTTTCAGCATGGCTCCCCGTATTGTAGTGGCCAGCCTGATTGCCTTTCTGGCAGGTTCGTTCCTGAACGCTTACGTCATGAGTCGCATGAAGCTGAAGGATGGTGGCCGGCGGTTTGCCGCACGGGCTATATGGTCGACGGTGGCAGGTGAGACGGCCGACTCGCTGCTCTTCTTTCCGATTGCCTTCGGCGGCATCATCGGAGTGCCTGAACTCCTTTCGATGATGCTTGCACAAGTCTGCCTGAAGTCGCTTTACGAGGTGCTGATATTGCCGGTCACCATTCGGGTAGTACGTGCTGTGAAGCGTATAGACGGGTGCGACGTGTACGATGAGGGGGTGTCATACAAGATATGGCACATCGGCGATATGTGATGAACCGCTGTACTTTTAGGGTCGAAACAAGAGTTAATATCATATAATATGAACAAGGAAACAGCATTGGTCGTATTCAGTGGTGGACAGGATTCTACCACGTGCCTCTTTTGGGCGAAGCGTGCTTTCAAGAAGGTGTACGCACTCAGCTTCATATACGGTCAGAAGCATAGCAAAGAGGTGGAACTGGCCAGGGAGATTGCCCGCAAGGCCGAGGTGGAATTTGAAGTGATGGATGTATCGTTCATCGGACGGTTGGGACACAATTCACTGACGGACACGTCCATGGTGATGGATCAGGAGAAGCCGGCCGACCATTATCCAAACACCTTTGTGCCGGGGCGCAATCTCTTCTTTCTGAGCATTGCTGCCGTCTATGCCCGCGAGCGGGGAATCAACCACATCGTGACGGGTGTTTCGCAGACGGACTTCAGCGGCTATCCCGACTGCCGGGATGCCTTCATCAAGTCACTGAATGTCACGCTGAACCTGGCTATGGACGAGCAGTTCGTGATTCATACGCCGCTGATGTGGATTGACAAGGCCGATACATGGGCACTGGCTGACGAGCTAGGCGTGCTCGACCTGGTGCGGCACGACACGCTGACGTGCTACAACGGCATTCAGGGAGACGGTTGCGGCCATTGTCCCGCGTGCAGGTTGCGCCGGCAGGGCTTGGAGCAATACCTGAAGCGCGTAGGCAAGGAGTGATAATCTATAAAAAGAAAGAATATGGCAGAACTGAAAGAACAACTGACTTTGCTGGGTCGGAAGACCGAGTACAAACAAGACTACGCGCCCGAGGTGCTGGAAGCGTTTGACAACAAGCACCCCGGACGCGACTATTGGGTACGTTTCAATTGTCCGGAATTTACCAGCTTGTGCCCCATTACAGGACAGCCGGACTTTGCAGAGATACGTATCTGCTACATCCCCGATGTGAAAATGGTGGAGAGCAAAAGTCTGAAACTCTATCTTTTCAGCTTTCGCAACCACGGTGCTTTTCACGAGGACTGTGTCAACATCATCCTGAACGACCTGATACGTCTGATGGATCCCAAGTACATAGAAGTGACCGGCATCTTTACGCCGCGTGGAGGCATCTCCATCTACCCTTATGCCAACTATGGCCGTCCGGGTACCAAGTATGAGCAGATGGCCGAGCAGCGGCTGATGAACAGGGAGTAGGCCTGCTGAGGCTGGGCTGCTTCAAAAACAGCCTGACCTCAGAACGCCTGTCCGATGATGTTGCGTACGGCCGCTTCGGTACTTTTGAACGGGCCGTGCGATTGCAACTTCAGGGTACACATGGCTGCGGCAAAGCAACCGGCTTCCTGATAGGATGCGCCTCGGTTGCGCATGTACAGATAGCCTACCATATACGTGTCGCCACATCCTGTAGCATCTACGATGTTCAGGGTGGGGTAGGCAGGTATATCGTAGAACTGTCCGCCGGCATAGATAAGCGAACCTTTGTCGCCCAGCGTGAGGAGTACCTCCTTTACGCCCCAGTCGGCAATGCGCAGGGCGGCTTCGTGCGGATCGCTGCATTGCGTCAGCACCTCCATTTCGCCTTCGTTTGCTTTCAGGGTATGGATGTAGCGTAAGGCTTCGCGCTTCTCCGTCCAGTCGATGGGCAATACCTGCTCGTTCTCTACTTTGCGCAAGAAACCTTGCACGTCGACCGACAGTTGTCCTTGCGTAGACAGCGACTTGATGACCTCCAGCGAAAAATCATCGGCCAGCAGGCTGCCCAGGTGGATGATGTCTGCCTTCACGTCGGCCAGACCCTCGGGAGTGAAAGGGTCGGCTTTGGCCGTCACCCGCTGTTTGCGCTCGTTGGTATTGGCACCATAGATGTTCTCAAAGCAGACGGAGTGGGTGCTGTGCAGTGCCTTCACTTCGATGCCCTCCTGACGCATCTCTTCCACTACATGCAGGTCGCTGTCGGCCAATGCAGTGACCAGCAGGAAACCTTCCGTGTTCAGATGTCTGATGCCATGAGCGAAGTAATACGAAGTACCGCCCGGCATATATACCGTACTTTGTGGTGTGACTATTTTATCTTGGGTAATAAACCCGATACAGCATAATTTATGGTTGTTCATTCTTTTGTGAGTTATTTTTTCGGCTGCGAAGATAGTGATTTGTTTGCAAATTTGTTGCAAGTCTCTTCCGAATCCCTTACTTTTGTGGCATAACAAATGGAAAATATCGACTAAAAGTATTTTTATATGGAGAAAACATGGAGATGGTTTGGCAAGAAAGACCAAATCACACTTAGTATGCTGAGGCAAATCGGGGTGGAGGGAATTGTGACTGCCCTGCATGACATTCCGAATGGAGAAATCTGGACCGAAGAGGCCATCCTTGACCTGAAGAACTACATTGAGGCGCACGGACTGCGCTGGTCGGTTGTGGAGAGCCTACCTGTTTGCGAAGCCATTAAGTATGCCGGCCCGGATCGCGACCGCTTGATTGAGAACTATAAGGTCAGTCTGGCCAATTTGGGCAAATGTGGTGTCAAGACTGTCTGCTACAACTTTATGCCTGTCATTGACTGGGTGCGTACTGACTTGCAGCATCCTTGGGCTGACGGATCATCCTCGCTCTATTTCGACCGCATCCGCTTTGCCTACTTCGACCTGCGTATCCTGAAGCGTGAGGGAGCCGAGAAGGACTATTCGCCTGAGGAGATTGCCAAGGTGAACGAACTGGACAAGGTGATTACCGAGGCCGAGAAGGACGAACTGGTGGATGCCATCATTGTGAAGACACAGGGCTTTGTGAACGGAAACATCAAGGAGGGTGACAAGAATCCCGTCAGCATCTTCAAGGGACTTCTGGCCCTGTACAAGGACATCGACCGCGATGCGTTGCGCGAGAACATGCGCTACTTCCTGAGTGCCATCATGCCTGTGTGCGAGGAGTATGGTGTCAACATGTGCGTGCATCCCGACGATCCTCCTTTCCAACTGCTGGGCTTGCCGCGTATCGTGACGGACGAGGCCGACATCGAATGGTTCCTGCAGGCCGTGGACAATCCGCACAACGGACTGACCTTCTGTGCCGGTTCGCTCAGTGCAGGCGAACACAACGACACACGCGAGCTGGCACGCAAGTTTGCCAAGCGTACGCACTTCGTGCACCTGCGCAGCACGGCAGCGATGCCCGGCGGCAACTTCATAGAGAGTTCGCACCTGGAGGGACGTGGCCACTTGATTGACCTGATCCGCATCTTCGAGAAAGAGAATCCCAACCTGCCAATGCGGGTAGACCATGGCCGCACCATGCTGGGCGATGAAGACAAGGGCTACAATGCAGGCTACTCCTTCCATGGGCGTATGCTGGCTCTGGCACAGGTAGAAGGTATGCTGGCTGTGGTGGACGACGAGCTGAAGAACGGCAAATAATACGTTCGATTAAGTAGATACTTGTAGGGGCAGGCCTGTGTGTCTGCCCTTCATGCATCAGCCATCGGTGTGCTGGGCGGACACACAGATGGCAAATCAGATGCTGGCCCGTACCCGGCTCAGTGTCTCGGGTGTCATCAGCAGATAGGAGGCGATGTGCGAGAGAGGGGCACGTTTCACTACCTCGGGATGGGTTTCGAGCAGACGGCGATAGCGTTCGTGGGCTGTCTCAAACCGCCAGGCATCCGCCTTCACTTGCGATACGATCAGTGAAAATTCCAGTACTTTGCGGTAGAAGAGGTTGATTTCCCACGACATCTCCGTCAGTGCCATCAGCTTATTGTAAGGCAGCAGATAGACCGTGCTGGGTTCGAGAGCCTCTATCATGAGGCGGGTAGGTTCTTGTTTCAAGATGCTTTCGATGCACATGGCTATGCATCCTTCGTAAGAGAAGTGTTCGGTCACGTCTTTCCCATTCTTATAATAGAATTGGCGTATCATGCCTTTGCCCACCAGTACAAAGTGGTGGCTGACCTGTCCTTCGTCCAGAAGCTTTTCGCCCTTTTCCAGTTCCTTGCGTATCAGCACCTCTTCAATCAGCTTGCGGCTATCCAGCGACATGCCCGGATAACGCGAATTGACAGCTGCTGTTACAGTCTCTTTCAATAGTGCGTCCATTCGGTTTGGTTTTTGATTACGGCGGCAAAGGTACATCAAAAATCTCAATCGGAAAAGAAAAGTGCCGTTTTTCAGTTGTGTTTTGGGGAAAGTAGTGTGGCTTGTCATCCGATTGTAACTCGCTCATACGTAGCGTGTTTTTGTTCAGAATCGGAATCCGTAGAATAGGCGGGTGCGTACATAGCAGTCGGTGACATTGACCAGCCCCTTGCCTAATTCGGTGAGCGTCAGCACAGCTGTGAAGCCGGCAAAGTAGCGGGAGCGGTCCCAGAGGGCTCCCATCCGTACGATGCATCCCAGGTCAATCGGTTCTTGTTTCAGTTTCTGCTTGGTTTCGTCGAAGGTGATGGTGCCCTTTTTGTGCAGGGAGACGGAGGGGACCAGCGAGCCGTGCAGCATCCATTTGCTGCCCAGCACCCAGTTGTAGGCATAGCCACCGTTGATGCCGAAGCTGCGCGACGTAATCTGTTGGGGATAGCGCACGTCACCCAGCTGCTCGCCCGCCTCCTCCTGCAGCAGGGAGGTGTCTATATCAATCCATTCGTTGCTGAAGAACAGCCCTATCAAGGCACTGCCGCAACTGCGCTTCTGGTGGTAGCTCTGGGTAAAGGCGGCGGGATAGGAAAAGTGCCGGTGGTTGAATACGTAGTAGCCGTTGGCAAACAGACGCTTCGACTGGATGCTGCTCAGCCGTTTGTGCCATTCGCGGTCGTTCGCGTTCCAGAGGGTGTATCGCCCCATCAGGCTGTAGGAGAATTCGCCTCCGAATTTGTTGCCGTACGAGCTGGCGCTGTACTCCGTGTTGTTGCTTCCGCCGTCGTCGAAGAACTTGCTGATGTTGCGCTGTATGCCGATGGTCAGGTTGCGGTAGCTGACGTTGACTCCCAGTTTCCATATCGGGTGGGCGCGCAGGCTGTATCGGTTGCTGGTGCCGTCACCCTTCCAGGAGACGTCGTAGATGCCAATGGAGGTACCCAGCTTGGGTTTGATACTGAAGCGGTAGGGATGGCGTACGGCATAAGCAGAGTCGGCCTTTGACGCTGACAGGAAGTCAAAGAAGCGATTCCACATACTTTGCTCTCCGCTCTGTTGCGCAAACAGGTATCCGTTAGCGAGCAACAGGCACATAACGTACACAATCCGATGCCGTAGCATAGCTCATCAATCTCTACGTAGTGAATAGAAAGGCACGGATTACATGGAATGCCACAGAGGCGTGTCTGCCCTGTATGAATTCCGTGTCATCCGTGCCGCTTGTCAAAGATGTCAGTCCGTCGCAGGGACAGACTGACTATACTGCCAATTGGATATTATTCAGCCAATTTGCCGTCAGAACCAAGCACGTTGATGATTTTGTGCTTGTACATCTTCTCCATTTCGTCACGAGCCGGACCCAGGTACTTGCGCGGGTCAAATTCACCCGGCTTCTCGAAGAATACCTTGCGGGCAGCAGCTGTCATGGCCAGACGAGAGTCAGAGTCGATGTTGATCTTGCATACTGCGCTCTTGGCAGCCTTACGCAGCTCTTCTTCGGGGATACCGATAGCAGCTTCCAGCTTGCCGCCGTACTGGTTGATCATGTCTACATACTCCTGGGGAACAGAAGATGAACCGTGCAGCACGATGGGGAATCCCGGCAGCTTCTCCATAACGCCATCCAATACGTCGAATGCCAAAGGAGGAGGAACCAGACGACCTGTAGCGGGGTCAACGTGGCACTGTTCGGGCTTGAACTTATAGGCACCGTGAGAAGTACCGATAGAGATAGCCAAGCTGTCGCAACCGGTGCGGGTAGCGAAGTCGATTACTTCTTCGGGGTTGGTATAGGTGTGGTGCTCTGCGCAAACCTCGTCTTCAACGCCGGCCAGCACACCGAGTTCGCCTTCTACCGTTACATCATATTGGTGAGCATATTCAACAACCTTCTTTGTCAGCGCAACGTTCTCCTCATAGGGCAGGTGAGAACCGTCGATCATGACAGAAGAGAAGCCCATATCTACGCAAGACTTGCAGAGCTCGAAGCTGTCTCCGTGGTCCAGGTGAAGTACGATTTCAGGATGTTCGCAACCCAACTCCTTGGCATACTCTACAGCACCTTCTGCCATGTAGCGCAGCAATGTCTGGTTGGCATAGTTGCGAGCGCCTTTGGATACCTGCAGGATAACCGGAGACTTTGTCTCTACGGCAGCCTTGATGATAGCCTGAAGCTGCTCCATGTTGTTGAAGTTGAAAGCCGGGATAGCATATCCGCCTTTGATTGCCTTCGCAAACATCTCTTTGGTGTTCACGAGACCCAAATCTTTGTAATTAACCATTTTGTTTAAAGTTTATTGATTAGTGAATTAAAATTCTGCGCAAAGTTACACATTCTCTAAAAATATAGCAATGAGTGGGCGAATAAAATCGTTTTTTTTATCAAAAGTTGTTCCGTTGCGGCCATTTGCTGTGCCGATGCAAATCGTTTTCCTTAGTTACGTTTCAGATAGACGATGGTGGGCAGGTGGTCGCTATATCCGTTCAGCCATTTGCGGCCGCCGAAGGTGCGGAAGGGGGTGCCTTTGTATTTGCCTTCCTGCTCCAGCAGGTAGTCGCGGCGGAAGACTTCGTGATGGTCGTAGCGCAGGCCGCGTCTGGACTTCAGCAGGGGGCGTGAGAGGATAATCTGGTCGAACAGGTTCCACTTGCCGCGATAGGAGAGGGTGCCTATACCTTTGTCCTCCAGCGTCTCCCACCAGGGATTGTAGAGTGTGCCCTTTTTTACCTCGTGCGGATATTTGCAGGTGCCCAATGCCTGCAGGCTCTCGTCCATCGGGTCGTCGTTCAAGTCGCCCATAATTATCAGTTTCAGCTTGCGGTGGCGGTGCATCAGCGAGTCCTTCAGTGCCTTCACCTGCTGCGCTGCATGTACGCGCACGTCGCTGGTCGCCCCTCGGGAAGGCCAGTGGTTGACGATGACGCAGCAGCGTTCGCCGGCCAGTCGTCCTTCGACAATCAGGAATCCTCGTGTCAGATGGACGGTGTCGCCTTGGTAGGGTTGCGACAGCACCAGCTTGGAACGCTTCACCTCAAACTGCTGCGGGTCGTACAGCAGGGCGCAGTCGATGCCTCTCTTGTCAGGCCCTTCGTAGTGGATGTATCGCAGGTGGTCGATGCCCGGTTGTCGGGTCAGGTCGTCCAGTACCCGTCGGTTCTCTACTTCGGCCACTCCGATGAGTGCAGGTCCTTCGGCCACCTGGTCGCGTGACAGGTCGGCCAGTACCCGTGCCATATTCTTCAGTTTCGATTCATACCGCTCGGCCGTCCATCGGTAGCTGCCATCGGGCAGAAATTCGGTGTCGTTCTTGCCGGGGTCATGATGGGTGTCAAACAGGTTCTCCAGATTGTAAAACGCAAGGCTGTACAGCTTGCGTTCGGCTTTTTGTGCCTCTACAGCCAGCACCAACAGGCAGCTGCAGCATAGTAAAAGTGCTCTTTTCATATGTCATTTGCTGATTCAATGATGCAAAAATCAGAAATTAAACTTGATAAACCTATTTTTTTCGGCAACTTTTTTTCTTGTTTCACAGAAATGCATTATCTTTGCGCCCTGAAAAAGAAGACCATTACACTATCATTACCAAATAGTAACCGAGTAATAATTAAAAAAACAAATATTGAAATGAAAAAAGGTATTCATCCTGAAAATTACCGTCCGGTAGTATTTAAAGATATGTCAAATGGTGACATGTTCTTGTCTCGTTCTACTGTCAATACGAAGGAGACTATTGAGTTCGAAGGCGAGACTTATCCCTTGGTTAAGCTCGAAATCTCCAGCTCTTCTCACCCTTTCTATACGGGTAAGTCCAAGCTGGTTGACACCGCCGGTCGCGTAGATAAGTTCATGAGCCGTTACGGTAACCGCAGAAAGTAAGAAAGCATCCTATCACTTTGATGATATAAGAGAGGCATCCACACGAAGTGGATGCCTCTCTTGGTTTTGGTACACGCTCCATTCCTGTTTGTAAGTGGAAAACACGCTGCCCGTTTAGGAAAATCCCTATGGAAAAATAGGAAGGTTCCCTTCGTCGGCTCATCTTCCTCCGCTATATTTGCCATCAGGAAGCCGAACATACAAAAACTTATAATATAATAGAAACATTATGATGAAGCAATGGATTTTATTAACAGGCTTACTGGCATTCCTTTGGACAGGCAATGTAGCGGCCAGACAAAGGCAGGTAGACTTGAGTGGGGAACTGCATGTACGGGCTGAGATGAAAGAATCGCTCTTCGACCTGCCTGTCGGTACGCCGATGCTTATCCGTCAGGTGGTCAAGATTACCGGATCGCAGGCGTTGGAGAGTGGCATATACTATGTGGCCGACGCGATGGGCATCCAGCATCCGCTGTCTGAACTGGAGCTGGCCTCGGTCCGTCTGCTGCCTCCTGAGTCCGATCAGGAATTTTGGCAGCAGGCCTATCTGAAAGGACACATGTACCACTATTTCTATAACAACGGCTATCGGAACGAATTGCGGCAGGAGATGGAGGAGGAGTGTCAGGATTACCTGAAGGAGCTGGAAGAAATAGCCTATCAGGATGACTACCTGGCTTCGTATGTACAGGGCGTGTTTGCCAAACTCCACACAAGCACGATTGACGCCAATCGCATCGAGTCTCTGAACGTCCGACTCATACAGTCGCCCGATCCGGATGCTTACATGTTGCCCAACGGTGCAATGTTGATTAGTACCGGCCTGCTCTGTACCGTCGATTCAGAGGACGAACTGGCTGCGGTGATTGCCTGCGAGCTGGGACACTTTGTCCTCGACCATCAGGTAGATAATATCCGCCGTGCCGAGCAGCGTGCCAACAGAGCCGAGTTTTGGGCAAACGTATTGGGTGCGGTGGCCGTAGTGGCGGAAGAGGATGGTGACTGGACGGGCGACCGCTCCTCGTATGCTGTCAGTGCGATGGCTGGCGTAGGGTGCATCGCAGCGTTGCTCAGTGCGCCTGCCGTCGACCGGTTGGGGATGCGCTACAAGACACAGCAGGAGGTGCAGGCCGACCGCTTGGCATGTGACCTGCTGGCATTCAAAGGGTATAATCCGGATGCCTTAGCCTCGGCTCTCTCCAAGATAGCGGCCTATTACGAACAAAGCCACCGTACCAAAGATATGGTCCGTTACAACAGTCTGGCCGACTTGCAGAAGCGTATAGAAAAGGCGGGCGCGTCAGACGGTTGCCAGCCCCAGCGCTCCTATCTGAAGAAGACATCGGATGTGGTGACGTTCAATGCCCTGATGAAGTTCAATGCCAAACGCTATCAAGAGGCACTGCGGACAGCCAAGAAGAATGTGGAGAACCGCTTGGCGACAGACAATGACTACGTGATTCTGGTCAAGTCGAACATGGCGCTGGTGAACAGCGAAGAGGCCAGCCGTCAGTGCATGGAGTGGCTCGACACGGCACAGGAGCTGGCAGGTGACAGTCCCAATCTGGAGATTCAGAAACAGCGTGTCCTGTTGTTGCTGCGCATGGACAAGCAGATGCAGGCAGGGCATGTGCTGGAGGAGTATCTGCAGTTGCTTGAGCAGTATCAGTCGCAGGGGATAGAGGGAGAAGAGAAAGAGTGGACAGAAAAGGAGATGGCCTGGAGCCGACAGATGCTGGGCAAGATCAGACGCATCTGAGCCTTTCGCCTCTGCCTTTCAGATGGACTGTACAGAGGCTTCTCTGTAATGCAAACGTTTGCTGGTGAATTGTTTCACTTTTCGGTAGGCGTTTGTCGGACAGGTTCCGGCAAACGCCTATCTTTGTATCGCCTGTCGGTGCGGTGTGCCGGTAGGGGAAAACTTAATAACCAATATACGGAATATCTATCATGAAAAAGATTTGCATTCAATGGGTCTGCCTGCTTCTCGTCCTGTTGCTGGGCGGTGTGGCAAAGGCCGAAGAGCTGACTTCGCCAAATGGCCAGCTTCAACTGAACTTCTCGGTGAACGCGCAGGGTACACCTGTCTACGAACTCTTCTACAAGGGAAAGGCTGTCATCAAGCCTTCGAAGCTGGGACTGGAGCTGAAAGACGATCCGGGCCTGATGGACGGATTCTCCATAGCCGACGTAAAGACCTCTACCTTTGACGAGACGTGGGAACCCGTGTGGGGCGAAGTGAAGCAGATACGCAATCACTACAACGAAATGGCTGTGACCTTGCAGCAGCAGGCACAGAACCGTCACATCGTCATCCGTTTCCGCCTGTTCGACGACGGGTTGGGCTTTCGCTACGAGTTCCCGCTGCAGAAGAACCTCAACTATATGGTCATCAAAGAGGAACATACTCAGTTTGCTATGGCGGGCGACCACACGGCTTTCTGGATACCTGGTGACTACGACACGCAGGAATATGACTATACCGAATCCAAGCTGAGCGAAATCCGCGGACTGATGGAGGGTGCCATTACACCCAACTCTTCGCAGACCCCCTTCTCGCCGACCGGCGTACAGACCTCGTTACAGATGAAGAGTGCTGACGGCCTCTATATCAATCTGCATGAAGCCGCGCTGGTGGACTACTCGTGCATGCATCTGAATCTGGACGATAAGAACCTGGTGTTCGAGTCGTGGCTCACGCCGGATGCGCAGGGCTGGAAGGGCTATCTGCAGGCTCCCTGCACGTCGCCTTGGCGTACGGTCATCGTGAGCGACGATGCACGCGACATCCTGGCCTCGAAGATTACGCTGAACCTGAACGAGCCGTGTGCCTACGAGGATGTATCGTGGATCAAGCCCGTCAAGTACGTGGGCGTATGGTGGGAGATGATTGCCGGCAGAGGCACATGGGCCTATACCGACGAACTTCCCTCCATCAAGCTGGGCGAGGTTGATTACAAGACGCTGAAGCCCAACGGACGCCACGCTGCCAACAACGAGAACGTGAAGCGTTACATCGACTTTGCCGCTGCCAACGGATTGGACCAGGTGCTGGTAGAGGGCTGGAACGAAGGATGGGAAGACTGGTTCGGCCAGTCGAAGGATTATGTGTTCGATTTCGTATCGCCCTATCCCGACTTCGACGTGAAGATGCTGAATGCCTATGCCAAGAGCAAGGGCGTCAAGCTGATGATGCACCACGAGACCTCGGCCTCGGTACGCAACTACGAGCGTCACATGGACAAGGCCTACCAGTTTATGGTAGACAACGGCTACAACGCGGTGAAGAGCGGCTATGTGGGCAACATCATTCCGCGTGGCGAGTATCACTATGGCCAGTGGATGAACAACCACTACCTGTATGCTGTGAAGAAGGCTGCCGAGTACAAGATTTGTGTCAACGGACACGAGGCCGTGCGTCCTACCGGACTTTGTCGCACTTATCCCAACCTGATAGGCAACGAGTCGGCACGTGGTACCGAGTACGAGGCATTTGGCGGAAGCAAGCCCTTCCACACCACGCTGCTTCCCTTTAACCGTCTGATTGGCGGTCCGATGGACTATACACCCGGCATCTTCGACATTAAGCTCGACTTCATGGGCGACCTGCCTCACGGACAGGTGCAGACCACCCTCTGCAAGCAGCTGGCACTCTACGTCACCCTCTATAGCCCCTTGCAAATGGCTTCCGACCTGGTAGAGAACTACGAGAAGCACATGGATGCCTTCCAGTTCATCAAGGATGTGGCTGTGGATTGGGACGAGAGCCGCTACTTGGAGGCCGAGCCTGGCGACTACATCACGGCTGCCCGCAAGGCAAAGGGTACAGGCAACTGGTTTGTAGGCGGCATTACCGACGAGAACGCCCGCGTGGCCAACGTCTCGCTCGATTTTTTGGAGCCGGGCAAGCAATATGTAGCCACCCTCTATGCCGACGGTGACGATGCCGACTATAAGACCAATCCTACTTCCTATCAAATCAAGAAGGGGCTGGTGAACGCGAAGAAGCGCATCGCCGTGAAGCTGGCCCGCAGCGGCGGTTTCGCACTGAGCCTGATAGAGGCCACTCCCGATGACCTGAAGAGCGTGAAAAAGTGGAAATGAACTTCAATTGTTAGCAAGTAAATATCGCTTAATGCTAAGGTAAAAAGGTTTTTCAATTAGGTATTTTTTATGCTGGGCCTCGTGCGACTGGGTGTCGTGCGGGGCTTTTGCGTCGGTAGCCCTCGATGCACAGCGAAGCCTTTCGGACAGAAATCTTTGCTGTTTATTCGTTTATTCCAACGTTTTTGTGTACTTTTGCGCCTCAGAGCGTTCCGACCGGTGGAAAATAGCTGCCGGACGGCCTCGTGGAGGTAATACAGACAATAAACGATAATAAACAGATTCATAAATCCATGCCGACCATATCCATTCGCGGAAACGAGATGCCTGCATCTCCCATCAGAAAGCTGGCTCCTCTGGCCGATGCCGCCAAACAGAGAGGTATTCGAGTGTATCATCTGAACATCGGACAGCCCGACCTGCCCACGCCTCAGGTGGCGATTGACGCCATACGAAACATCGACCGCAGTGTGCTGGAGTATAGTCCGAGTGCCGGCTACCGCAGCTACCGCGAGAAACTGGTAGGCTACTATGCCAAGTACAACATCCAGCTGACGGCGGACGACATCATCATCACCTCGGGCGGTTCGGAAGCCGTGCTCTTTTCCTTCATGGCCTGTCTGAACCCAGGCGACGAAATCATAGTGCCCGAGCCGGCCTATGCCAACTACATGGCCTTTGCCATCTCGGCCGGCGCGAAGATACGTACCATCGCCACTACCATTGACGAAGGCTTCTCGCTGCCCAAGGTGGAGAAGTTTGAGGAGCTGATAAACGAGCGCACACGCGCCATCCTGATATGCAATCCCAACAATCCCACCGGATACCTCTATACCCGCCGCGAGATGAATCAGATACGCGACCTGGTGAAGAAGTATGACCTCTTCCTCTTCTCGGACGAGGTGTACCGCGAGTT
This sequence comes from uncultured Mediterranea sp., assembly GCA_945641355.1. GTDB lineage: Bacteria > Bacteroidota > Bacteroidia > Bacteroidales > Bacteroidaceae > Bacteroides. The sequence goes on along the minus strand of CALZEQ010000008.1, from coordinate 7,853 downwards.
TATCTATACCGGTTCGCCCTACATATCGGCCTGCCATCTGGAGGGCATCGAGCAGAATGTGGTGCTGATTGACTCTGTGTCCAAGCGCTACTCGGAGTGCGGCATCCGCATCGGAGCCTTGATTACCAAGAACAAGGAGATACGCGACGCGGTGATGAAGTTCTGCCAGGCACGGCTCAGCCCTCCGCTGATAGGTCAGATTGCGGCCGAGGCCTCGCTGGATGCCGACCCCGACTACCTGCGTGACACCTACGACGAGTATGTGGAACGGCGCAAGTGCCTGATTGACGGACTGAACCGCATACCAGGCGTCTACTCGCCCATACCGATGGGGGCATTCTATACCGTGGCCAAGTTGCCTGTGGACGACAGCGACAAGTTCTGTGCATGGTGTCTCTCCGAGTTCGACTACGAGGGCGAAACCGTCTTCATGGCTCCGGCATCGGGCTTCTATACCACTCCCGGCAGCGGACGCAACGAGGTGCGCATCGCCTATGTGCTGAAGAAGGAAGACCTGCTGCGTGCCCTGTTTGTGCTGCAGAAGGCGCTGGAGGCCTACCCTGGGCGGACGGAGTAACGGAAGGAGGTGGAAGGCATGAGTCTCTCGCTGTATATCGCCCGACGCATCTACCGCGACCAAGCTTCGCAGAAGCGGGTGTCGCGGCCGGCTGTCCTGATAGCCATGACGGGCATAGCCATCGGACTGGCCGTCATGATAGTGTCCGTGTCGGTGATTGTGGGGTTCAAGTGTGAGATTCGGGACAAGGTGGTGGGGTTCGGTGCACACATTCGCATTGACAACTTGAGCGGCTCCAGCTCGTACGAAACCCGCCCTGTGGTGGTGACAGACAGTATGCTGGCTGCGCTGCACGACGACCCTCAAGTAAGGCGCGTACAGCGCTACTCCACCAAGCCGGGCATGATCAAGACGGCTGACTCCTTTCAAGGGGTCGTGTTGAAGGGCATCGCTTCTGAGTATGACATATCCTTTTTTAAGGCCCATCTGCTGGAGGGAGAGATTCCGCAGTTCAGCGACTCGGCTTCGTCCAACCGCGTGGTCTTGTCGTGTACGCTGGCCGACAAGCTGAATCTGAAACTGGGCGACAAGATAGACACCTACTTTATACAAGATGACGTGCGTGCCCGCCGCCTCTCCATCGTGGGCATCTACCAGACCAACTTCTCCGAGTACGACCGCCTCTTCTTGCTCACCGACCTTTGCATGGTGAACCGGCTGAACCGTTGGGAGCCCGATCAGGTAAGTGGGGTAGAGTTGCTGCTGGATGACTACAAGCATCTGGAAGAGGCTACCTATCGGCTGGCAGACGCTTCGCAGGGCCGTTTCGACCGCTACGGGCAGGAGTACTGCGTGCGCCACGTCGAGCAGCTTCATCCACAGTTGTTTGCCTGGTTGGGTATATTGGATGTCAACATCTGGGTCATTCTGTTCCTGATGGTTGGCGTAGCGGGGTTCACCATGATCTCCGGCCTGCTCATCATCATCATCGAGCGCACCTCCATGATTGGGGTGCTCAAGTCGCTGGGAGCCTCCAATACCACCATCCGCCGCCTCTTCCTGTGGCTGTCGGTCTTTCTGATAGGCAAAGGTATGTTGTGGGGCAATCTCATCGGGCTGGCTTTTTACTTTATCCAGGCGCATTGGGGCCTCTTCAAGCTCGATCCCACTACCTATTATATGGATACCGTACCCGTCTCCTTCAACCTCTGGCTCTTCCTGCTGCTCAACGTAGGGTCGCTGCTGGCATCGCTGCTGATGCTGATAGGACCCTCGTACCTCATCACCCGCATCCATCCGGCCCAGTCGATGCGATACGAATAGTCATCCCCGTTTTTTCGTCCTGCGGCTGCCGAATTTTTTGTGTGATTCATTCCTCTCTTTTTGGATGATTGATGAATAAATAGTACTTTTGCAACCGCAAAAATAAATATCACCTTATTAATACAAGTATATGGGAGGATTTTTCGGAACAGTGGCCCGGATAAGTTGTGTGACTGACTTGTTCTACGGTACAGACTACAATTCCCACTTAGGTACCAAGCGTGGCGGTATCGCCACTTACGATGTGGAATCCGGCAACTTCGCACGTTCCATCCACAATCTGGAGAGCACCTATTTCCGCACAAAGTTTGAAGACGAATTGGACAAATTCAAGGGATGCAGCGGCATCGGCGTCATCAGTGATACCGACCCTCAACCCATAGTCCTGAATTCACACCTGGGGCGTTTCGCCATTGTCACCGTGGCCAAGATAGCCAATATCGAAGAGTTGGAGCAACGCCTGCTGGAGCAAAACATGCATTTCGGCGAACTCAGTTCGGGCAAAACCAACCAGACGGAGCTGGTGGCGCTGCTCATCATCCAAGGAAAGACGTTTGTCGAGGGCATCGAGAATGTGTACAAGCATGTGAAGGGCTCTTGCTCTATGCTGCTGCTCACCGAGGATGGCATTATCGCCGCACGCGACCGCTGGGGACGCACGCCCATTGTCATCGGACGCAAGGAGGGTGCCTATGCTGCCACCAGCGAGTCCAGCAGCTTTCCTAACCTGGACTTTGAGGTAGACCGCTACCTGGGGCCGGGCGAAATCGTCCGTCTGCGTGCCGACGGGGTAGAGCAGATGCGCAAGCCCGACGAACAGATGCAGATTTGCTCCTTCCTGTGGGTGTATTACGGATTCCCCACCTCCTGTTACGAAGGGAAGAATGTGGAGGAGGTGCGTTTCACATCCGGCTTCAAGATGGGGCAGACCGACCGGTCGGAGGTAGATTGCGCCTGCGGCATCCCCGATTCGGGTGTAGGCATGGCGTTGGGATATGCCGAGGGCAAGGGGGTACCTTACCACAGAGCCATATCCAAGTACACGCCCACGTGGCCGCGCAGCTTTACCCCCAGCAAGCAGGAGATGCGCAATCTGGTGGCCAAGATGAAGCTGATACCCAACCGTTCCATGCTGCAAGGCAAGCGGGTGCTCTTTTGCGACGACAGCATTGTGCGCGGCACACAGCTGCGTGACAATGTGAAGGTGCTCTTCGACTACGGAGCCAAGGAGGTGCACATACGCATCGCCTGTCCGCCGCTGATTTATGCCTGTCCCTACATCGGCTTCACCGCCTCCAAGAGTCCGCTGGAGCTCATTACCCGTCGGATTATCAAGGAACTGGAAGGCGACGAAAACAAGAACCTGGAGAAGTATGCTACCACCGGTTCGCCCGAGTACGAACGGTTGGTCGAGATCATCCGCGAGCGGTTCGGGCTCTCCTCGCTGAAATTCAATACGCTGGAGACGTTGGTCGAATCCATCGGGCTGCCCAAGTGCAAGCTCTGTACCCATTGTTTCGACGGAAGTAGCCATTTTTAACGCACGTTGTTTAGCTTATTGATTTAAGTTTCGGTTTTGCATCAACAGCTTGATAGAATAATCGTTATAACTGTAGGGGCGCAACATTTTGCGCCCTGAATCCGCTTCCGTATGGCTTTGGGCGGATGTGTGTGTCCGCAAACGGCTTTCAGGGCATACACACAGGTCTGCCCTTACGCATCCAAAACTTGTACTTTCAGGGGAGCGGATAGCAGAATGATAAAAAAGGAGCGTGGATTGCTTGGCAGTTCACGCTCCTTTTCTTATCTTTACGGCTGAAAAAATAGTGAATGTTTATGCAGTCTGCGAACTGCCTTTATATTAATTCAACAAACTGAAAGGAAAAAGAATATGGCATTGTTAGAAAGATTTCTGAAATATGTCAGTTTCGATACGCAGTCAGACGAGGAGTCGGGCGTTACGCCCAGCTCGGAGGGGCAGATGGTGTTTGCCCGTTATCTGCAGGAGGAACTGACCGGTCTGGGCTTGCAGGACGTTGTGCTGGACGCAAACGGCTATCTGTATGCCACGCTGCCCGCCAATACGGACAAGGAGCTGCCCACGGTAGGATTTATCGCACACATGGATACCAGCCCCGACATGAGCGGCAAGGATGTCCGTCCGCGCATCGTCCGTCAGTACGACGGCAGCGACATCATGCTTTGCGCTGACGAAGGTATCGTGTTGTCGCCGCAGCAGTTCCCCGAGCTGCTGGACCATCGGGGCGAAGACCTCGTCGTGACCGACGGCAAGACGCTGCTGGGTGCCGACGACAAGGCCGGCATCGCCGAAATCGTCTCTGCCATGGTCTATCTGCAGGAGCATCCTGAAATCAAGCATGGCAAGATACGCATCGCCTTCAACCCCGACGAAGAGATAGGTCTGGGTGCCCATAAGTTTGACGTAGAGGCCTTCGGCTGCGACTGGGCCTACACCATGGACGGAGGCGAAGTCGGTGAGCTGGAGTTCGAGAACTTCAACGCCGCTGCCGCCAAAGTCATCATCAAGGGCCGCAACGTGCATCCCGGCTATGCCAAGAACAAGATGGTCAACTCCCTGCGGGTGGCCAACCGTTTTGTCTCGCTCCTGCCGGCTCACGAAGTGCCCGAGCACACCGAGGCATACGAGGGCTTCTACCACCTGATAGGGATGAGCGGTGAGGTGGAGCAGACCACCCTCTCCTACATCATCCGCGACCACGACCGCGCACGCTTTGAGGCACGCAAGGCCGAGATGGCCCGTCTGACGGCCTTCATCAATGCGGAGTACGGCGAGGGCACCGCCACCTTGGAACTGAAGGACCAGTACTACAACATGCGCCAGCAGATAGAGCCGGTGATGCACATCATCGATACCGCCTTTGCCGCCATGAAGGCTGCCGGCGTGGAACCTCGTGTGAAGGCCATCCGTGGCGGTACGGACGGTGCACAACTCTCGTTCAAGGGACTGCCCTGTCCCAACATCTTTGCCGGTGGCCTGAACTTCCACGGTCGCTATGAGTTCGTGCCCATCCAGAGCATGGAGAAGGCCATGAACGTGATTGTGAAGATTGTCGAGCTGGTGGGCGCAAAATGACAGATGCTTTTTTGACACTTAAAAACATATTATCCAATGAAAACGACTCCGTTTACAGAAAAACACATCTCGCTGGGTGCCAAGATGCACGAATTTGCGGGATACAACATGCCGATTGAGTACACCGGCATCATTGACGAACACATGACCGTCTGCCAGGGTGTAGGTGTATTCGATGTCTCTCACATGGGTGAATTCTGGGTAAAGGGTCCCCAGGCATTGCCCTTCCTGCAGAAGGTGACCTCTAACAACGTGGCGACACTGACGCCCGGCAAGGTACAATATACCTGCTTCCCCAACGAAACGGGCGGCATCGTGGACGACCTGTTGGTCTATCACTACGAGCCGGAGAAGTATCTGCTGGTGGTGAATGCCGCCAACATCGAGAAGGACTGGAACTGGTGCGTGTCGCACAATACCGAGGGTGCCGAGCTGGAGAACTCGTCCGACCGCACGGCACAGCTGGCCGTACAAGGCCCCAAGGCCATTCTGGCACTGCAAAAGCTCACCTCCATCAATCTCTCTGAGGTGCCTTACTACACCTTTACTCATGGTGAGTTTGCCGGCATTAAGGATGTCATCATCTCCAACACAGGTTATACAGGTGCCGGTGGATTCGAACTCTATTTCTATCCGGAAGATGCCATGAAGATATGGGATGCCGTCTTCGAGGCCGGTGCCGAGTTTGGCATCAAGCCCATCGGTCTGGGTGCCCGCGATACCCTCCGTCTGGAGATGGGCTTCTGCCTGTATGGCAACGATCTGGATGACACCACTTCGCCCATTGAGGCCGGATTGGGATGGATTACCAAGTTTGTAGAGGGCAAGAACTTCACCAACCGTGCCATGCTGGAGAAGCAGAAGGCCGAGGGCGTATCGCGTAAGCTGGTGGGCTTCGAAATGATAGACCGCGGCATACCCCGCCACGGCTACAACCTGCTCAATGCCGAAGGCGAAGTGATTGGTTCCGTTACCTCGGGCACCATGTCGCCTACCCGCAAGATAGGCATCGGTATGGGCTATGTGAAGCCCGAATACAGCAAGGCAGGCACGGAAATCTATCTGGACAACCGTGGACGCAAGCTGAAGGCTGTAGTGGCCCGTCCGCCTTTCCGCAAGTAATAAGTAATGGGAATGTGGGTGAAAACCATAGGGGGCGGACCTGTGTGTGTCCGCCCTTTTTCTATTTGCTCTTTTTGCAGCACTAAGGGAGCTACAGCAGTTGCAGCTTGATGCCAAACGACAGGCTCAGGTAGTCGGTCGGCTTCAGATACTTGTTGGTGAATGCACTGACCACGTAGAGGTCGCACGTGCTGATTTCGTAGAACAGTGTGATGGCCTTGGCGGTATAGCGCCGGCGTGGGTCGATGTCGTAGGTCAGGCGTTGCCCCACGAAGATGTGTGTACGTATCTTTGACGAGAAGCCGTAGTATCCTTTGGGATAGCGGTCGGGTTCCTTCACCCAGAACTCGTCGCCGAACACGGTGTTGAAGTAGAGTCCGCAGCTCAGCGGTTCGGCCGAGAAGCGGCTCTCCTTAATCTGCAGGCTCCAGGGGATGTAGTTCTGCTTGACCGTAAAGGTGAGCTTGGTCCGTTTCGAGTCATATTTGGGCAGAATGCCCAGGAAGATGTCCGTCTCCCACTGGTTGTGGTGTCCGTAGTCCCATCCCGTGCCGAACGAGAGCAGGCCCATGTTGCCCGCATACTGTATCTTGCTGTGGGTAGGTATCAGTCCCTCCCAGTGGCGGCGGTAGCGGTGGACGCGCCGGTCATAGCGGCTCTCCTTCACCTGGCTCTCCATGATGGTGTCGGCGGTGGGGCGGGGCAGCCACACGGTGTCCCTGCGCACCACGATGACGGTGTCGCGCTTTTGGGCGGCAATCGGATTGCCCAGGCACAGCAGCAGGCCTATCATCAGTACGCTCAATTCAGAATGTAACCACTTCGCGTTCATATCCGTCGGGTGTTAGGGTGAATAGATAGAAGTTGCGGTTCTTCATGCAGTCGCTCATGTAGTACATCACGCCGTCCTCGAAGAGGTCTTCCTCAAAGCGGTGGTGCTCGTGGGCAGCCGAGCAGAACTGCAGGCCGGGGAACTCTGTGATGTAACGTTGGAAGACGTTTGCCACGTTGTTGTTGAACTCGAAGCACAGGGGGCGGATGTGCATGCACACCACTGTGCGGTCAAACTCCTCCCTGCGGCTCGTAATCTCTTGCGCGATGAATTCAAAGTCGGGGATGGGGCACGAGTAGTCGTACTCGATGGCGTTGGTGTTCAGGCAGACAAACTTCACCCGTCCGGCGATGAACGAGAAGTTCGGGTCGCCGAAGATGGCCTTGTAGGCCTCTTCACCCGTGCCGATGCAATCGTGGTTTCCCAGCAGATGCACATGGGGCACGTTCAGTTTGTTCAGTATGTCGCGTTGCCACAGAAACTCGTCGGTCACGCCGAAGTCGCTTTGGTCGCCCAGCTGTACCACAAAGTCGATGTCCGTCCGTCCGTTCAGGTAGTTCACGCAGGCTTCTGTCTCGTCGTACCAGCGTTGCGTGTCGCCTACGGCTGCAAAGCGGATGACCTCCTTGTTGAGGCAGTTGGCCTCAATTCGTTTTACGTTGTGTGCATTGACGTCGGTCTCGCCGCTGATGCGCACGTCGTAGGGGTGATAGTCTATCATGTCGCAGCTCTGCCATGCCAGCAGCATGATGAGTCCCCATGCCAATCTTCTAGTTCGTTTCATATATAGGTGATTGATGCTTCGGTGATTCATGAGAAAGACGGGGCAAATCTCGGATTGGCCGCTCCTGCATCTGCTGCCGCTTTTTTTCTGAATGACTGCGTCACAAAGATACGGATTATCCCGTTACGTGTCAAGAGCAGATGACGTGTCCGGTGAGGTG
>CALZEQ010000007.1 GCA_945641355.1 uncultured Mediterranea sp. | reverse complement strand
GCGGCAAGCGCCTCGCCCTGTTCGCTTCCTTGCCATACCAGCTTACCGTCTTCGTCGAGCACATAGAGCGAAACGGACTTCACCTCGTGAGCAAAGGCATCGGCATACTTCATGTTCTTATCGTAGACGAACTTGACGCGATAGGTGGTTGAGCAGTCTCCCTCGCCCTCGTTGATGGTGTGACAACCGGCCAAGAGGGATGACACGAGCAGCGCAAGTAGCATCTGTATGCTGTTGTTGCTGATATAAGCCAATATCTTCATACAAAAAGGTTTTGAGTTTGATGCAGGAGAAACAGCCTGCCTACCACAAGAGGGGGCTGCTTCTCCTGGAATGAATCTAATAGAGAGTATCAGAGATTAACGTTCTGCTGTACGACCTTCCAACTCAAGATGTTCAGTTTGGCACCTACATAATACTTCTTGGTAGAGCCGTCGGGGATAATCGGTTGATTCTCATCGAAGATACCTGTACCCAGACTCTTGATGGACTGGATGGTGAGGTCGTAGATGTGGTTACGCACTACACCGTATGCTCCATCGCCTTTCACCTTATTGCCATCAGTAGGGTCTGCTGCTCCGCCGAAGTGTTCGATGATGACGGGAAAGTAAGCCAAACCTGTGTTGAAGCCTTCGGCCTTCACCTGAGCCAGCGCGGTGTTGACTGTGTTGAGGTTAGTTGAGGTGATTTCTACATAATCACTACCATTCTTCGTATAATAGGTTGTTCCTTTTCCCTCTGTCAAAGTGAGCTTCAAGCATACGTCGCTGGCACTGCCTGATACGGCTACGATGTCATACACAGACGGATCGGCTGCCACATAAGCATCACCCGATTTGGTAAATACCAGACTACTCGGAGCCAACAGCTTCTTCAGGTTGTCGGCATCGTACACGGTACCGCCATACATATAGAAGGTACCGTTCGTATCTCCTACAGGATTACCATCCTTATCAGTTACAACATATTGACCAAGAACCAAGGCATGGGTGGCAATCTTATACGGATTGACGTTTTCGCCTACCATGGAAGTATAGGCAAATGTGTTCTCACGGCAATATGCAGAGAAGGATGTTGTGTTATCTTTCTTCACATCGTTGTAAGATACGAACGTCAGGTCACTGTCATTGGTAGCATTGTAGTTCACGTCTTCTGCCCAGAAGCAACGGAAATCAGTTGCCTTGTTCCATCCCCAAGCAGGATTGGCATCTGTCCAATCGGAAGGGATGTGCTTCAGATAGTAGGCAGAGTTGTTGGTGGCATTGAGGGCAAAGGCGGTAATGGTGAACTTCAGCGTATTTCCGCTCTTGTCTGTCAAATCAGCAATCTCAACATCCGTTGCAGCAGCCACTCTTACCTTGGCAGCGAGACGCTCTACGTAAATTTCTACCGGATTGTCATCGGCCTTGGCCATCTCCTCCGTTTCGTAGAAGTTGGCAGGAACCACGGGAGTAGCAAACTTCTCACCACCCTGATAATAGGTGGAGTTGGTCATCATAAAGTTATCTTCCACAGCGTAAGTGGTAGATTGCTCTACCAACGCACGCGCCTCGCTCAACGTTTTGTTGGAGAAAATGGATTTGTTATCAGTACCTTTCGGTGTATTGACATAAGCCACCACCTGTGTGGGGAAGTTATCATTTTCTTTCAGTTCCAATGCAATCACGGCATCTGTAATGGCCTCTACGTCGCTGCCGGCTGCCTGCTGGGAGGGAATCAGGTTCTGTACATTTTTACCGTCGGCCATGAAATTGCCGCTGTTGTCATAGAAGGCAAAGTAGAGGTCGGAAATCTTCTGCTCCGTCTCCGAACCGTTCTCGTAGTTACCCTCCGTGGCGCGTGTAGATGTGGAAGGCATGGCAATCTGCACCTTGATGTATGCCTTTCCCTCGATCAGCTTGTTGCCCACGCTGTCCGCATCATCCGTACATGCAGGCAGTGCAGCACATACCAACAGTCCCATAAATAATTCTTTAAGTCTCATGTTGTCAAAATTTAGCTCGATTAGTAAATGATTTTGTGATTAAAACTCTTCTCTATCCACATGGAACGTCCTCAAAGGGTTTCCATATCCTTCAGCGTCTGGGCAGCCTCGGTGACACCGGCCTGACTGGCCTGCTGCAGCAGTTCGCGGGCAATACCCCGATTGCCCGAAAGGAGGGCATGGACACCGCGGGCATAGAGAGCCTGCGGAGAGTCGCCCGCCTTCTCCAGGTAGTGTGCGGCACGCTTCAGGTCGCCCCGAACCAAAGCCGTGTTGGCAGCATTCAGATTGGCCACTGGATCGGACGGGTACATGCGTACGGCTGTCTCGAACACCTCGTTGTAAGCTTCACTACCCGGTTCCAGCGTCTGTGCCACAAAGTAGAACTCCTCCAGACTGAGCTTCTGCGGCTGCGTCTGCAACACGCGCTTGCACTCCTCTACATCGGTGAAGCGGCGGATGATGTACTCTACGCGGTAGTCGGAACGGCGTAAGGCCGGATAGCAGTCGGCCAGCAGCGAGCGATAGTCGTCGGGATACTCCGACTTGATCTTCCACTCCTTGTTGTCCGGTTCGCGGTTGCTATCTATCAGAGCCAAAATTTCCTGCCTGTGCGGCAGTGTACACTGTGCCACGTAGGCACGCAGTCCGTCCCAGTTCTCGGGCTCGTAGGAGGTGGCGATGAACGAAGCGGGGAAGTCATACTGTCCCATCACATACTGCTTCAACGCCTGCGTACGTCCTTCGGCCAGACGGGCATTGCTCTGATAGCTGCCCTCGGGAGAAGCGAAACTCTTGATGGAGAGGGCTGTGACGCGGATGTCGGCATCGTTCCTCACCGAGTCGATGGTAGCTTGTATCTTGGCCAGTTCCACACGGTTGTTGCGATAGTCGGGACGGATGACGGTCTGGTTGACGGGGAAGTCGATGTAGGCAGAGCCTTGCAGCGAACGGCTCTTTACGGCCTCGGCCTGCGGACGAAGATAGGCCAGAGCCGGCATATAAGTCTGCTTCCCGTCCGTCCAACGGTCTATCAGCGTGTCGTCTGCTTCGGTCAGCACCGTGCTGCAGCATCCGTAATCCTGACGATGCAACTGCAACTGCGAACCGTCCATCCACGCCTCGTAAGGTATCAGGGCCTGATAGGGCTGACGGTCGGGCTGACGGGAGGCGCGTAGCACCGTCTCTGTAGGGCCGGTGAGCATGCTCTCACCATTGCGTACATAATAGTAATAGCGCTGACGCCCATAGATGCCTACCGAAGGGAGGTCGGCAGAGTGATTGCCCTTCACCAAACGGGGAGTCAGCAGGACGGCACGGTTGCTTCCCACAGAGAGGTCCGAAAGGTCGAGGCTCATGTCCACAGCCATATAGCTGCCATTACGCGCCATGTGCACACTGTCGGCCTTCACGCCTTGCACTCCCTGCGCAGCCACCTGTGCCAATGCGACCCAAAGGGCCGCCAACATAAGGAGATATCGTTTCATTGTCTGGTTTTGTTGTTAGTTTCAGAATAGATAGACTAAATTGATAGCCGCCTTGGTAGGGCCGACATAGTGGTGGCTCTTGTCCGAAGCGACCTTCCGTCCGCAGCCGGAGTTTTCGAACTTGTCAAACTGCGTATAGGCATAGCCTACACCAATCTCTGCCTCCAGGTTCCAATGCTTGCCCAGCACCCAGGCATAGCCGTAGGCTACACCGGCTCCGACAAACCATCCCTGATAGCGATAGTCTGACAACTTGGAGAGGTCGCTTCCCAAAAAAGAGATTCCGTTGCCCAGATGGGCTACGTTGTACTTGCCACCATGGGCATGGAGGCCGAGGAAGTGGCCCGAGAAACGGTCGCACAGCCAATAGCGTGCTTCGGGCTGTATCAGCCAATGCTTCCACTTACGGCCGTGTGAGAGTGTCCAGCCGTTGTAGTTGCCCGACACATCGAGCGTCCACTTGGGAGCGAGACCCACCTCGGCTCCTGCATTGATGGTAGCTGCGGCATCGTAGAGCAGGTTGCTCTTGAGTGCCACGACTTGGCTTCTTGCGTTCAGGCTGAAGAAGAGGCCCACACATAAAATCAGGTAGATTTTCAGCTTCATATCAGAACTTTGCATAACTATTCTTTACTTGGTGCAAAGTTCCTATTTTATGTTCAGAACGACTACATTTTGCTGTGGCGGATAATTCAACAATCTGTAGAAGAATTTTCAACACCCTGCTTCAAGTCGCGTGTATAGTAATCGAAGAAATCGTGCTGCAGGAGGTCTGAAATGCGACGAAGCAAGGCCGTATCAATGCTTTCACGCTTGAATATATTATATATATTGGTACGGTCGCAATGCAAGCGTTCGGCCAGCCACGATACCGAACGGCCCTGGCTGTAGAATTCGTTCTCGATGATTTTTCCTATGTGAATCATAGTGCCACAAAAAAGACGGAACCATTCATTGCTTATCACAATCTGAGGTACCACCAAGCACCTTGCACACAAACAAGCATGAACAGCTCACGCCCCACAAATGGAGTCGCGACCTTTCGACTGCTTATCCTCGTGTGCTTCAAATTGGCGGTTTTCAGACTGTGAGAATAAGAGCAAAAGCCCATATATCGTAAGTAGATGAATGGAAACGCTATTCCACAAATCGGACGACCGACCCCGGCCAATCCCATTATCAGTAATCAGTTACAAGGAGCTGCTTCTGCGTGTTTGCCCGCAAAAGGCACCTTTTGAGCGAGAGAATCCCTGAGCGGGATGTGTACGCGGCAAAGGTAACGATTTAATCTGAATAAACAATCCGCTACCCTTCCTTTTTTTCCGAGCTCCTGTACTCCACGGGCAAGGCACTCTCTACGGCTGTCAGTGCCTCTGCCATGGTAGCCCGCACATTCTCCGCCCCCTGCCCCTTGGGAGGTATGGGGTCGTGAATAACCATCTGCAGTGCATGACGATGAATCCACTTGCCTGTACGGGGCAGTATCTGGAACGAGCCGCTGATAGTGACGGGTACGACGGCCAGCTGCAAATCGTCGGCCAACTGGAAGGCACCACGTTTGAAAGGTCCCAGCTTGCCGGTGTAGGTGCGTGCCCCCTCGGGAAAGACCACTAATGAAACGCCATCGGTAAGCGATGACTCGGCCTGACGCATGGTGGCCAGAATTTTTTTTGGATTGGAACGGTCTACAAAAATGTGACCGGCACTCTCGCAAGCCTTGCCGACAAAAGGTATCTTACGCAGGCTCTTCTTCATCATCCACTTGAAGTTGCGGTTCAGAAATCCATAAATCAAGAAGATATCGAAAGCACCCTGATGATTGGGGACAAAGACGTATGAGGTACGGCTGTGCAGCTTCTCGCGACCCTGTACATGCACAGGCAGCAACAACAGGTAGCAGACCAACCGTGACCAGACCTTGGCCGGATAGTACCCCCAGATGTGTGCCCCTCCTATCATGGAACCGACAATGGTAGTCAGAGCGGTCAGGATGGTGAGCAGCAACAGCACCGGCAGGGCGAAACAAATCTGATAAATGGAATATAGTATCTTCATGGCATAGGTTTTTAGTGCCACAAATATAATTGTTTTCTCTGAAAGTTTCGGTGAATCAAAAAAAAATTCGTCTCTTTGCAACTTTATAGACCGATATGTGCGTCTAATGGATAGTTACGAGCTACAAGTAGACGAGTGTAAAAAGAATAACTAAAACAATAAAAGCAATATGAAACGATTCATTTTAGGATTATGGCTGGCCATCACCTTCTGCCTGTTGGCCAACGGAAGCACCCGACGAATCACGGAACGGGATGAAGAGGGCAATGTGAAACGGATTATCGAACTGCAGGACACGGTGATAGACGGAAACACGCAAATTGACACCCTGAGCATCACTACCTACGAGCAACCCGGCCAATACGACCCCAACCATGCATCGGAACGTTGGGACGGACGGCACGAACGAAATGACTATGACTTCTACGTACAGGGACTGGAGCGGATGATACCCATCGTAGCCATCATCGCCGTATTCGGACTGCCGGCCATCATCATCTTCTTCATCTTCTACTTCCGATACAAGACGCGCAAGGCCAAATACCGCCTGGCCGAACAGGCATTGGCCAGCGGGAAACCGTTGCCCGAACAACTCTTCCAAGAGCCAGTACGCACCAACGACCTGCGCAGCAAGGGCATCAACAGCATATTCGTAGGCATCGGACTCTTCATCATGCTATGGGCACTGACCGGTGAGTTCGGACTGGGATGCATCGGACTGCTCATCATGTTCATGGGATTCGGACAGGTAGTCATCCACTACACACAGGAACCGACCGGAAAGGGAAAGCAGAGTGACAACGCTACGGCTGGCAAACAGGAAGTGATGCCTTACATACAAAAGGAGCCAGAAGAGGAGACGAAATGAGAAGTCAGCTCAGTGACATATCGTTAGTCGCACAGGTCGTGGTGCTGCACAACAACCGTGCCTTCGACCAACTGGTCGGGAAGTATCAGTCGCCCTTGCGGCGCTTCTTCCTGCACCTGACCTGTGGTGACAGTGAGCTGAGCGACGATCTGGCACAGGAGACCTTCATCAAAGCCTATACCAACCTGGCCTCGTTCAGTAACCTCTCCAGTTTCTCCACTTGGCTCTACCGTATTGGATATAATCAATTTTATGACTATCTTCGCACCCGAAAGGAGACAACAGACCTGGAGACCCATCAGGTAGATGCTGAATACAGTGTGCAGCAGACGGATGTGGGACAACGGATGGACATCTACCGTGCCCTCAGCACCCTGAAAGAGACGGAACGCACCTGCATCACCCTCTTCTATCTGGAGGATCAGAGCATCGACAAGATAGCCGGTATCATGGGGTGTCCGTCGGGGACGGTCAAAAGCCACCTTTCACGGGCCAAAGAAAAAATGGCGACTTACTTAAAACAAAACGGATATGACGGAAAATGACGACTCATTAATTCAACAGTTTTTGGCTCCCGGCAGAGCCGACATAGCCGACAACGGGTTCACCCACCGCGTCGTGCGTAGCTTGCCCCGACGCAACAACCTCGTGTCTTGCCTCTGGACAGGCTTCTGTTGTTCATTGGCTGTGCTGCTGTTTGTCCTGTTAGACGGATGGGGACTGATAACGAATGCCCTGCGCGAAATCTTCGATGCCATGTGGCAGAACGGAACGGCAGAGATGGACCTGAAGTCGCTGGCCATCGCCGGAGCAGTACTGCTCTGTCTGGTCTACAGGAAGGTAGCCACGCTGGAGTAAATGGAGAGTGCCCCTTTTCACATAAAATAAGGACAGTTTGTTTATCAAGCCAACGAGAAATCGTATATTTGCGACCGTTTAAAACTAAATAAAACGCAAAAGTTTTGAGAAAGATTCTGTTCATTATCACGGTCCTCCTGCTGGCCGTCACCTACACAAGGGCACAAGAGCGAAGCGACAGCCTCTTTGCCGACTATCTGATGCAAACGGATATCCACGTCACCGGCAACAACCAAGTGGAACTGCTGATGTCGGGACAGGAGAAGTTTGAAGACCTCTTCGAGGAAATCCGGTGTGCCCATCATCATATCCATCTGGAGTATTTCAATTTCCGCAACGACTCCATCGCCAACGCACTGTTCGACCTATTGGCCATCAAGGCAAGCGAGGGTGTAGAGGTACGTGCCATGTTCGATGCCTTCGGCAACAGCTCGAACAACCAACCGCTGAAGAAGAAGCATATTGAATCCATACGGCAACGGGGCATAGAGCTGGTGAAGTTCGACCCCATCACCTTCCCCTGGGTAAACCACGCCATGCACCGCGACCATCGCAAGATTGTAGTGATAGACGGTCACATCGGCTATACAGGCGGCATGAACATTGCCGACTACTACATCCACGGACTGCCTAAGATAGGCCAGTGGCACGACATGCACCTGCGCATCGAAGGCGATGCGGTGCGCTACCTGCAGGGCATCTTCCTGACTATGTGGAACAAGGAGACGGGACAGCACATCGGCGGGCCAGCCTACTTCCCCACTTCACCGCAGCTGCCCGACAGCATAGCGCAAGAGGTAGCCATCGTAGACCGCACTCCTGGCGAAACGCCCCGCTCCATCAGCCACGCCTACGCGGAAGCCATCCAATCTGCCCAGCACAACATCCAGTTAGTCAACCCTTACTTCGTGCCGACCAAATCCATCCGCAAGGCCATCAAGAAGGCCATCAAGCGGGGAACGGAGGTGGAAATCATGATTCCCGCCGTATCCGACATTCCCTTCACTCCCGAAGCCTCGTTCTACGTCACCCACAAGCTGATGAAGAAAGGAGCCAAGGTGTACCTGTTCAACGGTGGCTTCCACCACTCGAAAATCATGATGGTAGACAGCACATACTGTACGGTAGGCACAGCCAACCTGAACAGTCGAAGCCTGCGTTACGACTACGAGACGAATGCCTTTATCTTTGACCGGGACGTCACCCTGCAACTGAACGAGATGTTTGCCCGCGACAAGCAGAACAGTACCCCGATGACTCCTGCGTACTGGAAACAACGCTCCACCTGGAAAAAATTTGTAGGTTGGTTCGGCAACTTGCTTACTCCCTTCCTCTGATTCCTTATGAGCCGACGATTACCAGCAGATAGTAATGCCAACAGGATTAGAATTACCACACAGAAAGGTGGGAAATATAAAAAATAACCCGTACATTTGCCACTGCAACCAAAGATCGAAGAGAAATGAAACAATATTTAGACCTGCTGAGCCGGGTACTTACCGAAGGTGTGGAGAAGAGCGACCGTACCGGCACGGGAACCATCAGCGTATTCGGACATCAGATGCGCTTCCGCATGGAGGACGGATTCCCCTGCCTCACGACCAAGAAGCTGCACCTGAAATCCATCATCTACGAACTGCTCTGGTTTCTGCGCGGCGACACCAACGTCCACTATCTGCAAGAACACGGGGTGCGCATCTGGAACGAATGGGCCGGCCCGGACGGTGACCTGGGACACATCTATGGCTATCAATGGCGGTCGTGGCCCGACTACAACGGGGGCTGCATCGACCAGATAAGCGAAGCCGTAGAAACGATCAAACATCATCCGGACTCACGGCGCATCATTGTGAGTGCATGGAACGTGGGCGACCTGGACAAGATGAACCTGCCTCCCTGTCACGCCTTCTTCCAGTTCTATGTGGCCGACGGGCGGCTGAGCCTGCAACTGTACCAGCGCAGTGCCGACATTTTTCTGGGTGTTCCGTTCAACATTGCCTCGTACGCCCTACTGCTGCAGATGATGGCACAGGTGACGGGACTGAAGGCCGGCGACTTTGTGCATACGCTGGGCGACGCGCACATCTACCTGAATCATCTGGAACAGGTACGGTTGCAACTGACACGCGAGCCGCGTCCGCTACCGCAGATGTACATCAACCCGGAGGTGAAAAGCATCTTCGACTTCCAGTACGAGGACTTTGAACTGCGGAACTACAACCCGCACCCGCACATTGCAGGTAAGGTAGCAGTCTGATTCATCATTCATAATCTAAAGAAAAATGATAAGTATCATCGCCGCCATCGACCGCCAACTGGGAATAGGCTATCAGAACAAACTGCTGTTCTGGCTACCCAACGACTTGAAACGCTTCAAGGCACTGACAACAGGCCACACCATCATCATGGGCCGAAAGACATTCGAATCGCTTCCGAAGGGCGCTTTGCCCAACCGTCGCAACATCGTCCTCTCAAGTCAAGAGGCGATTGTCTGTCCCGGTGCCGAGCACTTCCGTTCACTTCAGGAAGCACTGGAGCATTGCCGTCCCGAAGAAGCGGTGTTCATCATCGGCGGTGCCAGCCTCTATCGCCAGGCATTGCCCATAGCCGACCGCCTCTGCCTGACGGAAATTGACGCAACCGCCCCGCAGGTAGACACCTATTTCCCGGAAATCTCTCCACTGCTATGGCAAGAAAAAAGCAGAGAGTCTCACTCTGCCGATGAGAAACATCCCTGCCCTTATGCCTTTGTAGACTATATCCGCCGCTCCTAACACGACCGTCAATCCTCCGCCCCGTCATCCGAGAGGATGGGCATCTGCCGCTTGATGGCCTCGTGAAAAGAAATCAACGTCTCCGTACGCGCCAACCCCAGTGGCTGCAGCTTATCGTGGATGATGCTGAGCAGGTGATGGTTGTTGCGGGCGTACAGCTTGATAAACATATCGTATTTGCCCGTCGTGAAGTGACACTCCACCACTTCGGGAATGGCCTCCAACGCTTTGGTGACAGCATCAAATGATGCCGGATCCTTCAGGTAGATGCCTATATAGGCACACGTCTCGTAGCCAATCTTCTCCGGATCAATCACAAATTCCGACCCCTTCAGGATACCCAGCCCCGTCAGTTTCTGAATGCGTTGATGGATGGCAGCGCCCGATACGTTACAGGCTCTTGCCACTTCCAGAAAAGGAATGCGTGCATTGTCAGCAATAAGCTTCAGAATCTGTTCATCCAAAGCGTCCAATTGATGATTTCCCATTTTTAAGTTCAAGTTTAAATTAATTGCAAAGTTACTCATTTTTTTACCAAATAAAAGAAAGAGCCTCACAATTCTTACAAAATTAGAGTCGTTCTATACAAAACAAGAGATGGAGAAAGGATGTTATTTCTGCTAATTTGTACTATATTCAAATAAGATAGGCTGCATTTCGGAATAACTTTTTCATGCTCGCATGAAAGTTCTTCTCTCAATTTGCACTATCTTTGTCCACAGAACCACGATTGAAACCACCCTATTATTATAGATATGAAAAAGTACATTTTACCATTGATGTGCCTGCTTGTTGTCAGCAACATGCTGTATGCACAAAAATTCAGTGACTACTTTGTAGACAAGACACTGCGTATTGACTACCTGTTTACCGGTAATGCCTCCAGGCAGTCTATCTGTCTGGACGAACTCTCCTCGCTGCCCTCGTGGGCGGGACGTAAACATCATCTGGCCGAACTGCCATTGGCCGGCAACGGACAAATCGTCATGAAAGATGCTGCCAGCGGTACCGTCATCTATAAGACCTCCTTCTCGTCCCTCTTCCAGGAATGGCTTGAAACGGAAGAGGCCCAAACTGCCACCAAGGGGTTTGAGAACACCTTTCTGGTACCCTACCCACTCCGGTCTGCCGAAATTGAAATCACGCTCTTTGACCTGCGCCGCAACGTCAGAGCTTCGCTGAAACATACCGTAGACCCAAACGACATCCTGATACACCAAAAGGGCATCGAACGGATTACACCGCACAAATACCTGATAAAAAGCGGGGAGGAAGACAAGTGTATAGACATTGCCATCATGGCTGAAGGCTATACGACAGACGAGATGGATACGTTCTACAAGGACGCAGACATTGCCGTAGAGAGTCTGATGGCCCACGAACCGTTCAAAACGATGAAAGGACGATTCAACATCGTTGCGGTAGCCAGCCCTTCGGCCGACAGCGGTGTCAGCGTACCCCGCTTGGGTGAATGGAAGCAGACTGCCGTCAGCTCACACTTCAGCACATTCTATTCCGACCGTTACCTCACTACCTCACGTGTCCGCTCCATACACGATGCACTGGCAGGCATTCCATACGAGCATATCATCATCTTGGCCAATACAGACGAATATGGAGGTGGCGGCATCTACAACTCATACACTCTGACAACGGCTCACCACGCCGCATTTCGTCCAGTGGTGGTACACGAATTCGGACACAGCTTCGGCGGACTGGGTGACGAGTATTTCTATGACGACGACACCATGACCGATACCTATCCATTGGATATCGAACCGTGGGAACAGAACATTACGACGCGCGTTGACTTTGCATCCAAATGGGAAGATATGCTTCCCGCCAAGACACCTGTGCCTACCCCGGTTGAGAAAGCCGAAAAGTATCCGGTAGGCGTGTACGAAGGGGGCGGATACTCTGTCAAAGGCATCTTCCGGCCAGCCTACAACTGCCGGATGCGTACCAATGAGCATCCAGACTTCTGCCCGGTATGCCAACGGGCCATCCGACGAATCATTGAATTTTATACCGAATAAAATTTAACCAATCATGCTTCATCTACAACGCATCACTACAGCCGACCCGGAACTGTACACCTACATGGAAGAACTGTTGATACACTCGTTTCCCGCTGATGAGTACAGAGATTTGGAAGAATTAAGAAACTATAGCGCACCGCGCTCAGAGAAGCCATTCTACAACAACATCATCCTGGAAGGGGACACCCCGGTAGGTCTGCTGACCTACTGGGACTTCCAGCAGTTTTGCTACATCGAACACTTTGCCATCGACCCAGCCAAACGAAACGGTGGATATGGGAAAGAGGCATTGAAAGCGGTCCGTACATTGCTGAACCGTCCCATTGTACTGGAAGTGGAGGAACCGAACGAAGAGATGGCACAACGCCGCATAGGCTTCTATCAACGGGAAGGTTTCCAGTTGTGGCCCAATGCCTATCAGCAGCCACCCTATAAGCCCGGTTGTGGCTTTCTGCCGATGCAACTGATGGCATACGGAGCATTGGACAACCTGCGTGACTTTGAAACCATCCGAACGAAACTGTATACCGAAGTCTACAAGGTAAACACTCAAACCATATGATACTCTCGAAAGGAACATAAGTTCTCCGGCCTTAGAACATATGTTCCCTATTTCCTTTGCATTGGTGTTTAAATTAGACTACACACAAAAAGAGAGGAGGATAAACTCATACGAGCATCCTCCTCTCTTTTTTCTATCGTTCACTATTACTGACGAGGTTGTGCAGAATAGTTAATCTTCAATGCATAAGCCTTACGAAGAGCCTCCTTGATGTCTGTTACGATACCCATCTTGGTATCCTGATCCACCTTCAGAGAAACCGTCATCAACGGCTGATCCTCTTCCTTCATGCTGGCACGTTCACCGATAATGTAGTCTTGAATTTCAGCTGTTTCAGCAAAGCTGTCGTTCAATTGGATACGGCTTTCATTTCCTAATTTCTTACGGAATTCAGCAGTAGGTCTTCCCACATAGATAAACGTTACCAAAGACTTCTTTTCCAGTTTTTCCAATTCTGTAGCTTGCGGAACCTTAAACTCAACCTTCAAAGTTACCTCACGCATCGTTGTTACAATCATGAAGAAGAACAAGAGTGTGAAGATAAGGTCAGGCAGAGAAGAAGTGTTCAGCGCCGGCATTTCACGTTTACCAGTCTTATTAAATTTTCCCATTACTTCTTTTCTCCGTATTTTTTAGGTTCTGCCTCAGAAATCTTCTGAGGA
This sequence comes from uncultured Mediterranea sp., assembly GCA_945641355.1. Classification (GTDB taxonomy): domain Bacteria; phylum Bacteroidota; class Bacteroidia; order Bacteroidales; family Bacteroidaceae; genus Bacteroides. Next base: position 75,880 of record CALZEQ010000007.1, on the reverse strand, counting down.
TAAATTTCACGAACTGCCTTTTGCTGTTCTTCGTCCAAATCAGCATAGTTCTTCTGCCATTTTTCCTGAGATATTTCGTCGCGCAACTCATTGTAAGCGGCAACCAACTCATTCTGAACGGCAAGGTATGCTTTGTAAGAAGAACCACGGTCGCATCGCAGAGAAACCACATGCTTTTCCGTCACCATCATGTTACCGAAGAAGGGAACATTCTTGGCATGCTTTTCAGGCTTAGCCTCGTCATTGTACGGGTTAGCAATAAATTCCTTTGCCTTAGCGCGCAATTGGTCTACGCTTACATATTCATTGCCACACATCAACTGGTCGTTCAAGTTCAAGAATACCGTCAATACGTTACGCTCCTTCAGCTTGATATCATCGTTCTTCTGGTCCTGCTCAGGCGGCGGCGGCAACTGTCTTGCCAAACCACGGTCTGTGTCCATAGACGTTGTAATCAAGAAGAAGATCAGCAACAAGAAAGCGATATCCGCCGTTGAACTGGAGTTGACCTCCGGGCATTTTCTTTTTCCTTTTGCCATTTTACAATACTTTTAAAAGGCCGAACCTCATTATGACAATTTTTTCTTAACGCCACCCAACAGCATACATACAACTGCTATTGTAAACAGGGCATAAAGAGAATACAAGAACATATCAGTTGCCTGAGCCCAGAAACCGACATTGTCTGTTCCTTCATAACTGATGATTTCCAACTTCTCGGGACTACCCATGAACCAAGTGATGACAAGAAGGATGATAGATCCTGCCAATACTTCCAAAGAACCCATAGAAGCTTTGGGATTACAAACCAAGAAATGAACGAAGCTTACAGCTGCTGCAACGATACCGATGCCAAACAAAGCATAGTTCAAGAAGAGCAATGCATCTGTATGGGCGGGTTGCCACATTTCAGGGTCTACATTGGTCAGCACTGCATCGCCCTGAGCATCTCCACCGAAGAAGAACAGGCCCAGCACCACCAAAGTGATGGCGAACATGACGTACAGTACGTAGTATGATACTTTATACGATAACTTAGCCATTTTGATTACTTTTTATATTTCAAATCATATTTGATAACCATATCCAACAGAGTGATAGAAGAATCTTCCATCTCGCTTGTCAAAGCTTCAATCTTAGAGAGGACATAGTTATAGAATACCTGCAGAACCAATGCAGCGATCAAACCGAAGATAGTAGTAATCAAGGCAACCTTCATACCACCTGCTACGACCGTCGGAGAGATATCACCTACCTGCTGGATCTTATCGAATGCCTGCACCATACCGATTACAGTACCCATGAATCCCAAAGACGGAGACATAGCGATGAACAATGTAATCCAAGAGCAGCCCTTCTCCAGATAACCTGCTTGAACACCACCGTAAGAAACGACAGACTTTTCAACCACGTCGATACCCTGATCAATTCTCATCAGACCTTGATAGTAGATGGAAGCGATAGGACCTCTGGTGTTACGAGCGATGTCCTTAGCGGCCTCAACGTCACCCTTCTCCAGAGCAGCCTCGATGGCAGCAACGAACTTCTTAGTGTTAATCTCAGCCAAGCTCAAGTAGATAATACGTTCGATGCAGAATGCAAGACCGATTACCAATGCGATAGCTACCAAGCTCATGAAAGATGCAGTACCTTCGATGAACTTCGTCTTCAACTCTTTGTGGATACCACCTTCAGCTTCTACTACAGGAGCAGCGGCCTCATCTACAGCTGCAGGAGCAGCCTGTTCTGTTTGTTCAGCAGCAGGAGCATCTTGAGCCTGAGCCAATTGAACTGAGCCAAATGTCAAGGCTCCCATCACAGCAACAATTGCAAATAACTTTTTCATTGTGTGTCTAAATTTTTAAGATTAATTAATTAAATTAGTATTGTATTTATTTGTTATTACTATGTTTTTCATCCTCATTGCGGAGAGACGGGGATTCGAACCCCGGATACCCTTTAGGGGTATACACGCTTTCCAGGCGTGCCTCTTCAACCACTCGAGCATCTCTCCTTGATGCTTTCTCTGAAAATCGGGTGCAAATTACACAAAAATTTGCGAATTGCAAGCGTTTTCAGCTACAAATGTATTCTTTTTTTCGTTCTTCCCCGCCTTTCCTTTCGTTTAATCTCAAATAAAATCTCGAAATTAATAAACTTTAAAATCTTAGATACATTATTTGAGCATTCCAAACACTTTTAAGGCATTTTCAGAAGTCACTTTTGCTACCGCTTCCGGCATCAAACCATAGATCTCAGCCACCTTCATCAACGTATCTTTCACGAAAGCGCTTTCGTTTCGTTTTCCACGATGAGGTACAGGAGCCAGATAGGGAGAATCTGTCTCAAGCACCAACCGCTCTAACGGAACGACGGTCGAGAGCACCTCAGGCAGTAAAGACTTCTTAAAAGTAACGACACCATTGACGCCTATCCAGAAATTGGGCAACGACAGAATCTGTTCCGCCTCCTCGCACGTACCTGTGAAACTATGAAAGATACCACGCAACGAAGTACCAGCATAGGGACGAAGCGTATCATATACATATTTAAATGCTTCGCGGCAATGTAATACAACAGGTAAATGGTATTCCAATGCCCATTCCAATTGCCTGCACAGCACCTCCTGTTGCTCTTTCAAGAAGGTCTGGTCCCAATATAGGTCCATACCAATCTCACCCACCGCCACAAAGCCGGGTTCACTCTTCAAAACCTGATATATCTTCGCAAGCTCGTCCTCATATCCCTCGTTCACAGAGGTGGGATGCAGTCCCATCATGGGGAAACAATATCCACGATAATCTGCACAGGTCTTCAACAGAGGGCCAACCGTCGAACTGTCGATATTGGGCATGAACAGATGTGTCACTCCGGCCGCTTTGGCCCGGGCAATCACCGCTGGCAAGTCGTCGGCAAACTCTTCCAGAAACAGATGGGTATGTGAATCAATGATATTCATCGCGACTTATTCTTTTATCTTTTCATGACTGCGGAAATAGTAGACCAATCCATATTCGCGGCAACGGTCCAGACGTCTGTCGTTGGGAGTAATCTCCTGAAATTTCTTCTCCACCTGGTTCCAACAATCAAGAATCAGTTCATCTGCCCGCGCACGCATAGAGGCCAACAGTTCCAAACTGCGTTGCGTACGTTGCTGATATCCCTTTTGCAACGTATAGCTTTCTACAAAAATGTCGTAATGGACCTTCACTTTGGCAATCGTGGGATTATATATAGGAATGCCTCCCACAGAGAGACGTTTCCGTTCGCCTTGAATGATTTTCCCTCCCCACTCCACCAGCGAAGCCTCCGACGAAAGGTCGGGCAGCGTGTTGCTATCCCGGCTCAACCCATACATATCTTTATGGGCAAGCCGCACCTCCGCACGGATGACAGCCAGATTGAGTACCTGTATAAAATGGGATATGTATAGGCGGGCCATCCTAACATTCGCCTGATGCTTTCGAGCGGCTTTCGACTGGCATTCGAAGCACGTTTGATACTCCATCTGTGCCTTCTCAAATTTGTCCAGAAAATGCCGCACTTCACCCACCGTCTTCAACGAGACTGCCAAATCACGGATGCTACACTCCTCTGATTGGACAACCACTGCTTTCAAGGCACGAAGCCGGGCTTGGTCAGTATTCGGTAACCTTCTGTACGGCATACTTCTTCCTTTATTCTGATATCAGGATTGACGATACATCAGCTGTTCCATCAGCTTTTTGAGTTCCTCCTTGCACTCGGCCGGTACACCGACCCGTTCCAGACAGAGGGCAGCCTGACGGCTGTAGTACGCTATTTTCTGTTCGCAAAGCGACTTGATATCCAGCGCATCATACAGGGCTGTCACTGCCTGAATTTTCTCCTGCGGATCATAAGACGCAGCATCCACCCAGTCGTTCAGCCGACGCAACTGTTCTCCCTCCGCACGTTCGAATGCCCGAATCAGCATATACGTTTTTTTATTGCACAGGATATCACCTCCGATGTTTTTCCCGAACACCTTCGGATCACCATATACGTCCAGCAGGTCATCCTTCAGCTGGAATGCCAGCCCCAGATTGATGCCCAAATCATACAGATTCTGCTCATCCTCCGCCGGAGCTCCCGCCATCAGCGCACCTATCTTCAAGCTGGCTGCCAACAGTACGGAAGTCTTCAAGCGAATCATCTCCATATACTCCTGCTCCGTCACATCCTTTCGCTGTTCGAACTCCATATCGAACTGCTGCCCCTCACAAATCTCCAACGCTGTCTGTCCGAAGGTATCCAGCACCCGTTTCAGGCAAGAAGCAGGTGCATCGGCCATCAGCTGATACGCAAGCACCAACATGGCATCACCCGAAAGGACAGCCGTATTGTCATTCCAAACCTTATGAACCGTCTCTTTACCTCTTCGCATGTCCGCCCGATCCATCAGGTCGTCGTGCAACAGCGTATAATTATGGTATACCTCTATACCCATTGCCTGATTCATGATTGGTGAAAGTTCATCCCGATAGAGGTTGTAGCTCATCAGCATCAGCAGCGGCCGAATGCGTTTGCCACCCATCGAGAGGACGTAATCGACGGGAGCGTAAAGTCCCTCGGGGGTACGGAGAAAAGGATGTTCGGTAATAAATGTATTGATTCTTTCGGATAGTTGGGGAACAGTATACATCATAAGGAGGAAAAAGGTTAGAGTTTACGGATGGGGTAACAATGAAAAGAGGCTGCCAACAGCAGCCTCCTTATATCTACTTTATTTGTATTACTGCAATCTGAACATTACAGGAACCGTATATTTCACACGCACCGGTTTACCGCGCTGCATACCAGGCTTCCACTTCGGCATGGAGTTGATTACACGGATAGCCTCCTTATCCAGATAGGGGTCAACACCTCTCAGTACTGTAGCGTCCACGATACTACCGTCCTTGTTTACCACGAACTGTACCACTACACGGCCCTGCGTACCGTTCTCCTGTGCGATGGTAGGATACTTGATGTTCTTGCTCAAGAACTGCATCAGACCAGCCATACCACCGTTGGGGAATTCAGGCATCTGCTCTACAACCTCAAAGATAGTCTGCTCTTCGGGTTCTTCCTCTTCTACAGTAGGAGCAACGTATTTAATCTCAACAGCCTGACCCACATCTTCAGTAGAAGCGATGTCTGTCTCTTCCACATCAGCTTCGTTGTCCACGATAGTCAGGTTTTCTGCTACGGGAGGAGGAGCTACGGGAGGGGGAGGAGTCACTTGCTCTTGTTGTTCTGTAATAGGAATAATTTCCTCTTCAAATACGATGTTGGCAACGGCCTGGCTCGTATCAATCTTTATGTCACGTTTCGTCCATTCGAACGCCACGAACATAAAGGCGAGCACAATCACATAGCCAGCAAGCATCCATGTCGACTTCTTGTTCTCCAAGTCTGCCTTAGGTGTTTTTTTAATCTCCATAATTTATAATATAATTTTAGTGTTTCTCATTTGGGGCAAATATAATACTTTTTCCTCGATTGTACGCGATTGGCCATCTTTTTTTACACAATAAAAGTGCATTTATATTTTTTTTATTCTTCCAACATAACCTTTCGCTTTTGTGCTACAAAAGTAACGAGATATTTTAAAAATGCCGTATCTTTGGCGAAAATTTTGAGGGTGAGTATTGATTTTTTTTCAAAAAGGGTCAATTCCGCCTCGCTTAAGACACTTTTTACCTTATGAAGAAGATAACCATTGCAATTGACGGCTTCTCCTCGTGCGGGAAAAGCACCATGGCCAAAGATTTGGCTCGGGAAATAGGATACATATACATTGACAGCGGAGCCATGTATAGGGCTGTCACATTATATAGTATAGAGAACGGCATTTTCGAAGGGGAATCTATCGACCAGGAACGGTTGAAGAGGGAAATGGCCCATATCCACATATTGTTCCGCCTGAATCCCGATACGCACCGTCCGGACACGTATCTCAACGACAAGAATGTGGAGCAGAAAATACGTACGATGGAAGTCTCTTCCAAAGTAAGTCCCATAGCTGCCCTCGACTTCGTACGTGAAGCCATGGTAGCTCAACAACAGGAGATGGGAAGAGCCAAGGGCATCGTAATGGACGGACGCGATATAGGCACCACCGTTTTCCCCGATGCCGAACTGAAGATTTTCGTGACCGCCTCCCCCGAAATCAGAGCGCAACGCCGCTATGACGAGCTGAAAGCGAAAGGCGAGCAGGCCAGTTTCGATGACATCCTAGAGAACGTCAAGCAACGCGACTACATCGACCAGCACCGGGCTGTGAGTCCGCTGCGTCAGGCCGACGATGCACTGCTGTTAGACAACAGCCATCTGACCATCGCCCAACAGAAAGAATGGCTGATGGAGCAATTTCGCCTTCGTGCCAACTCTTAAATTGAAACGACACATGGTAAAAGTCGAGATTGACGAGGGCTCCGGCTTCTGCTTCGGAGTCGTAACGGCCATCAACAAAGCCGAAGAGGTGCTGGCACAAGGGGGAACACTCTATTGTCTGGGTGACATTGTACACAACAACCGGGAGGTAGAACGGCTGAAATCCATGGGACTCATCACCATCAACCACGATGAATTCGCCCGCCTGCACGATGCCAAAGTGCTGCTGCGGGCTCATGGCGAACCGCCCGAGACCTATGCCATTGCCCGACAGAACAACATCGAGATTATCGATGCCACCTGTCCGGTCGTGCTGCGCCTTCAGAAACGAATCAAGCAGGAGTATAATCGCACAGATGAGGACAAACAGATTGTCATCTACGGCAAGAACGGCCATGCCGAGGTGCTGGGGCTGGTAGGACAGACCGACGGAAAAGCAATTGTCATCGAGAAGCCCGAAGAGGCACGGAATCTGGATTTTCATCAAAGCATCCGCCTCTACTCGCAAACCACCAAATCGTTGGAAGAGTTCCGCGAGATTGTCCGCTACATCCAAGAGCACATCAGCCCCGACGTCACCTTCGAGTTCTACGACACCATCTGCCGGCAAGTGGCCAACCGCATCCCCAACATCCGCAAGTTTGCGGCCTCACACGACCTGGTATTCTTTGTCAGCGGGCGGAAGAGTTCGAACGGGAAGATGCTGTTCAACGAATGCAGGGATGTCAACCCCAACTCGCACCTGATAGACAGTGCCGACGAGATAGACAATTCGTTGCTGACGGACATCCGTTCCATCGGTATCTGCGGAGCGACCTCTACCCCCAAATGGCTGATGGAAGAGGTGTCCGAGTCCATCCGAAAGCGTCTGTCGGAACAGACGGTCTGAATCTGGAACTTGCGTCTATTTATCCACCTTTTGATAAAACAGACGACATTTCGGAAAAACTTTTTCATGCAAACATGAAAGTACTTCTCTCAATTTGCACTATATTTGCAACATATTTATTTAAACAGAGATTGTTATGGGAATTATCAAGTGTATAGGCATTCTGACATCCGGCGGTGATGCTCCGGGCATGAATGCTGCAATCCGTGCCGTGACACGAGCAGCCATCTACAACGGGCTGCAAGTAAAAGGTATCTATAGAGGTTATAAAGGTCTGGTAACAGGTGAAATCAAAGAGTTCAAGAGCCAGAACGTGAGCAATATCATCCAGTTGGGAGGTACCATCTTGAAAACCGCACGTTGTAAGGAGTTCACCACGCCCGAAGGACGCCAGTTGGCTTACGACAATATGAAGAAAGAGGGTATTGACGCGCTGGTAGTGATTGGCGGTGACGGTTCGCTGACGGGTGCCCGCATCTTTGCACAGGAGTTTGACGTTCCCTGCATCGGTCTGCCTGGCACGATTGATAATGACCTGTATGGAACCGACACTACCATCGGTTACGATACCGCTTTGAATACCATTCTGGATGCAGTCGACAAGATTCGCGACACAGCGACCTCCCACGAGCGCCTTTTCTTCGTTGAAGTAATGGGACGCGATGCGGGATTCCTTGCTTTGAACGGTGCCATTGCATCGGGTGCCGAAGCGGCCATCATACCGGAGTTTAACACCGAAGTCGACCAATTGGAGGAATTCATCAAAAACGGATTCCGCAAATCGAAGAACAGCAGTATCGTACTGGTTGCCGAGAGCGAACTGACGGGAGGTGCCATGCACTATGCCGAGCGTGTAAAGAACGAGTATCCTCAATACGATGTGCGTGTCACCATTCTGGGTCACCTGCAACGTGGCGGAAGTCCCACGGCACACGACCGCATCCTGGCCAGCCGACTGGGTGCAGCAGCCATTGATGCCATCATGGAAGGACAGCGCAACGTGATGATTGGCATAGAACATGACGAGGTTGTCTACGTACCCTTCACCAAAGCCATCAAGAACGACAAGCCTATCAAGAAGGAGCTGGTCAACGTGCTTCGTGCGTTGTCCATCTGACCCGTTGAAGAGTACTATAAAAGGAAGGCACGGAAGTTTGGAGAGCAATGCTATCTCTCCGGACTTCCGTGCCTCTTTTCTTTTTCAGGTAAGCACTTCTACAGCCATCGGGCAACCAACTCTTCAGTCCGTTTCCACAGTTCCTGCATCTGAGGATGATGGAGAAAGCGATCGGACAACCGCTTAGGATGCGAACTGGCGTTCAGCGTGCCGGTACGATGCCCGGCCTCTTCGTCCAACAGCAGATGAATGGCCGTTGCCGCTCCCTGACGGGGTGTACGAATAAACGGACGGAAAAAGATGTCGGTCAAGGGGTCAAACCACATGTGCATGGTGATGATATCCGTAGACACCACTCCGGGGTCTGCACAGTTCACCACAATGCCACGTTCCTTCACCAGGTCAGCCAATGCCAACGTAAATAGCGTCAACGCTAACTTCGTGTTACTATAGACCGGAATACGCCAGAAGGCTCCGCGCCTTCCTCTAAAGAAAAAATCCGGGAAATCCAGACGACCGATGGCATACGTACAAGAGACCATGTTGACAACACGGCTTCCTTCGCCCATCAAGGGCAAGAGTTTGCGTGTCAGCAGATAAGGAGCCACATAGTTGACGCTGACCGTCCGTTCCAGATTGTCTTCCGTACGGTGATACCCCGTCTCCAGCGTACCGGCATTGTTCATCAGCAGCGACAGAGCACCCTCTTCCGACAGCAGCCGGTCGGCAAATGCAGCCACCGAAGCCAACGAGGCCAAGTCGATGGCACGCACCTCCATCTCTCTGTTTCCGGTCTCTTCCATCAACTGCTTGCATACGATTTCGCCTCTCGCCGGATTGTAGCAGGCCATGATGACCCTATATCCCGCAGAGGCTACTGTCCTCGTAATTTCAGTACCCATGCCACCATCCGCCCCTGTGATGACGGCCAACCATTGCTCCTTACCCTTCATTTTCAATCCTCCTTATCTCCTCCTTCAGGCAGGGAGGCAGTTCCTCAGCCAGATGCTGGTGACAGGCCATCTCCAACGTATACATGCGGGCGATGCAATAGTTACTGTGCCTGCACTGGCAACGGGCATTCTCCTCCGCTCTCATCCGATTGACAAAAGCCGGCTCGTTCAGCAAGGCACGTCCCATCTGTACCGCTTCAAAGCCGTCGTCCAGCACCTCGTCAATCTTCTGACGCGATACCAAACCACCCACATAGACTAACGGCATCTTCAGCGCGGCACGGAACTTCAAGGCATCTTCCAGGAAGTAAGCCTCCTTGAAAGGCACACTGGGTATCATCCATTTACCCACCATCCGTACGCCATATTTCAGCCACCAGCAGGTCATGTAATGCGTCATGCTACGGATGGGCATCGCGCCGCGCATCACATACATCGGAGCCTTGCTGACGAATCCGCCGCTCAGCACCAAGGCATGTGCCCCACTCTGCTCCAGGCGGTGGGCTACCTGCAACGTCTCGTCCAGTTCCATTCCTCCCTTGAATCCATCACGCATATTCATCTTTACCAGAACGGCCATATCCGTGCCGACCGCCTTCATCACCTCCTCCATCACCTCGTCCATGAAGCGCATCCGGTTCGTTAACGAACCACCGTATGCATCCTTCCGATGGTTGGTAGAGGGAGAGAGGAACTGACTGATCAGGTAGCCGTGTCCTGCATGAATCTCGACCGCATCAAACCCGGCTTCCCGAGCCAGGTTAACGGACTGCCCGTATGCCTTTGCCAGCCCGGGCAGTTCGTCGGCACGCAGCCCGCGGACAAACGTAGGTGAATAGAGGTTGAAGCCTCCGCTGGCTCCTACCGGCAGACAACCACAGATGCTTTTGTGTGACATGTTGCCACAATGTCCCAACTGAATACTGGCCGCTGCCCCTTCCGCATGGACAGCATCCGTCAACCGGCGCAGGGCAGGCACTATTTCCGGACGCATCCAGAGCTGGCGGTCAAAAGAGAGACCGCTTCGGGTCACAGCCGCATAGGCCACGGTAGTCATGCCTACCCCACCGGCAGCTACTGACTTGTGATAGTTGAACAACATCTCCGACGGCGCATTGCCTGGACACATACTTTCGAAAGCCGCCGAGCGGATGGTGCGATTGCGCAACGTCAGCGGCCCTAAAGTGACAGGAGTGAATAGTTTTGAGTTCATAAGTTTACTGTTTTGTTGGTTAATGAGTTAAAGTTCGGCCAAAAGATTCCGCGTTTCCTAATATATATATGGTATGATACGCTTCCGACTTCCCACAGCCTCATCGCCAAACTCCCGGCGGTAACGTTGATGTATGGCATGGGCACGGGGCACCAGATTGGCAAACGTCCACCATACGAAAACCCATGCGGCCGGAGAGGCTGTCAGGATGGCAAAGCCTGTCCATTCCATCAGCTCGCCCAGATAGTTGGCCGAGGTCACGTAGCGATACATACCCTTTGCCGGCAGATAGTGACGGGTATCACCCGGCTGGCGCAGGCTTCGGATGACATGGTCGGAATGCAGGTTGACAGCCATACCCAACACGAACAGAAGTCCGCCCAACAGGGCGTGAGGAGCAAGCAGATAGTTCCATCCCTCTCCATAAGCAGCCGGAGCAAAATAGAAGAGGCCGCCGGCCTGCATACCTCCATTCAACACATTGAACAGGATACCCATGGCCATGATGGTAAGAGGCATCCGCCCTTTCCCCTTCATCAATAGGGGGAAGAGGAACGAGCGTTGCAGGTAATGTAGCTGGAACAACAGGAAGAAGAGGAACTGAGGCATGGAGAAACCCGTACCGCTTTCCCTCCACAGGTAAAGCATGACAAAAAACACCGGTGCCTCCATCAGCACCCACGCCCACTTGTTGTTAATGGAATATCCCCACGAGGCCGAGCGGAATATGCCATATCCGGCACGGACAAAATAGAGTGCCACGAAAACACAGAGCGCTATTCCGCTCATTATCCATAAGAACAACTGAAATCCTTCGTTCGTCATCATAGAAACGATATATCTTTTCTGCAAATGTATATAAAACCCGCGAGATTCCATACCGGCACGATAAATAATTTAAGTGCCGGAATTCCACACTGACTTGCAGAATCGGACGAATCCTTAATAGAACTGGATGTTGGATTGGGTCTGGCTGCGCTGTTCCCACTTCAAGTCCTGCAGGATGCTGGCCGTAGCCCGGATGGTGAAGTTATAATACTTGTACGTACCAAAGGGAGCTATACTGGCTGTCATGGTGAAGCAGTGCAAGTCGCGCGACACGTTGAACATGGTATTCGTAATCTTCTTCATATTAAAGTCGTAGCCCGAATTGAAGGTCACCGACCACTTGTTGGTCAGTTTCACGTTTCCATTGACATTCAGTGAGTTCAGGCTGACCTTATAAGGATAGCGCATGTTCTTCTTGTTGATGGGTTTCGAGGTGTCCTCCGTGATGTTGAAGCCGGTACTGAGGCTGACGGACCACGGCATCTTGAAGGCCTGATATCCATCGGCACCGGCCACCGCCTTCTCCTTCTTGCGCGGACGAGGCGTGTTGGGGTCATTCTGTTCTTCCGCATCCTCCTCGTCTTCCTCGTCCGATGCCTGCTTCCCCTTCTTCGAATCTTCCTTCTCGTCCTTTCCGCCGAACAGCTTCTTGAAGGTTTCGTTGTTCAGCGTGTAGCTGAAGGAGGTGCCATATCCCGACCACCGGCCGAAACGTCCGTACGACCATTCCGTACGATTACCCACATAGACATTGCCGTTCTTGTCGAACTCGTAGGCATACGTGGCAAAGGTTGAAGCCATACTGAAGGTATAGTTCTTTCCCAACTTCAGACGAAGATTCAGGTTCAGGTCGCTCCACGGACGGGTCTGTGCAGCCATATTGTAACTGATGCTGGCACCTAGTTCGTCAATCAGACTAACCTTGCGGATGGAGTCGTTCTTGTCCTTATACTTCATCTCCAAGTTGTTGGAGAGGCTGAACGAGATATTGCCCTGCTTGCCACCGCTGGGCACGCCGAAAGCCATACCGGCATAGTAGGAATAGTTGACGGTATCGCGTACGCCGTTCTGCTCCTTGATGTAGTTGCCGTAGTAGCCGTAGCGCGAGGTGGTGAAGTCGGGTGCTGCACTGAGGCTGATAGAGGGGGTGATGACATGACGTATCTGTATCTCCTTCTTCTTCATGAAGAGCGGCTTGTACATACCATAGATTTTCGTGTTCAAGCCCAGGCTGGCACTGTAGTTGTAGACGCGGTGGAAGCCGTAGATGGTATCCTTCACCACCTTCTGCTGCTGCGCGTCCCAGTCCTGTGTCACCTTTCGGGCATACCACCGTTCGGTATAGTTCACCGTAGGCGTCAGATTGAAGTACTTGAACAGAGTGAAAGTAGCACTGATGGGCACATCGTGCTGCATACCGTTGTCCCAGTCCTTAACCAGGCTAGACTTGAAGAGCAAATCGTCCTTAGTCTGTATGCTGTTCTTCATACGACCGGTGTAGCGTACCGATATTTTCTCGTACCATTTCTCTTCACCCACCGGATGCTTCCGCTTGAAGGGGAAGATGGTACTGAGCGAGATGTTCAAGTCGGGCAAGGTGACGGCAATCGAAGAGTCCCTCATGTTCTGGGCGATGTTGGCCGATGCCGAGATGCTGAGGTGCTGGTCAGGGAAGTTGCGCGAATAGCTGACGCTGGAGGTCTTGGTATTCTGCGACATGGCCTGCTGGTTGTATAGGTTGCCGATGTTGGTACGTTCATAACTGCTGCTGGAGAAGTTGACGCTGGCCGAGAAGGTAGAGTTGGGACTGGCCTTCGGATCCTGCCGGTGCGACCATACAATCTTGAAGTCCTTCGCCACCGAGTAGTCGGGCAATCCCTTGTCGCCCGTCTTGGTCACCTGATAGTTGGCCTGGAACAGACCGGAGTACTTGTATCGCTTCACATAGTTGCTTTCCGTATTCAACGCCCACGAGCCTTTGGTGAAGATGTCTCCCCTCACCTTCAGGTCCATCTGGTCACTGATGGCAAAGTAGTAGCCGCCGTCGGTCAGGCCGAAGCCGCGGTTGGAGTCGTCCATATAGGTCGGCATCAGGAAACCCGACTGATAACTACTGGAAAAGGGGAAGAAGAAGAAAGGAAGTGCCAGCGGCAGCGGAACGTCTTCCACCACGAGGTAGGCCGGTCCCGTCACCACATTCTTCTTGGGGCGTACCTTGGCATAGGTCATCTGCATGTAGAAGTGTGGATGGTCGTGATGGTCGCAGGTGGTATAACGTCCGCTTTTCATATATAGTTCGTCACCGTTGCCCTTCTTGGCATTGTGGCCCGTCACATACCCCTCACCCTGCTGGCTCACCACGTTGCTGATGATACCGCGTTTGCTCTTGAAGTTGTAGCGGATGGTATCCGTCTCGTAGGATGTATCCCCGTCCTTGAACACGGGCCGTCCCTTCACCGTACCCAGCGAGTCTGCTACCCCTCGGGCAAAGACGGTGCTGTTGTCCATATCCATCGAAATGATGTCCGCCTCCAAATCAGCCCCGGGATAGGTCACCTTGCCCTGTCCGTAGAGATGTGCAAAGCCCCCCTGCGTAAACACCAGCGAGTCGTTGGCCTCGTATGCGACAGGCGCATCGAGTGCCTCCTTCTTGGGAGCCTGCACCGAATCGGCAGCCAAGGAGTCGGTTGACGCAGAGGAATCTGATGCTCCTCCCGTCCGGCTCAACGAGTCTCTCCGCAGGCTGTCTGCCGCATGTAGCGTATCGTTGGTTCTTATTTGGGGTGTCATCCTCCTTCCGCGTCGTTGCGACACAGCCTCTCCCGAGAGCAGCAACAGGACGAGCAGCAGTATGAATGATATAAACTTCTTTGCTTTCAAGGGCGTTGTTATATAATGGTTACGCTTCGAAGCGGCAAAAATACGCAATTTATACGGATTATCACCTCCTTTTTAATCTATTTAAGAAACCTCGTGCACCAGTCATCGAAGCGTCGTACCCCGTCCGTTCCATAACGTTCCAGACTTTTGCGGGCTTTCTCCACACCCTTTTCTCTGTCCAAATGCGTTTTGGAATAGAACTTGTCGGCGAAGCAGATCACCTGCTCCTCCATGCTGACGGGCACCATCTCCCGATGAGGAACCGGCAGTTGCTGGGCTATAATCTGGTCCAATGCCAATCCGGCTCCCGTATGCCGCTCGCACACCAGGGCATGACGCGGATAGCCTTCGCTGCGCATCAGGTCGGCTCCCAGATAGCCGTGACAGATGTAGGGTGCCGTCCCTTTGCAATGAATGCCATCGGCATCGGTCAGAAAGATGCCGATGTCGTGCAGCATGGCCGCCTCGTACAGGAAGGCTCTGTCCAGTGCCAGTTCCGGATGGTTGTCGGCTATCCACAATGCCTTGTCGGCCACGGAGCGGCTGTGCGTCAGCAGGATGTGCTTCAATTCATTCTCTTCCGGATAATACTTGTTGATAATGTCTATGGGGTTCATACGTCCAACGTTTTTCTAACAAGGGACAAAGGTAATGTCTTTTGCGCACATGCACAACTCCCTGCCTGCAATAACTCCTACTAACTACCCAAGAAAACCTAACCTTGAACCCTGCTTTATAGTACTTCTGAAGGTGGCCGACCTTGGTCAGCCAATTGGCTGACCAAGGTCGGTCAAGTGATTGACGTAGGTCGGTCGATTGGCCGACGTCGTCCGGTCGATTGGGAAGTATAGTTTACAGAGGGTTAGAATAGGGTGTAAGCCGTTGATATATAGGTGTCAGACAGACTATTTGGATATCCTTTCGGATGCAATCGGAGTGACAGGGGCCAATCCGTTCAGCAAGTCAACCTTTCCGTCATTGACCAGCTTCAGTATCAGCTCGCCGAACAGGGTGTTCTGCCAAGCAAACCAGGGACGGGTGAAACGGGTGGCATCGTCCTTGTGAAAAGATTCGTGCATGAATCCCGTGCCTGCATCGGTCTGCATCAACATCTGCACGCAGGAGGCTATCTCCGCATCGTCGCTGCTGGTAAAGGCACGCATCATGATGCTCATCGGCCAAGGCATGTCATAACCAATGTGAGGGCCTCCGATGCCTTCGCCCGCCTCTCCACGGAAGAAGTAAGGATTGTCTTCGCTCCACACGAAACGGCGTGTGTTCTGATAGACCGGGTCGTCTGTCGGCACGTCACCCAGATAGGGCATGGCCAGCAGACTGGGCACATTGGCATCATCCATCAGCAGCTGGTTGCCATAGCCGTCCACCTCGTAGGCGTAGATGGGACCATACTTGGGATGCTGGTAAATGGCATATCGCTTCAACGCCGCTTCTACTTCATCAGCCAGTTCGCGGCAGCTGCGGGCTGTCTCTGCATCTCCGTTCACCACGGTCAGTACCTCGGCCGCCTTACGTAGCGAACTGACAGCAAAGAAGTTGCTGGGTACGAGGAAGGGGAAGGTGGTGGCATCGTCCGAGGGACGGAAGCAGGAGACAATCAGCCCTACCGGACGAGCCGGATGGCCGTAGCCGTCGTTGCACATCGTGTCGAGCTGACGCTCGGTGCGGCGCTGGAACTTGTACGGTCCTGTTCCCTCCTTCCGCTGCTGTTCGCGGAAAGTCTGTAGGATGAGCCGAATGGCCTGCTGCCACGCTTCGCCGAACACAGATGCATCGCCTGTCACCTGCCAGTAATGGTAGGCCAGCCGGATGGGATAACAGAGGGAGTCTATCTCGTACTTCCGTTCGTGCAGTTCAGGTTTCATATCGGTCCGGTCGCTCATCCACTCCCCTCCTGTGGGCCCGTCATTAAAGGCGTTGGCATAGGGGTCGATGGCTATACACTTCCATTGACGCAGGATGACACCCCGCAACATCTGCTGCAGATGCTTGTCCAGCGGAGCCAGCTGCACGTAGGGCCAGACCTGCGCGCCCGAGTCGCGCAGCCACATGGCATGGATATCGCCGGTATAGACAAAGGTATCGTCTTCGCCGGCCTCATCTTTGCGGTAATGGACAGTGGTGTCGAGGGTATTGGGGAAACAGTTTTCGAACATCCAGGCCAGGTAAGGATGTTTCAGCAGTTTCTTGATTTCGCGTATCTTCTGCTCCACGGCATCCGAACGGAACAGCCGTTCCTTCTCAGCCGGACGGGCAGAGACGAGGGTGGGTATGTTGTCGCGACGAACGACCATACAATAGTCAGACGACATAATCGAAGCTGCCAACCCGCTGGCAGGAGCCAGCGTCAGCAACGAGGCGGATAGCATCAGCATACGCCGATAGGTTGATAAGGAATGTGTCATATAATAAGGTATTAATAGGATGATACAAGTCTACTCATTGCTCAGCGAATAGGGGAAATCACTCTCCTTCACGCCTCGGGTCCGGTTGGGGTGGCTATCCATGTCGAACAGCAGCTTGCCACCGCGCAGCAGTTCGAAATGGTCGAGGTAATTTTTCGTATAGTTCTTCCCGTTGTAGTGAAGCGACCGGATGTAGCGGTTGCTATCACTGTTGCGCGGAGCAGAGATTTCAAGCTTTCTGCCGTTTTCCAGCTGCAGGGTCACCTTCTTGAAGTAGGGGGCACCCAGCACATACTGGTTGCTGCCGGGGCAGACCGGATAGAAGCCGAGGGCAGTGAATACGTACCACGCCGAAGTCTGTCCGTTGTCTTCGTCGCCACAGTAACCGTCGGGTGTGGGCAGGTAGAGGCGGTTCATGGTCTCACGCAACCAGTACTGTGCCTTCCAGGGTTCTCCGGCGTAGTTGTAGAGATAGATCATGTGCTGGATGGGCTGGTTGCCATGCGCGTAGTTGCCCATATTGGCGATTGTCATCTCGCGTATCTCGTGGATGACACCGCCGTAGTAGCTGTCGTCGAAGAGGGGAGGCAGACTGAATACGGAGTCGAGCATGGCGGTGAACATCTGCTTGCCGCCCATCAGGTCGATGAGTCCCTGCACGTCGTGGAAGACGGACCAGGTGTAGTGCCAGGAGTTGCCCTCGGTGAAGGCATCGCCCCACTTCAGAGGGTTGAAGGGTGTCTGGAAGGTGCCGTCGGCATTGCGTCCGCGCATCAGGCGCGTCTCGGGGTCGAACACATTGCGGTAGTTGCGGCTGCGCTGCCTGTAGAGTTCCACTTCCTCGGCCGGGCGGCCCAGCTTCTGACCCATGCGGTAGATGCACCAGTCATCGTAGGCATACTCCAGCGTGCGTGCCACGTTCTCGTTAATCTTCACATCGTATGGCACATAGCCCAGACGGTTGTAGTAGTCGTATCCATACCGGCCGGTGCTGGCAATGCGGGGATGTACGCTGTTGGCACCGTGCAACAGACCTTCGTACATCTTTTGCGCATCGGCCCGGGTGATGTTCTTCATGAAGGCATCGGAAACCACGGAGGCAGAGTTGTTGCCCACCATGCAGCCGCGGTGTCCGGGACTGGCCCATTCGGGGAAGAAGCCGCTCTCCAGATAGGTGTTCAGCAATCCCTCCTGCATCTTCTCTCCCATGGAGGGGTAGACGAGGTTGACGAAGGGGAACAGGCAGCGGAAGGTGTCCCAGAAACCGGTGTCGGTGAAGAGGTGTCCCGGCAGCACTTTTCCGTTATAGGGGCTGTAGTGCACGGTTTCACCTTGTGAGTTCACTTCGTGGAACATACGGGGGAAGAGCACCGAGCGATACATGCAGGAGTAGAAGGTGCGCAGGCGGTCGGTGTCGTCATCCTCCACACGGATGCGTCCCAGAACATCGTTCCACGCACGGCGTCCCTCCTCCTTGGTCTGTTCAAAACTCTTTGTGCCTATTTCCTTCAGGTTCAGTTCCGCTTGTTCGGGACTGATGAACGAAGAAGCCACACGGGCATGCACCTGTTCGCCGCGGCGAGTGGCGAAGCCGATGGCGGCACCTACGTGGTTGGATTGCAGTTCGAGGTGCTTCTCCACGGTATGGTAGTCTGCCCACACCTTGTGGAAGGTGAAGGGTTTGTCGAATTGGATGACGAAGTAGTTGCGGAAATTCTGGGGTACGCCTCCGCTGTTGCGTGTGGTGTAGCCCACGATTTTGTTCTCTTCGGGGATTACCTTGATGTACGAGCCGCGGTCGAAGGCATCCACTACCACGTATGCTTTATCGCTCTCGGGAAAGGTGAAGCGGAAATAGGCACAACGCTCCGTAGGAGTGATTTCAGTAGTGAGGTCGTACTCGGAAAGATAGACACTGTAGTAGTAGGGCATTGCCTTCTCCGCCTTGTGTGAGAACCAGCAGGCGCGTTGCTCCTGATCAATCTTCAACGCACCCGTCATCGGCATGAGGGAGAACTGTCCGTAGTCGTTAATCCAAGGGCTGGGTTGATGCGTCTGTTTGAAGCCACGTATCTTATCCGAAGCGTAGGTGTAGGCCCAGCCATCACCCATCTTCCCCGTCTGGGGCATCCAGAAGTTCATGCCCCAAGGGCGTGCAATAGCCGGATAAGTGTTGCCGTTGGAGAGCGATAGTTTGGAGTCGGTACCCATCAGCGGATTCACAAAGTCCACCGGTTCGCACTGTGCCCACGTAGAGCTGATAACTAGCCATGTCCCTAAGAGGACAAAGAAACTTTTCCATCTGTTCATAATCATTCGTATATAGAGTTTGTCAATCAACGTGTGAAGCGGTAGATGCAAATCTCATCGCGCATGTCACAACTGCGCCGTTCGGTGCGGAACACCTTCTCCAGACGATAACGTCCGGCCAGTGCGGCGTGCATCTCCTCTTCTTCCTTCTCGGCCACTATCAGATATCCCTCGGCAGGGTCTTCTTTTTCGATGTGACGCATCCGGTCGTTCAGATAGTAATTGGTGCAGTAGAAACTCATGGCCGAATAGGAGTAGACAGGGCCTTGAGGCACATACTGCAGGATGCGGTCGACCAAATGCTTGTCCGACTTAACGGAGAGCACCGTAGGCTGATAGACACCGTCCAACGCCACAAAGAGGCAGAGCATACCACCGGCGATGCCCTGTAACAGCACCCGGTTGGTCACCGGGCGTCGTACCAGCTGCCAAAGGCAGCAGGCTGCTACCAAGGGGAGCAGTATCAGCAACCATTGGGACCAGGAGTAAGAGGTGTCGCGCAGGGCATGGACAAAGGCGATGTTCTCGGCCGCATGACGGCCGGTTCCCCACAAGGTATCGGGCAGCCAACCCAGCCGCACTACGGCAAAGGCCAGCGTCAGCAACAGACCCAGTGAGGCAAAGAAGAGGGCCAATCCGCCCAGCAGCTTCCGACTGTTCTCGCGGGCCAACGCCAGCAGATAGTCGGCCATCAGTACGGCCATAAAGGGATAGATAGGCAGCAGGTAGACGCTCCGCTTGCTCTTGGGGATGCAGTAGAAGACGAAGATTATCAGTATGGTCAGCCAGGTAAAAAGGCGGACAGGCGATTGGGTGCGGAAGGCCTGCCAGAACTTGGCAAGGCGGCTACGCCAGCCGTCGGCCTGCGGAAGCAGGTGTATGGAACGGTGCTTCAGGTTGAAGAGCGAAGCCAGCAGCACCAACGTCCAGGGTATCCATCCCCAAATCAGCGTCAGGAAGTTGTACCAGACGGGGTTCTCATGCGACTCGTAGGTCATCTTACCCAGAAAACGTCCCGTATTCTCCTCCAGTACCAGATCCAGGAAGGGTTGTCCTCCCTGCCGATAGGCCATCCAATACCACAGGAGCAGCGGGACCAGCGAAGCCAATCCGATTCCCACCAGCCGCCAGAAAGCTTTGAAGAAGGCACATCCGCGCAGCAGCTGATAGACTCCGATTACCAGACAGGGGAAGATGGAACCGACGGGGCCTTTGGTCAGCGAGGCGACTCCCATCAGGGCAATGGCCGCCCAAGGCACACGCCGGCATCCGCGCTCGTCCCAGCGGTAGAGCAGACAGAGCGACACCACGATGGCCGACACCTGCACCATATCCACCCTGCAGGCCACTGCGGCCCGATGTACTTCAAACGAAGTGAGCAGCATCAGCGAGGCCAACAGTGCCGTAGGCCATCCCCTGCGACGGGCCACAAAGAGAAAGAAGAAAACCTGCATTCCCACAAAGGCCAAGGCAGACGGCAGACGGGAGGTAAACTCCGTCACCTCGCCTCCCAACAACGAAAGGGTAGCAATGGCCCAATAGAGGAAAGGAGGTTTATAGGCGATGTCTGTTCCGTAGTTCAGCGGCAGCGTCCAGTTGCCGCTCTGCAGCATGGAGAGGGCCACGATGGCTTCGCGCGGCTCGCCTTTAGAATAAAAGAGAGACTCTCCCAAGAACGGGACTAACACCAACAGGCTCAGAAGCCCGATGCCCCAACACAGTTTTTTCGTATAATCCGGCATAATTCCAATAATATATGTGGCAAATCTTCCTATTTTGGGGACAAAAGTACAAATTTATCCATAGAAAGAATAGAAGATATGCGCCATAAAAGATAACTTTGCAGCCAGAACCATACAAATCTCCCGTTTATGTACCCGAAAGAAGGCCTGCACACATGGCGAAACCAATTTATCCGATTTGTCGGCGTAGGTGTCACGGCCACTGCCCTGCACTACGGACTCTACTACCTGCTGCAACGGCTGATAGAGGTAAACGTGGCCTACACCATCGGCTATGCCGTGAGTTTCGTGGCCAACTTCTACCTGACGGCCTACTTTACCTTCGGCCGCCGTCCGTCGTGGAGCCGTGCAGCCGGCTTCGGCGGAGCACACTTAGTGAACTACCTGCTCCACATCGTCCTGCTGAACCTGTTCCTCTGGCTGGGCATCAGCCGTCCGCTGGCTCCCCTACCCGTCTTCGCCGTCGCCATACCCGTCAACTTCCTCTTAGTGCGATGGGTGTTCCGCAGGAAGTGAGTATCTGACGATGGTGGGGTCGGGCCGATTGGCAATGATATACAGGGCATTGCCTTTTTCGTCAATATCAAATGCAACCACTTCCTCACCAAGACGATACATTCTGCATGGGGTACCGTCCCATGTAAAGGAGAGGATGGCAGAGATGCCTCTGCTCACATCTTCCCGTTTCTCCAGACGCATTCCGATATATCCTACCCAGAAGCCGCTATCGGTAGCAGATACTCCGCTGAACAGGTTCCAACCGGGTTTCTGTCCGTAACGAATGCCTATCGAAGATTCTATTTTCTTCACTTCCGCCTCCATCTCAATGGGGCCTTTCAACAACAGAGTGGACTGGAAGGTCGCATCGTACACTTCAATGGTATTCCATGTCTGATTGGCAGATACCAAATGACTCCGGTCCGGGGAGACCGCCAGCCGTGTCTGAAACATGGAGTTGTTGGGCTGAATCTCTTCCGGCATCAGCACCTCAGGATAGACACCGACTGTATCTTGCACATTTCCTGCCGAATCAATGGTATAGTAGCGGTCGGACTGATGTACCATCGGCACCACCAGGTAACCGTCTTCACCCCACGACACCGCCCTTATAAACGGAAAGGAGGTTCGGCACACCTGCTGGGGCACTACAGCCAAAGGTGATGAAGTAAAATTGAAACGTACGATTTTATTGTCTTGCATTCCTCCTGCACAGAGGGTCTGCCCATCCATCCACAGATTGCTGATGAACAACATTTCTTCCGGTCCCTCCCCTCTATCGACACAGGCAGAGAATGCATGGGTATGGGGATTCAGCAGCCACAACAGTTTCTCGGCTCCGGCATCGTTGATGGCAAGCAGACTATCCGACACGACACGTATTTCAAACGGCCGCCCCATTAACATAGAGTCAGCTGAAACTTCTTCACTCCTCTCCTGTGACAAGTCAATCACTTCAAAAGCATCTATCGTATAGGAAACAGTCTGTATGGAGGAAGGGGAAGGCGTATGCGTGGAACAAGAGGCACAGGCCATCACGAACAGCCCTGATAGAATACGATTCATATATGACATAATAATATAGTGAAATTATGTTTTACATCCAAGAACGCATACTGTAGCAATTAATTGTATATCCTTTATTTGTAAACAAAACACAAACAGACTGAACATCATAGACACAATATGTATTACATGCATTGATGTAAGGATCCTCACCGCTTGCCAGTGCTTCTATATTAGCAAGCTGAATATCACTTAATTTTCTATCATTATTATTAGCTAAATAATAACAAACAACTCCCAGCAAACCCATAAGGGCAAAAAACAAAAACCTTTTTTTCATCGTGTTTTGAATTTAATGATTAATACTTGTGCAAAAGTACAAATTTATTTGATGAGAGCAAATAAATAGAGGATTATTCGCAAACGTTGGTACCCTACCCTTGCACGAACTGTAATTAATCCCTATTTTTGCACCGTTCAAACGGCATTCGAACGAACTTAAAACGGAAGTAGAAGAGCATGATAGACCAAGCCACCATAGACCGGATACTGGATGCGGCACAGATATACGATGTCGTGTCAGACTTCGTCACCCTGCGCAAACGCGGTGTGAACTATGTGGGCTTGTGCCCCTTTCACGACGACAAGACCCCCTCGTTCTACGTATCACCTGCCAAGGGATTGTGCAAGTGCTTTGCCTGCGGCAAGGGAGGCAATGCCGTACACTTCATCATGGAGCACGAACAGCTCTCCTATCCCGAAGCGTTGAAATATCTGGCCAAGAAGTATGGCATCGAGGTGAAGGAGAAGGAGCTGACCAACGAGCAGAAGCAGGCACAGAGCGAACGTGAGAGCCTCTTCATCGTCAACCAGTTTGCCCGCGACTATTTCCAGAACATCCTGCGCCACCACACCGAAGGGCGCAGTGTCGGCATGGTCTACCTACGCAGCCGGGGCTTCCGCGACGACATCATCGAAAAGTTTCAGCTGGGCTACTGTACCGAGAGCCGCGACGCCATGGCACAAGAGGCACAGAAGAAAGGATACAAGGCAGAATACCTGCTGAAAACGGGACTCTGCTACGAGACGGACGATCACCGCCTGCGCGACCGCTTTTGGGGCCGTGTCATCTTCCCCGTACACACACTGTCGGGCAAGGTAGTAGCCTTCGGCGGACGAGTGCTGGCCAGTGCTACCAAGGGAGTGAAGGTGAAGTATGTCAACTCGCCCGAATCGGACATCTACCACAAAAGCAACGAACTGTATGGCATCTACTTTGCAAAACAGGCCATCGTGAAACAGGACCGCTGCTTTCTGGTGGAAGGTTACACCGACGTCATCTCCATGCACCAGAGCGGCGTGGAGAATGTAGTGGCCTCATCGGGTACGGCACTGACAACCGGCCAAATACGGATGATACACCGCTTCACCAACAACATGACCATTCTGTACGACGGTGACGAAGCCGGCATACATGCCTCGCTGCGAGGCATCGACATGCTGTTGGAAGAGGGCATGAACATCAAGGTATGCCTGCTGCCCGACGGGGACGACCCCGACTCCTTCGCCCGCAAGCACAACTCCACGGAGTTTCAGGAGTTCATCCACCAACACGAGACAGACTTCATCCGCTTCAAGGCCAACCTGCTGCTGGAAGATGCGGGACGCGACCCCATCAAACGGGCCGAACTGATAGGCAGTCTGGTGCAGAGCATCTCGGTAATACCCGAAGCCATTGTGCGCGATGTCTACATCAAGGAGTGTGCCCAGTTGCTGCATGTGGAAGACCGCCTGCTGGTATCTGAAGTGGCCAAGCGACGCGAAAAACAGGCGGAAGCACGTGCCGAACAGGCCGAGCGCGAACGCCAACGGGCGCGTCGGCTGGCAGAGGGCACTCCCATGCCCGGTACCGACCCGACCGAGACCGATGCGACCGTCCTTTCCTCGTCCACACAGCCTGTATCGGAAGGCGGTGAGGTACCCCCACCACCTCCCCCCGTAGACACGCCCGAGAGTCCCTATCCGGGTGACGTGTCTGCACCTCCCTCGACATCGTTCCTCCCTATGGAGGCGAAGGAAGAGAATGAGTTCTACCGCTACGAACGGCAGATTCTACAGATGCTGGTACGCTATGGCGAAAAGGTGATGTGCAACGTGACCGATGACAACGGCCATGATACGCCGCTGACCGTAACCGAGTATATAGCCAGCGATCTGAGGAACGACGAACTGACATTTCACAATCCACTGCATCGCCGGATGCTGGTTGAGGCTGTAGAGCACATCCATCAGGAGGGCTTTGTGGCCGAACGGTACTTCGTGGCTCACCCCGACCCGACCATCAGCCGCCTCAGTGCCGAACTGATAAGCAACCGCTACCAGCTGAGCAAGTACCACTCGAAGAACCAGAAGATCGTGACAGACGAGGAGAGACTGGTAGAACTGGTACCCATGCTGCTGGTGGACTTCAAGTATGCCATCGTGAGTGCCGAACTGAAGCACCTGATGCGTGCCCTGCAGGATCCCGCCGTAGTAAACGACGAAACCCGCTGCAACGACATCATGAAGCGCTACAGCGACCTGCGCAAGGTGCAAAACGCCATGGCACGCGAACTGGGCGACCGCATCGTGCTGACCTCCTGACACTTCATGCCACTCCCTCCGGACGCGCTTCCTGATTGCCTCGTTCACACAAAAAAAGAGGATGTACATCCTTCACGGACCCCATCCCCTTGCTATTTATTGTATGAAATATACTACGTGGCGATTAGCCACGCAGTACTTATAAAAAAACGCTTAACTTTCCTTCTCAGGTTCTTTCTTTGCAGCCGGCTTCTTGGCTGCAGGTTTCTTGGCTACCGTCTTTTTGGCTGCGGGCTTCTTTGCTGCAGGTTCCTTAGCCGGTTTGGCTGCCTTTTCTACCTTGCCCAACTTGGCCTGTGCCTTGTCCAGCTCCTTGTGCAGTTCCTCAATCTCGTTGCCCTGGTTACGTATCGTAGTAAGCAGTGCGTTCAGCTCCTCGTTGTCGATGTCCACCGGATAGAGGGAATCCACCCGTTTGATGAAGTCACCCAAGATGTTCATATAGTTGGTGAAAGCATCGTAAGGTGATTCATAGATTCCACGGGACAAAGTAACGCTGTTCTGCTTCGTCGTCATGAAGCGGAAGTTATTGCTGGCCTGCAGATAATCCCAATCTTGCTTGATGCGGCGGTCATCGCAGATGTGTACACGTTCGGCCACGCTGTAGAGTTTGTTGAAGGCCTCGCGCTGCATCACGTTACCCAGCCAGCAGCTGGTATCTCTCTCCTCGTCCACCCACGACATGGGATAAGGAACGTCGAGTTGCGAGATAGGTTTCAGTTTGGTAACCACCTCGGTGGGAGTGGAGAAGGTGATGCCTTTCTCCTTGGCACAAGCCGGCAATGCTTTGAGGAATTCCAGGATATTGGAAGAGAGCGGCTGGTAGATACCCAGTGCACACAGTTCCATGAAAATGTTGATGACCTGCTCTTCTTGCGGCAGTGAGTCAATCCAACCGATGTACTTGTCGGCAAACAGCGGATACTCGCTCCACTCCGAGTTGGAGAAGCGCAAGCTGATATCATCTGACAACTTGAAGTCGCGCAACAGCAACTTCAGATTGGGATTCATGTTGCAATGATATACATAGTGGGGGCTCTTCCAACCCAGAATGTGCTTAGCACCCTCAGTCAGCATACCCTTAAAGCCCATCGAAGCCACAGCGGCACCGATTTCGTCGGAATAGATGAGGCTGGAGTTGCGGAATACCTTGGGAGCCTTTCCGAACATCTGCTTCATCTTTTCGCTCTGGCGCATCACCTCTTCCTTGAAGCAATCCTCATTGGCCAGCGAAGAGAGGCCGTGAGAATAAGGTTCAGCCAGGAACTCACAGCAACCGGTATCATTGAGCTGATGCAGCAGGTCAATGACGGCAGGTGCATGAATTTCGAGCTGCTCCAGAGCTACGCCCGAGATAGAGAGAGCAACCTTGAAGGCACCATTCGAGTTCTTGACCATCTCAATCAAGGTATTCAGTGCAGGTATATAGGAGCGTTCGGCTACGTCGTTGATGCTGGTTTCGTTGGCATAGTCATCGTAGTAGTAGTGGTTGGTACCGATATCAAAGAAGCGGTAACGTTTCAGATGAATGATTTGATGTATTTCAAAATAAAGACAAATGGTTCTCATATCGTTATTCTTGTTTTATTATTTACCGTAATTTCTGATTACTTCCTCGTAAAGGGCACGGATGCGTAATCCTACCTTTTCCCAAGTGATGCCGTCAACCTCTTTCTTGCCCTCTTCCTGCAGATACTGGAAGAGCGAGCGGTTGGTACAGATGGAGTAGATGGCATCAGCCATGGCGTGAATATCCCAGTAGTCGGTCTTTATCACCTTATCCAAAATCTCACCGCAACCTGATTGCTTGGAAATGATGGAAGGAGTACCACACTGCATGGCCTCCAACGGTGCAATACCAAAGGGCTCGGATACAGAGGGCATCACAAAGACGTCACTGTTCTTATAGACTTCGTAAACCTGCTTGCCTTTCATGAAGCCGGGGAAGTGGAAACGGTCGGCAATGCCACGCTCGGCTGCCAGATTGATCATGGCATTCATCATATCGCCACTACCTGCCATCACAAAGCGGATGTTGCGGGTACGTTTCAGTACCATGGCGGCAGCTTCAACAAAATATTCTGGTCCCTTCTGCATAGTGATACGGCCCAGGAAGGTAACCACTTTCTCCTTTGAATGATCGGGACGCGGAATGTCCTGCAACTCTTGTGACAATGGATATACTGCATTGTGCATGGCGAAACACTTGCGCGGATCCTGATGATACTGATGAATCACTGTCTGGCGTGTCAGCTCGGAAACGCACATGATGCAGTCTGCATGATCCATACCGTTCTTTTCAATAGAGTAGACTGTCGGATTCACCTTACCGCGTGAGCGGTCGAAGTCGGTAGCATGCACATGGATGCAAAGCGGCTTTCCGCTTACCATCTTAGCATGTACGCCTGCTGGATAGGTGAGCCAGTCGTGTGCATGGATGATGTCAAACTCCTGCTGACGTGCCACCACGCCGGCTATGATGGAGAAGTTGTTGATTTCTTCGTGCAGGTTGCCCGGATAGCCACCGGCAAACTCCATACATCCCAAGTCGTTGACATGCATGTACGAAAAATCGGCATAGATATGATCACGGAATGCGTAGTACTGCTCAGGGGTTGCATAAGAGGGCAGGCGTTGCTTCAAGTAATCGTAGTCAACGTCGCGCCACACGATAGGCACCTGGTTCATACCCACAATATTCAGGAACTTCTCTTCGTCACCACAGGGTTTCGGCATACAGAACGTAGTCTCGATATCGCCCTGCAGGCTCAGCCCCTTCGTGATACCATACGACGCAACAGCCAGACCACCATATATCTTGGGAGGAAATTCCCATCCAAACATTAATACTTTCATTGTTGTTCCTCCTCTTATAAATTATACTTTGACAATAACTTCAAGATGCGCAGCATCTCTGCCGTGTTCATGGCAAAGGAGACTGCTCCACGTCCTACAAACGGGGGATTGCCGTCAAACAGTTCGGGCAACGCACCGATGCAGTGCGAGGTCATCTCGTCTTCCATACCTATCAGATAGCGTTCTACAAAGGAGATACCGCTCATCTTGTAGATGCGCAGGTAGGCTTCCATATAGAATCCCAGCAGCCAGGGCCAAGCTGTTCCCTGGTGATAGGCATAGTCACGCTGCCGTTGCGGTCCCACGTAGTTGGGGTTGTAGCCGCCGCTCTTGGGGCTCAGGGTACGCAGTCCCTTGGGTGTCAGCAGTTCCTTGGTCACGATGTCCAGTACCTGCTTCTTCTGTGCCCGGTCCAGAGGAGAATAGTCGAATGCAACCGTAAAGATCATATTGGGGCGCACGCTCCAGTCCATCATATATCCGTCCACATAGTCGAACAGATAGCCATATTCGTTGCGGAACACATCGACAAACGCCTTGCCGGCCTTTTCGGCCTGTGTGTCCAGTTCTTCGACCAACGTTGCCTTGTCGCTTTCGCGGAAGAGGTCGGCCACGAAACGGAGTGCATTGTACCACAATGCATTCACCTCAACGATGTATCCCGTACGCGGAATGACGGGACGGCCGTCAGCGGTAGAGTTCATCCACGTGATAGCCTTGTCGCTGCCGTTGGTGAATAGCAGGCCATTGTCATGCAGGAAGAGGTTGTCGTGCTTACGGTCCAGAATGAACTGCATGATTTCCTCCAGCAATTCGCCGTAGCGCTCGCGGCATTGTTCGCGCGAGGTATCCTTCGCATACTGCTGCAGGCACCATACGGCCCAAAGCAGGATGTCGGGATGCTCCATTTCATATATCTTATAGGTAGAGGGCTCGCCGTTGATGAACTGGCGGATAGCTTTCGCTGCCGTTGCCATCACATCTTCAAACTCGTCGCGCTCGTCCACGGCCAGCGTCAGGCCCGGCAGTGAGATGAAGAGGTCGCGGGCACGGCACTTGAACCAGGGATAGCCGGCCAGCACGTAGTGTTCGTCACCCTGTTTGTTGTGGAACTGGTGGGCCGAGTTCTTCAGACAGTGATAGAAACTGTCACGCGGTGTGCGGTCTTCCACTTCGGCCTCGAAAGTCTGTTTCAGCCTGCGGGTAGACACCTCGGACACACCTGCCGAGAAGACGATGCTCTCGCCCTTCTTGATATCCACCTCGAAGTATCCGGGCACATAGAGGTCCTCGTTGAAGTCGTATCCACGTTCCTGTTCCTTGGGATACTCTATACCCCGATACCAGTCGGGCTGGAAGTGGAACTCGTTCTTCTTGTTGAGCTGCATGTAGAGTTCGGGATAGCCGGGGTACATGCAGGTCTTGATGCCGTTCTCTACCAGCTGATATTCGCGGCTGGCCTGCGGATTCTCGTGCGTATATTCGCGTACGCTGCGGAAGGCAAGGAACGGACGGAAACGAAGTGTAGTTGCCGAATGGGCATCGACCAAGGTGTAACGAATCAGAATCCGGTTTTCGTGGTGAACGAAGATTTTCTCTTTCCGAAGGATAACTCCGCCTACCCGATAGGTAGTGGCAGGGATATGCTCACAGTCAAACTCCCGGATATACTTGTGCCCGTTGGGACTAAAGTTATTTCCTTGATATTTATGCAATCCCAAGTTAAACTCCGCACCATGCTGAATTACCGTTTCATCCAAAGAAGATAGCAGCACATGGTTCTCATCGTCCAGGTTGGGGACAGGCATCACCAACAAACCGTGATATTTGCGTGTGTTACAATCCACAATTGTCGTACAATGATAGGCACCCGACTTGTTCGTCCGAAGAATCTCCCTTGGCAAAGATTCCTGCAGATTGATCATCAGGGTCTTGTCAAATCGTAAATAACTCATAGTTGTGCATTATTTAAAGGTTAATTATTCAGGTTCACGCCATCACACCCACTGATAGCGATGCCCAAAATTACGAATTAATACTTACTATCAAAAATAAAAACAGATTTTTTTCGTATTTTCCGTAAATAATCTGTAGTATTGTAACATGAAACGAATATATAAAGTGCAAAAAGGAAACTTTGTATGCAAAAAATGAAACAAGACCTACAGCGGATCTGCCTGGCAGCCGCATTTCCCTGCTTCCTGTTGTTCGTGCTCTATCTGCTGAAATTTCTGGAGACGGGCATGGATTGGGACTTCTGCCGGCTGGGTATCTACCCGCGCGAGCAGCGGGGTGTGTTCGGCATCTTTGCCCATCCGCTGATACATAGCAGTTACCGCCATTTGATGGCCAACACCCTGCCACTCTTCTTCCTGTCGTGGTGCCTTTTCTATTTTTATCGGGGCATTGCGTCGTACATTTTCTTTACCCTCTGGATAGGGTGCGGACTGCTGACTTTCGTCATCGGCCAACCGGGCTGGCACGTAGGAGCCAGCGGCCTCATCTACGGTCTGGCCTTCTTTCTCTTCTTCAGCGGTCTACTGCGCCGTCACGTACCCCTGACGGCCATTTCACTGCTGGTTACATTCCTGTACGGCGGACTGGTATGGAACATGTTCCCGACCTTTGCCAAAGCCACCACGTCGTGGGAGGGACATCTGAGCGGTGCCGTTGCAGGTGTTGTATGTGCGGTAGCCTTCATGAAGCAAGGGCCGCAACGCCCCGACCCCTTCGAAGAGGAAGACGAAGAGGAAGAGACGGAACAGGCATCCGATACTGAATCAGCCCTGCTGCAGAGACTCAAGCAACTGGGTGATGTTGGCGGTGAAGAGACGGACCGAAATGGCCAGCAGGATGATGCCGAAGAACTTACGGATGATATAGATGCCTCCCTTACCCAGGAAGCGTTCGACCCGCCCCGTAAGCCGCACTACGATATAGACCCAAATCATATTGAGCACCAGCGCAATGATGATGTTGATGCTGGCATACTCGGCACGCAAGGAGAGCAGTGTGGTGAAGGCTCCGGCACCGGCCAATAGCGGAAAGACCAGCGGCACCAAAGTGGCCTCCTTGATGGGGCCCTGATTCTTGAAGATTTCGATGTCCAGAATCATCTCCAATGACAGCAGGAAGATAACGAACGCGCCGGCTACGGCAAACGACTCAATGTCCACATGGAAAAGCTTGAGCAGCATATCGCCCGCATAGAAGAAACCCACCAGCAAAGCAAACGATATCAACGTGGCCTTGGTGGCATTCACATCTTTACCCTTCTCCTTCAAATCTATGATGATGGGTATGGAACCGATAATGTCAATCACAGCAAACAGCACGATAAAGGCACTGGTCATCTGCTGCCAACTAAAATCTGAAAACATACGTTAGACCTCCTATTTTTATTTCAACTTGCAAAAGTAGTATAAAAAAACAAATCAACGAGAGGAAATTCCTATTTTTCACCCTTTATATTCCAGTCGGCATCTGGTACACCAACGCCGTCTTGTCTACATACAGGTAGTCACCCTCTCCGATCTTCTCGAATGTCTGGATGCCGATAGGATATCGGTTCACCCATATTGACCCATTTCGTCAAGCCACAACCAAAAAACAAGTTTAAAACCTCTCGTGCTTTTCTTTAAAACTTCTGCCTCGCAGGTTTAGAACTTTCGGAGCGAAAGTTTTAATGTGAAACGGGTGCATCGGTGCATAGACAACATTCGTTAGTAACTAATAAAAAAACAAAAAAGAGCGAACCCGCGATATCACCCCGCTCTTAATTATCTGTACATTTGTTGTATCAATAAAAGCAAAAACTCTATGGATACCATGTTCGATACCTTACTGCAACTGCCACTTTTCCAAGGACTGGGCCAAGAAGACTTAACACACATCTTAGGGAAAGTCAAATTTCACTTTGCCAAGCACAAGGACCATACGCTTCTGGCACAATCCCTCACGCCGTGCCGTCAGTTGCTGTTTCTGCTGAAAGGAGAGGTAACGGCTACCACAGTCTCTTCTGACGGTCTGTACAACGTAACGGAATACTTTCAGGCACCCTATCTGATTGAGCCCCAATCGCTTTTCGGCATGGATACCCATTACGTAGCCACCTATCACAGCTGCGGAGAAGCCCATACGGTCACCATCGACAAGTCGTTTGCCATGAACGAACTCTTCAAGTACGACATATTCTGCCTCAACTATCTCAATATCCTGAGCAACCGCGCCCAAGTGCTGAACAGGCGGGTATGGAACCACAACTACCACAGCATTTCGTCGGAAGAACGTATTCTGCGTTTCATCCGCCTGCATCTGGAGCGTCCGTCCGCCGGCCGCAAGGAGATAAAGATTCGGATGGAAGATTTGGCACAGATTGTCAACGACACCCGCACCGGCATCTCCAAGACACTAAACAACATGCAGTTGCAAGGCAAAATAGAACTGCGCCGAGGTGAAATCATCATCCCCGACGCAGCCCTACTGTACATATAGATATAAGTTTAGAATGTCCGCTTACCGCTTGATATAGTCCACTATCCAGGCACCCACTTCCTTCGTACCATACTTGGCACCACCTTCCACCTGAATTTCGGGCGTACGTACATTGGCATCAAGTGAGGCATTGACCGCGCGGCGTATCAAGGCTCCCTCCTCCTTCAGGTCGAAATACTCAAAGAGCATGGCAACAGAGAGGATTTGTGCCAGCGGATTGGCAATGTTCAGCCCCTTTGCCTGCGGCCACGAGCCGTGGATAGGCTCAAATACAGGCGTGCTCTCGCCGGTAGAGGCCGAGGGAAGCAAGCCCATGGAACCGCTGATACACGATCCCTCGTCCGTCAGGATGTCACCGAAAGTGTTCTCCGTCACCATCACATCAAAGAAAGTAGGTTCCTGAATCATGCGCATAGCGGCATTGTCCACATACATATAATCGGTCTTCACCTCCGGGTAGTGAGGAGCCATTTCCTGTGCAATCTGACGCCACAGACGGCTGCTGGCCAGCACGTTAGCCTTGTCTACCACCGTCAGGTGCTTGTTGCGCTTCATGGCATACTCGAATCCCACCTTCAGGATGCGTTCAATCTCCGGACGGGTGTACATGTTCGTATCGTACGCCTTTTCATTGTCCTGATACTTCTCGCCGAAGTACATACCTCCCGTCAACTCGCGAATGCAGAGGAAGTCAGCCCCCTCCACCAGTTCGGCACGCAGCGGCGACTTGTGGAGCAAGCACTTGAAGGTCTGTACCGGACGGATGTTGGCAAAGAGGCCCAACTTTTTGCGCATAGCCAGCAAGCCCTGTTCGGGACGTACCTTGGCCGTGGGATTGTTGTCAAACTTAGGGTCGCCTACTGCCGAGAAGAGGACGGCATCGGCTCTTTTACATGCCTCAAAGGTCGCTTCGGGAAAAGGGTCTCCCATCTCATCGATGGCATGGGCACCGCAAATGGCATATTCGTAACTTACCTTGTGCCCAAACTTCTCACAAACGGCGGTCATCACGTCCACGCCTACGGCAGAGATCTCCGGGCCGATACCATCACCGGCCAAAACTGCAATTTTAAAGTCCATTGTTATATCAATTTTTATCAGAATTTCAATTCATTATCAACAAAGGACTCCGTCCTTCCGTTGCGATTTCTCATTCCAATCGAGAAAATTGTTGCAAAAGTACACTTTTTCCCCAACTTCTGCTAACGAATCAACAGAAATTCAACATTTCCTCTTCAGACACATTTCCCTTTCTGTTGGAAGAGGGGCAGACAAATCTGCCGATGGGACGAGAAATTTCACCCGAAAAGATATTCAGAAGCCCCCTTATCTGCCCTATAACACGATTTGTCCCCCTATCTTACAATTTTATCCCCTTGCGAGCGGAGAAATTTTCGCTATATTTGCAGATGAAAACAATTACATTCACAACCATGAAAAAAGAATTATTAAAAACTACTTTCTGCGCCCTCGCACTGGCATGCAGTAGCAACGGCCTCTGGGCCCAAAACGACATCAAAGAAGATTTTCAACCCTCCACCCTGAACCAGCCCGGACAAGAATACCCGATGGTCAATTCACAAGGCTATGCCCGCTTCCGGGTCCTCATTCCGGATGCGCAGTCGGTCACCGTCAGCTTAGGGCTGGGCGGCAGAGGCGGCACGAAACTGGTAAAAGGGACTGACGGAGCATGGACCGGCACGACGGAAGGCCCCATGGACGAAGGATTCCACTACTATCACCTGACGGTAGACGGAGGCGTACTGAATGACCCCGGCACACTCAACTTCTACGGCTCCTGCCGATGGGAAAGCGGCATAGAGATTCCCGCACACGACCGCGACTTCTATGCACTGAAGAAGGTGCCTCACGGCCATGTACAGCAGATTCTCTTCCACTCGCCCAGCACCAGTACCGAACGACGCGCCTTCGTCTACACACCGCCCTGCTACGACAAGGATAGCCAGACACGCTACCCCGTACTCTACTTGCAGCACGGATGGGGAGAAGACGAAACGGCCTGGAGCAACCAGGGACACGCCAACCTGATCATGGACAACCTGATTGCCGACGGCAAAATCAAGCCCTTCATCATCGTGATGACATACGGCATGACCAACGACGTGAAGTTCGGCCACATCTACGAGTTCACGGCCAAAGAGTTTGAGGCTGTGCTGGTGGACGAACTGGTTCCCTACGTAGACAAGCACTTCCGCACGCTGGCCGACCGCGACCACCGCGCCATGGCGGGTCTGTCGATGGGAGGCTTCGAGACACGCCTCATCACGCTGCGACGCGGAGAGGCCTTCGGCTACTACGGCCTGCTGAGCGGTGGCCTTTACATGCCGGACGACTTCAAAGAGGGGCCACAGCCGAAAGGCATCTTCATCAGCTGCGGCAGCAAGGAGAACCCCGACAAGGTGAAGGAGGCAGGCGAAGCACTGAAAGCTGCCGGCTACAAGGCCACCTGGTATGTATCCGAAGGTACCGCCCACGAATTCCTGACCTGGCGCAGAAGCCTCTACCAGATGGCTCCGCTTCTGTTCAAGTAACCCCCATGTATCCACCTTTTTAATTCGTAATAATGTATGAGAACTTATCGACTGACTTTCCTATTGTTGACACTGCTTTGCCTCACCGGCAGGGCACAGACGGGAGGCCCTACCCTGGACCAATACTTCAGCCCGGCAACCGCCGATGCGGCCACGCCGGACAACGACGGATTCATCCGCCGCTGGATGCTGCTGGAACCGATTGACAAGCCCAACCGAAGCAACACGGTATTCACCGACAGCTACCTGCGCGAAGCCTTCTATACCGAATACTTCAAGGAACAGTTCACCCTGCTGCCCAAAGACGGACAGAAGGTGAAGGTGGGCAAGCAGAAGCTGACCTGGCACGCCATGGACAGCAAGCTATTCAATGTCAAGCTGTTCCGACTGGCTACCGGATTGAACAAGCAGATGTATGGTGTACTGTTCTGGGCGGTGACGGTGATTGACTCGCCACAGGAACAGACCGTACGCTTGGCCGTAGGCTCCAACTCGGCATCCATGTGGTGGCTCAATGGCGAAGAGGCCGTCTTGCTGTCGGGCGACCGCCGCATGGTGAAGGACGACTGCACATCGGCACGCCTCACCCTGAAACAGGGGCGTAACGTGTTGCGGGGAGCCGTCATCAACGGACCCGGCATGAGCGACTTCTGCGTCCGCTTCATCGACGAGAAGGGGAACGCTGTAACCAATTTATCCATCCAATAAACATTCTGAAAATCATGAAACTACAACATATCATTGCAAGCGCATCGGCCTTGGCCGCACTGATGCTGGCATCCCACACACGGGCACAGGTAGGACAGCCCTATATTCACGACCCATCGACCATTGCCGAATGTGACGGCAAATACTACACCTTCGGCACCGGCGGAGGCGGACTGATATCGGAAGACGGATGGAGCTGGAAAGGTGGAGCCGTACGTCCCGGCGGAGGTGCCGCCCCTGATGCCCTGAAGATTGGCGACCGCTACCTTATCATATATGGTGCTACTGGAGGCGGACTGGGAGGCGGACACAACGGACGCATCCTGACCATGTGGAACAAGACGCTGGATCCGCAATCGCCTGACTTCCAATTTACCGAACCTATCGAGGTATGTGCTTCCGACGGACTGGAGGACAACGATGCCATCGACCCCGGCCTGCTGTTGGATCCTACCACCGGCCGCCTTTGGGTGTCCTACGGCACCTACTTCGGATTCATTCGTCTGATAGAGATTGACCCGAAGACAGGCAAGCGGGTAGAGGGAAACAAAGAGAAGGACATCGCCATCGACTGCGAAGCCACCGACCTGCTCTACCGCAACGGCTGGTACTACCTGCTGGGCACACACGGCACCTGCTGCGACGGGGTGAACTCGACGTACAACATCGTGGTAGGACGTTCGCGCCAGGTGACAGGTCCCTATATAGATAATGTAGGACGCGACATGCTGGAAGGCGGCGGCAAGATGGTAGTGGCAGCCGGCGACCGCAAGGCTGGTGCCGGACACTTCGGCCGCACCGTCATCGACGAAGGCGTAGAAGTGATGTCGTTCCACTGGGAAGCCGATTTCGACATGGGAGGACGCAGCGTGCTGGCCATCCGCCCGTTGCTGTGGAAGAACGACTGGCCCGTAGCCGGAGAGCGGTTCAAGGAGGGTACCTACGAGATAGAGTCAGAGCGGCGAGGTTATGCCCTGGAGTTAGCTGTTGACTTTGTGCGCATCCCGCAGGACCGTCAGGCCTGGTGGCGCATCAAGCCGGAGGATCCCATTGTACCTGTAGAGAACCAGAAGCTGTCCGACGTCATCGACACCTGGCCGAAGGAGGGCATTGACGTACGCATCGGCGACTACATGTTCCGTCCGCATCAACGCTGGACCATCACAGCTGTACCCGAAGCCGGCGGCTACTTAGGAGGCCCCTACTACAAGATTGTGATAGAAGGAACCGAACGCGCACTGGCCGCTACCGAGCAGCTGGAGGTGACCACCGTGCCCACCTTCAGCGGAGCACCCGAACAGCTGTGGCGCATCGAGCAGCTCACCGACGGCACATTCCGCCTGCTGCCCAAGGCCATCCCCGGCCGCGAAGGCATCAACACCAAGTACGTGCTCTACTCCATCGGCGACAGCACCCCTACCCTGGCCGAGTACGACTTCCACTCTGACAACTCGAAGTGGAATTTCCGCAACCAATAAACCCTTCATTCCTCTTCTTCGGGAGGAAATTCTGTTTTCCTCCCGAGGAAGAGTCGTGACGAACCTCATTTCGCCCCCCTACAGTCAAGACCAACACGGTAACTTTCTCTTCATACCCATTGGCGGAATTAAGTTAGTGCGTACTTAATTCCGCCAACGGGTTCTTCATATATGTCATAAATTAAGCGGTCATTTTTTGATATTCTTCTGGAATAGGTTATCAAATCGCCTGATTTAAGTGGTTCGGGGTGTCCCGTCCCTGTCCCCGGATGCTCCATCAACTCATTAAGCAGCTTGACGAGTTTCTTATACTGCACTGGATTGGATTTCTTGTATTTCGAAACACTTTTTATCGCTATTGGGGTAAATTCAATCTTATACAGGCTCATAGTGCTTCCAAGAATCTGTTAAGTTCCTCCTTTGTAGTGCAAGTCGTGACATTGCCCTCCCTGTATTGCCTGCGACTCTCTTCGAGTCTCTCTTCAAGCTCCGGAGAAAGGACAACATCCTCTTCGTAAACATGGGTCAGCATATAGGAGACCTTTCCCTTGCGCCTGATTACCAACTGTTCTCCATTGTCGGCGAGTGCAAACATAGATGCCTGCTTCTCCCGAAATTCTCTTGACGTAATCTGAATGACTGCCATCACTTTTACGTTTATATTGTGTACCAAAATCAGTACACAAATATAATACCTTTCTCAAAACCGCCAAACTTTATCGAAAAATCATTCTTTCAAGTGCGGTTATCCACTTTTTCCCTCTCATGGGTGGTTAGTACCGTTCACAAAAATGTCTTTCGGTATCCAGCAAGCAATAGCAACCCGAAAAAGACTATCTTTTGATAAGATAAGATAAGCTGCATCTCGGCATAACACCCAAGCAAGCTTGGTGATTCTGCACTCGATTTGCACTATCTTTTGTGGTGTATTCTAAAAAGGAATAATGTTATGATAGGAATTAGCAGCAGAGAATTTCGTGCCAACACAGGGAAATATCTGGATGTGGTATCACGGGGCAAAAGTGTGGATGAGTTTGCAGACAACCTCACTGCCGGATAGAGAATTTGCATAATCCACATCTTTGGCGTACATTTGCAGCGACAATATCTCATGAGTAATCAATAAAACAATTGTGAATGGAGACAACGAACAACAAGTACATCACTGTAGCCTATAAGCTATATACCATCGAAGATGGAGAGAAAGAGTTTGCCGAAGAGGCAACTGCCGCACACCCCTTCCAGTTCATCTCTGGCTTGGGAATGACGTTGGAACCCTTTGAAGCCGAACTGCAAGGACTGGAGAAAGGGGCACGTTTCGACTTTGTCATCAAGGCTGCCGATGCCTACGGAGAGTACGACGAAGAGCATGTGCTGGACCTTCCGCGCGAGATATTCCTGATTGACGGCAAGTTTGACAGCGAACGCATCACGGAGGGAGCCATCGTGCCGCTGATGACCAGCGAAGGACAGCGGGTGAACGGCAGCGTAGTGGAGGTGAAGCCGGATGTGGTGGTGATGGATATGAATCATCCTCTGGCAGGCTGCGACCTGAACTTCGTGGGCGAAGTGGTAGAGAGCCGTCCGGCCACCAACGAGGAACTGGCCGAGGCTGCCCGCATGATGAGCGGAGGCTGCGGTGGACATTGTGGAGGCTGTGGAGGCGACTGCGGCAGCGGATGTGACTGCGAGGGCGGCTGCTGCGAATAAACGCTTGCCATCACTCTACTGAGCCAAAAGGTAACAAAAACAGGACAGCCAGAGCTGAGGTCCGGATATCGGATTTCAGCCCTGGCTGTCCTGTTCTGATAAGTAGGCCTACTGCTTCTGCGTCATGATCTGCAGCACCAGGCGGTCGGTCTCGTTCATGCCTTGCGAACCTATCTTCGTGAGGTTGCGTATGCTCTGATCTACATCCTCGTCGATGATACCCTCTACCGAAGTGACGTAGCGGTTCTCCATGGCCATGATGGCCGAGAGGACAGCGGTAGAGACACCCGTGGTCACCTTCAGTGCACAACTGGGCTTGGCTCCGTCACAAATCATGCCCGTCAGGTTGGCTATCATGTTCTGCACAGCGTAGCATATCTGCCGGAAGGAGCCTCCCATCAGGTAGGTGATGCCGCAACTGGAACCGGTAGCCGCCACCACACATCCGCACAGGGCCGAGAGACGCCCCAGACTCTGCTTGATATAGATGACGGTGAGGTGGCTCAGCATCAAGGCACGTATCAGTTCCTCCTCGCTCTTGCCGTTCTCCTCGGCATACACCACCACGGGCATGGTAGCCGATATGCCCTGGTTGCCGCTGCCCGAGTTGCTCATCACCGGTATCATGGCACCCGCCATACGGGCATCGCACGCGCCCGACGTATAGGAGAGGATGTGCGAAAAGACACTGTCGCCCATCACCTTGTGCTCGTAGGCTCCGCGCAGCATCTTGCCCAGTCCGTGTCCGTAGTCGGCTTGGAAGGACTGCTCGGCAGCAGCCTTGTTCAGGCGGGCGGTCTCCAGAATGAAGCGTATCTCGTCGAGTGGCGCCGTCAGGGCGAAATCGTACACCTTGCGGAGATTGAGGTCGAGTGGTGCGGCTTCGGCCGACTCAGCGGAGGCAGCCTGCCGATTGAGCAGCACCTCGCCGTTTCGCTCTTCGTAGACAAAAGAGGTGTGTCCGCCGGCAATGATGGCCGTAGCCTTGTCTGCACCTGCCTCGCAGCACACCTCGATATAGAGTTTCTCGGAGATACCATCCTTCAGGGCTATGTGGATGCGCTTTTCGTCGATGAAGCGTCTGCCGGCCTCTACAGCCTCGGGCGTGCTATCCTTCAGCACCTCCAGCTGATAGGCGGACTTGCCTATCAAGGCACCCAACGCCACGGCAATGGGCAGCCCAATCATGCCTGTGCCGGGAATGCCTACCCCCATGGCATTCTTCAGAATGTTGGCACTCAGCTGAAGGGTAACCTTCTCCGGCCGGCAACCCAGCATCTCGGTAGCCTTGGCAACGCACAAGGCAACGGCAATCGGCTCGGTACACCCGATGGCCGGTATAACTTCGGACTTCACCAAAGCGATAATCTGTTGTCTTTCGGTATCTGTCATCATAGGATTTTACATTTTGACACAAAAGTAGGGATAAATTCCCGTTTATCCAAGCAAAACGGCATAAAAAAGGAGGATGCGCTCCGTCCATTCTGACGTTTGCACATCCTCCGCATCCATTTCTTCTGATTCGGTTTATCGCTGGAAGCCCAGACCTACGGCAAACTGGTCGGTATTCTTGTACCACACATCGTTGAGGTCGGTAAACTTCTCCAGACCCAACATAGCCATAACAAACTGCAACATACCCGTTTCGTCGGCAGCGACTGCCTCGTCAAATGCAGCCTGCAACTGCGGCAGGAAGGCGAGCAGAATTGGCATGAAGGGGCTGACCATATCCTTGTCGGCATAGAGACGCATGGCACCCTCGGCCGTCACGGTGTATTTCAAGGGCACTCCGGTAGTCATCCAGCCCAGCACCTCGCGAATCAGCTTCACATCCAGTGCTTGCAGGATAGCGGGATCGATACCCATCTGCTGTCCCAAAGCTGCCAGCGTGGCACCCAGCGTAGCATCGTCCATCTCGTTCACCTGCTGCAGGATGACCATGATGGCTTCGATATCGAGGGATTCGCCCTTGTCGGCAGCAGCCTGCATCAGGATTTGCGGCAGGTTGGGTATCAGGTACACCAGTCCGTCCTTGGCATACCAGTGCATCAGGTTTTTGGGTGAGGTGAGCCACTTGCGCTCAACGGGAGCCGTTTCCAAAGCTCCGAGTTTGCTCATCATCCAAGTCTGCATATCCAGGGGGTTGCCTTCGGCATCCTGACCGGTAATCATTTCGGGATAGTAGCTGGCTGTCAGGTTACCGTCATCGGTCAGCGTGATGCTGTTGATGACCTCGGCCAGCAGGTGCGAAACAAACAAGGTACCAAGCGCGGATATGTTCTGTCCGTTTTTCTCAGTTTCATCAATTGGTGTCCAGATGATGCGTACCGGAGCGTAGTCGTTATAAGCTATTTCGAATCCCCATTCGTCCAACGGAGTAGCAATAGTCTTAGCCAGCGGCCATTCGCCTGCCAGACCGCCCTGTGCAGCCTCTGACAGCTTCACGCTGACATTCAGCACCAATACACCGTTCTGGAAAGTTCCCTCTGCCTTTACGGCTGTGCCATTGAGAGCAGTCTCACCCTGGAAGGATCCGTTTTCGGTGTACACACCGATGAGGGGTACCGTCAGTTCACCCGGCACGATGCCTACCAGCGTCAGCACAGGTACGCCCTCCTGCAAGCTGTAGACTACCGTCTTGCCGATGAGTAGCGAACCGCTGTAGTTCAGTGACAGCGTGCTGCCTGCATAGGTACCCAGATGAAGTATCGCGCCATCGGCCTTGACGTTGACCGTCACCTTGCCGTCCAGATAGATGGTACCGCTCACCTCCACGGTCAGTGAGGGGGGAAGGGACATATCCTCTCTTGTCATCACATAGTTGCCTACCACACTGGCCGTACCGGCAAACAAGAACGACTCGTCGGCCTGCTTCTGCAGCTCGACGGCCACCTTCAGTTCATCGTAGTTGGGGATGATGTTGCGCAGGGTCAGTTCGCCCATCGACTCGTTCTCCACCTTCATCTGCACGGCCCCTTCGGTAATCTCAGCTCCATTGAGGGTCATGACAGCCTGTTCTCCGGAGATTTCGGTCTGCGGAATCTGCTTCCAGATGTCGTCTTCGTCGTCGCTACAAGCGGTGAACGTCAGCAGGCTCACCGTACAGAGGAGAGCAAACAGATAAAAAAACTTTTTCTTCTTCATACACGTTAAAAATGTTTAGTTAATAAATAGCCTATCTCATCAGAAGCCCTCTCTTTCAACGGGGCTCTGCGACCACCCCTTCTTCACAAGGGAGGCGTAAAATTGATGCAAATTACGGACTTTTCGCACACATTCACAAGTTAATTTTTACAATAATCGTGTACTATATTTAAGAAAGTCTGTCCCATTGCACCATTTTTTCGGAAAGGCATCATGTGGGTTTACGAAAAAAGGCGTACTTTTGAGCCAGATTAAAGAGACAACGTTAAGATAACCATTCAAACCATCGTATATGTTCAATTCATTTGGAAACATCTTCCGGCTGACCAGCTTCGGCGAATCGCACGGCAGAGGCATCGGAGGGGTCGTTGACGGATTTCCTGCCGGCATCCTCATCGACATGGAGTTCATTCAGGCAGAGCTGGACCGCCGCCGTCCCGGCCAGTCGGCCATCACCACGGCCCGCAAGGAGGGTGACAAAGTAGAGTTCCTCTCCGGCATCTTTGAAGGCAGGTCAACGGGGTGCCCCATCGGCTTCGTGGTATGGAACGAGAACCAGCACTCTGACGACTACAACAACCTGCGCGACGTTTTCCGCCCCTCGCACGCCGACTTTACCTACCTGACCAAGTACGGCATCCGCGACCATCGGGGAGGCGGACGCTCGTCGGCCCGCGAAACCATAGCCCGCGTAGTGGGCGGTGCGCTGGCCAAGCTGGCACTGAGGCAGCTGGGCATCGACATCACCGCCTATACCTCGCAGGTGGGTCCCATCCGGCTGGAGCAGGACTACCATCGGTATGACCTCAGCCTCATCGAGAGCAACCC
Source organism: uncultured Mediterranea sp. (assembly GCA_945641355.1). Classification (GTDB taxonomy): domain Bacteria; phylum Bacteroidota; class Bacteroidia; order Bacteroidales; family Bacteroidaceae; genus Bacteroides. Next base: position 33,213 of record CALZEQ010000007.1, on the reverse strand, counting down.
CGTGCGCTGCCCCGACCCGCAGAAGGCACGCGAGATGGAGGAGCTGATAGCCCGCATCAAGGGAGAGGGTGACACCATCGGCGGCGTGGTGACGTGCATCGTCCGCGGCTGTCCTGCAGGCATCGGCCAGCCGGTGTTCGGCAAACTGCACGCTGCACTGGGAGCGGCCATGCTGAGCATCAATGCCGCCAAAGCCTTTGAATATGGCGACGGATTCGGCGGACTGGAGATGAGGGGATCGGAACAAAACGACCTGTTCTGCAACCAAGACGGCCGCATTGGCACCCGCACCAACCACTCGGGAGGCATACAGGGAGGCATCAGCAACGGACAAGACATCTGCTTCCGCGTGGGCTTCAAGCCGGTAGCCACCCTGCTGAGGGAGCAACAGACGGTGGACATCCACGGCGAAGAGACCACGCTGAAAGCCCGGGGACGGCACGACCCCTGCGTGCTGCCGCGTGCCGTACCCATCGTAGAGGCCATGGCCGCCATGACGTTGCTGGACTACTACCTGATAGGGCGTACCACGCAACTGTAAAAAGCTGACTGTATATTATCAACCAACCTAACCCCATATCAATCATGAAGGATATACGAACCTACATCGCGGACCATGAACCGCAAATGCTGGAGGAGCTGTTCAGCCTGATACGCATACCCAGCATCAGTGCACAACCCGAAAAACATGCCGACGACATCCGCGCCTGCGCCGAGCGATGGAGACAACTGCTGCTGGCAGCCGGTGCCGACGAGGCACATGTGATGCCGTCAGCAGGCAACCCGATTGTGTTTGCCCAGAAGACGGTAGACCCTGCCGCCAAGACCATCCTGATATATGCCCACTACGACGTGATGCCGGCCGAACCGCTGGAACTCTGGAAGAGCGACCCCTTCGAGCCCGAGGTGCGCGACGGACACATCTGGGCACGTGGAGCCGACGATGACAAGGGACAATCGTTCATCCAGGTGAAAGCCTTCGAATACTTAGTGAAGGAGGGACTGCTGCGCAACAACGTGAAGTTCATCTTCGAGGGCGAGGAAGAGATAGGTTCTCCCAGCTTAGAGGCGTTCTGCCAGACGCACAAGGAGCTGCTGAAGGCCGACGTCATCCTGGTATCGGACACCAGTATGCTGGGCATCGACCTGCCATCGCTCACCACGGGACTGCGCGGACTGGCCTACTGGGAGATAGAGGTGACCGGCCCCAACCGCGACCTGCACAGCGGACACTTCGGAGGTGCCGTAGCCAATCCCATCAACGTGCTTTGCCAGATGCTGAGCCGCATTGTAGACACGGACGGACGCATCACCGTGCCCGGCTTCTACGACGATGTAGAGGAGGTACCGCAAGCCGAACGGAAGATGATAGCCAGCATCCCCTTTGACGAGGAGAAGTACAAGCAGGCCATCGGTGTGAAGGCACTGTTCGGCGAGAAGGGCTACAGCACGCTGGAGCGCAACAGTTGCCGTCCGTCATTCGACGTATGCGGCATCTGGGGAGGCTATACCGGCGAAGGCTCCAAGACGGTGCTGCCCAGCAAGGCGACGGCCAAGGTCTCCTGCCGGCTGGTGCCGCACCAGGACCACCACAAGATATCCCGGCTGTTTGCCGACTACATCCTGACGCTGGCACCCGACACCGTACAGGTGAAGGTCACGCCCATGCACGGAGGACAGGGCTATGTGTGCCCCATCTCGCTGCCGGCCTACCAGGCTGCCGAGAAGGGCTTCGAGCAGGCATTCGGTAAGAAACCGCTGGCTGTACGCCGTGGCGGCAGCATCCCCATCATCTCTACCTTCGAACAGGTGCTGGGCATCAAGACCGTTCTTATGGGATTCGGACTGGAGTCGAACGCCATTCATTCGCCCAACGAAAATATCCCTTTGGAGATCATCCGTAAGGGCATCGAGGCGGTGGTCACCTTCCACCTGAACTATTAGCCATTCACGTGGCGGATTCGCCGCAACATAGAGGAGTTTCATTCAGGGTGGATACACAAATCCGCCCTGAATGATGTATGATACACCCCAGAGCTTGCATCAGTCATATCCCCAGGATATGACTGAATGTATCTAAGTATACGACTGAAAGGAGATATAAACACGAGAAGGCATACCAAATGCGGTTTCTATATGTGAGTTCTCAGCCCTGCACACCCACACTGAATCGTATGCTACCCTGCTCCTCATCCACCTGGTAGCTGCCACCAAAATGTTGAAGGGTCAGGCGGTTGACATCGTGGCGCAAATGGCTCTCCTGCGTCTGACGTGTGGGGTCGGCCAAGGGGCTGTGCTCCACGATTCCCTGAAGGAACCCGCCAGCAACGGAAATCTGAAGGCTGACCAGCTCGTCATCTCTTAGCGGGGTGGTGACCACACCAGCCAGCATACTGACGATCACCTGCATCAGACGGGCCGCGTCGGCCTGAAGCATGAAGGCCGTGTCGGAAATGCAAGCCTCCATCTGCCAGCGGGGATGGGCGAGCTGCACGCTATTCAGGGCATCACGACATACCTGCACCAAATCGGCCTCAGTCAGCTGCCACTTGGTCATGCCCGCCTCTAAGCGCGAGAGATCCAGGATGCTGTTCACCAGAAAAAGGAGTTTCTCCGTATCGTGCTGTACAATAGCTCCATACTCCGTGCGCTGCTCCTCGGTCAGGGTATCATCGGTAGCCAGCATCTGCGAGAAGCCTACCACCGAATGGAGAGGTACGCGGATGGCATGGCTCATGGTGGCCAAGAAACGGTGCTTGTCATCGTTGGTCTTTTCGGTAACGGACTTGGCCTGCTGCAGTTCCTGCTGAGACCTGTGGAGGCGGCGCTGTACAAAGCTCCGATGGAGCAACCCCAGCACGGCCATAGCTATCATCATCAGCAGCAGTCCCAGCATCAGCAGCAGCGCATGCCGCTCCTTGGCCCGCTGCTCCATCTGTAAATCGTCCAGACGGTAAAGTGCGTGTATCTCCTCCAACTGCGCATCCGAGATGAGCCGCGAGAGGGAGTCAATCTGTACCTTAGCTTCACGATAGACGGCCAAAGCCGCCTCGTAGTCGCCCTTGGAATAGAGGATACCTGCCCGCTGCTCCAGATAGTAGATGTTGCGGCTGCCCAAAGAACCGTTGCGATTGACGCGCGCCAGAGCCGAGTCGTTCAGAGCCAGCGCACGGTTGTAGTCGTTACACAGCACGTAGTAGGTGGAGAGCGCGTTGGCATAGATAAGGTAGTAGGACTCGAAGTTCAGCGACCCCTTGTATTGTTGCGCTCTGCGGATGTGTTCCTCGGCCAATTCCCTCTGCTCGGAGTGCGCGTAGTATTGTACCGAGAAGCACTCCAGCATCATGAAGTAGTCGTTCAGCGCACGGGCCATCATGGGATGCAACGCCAGCATATGGTGGAGCTGCCGCTCCATCTGCTCCAGATAGGGTTGCATCTCGCTATAGCGGTGAACCACGTCCAGGTAATAGAGTATCTGCTTGAGGAGGGTAATCTTGTTGGCCGTCTGCAACGGCTGGTCGAACAGGCGATAGGCCTGCATCAGCACGTCGTAGGTCTCCTTGAAGCGCTTGGTGCTCTGATAAGAGTTGGCAATGCAGCTGTAGGCGATGAGCTGTCCGTCGGCATTGCCCACCACCTTGGCCTCGCGCAGCATCTCGTCGGCCGCCTGCAGGGCGTGCTCGTAGTGCTCGGTATAGAGGTAGGTCTGCACCCTCGTCTTGTGCAGCAAGAAGTACATGTTCCAATACTTGCATCGCTTGGCGATGGGCAGGGCGTATGCCGTCCAGTAAGTCAGCGAGTCGATGTCACGCTCCTTCTGAGCAAAGAAATGGTTGGCTATCAGTGTGGCGCTGTAGGCGGTCAGGCTGTCGTGGTGCAAGGCCTCGGCTTCGCGGAACATCCGCCGGGCATAGTCGATGCCCTGAGCCGTCATCTGCGTGGCACGCACCAGCTTGCGCAGCACCTCCATCCGCTCCATACCCATAGGAAGGCTGTCGGCGCGGCGCAGCAGGCTGTCCGTCAGGCTGTCGTCCCCGGTAGCCCGCGCCGTTTCTCCGCCCGTCAGACAGAGCAGGCAGGCCGTCAGCAGAGTGGTCAACCAACGTCTCATACTGCCACCTCCTTTCTGTCCGCGCCCTCGACTGCATCCGGCGGCAAGGGGTGGGTAAAGCAGAAGCGTGCGCCGTCCGTATAGGTGGGGTCTACCCAGATGGTGCCTCCCATCTTCTCTACAATGAGCCGTGCGATAGAGAGGCCCAGCCCTGTGCCCTTGGTGGAGTGGTTCAGCGTCTCGAAACGGTTGAACACCTTCTGCTGCTCCTCGGGAGCAATACCGCATCCTGTATCGGTGACGGCAAAGCAGGCCATTCCCTCCTTCACCTCCAGCGTCAGGCGAATGCTACCCTCGGAGGTGAACTTGGTGGCATTGATAAGCAAGTTGATGAGCAGCTGCTGCAGGCGGGCTTCATCGGTATGCAGGATCAGGCTGTCCAGCGCAGAATCGAAGACAACGGCAGCCTCCGTCTGCTTGATGCGCTCCACGGTCTCTGTCACCTTGCAGCAAACGGAGACCACCTCTACATCGGCATAGCGGAACTGAAGGATTCCTTTCTCCATGCTGGAGAGGTCTACCACATCGTCTATCAGCTTGAGCAGGAGGTCGGAATTTTGCTGGATGATTTCGTTGCAGAGGGTGCGGGTCGCTCCGTCTATCTGACTGCTGGTCAGGATGGAGGAGAAACCCGAAAGTGCATTCAAGGGGGTACGTATCTCATGGCTCATGTTGGAGAGGAAGAGATTCTTGACGTGGATGGAGTGTTTGGCCTGGCTCACCGCCGCCTCCAGCTCCTTTTCAGAAGCCCTCAGAAAGCCAATCCGCCGTCTCATGCGATAGGTTGTCCACCCAGATAGCAGCAGCAGTGCCACGCCACCTGCCACATGGTAGAGCAACAAGCGATTCTCCTGCCGCTGGGCCTCCAGACGGAGGGCATTCACCTCGTGCAAGGCACGCTGCATATTCTTCTGCGCGATGTAGCTTTGCGGACTCGTAATCGCCAGCTTCTCATACTCCGCCTGAAACCGTTCGCACTCCAGTTGGGCCGGGTCAACCGTCTGGGCCCGTAGCGGCCCCATCCAGAAGAGCTGAAGGAAGATGGTCAGGAAAAGATGTTTCATATATGCAGCATAGTAATATCGTTATCGGGAGCAAAGATATACTAATTTTCTTAAAAGCAAACTACTATACGCATAAAAATGAGCGGATGACGACAAAAAAGCCCCGCTTCCTTGCATGACCTGCCGAAGGTGTGCAATGCAGCGGGGACTGAAACAAAACAAACAAATATGCTACGTCGTCAGTAGCGGAAAGGTGTACGCTTCACATAAATGCGGAAGTCCTTGACAGCACCCGGCACCTCACTCTCCATGCGAGGCAGGTACTGCAGACCGGTCAGGGTGTGCTCGGCACCCAGGTCGATGACCACGGCATGGGGGAAAGGCGTACCCTTGACGGTGCCCCAGAAGGTGGACTCCTGCAGGTCGAACAGCTTGTCGGCCGAGCGGTTGCTACGAGCCACGTCCTCGCTGTCGGCATACTTCACCGTCCACGGTTCGCGCGAGAGGCGTTCTCCGTCTTGATTGAGCAGATAGAGTTCGGCGATGCAGGCACGGTCGTTGCCGTCGTGGGCATTCAGTGCCTCCAGGCATACATAGCGTCCGCTGACAGGCTGGTCGAACTTCACCTCCTGCCATCCGTTGCCGGGCTGGAAACTGCCGGCCATCAGTGGCTTTTCATCGGCCAGCTGCAGAGATTCGCCCTCACCACGGTGCAGCAGCGGCTTGCTCACCAGCAGCTGGTCCAGCAGCGGAGCGGTCAGTCCTTCAGAACGAGCCTCCTTGGGACCTACGATGTCGAAGACCAGAATCTCGTTTTCGCCCTTCTTCAACCAGCAGCCCGGCACATAGAGGGTCTGCTGCGGCCCTATCTCCCAGATGCGGCCCAAAGCATATCCGTTGACATAGACCAAGCCCTTGCCCCACGTCTCGAAATTGAGGAAGGTATCGCCCGGCTTCTTCACCTGGAAGGTGGCGCGATAACAACCGGGGATGCGTTGTCCCTTGGCATCGGTCAGCGACTCGATGGGACGGAACTTCATGCCCTGATAGAACTCGTAGGTATCCTCCAGATTGTAGACCTCCCAGTTCTGGAGGTTGCAGACAAAGGTATGGATATCATCCACGTTGATGGAGATCTCTACACGGTCGGTAATGCCTTTGTAGTCCTTGATGGCGCGGCCAAAGTTGATGCGTCCCATCGCCTCTACCAAGATGTCCAGACGAGCACCCTTCGGACAGGCAGGCAACTTGAGCTGCTTCTCGCCGTTGCGGCGGTCCAGCTTGCCGATATACTGTCCATCTACAAACACCTGGGCGTAGTCGTGCGCCTCGTTCACCGTCAGCAGCGAGGGAGCGGTGAGCTCGGGCAAAGTGGTGCGATAGAGGATACTACCAAAGCCCTGGTCGTAATCCTCCATGGTGCGGATGCGGGCATCACGGCGGGCAGCAGGCAGGTTGTCAAACAGCGGGGCCATCTCTGTGAAGCGAAAGGCAGGTACAGCTACCGGCTTATACAGAGCTGGCACAGGTGCCTGCTTCCGACCGTCCATGTACTTGGCCAGCGTCTTGCGCAGCTGCCAATACTTGGGGGTCGTCTGGCCGGACTCGCTGATGGGTGCGTCGTAGTCGTACGAGGTGACATCGGGAGCGAAACCAGGCGAGTTGGCACCCGCCCAATGTCCCCAGTTGGTTCCTCCGTGAGTCATATAGAGGCTGAAGGAGATGTCCTTGGAGAGCATTTCATCAATGCCGGCTATCATATCTTCGGCCGGACGGGTCTCGTGGTTGGCTCCCCACTTGTCGAACCAACCGCTCCAGAACTCGCTACACATCAGTGGACTATCGGGACGCAGTTCCTTGAGACGGGCAAACTGCTGGTCGATGTTGGCACCAGTACCGAAGTTCATGGTCCATACCAAGTCATCAAGACCGTTCAGGGTGAAGTTGGACGACCAGTCGCACTGAAACAGGGTGGTACCTGGATAGAGCGGACGCAACATGTCGCGCACCTGCGACACGTAGGGCTTGCTCTCGCCGTATGAGCCATATTCGTTTTCTACCTGAACCATGATGATGGGGCCACCGTTCTGGATGGTCAGTGAACCGACCTGTTCGGCCACGGCCTTCTCGAAGAGGCCTACCCGCTCCAGGAAATAGGGATCGTCCTCGCGCAGACGGATATCCTTCTTCTTCAACAACCACCAAGGAAGGCCACCCATCTCCCACTCGGCACACACGTATGGACCCGGACGCAGGATGACGTACATCCCGTTCGCCTGACAGAGGCGGCAGAAGGCGGCCAGATCGTTCTGACCGATAAAGTCAAACTCGCCCGGACGCTGCTCGTGTGCGTTCCAGAACACATAAAGGCAGATGGTATTCATGCCCAATGCCTTGCAGAGCTTGATGCGCTGGTCCCAATAGGGCTTGGGAATGCGGGGGTAATGCAACTCGGCAGCTTTCACCACGAACGGTTGCCCGTTCAGCAGGAAGGTAGCCTTTCCTACAGTAAAGTCTCCTGAATCAGCAGAAGCCGACGGCTGCATGGAAGCAGGATGCTCCATCGGGGTCGCTACACGCTCCTGTCGCACTGCGGCGGTGGCAGCAGTGATGCCCCAGCCAGCTGACAGGAGAAGTGTATAAAGCAATGTTCTCTTCATTGTCGTCATTATATGGTATTAGTTAATACTTGGTCACTCTTCACACAGCGGCAGTCCCATCCGTATGCCGGTACTGCCACCGATGCAAAGGTAGGTGAAAAAGTTAAAAGGAATGGCTATAAATAGGTCAAAAGGGGGAGTCTTTTCATTCAAATTGCCGTTTTTTCAATCAAAAACGGCAATTTTCCTGTACTTGACGCAAAACGCGCAAGAAGTTGCCACCCCAAATCTTGGCAATCTCTTCTTCAGAGAAACCGGCCTCCAGCAAGGATACCGTGATGTGGATGAGTTCATCGTCGCCGTTGCAGCCTTTCACTCCACCACCTCCGTCGAAGTCGGTACCGATGCCCACATGGTCGATGCCGGCCACCTCTATCATGTGGAGCAGGTGCTTCATGAAGTCGGCCAACGTGGCATTACGGGCATCGCGCCGCAGAAAGCCGCCCAGCGGACAGGCCTGCGCCACGCCTCCCTGCTGTGCTAATGCACGCAGCTGCTCGTCGCTCAAGTTGCGGTTGTGCCTATAGAGGGCCTTTGACGAGGAATGGGTGGCTACAACAGGTTGGGACGAACAGCGCAACACATCCCAAAAGGTGGATTCCGAAGCGTGGGAAACGTCGATGAGAACACCCAGACGGTTCATCTCAGCAACCAACTGCTTGCCGAAGGGACTCAGGCCGCCCCAGCGGGGGCCTGCCTTGTCGGACGAGCTGTCGCACACATCGTTGTTGCTGGAGTGGCACAGCGTGATGTAGGTGACTCCCTGTCGCTGCACCCGTTCCACCTGGGCCAAATCACGCCCTACCCCATATGCATTCTCTATGCCGATGAAGAAGGCCTTCTTCCCCTCGGCCTTCAAACGGGCCAGGTCGTCGGCCGTGCGGGCGATACCACAGCGGTCGGCATTCATGACCACCTGCCTGTGTATGGCTGCCAGCAGACGATTCACCCGACGTACCGCTTCTTGCGTATGCAACGAGTCGCACACATCCTGACGCACCCAACAGGCCAGATACTGCCCGTCCAGGCAACCCTCCTCCATCTTCGGCAGACAGACCTGCGTCTTCGCGCGCGAACCTATATTATATGTGTCGGTAAACTGGAGGGGTGTATCGGTATGTGTATCCAATGAGAGGATACGCCGGTGAATCTCTTTGGCACGTGCAAGCAGCTCTTGCCGGCAAGCGGCCGAATGGCCTGCATCAGGGTTCTGGCTTCGGCACGGACACGCCAGCGTCAGACCAAGGAACAATCCTACAATGAATCTATTCATGAGCTTGAGTCGTTTTTATAAACAATGGGAAAGGAGAGACCGACTGCCGAATCCCCCTTGACATGTGCAAAGGTAGTACAAATCATCGATACAATGAAGAGAAGGAGAAAGGTTTTATTCCACGAGTATGTTTAAAAACATATCTCGATTTTTGCCTATTCCTCAATTAATGTCTAATTTGCGCCTCGCAAAAGTAAACGGGGGCAATGACCCGCATCAGAACGGCAATCTGTCCCTTATTATTCACTTTAAATTCTAACGTATCATGAAAGTATATCAGACGAATGAAATCAAAAACATTGCACTGCTTGGCAATGACGGCTCAGGTAAAACCACCCTCACAGAGGCCTTACTCTATGAGAGTGGTATTATAAAACGTCGCGGCAGAATCACTGCCAAAAATACGGTCAGCGACTACTTCCCCGTTGAGCAAGAGTATGGTTATTCGGTCTTCTCTACCGTATTCCACGTAGAATGGAACGGAAAGAAGCTGAACATCATCGACTGCCCGGGTAGCGATGACTTCGTAGGAGCCGCCATGACCGCGCTCAATGTAACCGATACCGCCATCCTGCTGCTGAACGGACAATACGGTCCGGAAGTAGGCACACAGAACCACTTCCGCTACACCGAGAAGCTGGGCAAACCGGTCATCTTCCTGGTAAACCAGCTGGACAACGAGAAGTGCGACTACGACATGGTGCTGGAGCAGCTGCAATCCATCTATGGGTCGAAGGTAGTGCCTGTACAATACCCGCTGGCTACCGGCCCGAATTTCAATTCGCTGATTGATGTACTTTTGATGAAGAAATATTCGTGGGGGCCCGAAGGCGGTGCACCCACAATCGAAGAGATTCCCGCCGAAGAACTGGACAAGGCCACCGAAATGCACAAGGCACTGGTAGAAGCCGCTGCCGAACACGATGAAGGTCTGATGGAGAAGTTCTTTGAACAAGACTCGCTGACGGAAGACGAAATGCGCGAAGGTATCCGCAAGGGACTGGCCTGCCGCGGCATGTTCCCCGTATTCTGCGTATGCGCCGGCAAGGACATGGGTGTACGCCGACTGATGGAGTTCCTGGGCAACGTAGTGCCGTTTGTTGACGAAATGCCGCCTGTACACAACACACGCGGTGAAGTGGTGAAGCCCGAGTCAGAAGGCCCCACATCACTCTACTTCTTCAAGACAGCCGTCGAACCGCACATCGGTGACGTGCAGTACTTTAAGGTGATGAGCGGAAAGGTTCACGAAGGGGATGACTTCAGCAACGCCGACCGCGGCTCGAAGGAGCGCATCGCCCAAATCTACGCCTGCGCAGGTGCCAACCGCATCAAGGTGGAAGAGATGGTAGCCGGTGACATAGGTTGTACCGTGAAGCTGAAAGATGTACATACAGGCAACACGCTGAATGGCAAAGGCAGCGAAAACCGCTTCAACTTCATCAAATACCCCAACTCCAAGTACTCACGCGCCATCAAACCGGTCAATGAGGCAGATACAGAGAAGATGATGGCCATCTTGAACCGTATGCACGAGGAAGACCCGACGTGGGTCATCGATCAGTCAAAAGAGCTGCGCCAGACCATCGTACACGGACAAGGCGAATTCCACCTACGCACCTTGAAGTGGCGGCTGGAGAACAACGAAAAACTGGCCATCAAGTTTGAAGAGCCGAGAATCCCCTATCGCGAAACCATCACGAAGGCTGCCCGCGCCGACTACCGCCACAAGAAGCAGTCGGGTGGTGCCGGACAGTTCGGTGAAGTCCATCTCATTGTAGAACCATACTACGAAGGTATGCCTGCACCCGACACCTACCGCTTCAACGGTCAGGAGTTCAAGATGAACGTAAAGGGTACCGAAGAGATACCTTTGGAATGGGGTGGCAAGCTGGTATTCGTCAACAGTGTGGTAGGTGGCGCCATTGATGCACGCTTCATGCCTGCCATCCTGAAGGGTATCATGTCGCGCATGGAGCAAGGCCCGCTGACCGGCTCGTATGCCCGCGACGTACGTGTTATCGTATACGACGGCAAGATGCACCCGGTTGACTCCAACGAAATCTCATTCATGCTGGCCGGACGTAACGCATTTAGCGAAGCCTTCCGCAACGCAGGTCCCAAGATTCTGGAGCCGATATACGATGTAGAGGTATTCGTTCCGTCCGACAAGATGGGCGACGTGATGAGCGACCTGCAAGGACGCCGTGCCATGATTATGGGCATGAGCAGCGAAGCTGGCTACGAGAAACTGGTGGCCAAGGTACCTCTGAAGGAGATGTCCTCCTACTCTACCGCACTGAGTTCGCTGACCGGCGGACGTGCCTCGTTCATCATGAAGTTTGCTAGCTACGAACTGGTACCGAGCGATGTACAGGAAAGACTAATCAAGGAATTCGAATCCAAGCAAACAGAAGAATAAGCTTCTTCACCTGCATCGAACCATATTTTCAGAAGCGTGCCAGAAGCCCCGAACGGACTTCTGGCACTACTGTTCTACGCCCCACCCCTTGCACGACAAGCAGACCGTGGAATGCGATGCCCAAGCCTACAGAATCCCATACCACACCTTTTACACCTCTTCTTTTTTTATTAATTTTGCAAAACAAATCGACTGTTTTTTTGTTATAGTGTACAGAACGAAACCTAAGAAACACGCTTTCGGTTAATTTACGAGAACGCACGGTTAAAACAGGTTAATTGGCTAGGAGTGTTAATTAGGGATTGTTAATTTTGCAGCTATGAAAAAATCAACTATTTGGATATTAGGCATTGTGATGGGCCTCTCCTTCCTGAGCCTGCTCTATCTGCAGATCAGCTATATAGAGGAGATGGTCAAGATGCGCAACGAGCAATTCGACGAATCGGTGAAGCGTGCCCTGATGGCCGCCTCGAAAGACGTTGAATCGGCGGAGGTAAGCCGTTGGCTGCAGGAAGACGTGTCGGAAGCGGAAAAGAAAGTCTGGGAACAGACCAAAGGCGGAGGCATCGTGCAGACACAACGTTTCAGCATCTCTTCGCCCGACGGCTCAATGCACTCATCCATCGAACTGAAGACCTTCGGTACGAAGGATCTGCCACGCGCCATGATATCGCGGAAGCATGGTACCAAAACCATCCCGCAGACATCACGCACCATGGTGGACATGATCAAGAACCGCTACCTGTACCAGCGTGCGCTAGTTGACGACGTGGTGTGGCAGATGGTGTACCACGCCAAGGACAAGCCCATCGAGGAGCGGGTCAACTTCAAGAATCTGGATCAGTACCTGAAGTCGGGACTGATAGACAACGGCATCGGCGATCTGGACTTCCACTTCAAGGTCATCGACCGCGACGGCAGAGAGGTGTACCGCTGCTCGGACTACAACGACGAGGGAAGCGAAAGTTCATACTCGCAACCCCTCTTCCTGAACGACCCGCCGGCACGCATGAGCATCGTCAAAATACACTTTCCCGGCAAGCGGAACTACATTTTCGATTCGGTAAGCTTCATGATACCGTCGCTGATATTCACGCTGGTGTTGCTGATAACCTTCATCTTTACCATCTACATCATCTTCCGGCAGAAACGGCTAACAGAGATGAAGAACGACTTTATCAACAACATGACACATGAGTTCAAGACACCGATATCCACCATCTCGCTGGCGGCACAGATGTTGAAGGATCCCGCTGTGGGCAAGTCGCCTGCCATGTTCCAGCACATCTCAGGAGTCATCAACGATGAGACCAAGCGGCTGCGCTTCCAGGTGGAGAAGGTGCTGCAGATGTCGATGTTCGACCGCCAAAAGGCTACATTGAAGATGAAGGAACTGGATATCAACGAATTGATTACAAGTGTCATAAACACCTTCACGCTGAAGGTTGAACGCTACAACGGCCAAATCGACTCGGAGCTGAAAGCTGATGACCCGATTATCTTTGCCGACGAGATGCACATCACCAACGTGATATTCAATCTCATGGACAATGCCGTCAAGTATAAACGGCCCGACACCGACCTGCAACTGATTGTGAAGACGTGGAACGAACCGGGCAAGCTGATGATATCCATACAGGACAACGGAATCGGCATCAAGAAAGAGAATTTGAAAAAGATATTCGAGAAGTTCTACCGCGTGCATACAGGTAATCTGCACGACGTGAAAGGGTTTGGCTTAGGATTGGCCTATGTGAAGAAAATCATTACCGACCACAAAGGTTCCATCCGTGCCGAAAGCGAGCTGAACGTAGGAACAACATTTATTATTGCATTACCTTTATTAAAAACCGATTGAGATATGGACGAAAAACTACGTATTTTGTTATGCGAAGATGATGAGAATCTTGGCATGCTGTTGAGAGAATACTTACAGGCCAAGGGTTATGCCGCAGAATTGTATCCCGATGGCGAGGCCGGCTTCAAGGCTTTCCTGAAGAACAAGTACGACTTGTGCGTATTTGATGTCATGATGCCCAAGAAAGACGGATTCACCTTGGCACAGGAAGTACGTGCTGCCAATGCAGAGATACCTATCATCTTCTTGACTGCCAAAACCTTGAAAGAGGATATCCTGGAAGGCTTCAAGATTGGTGCAGACGACTACATCACCAAGCCTTTCAGCATGGAAGAGCTGACTTTCCGTATCGAAGCCATCCTGCGTCGTGTACGTGGCAAGAAGAACAAGGAAAGCAACATCTACAAGATTGGCAAGTTCACATTCGACACGCAGAAGCAGATTCTGTCTACTGCTGAAAGACAGACGAAACTGACAACGAAAGAGTCTGAACTGCTGGGATTGCTGTGTGCACACGCCAACGAGATTCTGCAGCGTGACTTCGCGCTGAAAACTATCTGGATTGATGACAACTACTTCAACGCCCGCAGCATGGACGTGTATATCACCAAGCTGCGCAAGCACCTGAAAGAGGATGACTCTATCGAAATCATCAACATCCACGGCAAGGGTTACAAGCTGATTACCCCTGATACGGATGCCTGATGAGTACGGAACAGAAGAAATAAAAAAGGCGGTTGATCAACCGCCTTTTTTATTTCTTTTCCTTGACCATTAATCGGTCAACCGTTTGTTCAATACAATGTAAGATACCAAACCCAGTACCACCAGGGCAGCAGATGTACCCAAAATCACATTGTTGTTCACATTTCCGGTAAATGAGCAAACAATCAGAATGATGGCTGCTACAACGATTAATATCAATCCCAGATTTTTCAATAAGCCTTTCATGAGTATATTATTTTATTAAATTATTTGTCTATTTACATTCTTGATACAAAGAAAAGCATAATTCTTTAACAAGCGAAATAATTTATGAAAAAAATCAATTATTAGGAACAAATTAACGCTGTTCAACGGTTCCATACCCCTTATTTCACTCTTTTGTATTCAAAAATATCATCCGAAGCACCTCCTGACTGATACGCAGTTCTTCGGTACCGATGCCTTGTAACCCCTCGTGCAATGCCTGGTTGGCCACCGCAAAAGCTTGCTGTTCCAGTTTCTTTCCATCCTTCGTCAGATATACCAGATTGGATCGGCGGTCGTTCTTGTCTGAGATGCGCACCACCAGATGCATCCGCTCCATCTTGTTGATGAGACGGGTCATGCTGGGCTTGTCCATAAACGTGGCGTTGCACAATTCCTGCTGCGAAGAGCCGTCCTTCTTCCATAAGAAGACCAATACCACCCACTGCTCAGGGGTAATGGGAATACCATTGTCACGCAGGCTCTTGGAAAGCTTGCGATTGATGGCAGCCGACACTTTTCCATTGAGAATGGCAAATATCAACCTTATATCGACATTGAACTGTTCTGTCATATTGAATAAACAGGGGTTAAACACGATGCGAAGATAGTGCAAAGGGACGAGAAAAACGAGAACCGACAAGAAAAAAACAGCAAATGTTTGTTATTCAAAAGAAAATGCCTACCTTTGCACTCGCATTTGATAAAAGCAACTATTAATTATTTATTTAACAAGTATGAATCAATACGAAACCGTTTTCATTTTGACTCCCGTTTTGTCTGATGTACAGATGAAGGAAGCGGTAGAGAAATTCAAAGGCATCCTCACTGCTGAAGGTGCTGAGATTGTAAATGAAGAAAACTGGGGACTGAAGAAGCTGGCTTATCCTATCCAGAAGAAGTCTACAGGATTCTATCAGCTGATTGAGTTCAATGCAGAACCTACTGCCATTGAGAAATTGGAAGTTAACTTCCGTCGTGACGAGCGCGTAATCCGCTTCTTGACCTTCAAGCAGGACAAGTATGCTGCCGAGTACGCTGCAAAGAGAAGAAGTGTAAAATCAACTAAAAAGGAGGATTAATCATGGCACAACAAGTTCAATCAGAAATCAGATATTTAACTCCGCCCTCAGTAGACGTTAAGAAGAAAAAGTATTGCCGCTTCAAGAAGAGCGGTATCAAGTACATCGATTACAAGGATCCCGAGTTTTTGAAGAAGTTCTTGAACGAACAGGGCAAGATTCTCCCGCGCCGCATCACTGGTACTTCGCTGAAGTTCCAACGTCGCGTCGCTCAAGCTGTGAAGAGAGCACGCCATCTGGCATTGCTTCCGTATGTAACTGACATGATGAAATAATAAGGAGGAGATAGTATGGAAATTATATTGAAAGAAGACGTAATCAACCTGGGTTATAAGAACGACATCGTGACTGTAAAGTCCGGTTATGGTCGCAACTACCTCATCCCGACCGGCAAGGCTGTCATCGCTTCGCCGTCTGCAAAGAAAATGTTGTCTGAAGAGCTGAAGCAACGCGCTCACAAGTTGGAGAAGATCAAGAAGGATGCTGAAGAACTGGCAGCTAAGTTGGCTGGTGTATCACTGACCATCGCTACCAAGGTAAGTTCTACTGGCACCATCTTCGGTTCTGTTGGTAGCATTCAGATTGCTGAAGAGCTGGCTAAGCTGGGTCACGAAATCGACCGCAAGATTATCGTTGTCAAGGATACGGTGAAGGAAGTTGGCCAGTACAAAGCCACCATCAAGCTGCACAAGGAAGTTTCTGTAGAGATTCCTTTCGAAGTTGTAGCAGAAGAAGCATAATATACAATCCATATATTACGCATGTTCCCCGCTTCTCCCATAGAGAAACGGGGAGTTTCTTTTTCTCTCACCCTCTCCTCACGCACGTCTCCTGACCTCGCTTTTCTGCAATACGAAGACGGGAAGGAAAAGGAAGATACCCACTACGGACATCAGAAGCCCGCCAATCGTACCTGCTGCCAGCGGGAACCAGAAAGCTTCCTTTTCTGCACCTATCATAAAGGGGATGAAGCCCAGAATGGTAGAGGTGATGGTCAGGAAGATGGGCACCACCTTGGCATTCCATGCCTTTACATAGGCCCGCAACGGTGACAGAAGCGGAAAGAAACGACGGATGTGATTATACTCGTTCAAGATGTAGATGCTGGCATTCACCGTGATGCCACACAGCAGGATGAAAGAGGCAAAACCACCTTGATCAAAATTGAGATGGAAGAGATAGAAGGTCAGGAAAACGCCGATGTAGGAGACAGGTATCACAAAGATGATGGCCAACGGCTGCTTCAACGAGTTGAACAGAATGGAGGTGGTGAAGAAGATGACCGCAATTACCACCAACAGCAGCAGGTATTGTTTGTTGTCCTTCTTTCCCCACCAGTAGCTGCTTTCCTCGGACTCGGCTGTGTACCCCATCGGCAGCGTGCGGTTAAAATCTTCCAAGTCACGTTTCAGCAGTTTCTTTCCCATCTCATTGGAGCCGATATATTCATATTGCAGGCAGAGGCGATATTGCTGGTTCTCTTTGGCAATCTCCTGCGGCATCTGCCCCTTCTCCACAGTAGAGAGTTCTGACAGTTTGTAGTACCCCTCCTCCGAGTAAGGATATGGCAGGTATTGCATGGCCCAGATATCGTATTCGTGCGATTGCCGGGAAGAGAGACGGATACGTTCCGCTCCGTTTTCGGTAGTTACCGTACCCAGTTCAATGTCTTTTCCGAAGATAGGTTGCACGGTGGAAAAGAGCCGTTCGGCCGTCACATCGGCTTGTGCCATCCGCTGTTTGTCAAGAGCATAGTAGTACTCCTGATAGTCGTCCTTCCACCACGAGTACTCATAGTTGATGACGACCTCCTTGATGCGCCGGTGTTGCAACAGCTTTTCTTTCAGCCTCTCAGCCCATTCATACAGTTCGTCGTAATTGTATCCGTACATCGTGATGTGGTACGAACCGGCATTCTCGCGCACATCGTTGCTGAAGCCCTGATCCTGCAGGCCATAGATTCCCCAGCTTCCGCCACCCAGTTCCAAAGCCTTGCTTATCATGTTGGCCTTCAGCGTATAGGGGAACCCACCGTTCTGATACGGTTTCTTGAAGTAGATTTGAATAGAGGCCCGCCGTGCATTGTAGATGGTGGTGTGAAACTGCCTGATTTCCTTGAATCCGCTCAGGTAGGTCTCCATCCGTCGTATCAAGGTATTCATCTGCTCCAGTGTACTCCCGTTCGGCAGGTTGGCGTATGCCTGCAGCACTACCTCTTCATTGCGTGTGAAGTAGCTGCCCTCGTACACCTTCTGCACGAAGAGACGCAGACTACCTCCCAATACCTTGTCTATCAACGGCTTTATCTCCTCCTTATATCGGGTGGTACCGATGGTCTGGTTATAAAGTGACGACCACCACTGCTCACCTTCCAACTTATCCGGCAGCAGAAAGACCGGCAGTCCGAAGCCCAACAGCAGCAGCGCCACCACTACCCACCGCCATCGGCACAGCCCGCCGATGAAACGCGCATAGAAACGGGAGAAGAGTACCTTGCCTCTGCCTATCCATCGGTGAAGCTTGCGCCAGCGCACACGCCGTTTCTCCTCCATCCGCAACCGCTCCATCATAGCTGGCACAAAGAAGAGAGCCACCAGCAATGAGACCACCAGATTGACAATCACCACGGCAGCAAAGTCCTGTAGATTCAGCCGTATCTTCTCGTCCAGAAAGAAGATAATGCCCAATGCCCCCATGGTGGTCAGGGTAGCGGCCAGCACCGACATGAACGCCTTCAGGTTGCGCCGATGCAACAGATGGTCGGCCATGACGATGATGCTGTCGATGACCAGATTGAGTGACACCGTGATGCCCGCCAGCGAATAGAGCTGCATCTCCAGCCCCAAGAGATAATAAAATATCAATGCTACGGCCAGATTGACCGCCAGCCCGCTTACTATCAGAAACAGATACCTCCAGCGACGGGTTATCAGCCAGACAAAGAGCAGCAGGATGAGTACCGTCAGGGTAGTCCGATAGTAGATTTTTTGCAGTTCCGTCCGGATGTATTCGGTAGCATCGTAGCTCAGATGGATTTCATATCCGCCGGGCAGGATGTGGCCCACCGCCTCCATCTCTTGCATCACCGCGTCCGAGAGTGTCAGCTGGTTGGCCGTCTCCTCAGCCGTCACCGACAGGTAGATGGAGTTGAGTCCGTTGATGCGGTAGTAGCTCTGCGGTTTCTCCTCCATGCGAGTCAAGGTAACCAATTCGTCAAGCCGCACCACCTTGCCGTCGGCTGAGGTGACCGGCACCTGTGCCGGATTGAAGCCGTCTGCTGTCCGCTGCGGCAACAGAACCAACCGAATCCATTCGCCACGTTCCCGTCCGTTCTCCATCCACTGCGTACCCAAGAACTCCTTCTGGCAATAATGCTGTACCGCCTGCTGTATCTGCTCAATGGTGATGCCTAACCAACGCAGTTGCTCACTGTCATACTCCAGCCTCCACTCCATCGGCGTAGCACCGCTCAGTTCGACCTTGTACACTCCTTCCAGACGTGCCAAACGGGGTTTGATGTGCTCCTCGGCATACTGCTGTATCAGGATAGGGGCCGCCGGAGCGTTCAAGGTGAATGAAAGGAACGGGCGGCCTGCCTGTTCGTCGGGCATTTTCATCTGTATCACCGGATAGCTGACACCGGCCGGCAGCTCTCCCCACAACTGTCGGACGATGGTAGAAGCCTCGAAGCGCACCACGTCCACATCGGCATGTTTGTCCAGTTCTACCGTGATGCGCCCATAGCCGTTGCCCGAGGTGGAGCTTAGCTTCTCCACCCCTCGGATACGGGCCAGCATGGACTCCAGCTTGCTGGTGACCTCTACCTCTACCACCCTGGCCGATGTGCCCGGCATCTGGAAGCTCACCGTGAAGCCAGGCAGGCTGCGCGACGGATTCAGCTTGACAGGCAAGCAGGGAATCAGTGCCACCCCCACCAGCGACAAGGCGATGAACGTCACAATGACGGTAAAGGAAGAGTATCGTTTCATGGTCGGCTTCGTGCATTACAGGTTTTACTCTATACCAAAATCGAACTTATCCGAGAGGGAGAATCCCGATGCAAAGTCATGCAGCGTCAGCTTGCGTATCTTGTAGTAGTTCTGCCAATAGCTCTGCAAAGCCGAGATGTAGTTCTGCTGTGCTTCACGCTGCCTGTTGAGCGACAAGGTCAGGCTGCTGATGTCCGCCTTTCCGATGATGAAGCGCTGCTTCGTCTCGTTGTGTGCCAGGATGGAGAGGTCAAGTGCTTCTGCAGCATTGGCTACCAGGTCCTGTTGCATATTGAAGTCGGCTACGGTCATGATGACCTCTTCTTCGATGCTGACCTCCTCTTGTCGGGCCGATGTACGTACCACGTTCAGGTTGTTTCGCGCCATGTTGTATTTGCCCTTACGTACACCCCAGTCCACCAACGGTATCGAAAGGCTGAGCGATACCATCTCCTGCTGCATCGGATGCTTATAGGCTGCCCCCAAGTCTTCGGCCACCTGATTGAATCCCACACTGGCGTTGAAGCTGGCATTGAAACGCGACTCCACCTTGGTCTTGTTCACATTCTGCTCTGCCTCCAGCACATTCTGCTTCAGTTGCAGGAAGGTGGGATTATTGGCCCGCGCCGCTCCCAAAGCCTCGTCGGCCGAGATGGTCAGCGTCTGTGGCCGTCCCGGCAGGATGACCTTGATTTCGGTATTCTTCTCCATATTCAGGAAAGAGGCAAGCGAGAACATGGCCCGCTTCAAGGTACTTGTTGCATTGCGCAGGGTGTTGCGAGCGTTCACCGCATCCAGCTTCAGCGTCAACAAGTCGGCCCGGCTGATGGAGGCAATCTTCAGCCGCAGCTGCCCTATCTGATACAGCGTATCCGTAGAGGCGGCGTTCTCACGAGCCAGGTCGTATTCGGCCTGCGCCATGGCCAGCGTAAAGAAGTAGGTCGTTGCCTGTTCCGAAATCTGCTCAGCGTTGTAGATATACTCCTTCTTCACCTTCTCGAACTTCAGTGGTTCAATCTTCCGTTCCCAGCGGAACGCATTGTAACCCACCAGCGACTGCGTGTAACCTACCCGCACCGGCACGCTGGTATATTGGGTGTAGTTGTTGGCTCCGATGCTGCGCATGTATCCCAGCTCGGTGTCCAGGAAGAAGGTACCGCCCGTCAGATCAAAATTCTGCTGGATGGCCAGGTTGCCGTAGGCATAGAACGACTGCTGGCTGCGATAGACGTCCAGGTCCTGCTCCGAGTCATACCGCTTGGTGATATCGCGGTTGTACTGTGCCGGCACCACGTTCAGCGTCAGGCTGGGCAATCGGTTGGCCCTGAAGGTGCGATACTCCCAGTAGCCGGAAAGGTACATGTTCTGTGTACGGAAGGCCTCCAGCGAACTGTCGTTGGCCAACCTGATGGTTTGCTGAAGATCCAGCGTCAGCACAGGATGTTGCTGAGCCGGTGCCGGCCGCAGGGCCAGCAGCAAGAGGAGCAATATGGATAGTCGTTTCATAATATATCTGTATTTCAACTGTTTGATTCGGACAAGGCGGTCTGTTCGCCTCCCTTCCTATGTGTTACCTGCATCGGTTTGTTCCGATAAATATACCAATAAATCAGCGGAATGATGAAGAGGCTGACCATCGTACCCACTGCCATGGCACCTATCATGGCGATGGAGAGCGGCTTCTGCAGCTCCGACCCCATGTCCGAGGAAAAGAGCAGCGGTACCATGGCAAAGATGGTGGTGAGCGAAGTCATGACAATGGCACGCAGACGGCGGCGACCCGCCTCATGAATGGCCTCCAGCAAGGGAATGCCTGCCTTCCGCAGTTCGTTGATGGCATCCAGTTTCAGGATGGAGTCGTTGATGATGATGCCGCACGTCACAATGATGCCGATGGCCGACATCAGGTTCAGCGTATGTCCGCATCCCCACAGCAGCAGCAAGGCGAAGGCTACGTCCACCGGAATCTCCAGCAGCACGATGAGCGGTTGCAGGAAACTTTCAAACTGGGCGGCCAGGATAAAATACATCAGCAGGATAGAGACCAGCAGAATCACCACCAGCTCGTCCAGCATCCGTTGGTTGGAAAAGAAGCTGCCCGAGAACGAGAGGTCCCACTTGTCGTCCGCCGTTACCTCTTCGCGTACTCCGTCCATCAAGGTGGGAGCATCCATCACGTCATAGAAGCGGAAGGGGATGAACTCGCCGTCTCGTCCGGCCGTTATCACCTTGAGGTCTTCTGCCGGTGTCACCTCCACCAGTTCACGCAGAGGCACATACTCCACCTCTCCCTGCTCGTCGGCCTGTGTCCGTATCAACGTCTGCTGCAGCAGTCGGTTCACCGTCATCTCCTCCCCGGCAATCACCACCGGCAGGTATTGCTGATACGAGTGCAGGGTAGTCACACTATTCTCGCGGAAGGCCGTCTTCAGCACCCGATACAGTTCCTCGTACGACACATTGTACAGCATCATGCGTTCCAGCCTGACCGAGAGGTTCAGCTGATTGTCAAAGGAGACACCCGTAGGAGGCAGTCCGCATCGCTGCTCCAAGCGGTGCTCCAAGCCACGAAGCTCGTCGGCTACCGGAGCCACTTCGCGGTTGCGTGCATAGAGTTCGGCCACCACATCGGCCTCACCCGTCACAAAGAGTTTCTCGAACAGCGTCTCAGGCGGTGCAAAGGAGACCACAGCCTGCGGATAGGCCTCCTTCACCCAACGGAATATTTTCTGTTGCAAGGGTCGTATCTGTTCAGGACGTTCGGTCTTGAAGTAAAGCTCGCACTCCGATGTGGACAGTGCCCTGTCTCTGTTCAGCAGATAGTCCTGCTGCCCCACGGCCGCCGTCTGTTCCACCGTCTCCTCGCGCAACGTCTGCTGCAAGGCATCTACCCTGCGCCTGTTTTCATCCAGATGGATATTCTCATTCCACTCCAACCGTACCATCAGCTCGTTCTGGTCGATGGCCGGCATACGCTCCTTGCGGATGCCATAGAAGCAGAGCACGCAGAGCGGCAACGACACGGCGCAAAAGAGGAGGCACCCCCTCTTGTGTGCAAACACCCACGCTATCCCGGCATCGTAGAAACACTCCAGCCACCGGTTCTGCCCCAGCCGCTTCCAAAGGAAAGGCTTGCGACGCATGCCTATACGGTAGACAAGCAGGTAGAGAACCGGCAGCAACATGATGCCCGTAAAGTAGGATACCAGCAGGCCGACTGCCACCGCAAAGGCCTGGTCGAAGAAGAGAGCCCCGGCTATGCCGCTCATGAATATCAGCGGGACAAAGACCGCCACGGTGGTGAGCGACGAACTGAGCATCGGCGTGATTACCTCGTCGGTACCCGTCACACAGGCTCTCCTCAGCGAATAGCCCCGTTCGCGGTATTGCGAGATGTTCTCCGTCACGATGATGCAGCTGTCTATCATCATACCCAGTGCCAGAATCAGGCCGGAGAGTGAAATGATGTTGAGGGACATCTTGAAGAGATAGAAGAACAGAAAGCAGATGACGATAGATACCACCATGCTCAGCCCGATGATGAGCGGCGACTTGACATCGCCCAAGAAGAGGATGGCCACCAGACAGATGAAGCAGAATCCCAACAAGAGGTTCTGCTGCAGGTTAGCCACCGTATAGTCCAGCAGTTCCGTCTGATTGCGGCTCACCCGGAAGTCGATGTCGGGATATTGCTTCTCGAAATAGCGGATGGCCTCTCCTACCGCTTCCTTCATGTCGTCCATATTCTCATCGGCCTGCTTGATGACGGCCAACGTCACCGCCCGCTTGCCGTTGCTCACCGAGATGCCCTTCTCCCTTACCGGTACTACCTCCACCCGGCAAAAGTCGTCCAGCCGAATGATGCGTCCCTGCTTGTTCAGCAGGACGTTGCGCACATCATCTACCGTACGAAGCAAGTTGGAGAACTTGATGTTATATTCATAATAGCCGTCGCGCACGGTCATGCTGCCCGGCTCCACATTGTTCTGCACCAGCGCCTTCTCCAATTCCTCCACCGACAGTCCCATGAGCGCCATTTTGGCCGCATCGGGTTTCAGCAGCACCTGCCGCTCCAGCACACCGGTCACATCCACCATAGCCACCTGGGGCAACTGTTCGATGCGCCGCTTGATGACATTCCCGGCCAGCTCGCATAGCTCCAGAAAGGCCTCGTCCGTCTCCACGGCATCGGTTGGCCTCGCCCCCTTCAGCGTCAGGCAGAGGTAGAACACCGGCAGGTCTGTGGCACTGGCCTTCACCACCCGAGGTCGCAGCGTCTCCTTAGGCAGCGAGTTCATGGCCGCGTCAATCTTCTCGTTCACCTCTATGAAGGCCAGGTCTGTGTTCGTTCCGTAGTCAAAGCTCAACCTGATCAGTCCGGCTCCGTCCCTCACCTCACTCTGCATGTCCTGCAGTCGGGTGACCTGTATCAGCTGTCCGCGCAACGGCTTCACCACCGTGTTCTCCAATTCGCGGGCTGCCGTGTTGTCCGCCGTCACCTGCACCGTGATTTCGGGTATGGCGATGTCCGGCAGCAGGGAGACCGGCAGTGTGAAGTAGGTCACCAGTCCGATGATGAAGCAGGCCGTGAAGGCCATCAGCACCGCGATGGGGCGTTGTAACAGGAATCGTATCATACCATCTTGCGTCCGCTTTTCGTTTTCACTTCCCGACCCGTTTCACCTTGGCCTCGTGCGCCAGATTCACGTTGCCGGTCACTATCACCTCGTCGCCCTCCTTCAGGTCATCGCCCGTCAGCGTGTAGCTGTCGGCATTCTCCAGTCCCGTGTGGACGTAGTTCCACCACGCCTTTCCCTCCTTCAGCGTGAATACCACCTGCTTGCCCGAGCGCAGCACCACCGCACTCTTGGGTATCACCAGTTGGTCGGCCATCGAGCGTTTCACGCTGATGCGCACGTTCATACCGCTAAACAGTCCGTTCCTGCTCTGCAGGGTCGCCTTCACGCGAACCATTCCCTTCTCGTCCACCAGCGGATTGATTTCGCTGATGCGGCCTTCGCAGCGGGCGGTCCCTGCGGCGTAGGGTGTCACCTGCACCTTGTCACCCTTCTTCAGCAAAGGCAGCTCGCTCTCCAGCACCGTGAAGTCCACCTCCATGCCCTGTGTGGAAACGATGGTACAGAAAGGCTCCGTGGTGGAGGGGGCGTTATAGGGTTTGGCAACGAGGTTGGCCACCACGCCGTCCATGGGAGCCTTCAGCGTGGCATGTTCCTCCTCGTATTGTGCCAGCTCATACTGCGCCTTGTACTGGTCGTAGCTACTCTTCACCCGTGCCAGCTGCATGATGTCCTCCGGCACCTCCTGCAGCCTGTCCACCGCATATCCCTGTCCT
Source organism: uncultured Mediterranea sp. (assembly GCA_945641355.1). GTDB lineage: Bacteria > Bacteroidota > Bacteroidia > Bacteroidales > Bacteroidaceae > Bacteroides. The sequence continues at coordinate 8,492 of CALZEQ010000007.1, read as the reverse complement.
ATCAGCACATCCTGCAGTTCCAGTTCGGCTCGCGCCAGTGCATCCCTGGCCTGCGCCGTCTTGTTGGCTAGTTTGAACTTGTCCAGTTCGGCCAGCTTCTGTCCCCGGGCGACACGGTCGCCGTTGCGCACGTAGATGGCTGCCACCACCCCGTCCGTCTCAAAACTCAGGTCGGCCTGCCCCGTAGCCAGCAGTTTGCCGTTGCTCACCAGTTCGTGCTCGAAGGTACCCCTCGTCAGCGTCATCACGCCGACCTCGTTCTCCTCGTCGGGCAGCACCGTCATCACACCCTCTTCGCTGTCCGTATGCTCCCCGGCGTGCGAGCAGGCCATCAGCAGTGCCGCCATCAGGCAGCATCCCCATCCGGCATTCCTAATTGTTCCACTATTCATACTGTTTCCCTCATAAAAAGGCTCCTTTTAGCCTTTGGTTTGCTGCGAAATTAGGTTTTTCCCATCGAAGAGCGGCCATTTATCCGTTAATAAATTCAAACAGCAGCCATTCCTTCCGTCATTTCGCAGCGAAGCACTGCTCCGTGACAACTTATTCACGGACAGCATTGTCTCTTTCTGCCGAGAAACAGGTTTAAAACTTTTCGTTCTTTTCTTTAAAACTTTTTGCTCAAAACTTTAAAACCTTTGGACAAGAAGTTTTAAAGCCGTCCGTCCCCTCATTGCCAAAGGAAAAGCGGGTTCTTTACATCCCGACGAAACGGCTGTAGAAACAACGACCCACAACTATCGGTGATGCCTGACAAGGAGAAAAAAGGAGTGAATAAAGAGAAAAGGGCTAAAAAAGTATAAACAGAAGGCTTTCAGCCAGGGAATGCCTACTTTTGTAGCAAACTATATGAATGAACTACTATGGGAGTGAAAAATGAACAGAATTGGCGTGAGAACTATGAAAGCCTCAAGCAGTACATCACCGAGCATCACCACCTGCCCAACAAAAGGGTGGTGGAGAACCGGGGACTGCTGAACTGGTGGAAGTATAACCAGAAACTAATCAAACAGGGCAAACTGACCCCGGAGCGCATCGAACAGCTGAAGGTGCTGAGCGAGATGCGGTCAACAAAGTGATTTACTTGACAAAGCTCTTCGTGGCCCACTTCAGCGACCTCCAGCGGAAGATGAATATAAGCCCGCGGATGTTCTCGTCGAGCATGAAGCTGACCCACATGCCCAGCAGCCCAAAGCCCCAATGGATGCCCAGCAGGTAGCTGAGACCCACAGAGACTATCCACTGCACGGTGATGCCGACGTAGAACTGATAGTTGACGTCGCCCGTGGCACGCAAGGCCTGGGTAGCCCAGATGTTGGTGGCACGACCTACCTCAAGCAGCACGTCAATCCAGAGGATAATCTTGCCCAGACGGAGTATCTCGGGATTGTCCGTCAGCCACGACAGGATGAATCCGCCACCCAACGCCAGCATCACCGACAGAACCACTGAAACGATGATGGCCAGCCGGCGCGTGTAGCAGCCCAGCAGATAGGCGGCCGTGACACGCTTCTCGCCCACCAGATGGCCTATCAGGATGGCTCCGCCCTGCCCCATGGCGATGGAGAAGATGAAGACGAAGAATATCATGTTCCAGCAATAGGTGCGCGTAGCCAAGGCGGCATTGCCCAGCATATTGATGAAGAAGGTGATGACCACCTGCGAACCGCTGTAGCTGATTTCCTCGCCGGCAGCGGGCAGGCCTACCTTCAGCAGATTCTTCAGCTCTATCCAAGGGAACGGGCGGAAAAGCCGAAGGGGGAAGGCTGGTATATGCTTACGAAAGAGAAGGATGAAGAGCAGCACCATACTGGCCCCACGGGCGATGCTGGTAGAGATGGCCGCCCCCTCTACACCCAAAGCAGGCATACCGAACTTACCGAAAATCAGCGTGTAGTTGCCTAGAATGTTGAGCAGGTTGACCACTACGGTCACCATCATGGGATAGATGGCTTTGCCTGCACTACGGAACGAAGCGGAGATGGCCAACGAGACGGCCTGAAAGAAGGCAAAGGCACCCACGATGCGCATGTAGCTAACACCCTCGCCCAGCAGCTCGGGGCGCAGACCCATCAGCTGAAGCATCCAGGTGCAACCGAAATAGAGGGTGGCACTGATGAGCAGGCCGCTCACGGCATTCAGCAGGATAGCCACTCCGGTGGTCTGCACCATCCGCTCCTTCAGCCCGGCTCCCAGATACTGCGAGCAGAGCACGGTGGTACCGAAACTGATGACCTGAAAGACAAGCACCGCCAGATTGACCAGCTGATTGACCACACCGACGGCAGCCACGGAGTTGTCCGAGTGCTGGCTCAACATCACCGTATCAACAGCTCCCAACATCATAACCAGTGCCGTCTCTATAAAAATGGGAAGCACCAGCTTGCTGAGCTGCCCTTTCATTCCGTTATTCCTGATTAACCAAATCACCGTACCTATATTGAATGCTAACGAGCCGCGAAGGTACAAAAAAGCCCCGAAAGCGTAAAGGTGCGCTTACGGGGACTTCCCTATTTTTTGACTTATATCAACTACGCATGCTGATAAGTCTCCTCAATCATGTTCAGCAGCTTGATGGTGGCCTTCATGGCCGCTTCTGTCTGGTCGGCATCCAGGGCGTGTGTCCGGTAGGTCTTCCCCTCGAAGGTCCACTCGATGGTGGTCTGCACCAACGCATCGGTGCGCCCGCCAGGCGGGATGGATACGTTATAGTTGGCCAGCCAGGGGAACTTGCGTCCCAGCCGATCGCGATAGATGTGACGCACGGCCCGCACGAAGGCATCGTACTGTCCGTCGCCCGCCGCGTTCTCCTCGTACACCTCACCGTTCACCTCCAGCCGCACACAGGCCATCGGCTTCAGGCCGTAGGCGGTCGATACCATGTAGCTCAGCAGCTTCACCTTCTCGTCAATCGTGGTATGCTTCAGCACATCGCTCACAATGTAAGGCAAATCGTCCTGCGTGACCAGCTCTTTCTTGTCGCCCAGTTCGATGATGCGTTCGGTCACCTTCTTCATCGCCTCCTCGCTCAGTTCCAGTCCCAGTTCCTCCAGATTCTTGCGGATATTGGCCTTGCCGCTGGCTTTGCCCAAGGCATACTCGCGCTTTCGGCCGAACCGCTCCGGCAGGAGGTCGTTGCAGTAGAGGTTGTTCTTGTTGTCGCCATCGGCATGGACACCCGCCACCTGTGTGAAGACACTGCTGCCTACGATGGGCTTATTGGGAGGAATGGCAATGCCGCTGTAGCTCTCCACCAAATGGCTCACCTCGTTCAGCTTCTCCTCGTTGATGTGGGTCACGGCATTGAAGTGGTCCTTCAGAATGGCCTGAACACTGGCCAGCGGTGCATTGCCGGCCCGCTCACCCAGTCCGTTGATGGCGGTGTGCAGTCCCCTGCAGCCGCTGAGTACGGCAGCCAGCACATTGCTCACGGCCAGATCGTAGTCATTGTGGGCATGGAAGTCGAAGTGTACGTCGGGGTATCGCTTCACCATGCGCCGCATGTAGCTGATAACCTGCAACGGATTGAGCACGCCCAAGGTATCGGGCAGCATGAACCGACGGATGCCTAAACCCTGCAGCCCGTCCATCAGCGCAAACACATAGTCGGGCGAGTTCTTCATGCCGTTGCTCCAGTCCTCCAGATAAACATTGACATGGATGCCCATCTCGTGCGCCATACGGACGTTGGCACGGATGTCCTTCAGATGCTCCTCGGGTGTCTTCTTCAATTGCTGGGTACAGTGGCGATAGGAGCCTTTAGTTAACAGGTTGATGACCCGTCCGCCAGCCTCCTTAATCCATCGGAGCGACTTGCCGTCGTCCACAAAGCCCAGCACCTCCACCTTGTCGATGCAGTGTTGGCGGCTAGCCCAGCGGCAGATGCTCTTCACGGCCTCAAACTCTCCCTCCGAAACGCGGGCCGAAGCCACCTCTACCCTGTCCACATTCAGTTCCTCCAGCAGCAGGCGGGCTATCATCAGCTTCTCGTGCGGCACAAACGACACGCCGCTGGTCTGTTCCCCGTCGCGCAGGGTGGTGTCCATTATTTCTATTTGTGGTTGATTCATGGGCATTATCCGTTATGCTTTTCTTCCCAAGCCTCTATCTTGTCTCGGTTTTCCACCAGAAAGTCGATGTCGTCCAAGCCGTTCATCAGGCAATGCTTCTTGTAGGCATTGATTTCGAAGTGTTCGCTGCGGCCTGTGGCTCCATTGGTGATGGTCTGTGCGGGCAGGTCTACGGTCACCTCCGTCTTCGGATTGGCGGCAATGGAGTCGAACAGTTCCTGCAGGAAGTCCGGCGTGACGACCACCGGCAGCACGAAGTTGTTGAGCTCGTTGTTCTTGTGGATATCGGCAAAGAAGCTGCTCACTACCACACGGAATCCATATCCTGCAATGGCCCAGGCAGCATGTTCGCGGCTGGAACCGCTGCCGAAGTTCTTTCCGGCTACCAGAATGCAGCCGCTATACTGGGGATTGTTGAGCACAAAGTCCGTATTCAGCGAGCCGTCGGGACGATAGCGCCAGTCGCGGAACAGGTTGTCGCCGAAGAATTTCTCTTCCCTGGTCGTTGCCTTCAAAAAGCGGGCGGGGATGATTTGGTCTGTGTCCACATTCTCCAGCGGAAGAGGCACACAGGTACTGGTTATGATGTCAAATTTCTGTTTCATTGTCTTGCTGTTTGATAGTTGGTTATAGGATGGGGAACCGCTTCAATCCATCAGTTCTCTCGGATCGGTTATCACGCCTGTCACGGCAGCGGCAGCGGCAGTCAGCGGGCTGGCCAGCAAGGTACGGGCACCGGGACCCTGACGGCCCTCGAAGTTACGGTTGCTGGTAGATACGGCATATTTGCCTGCCGGTATCTTGTCGTCGTTCATGGCCAGACAGGCAGAGCAACCGGGTTGGCGGATTTCAAAGCCGGCTTCACCCAGCACCTTGTCCAACCCCTCCTCACGAATCTGTGCATCCACCATCCACGAACCGGGCACCAGCCAAGCTACCACATGATCGGCCTTCCGACGGCCCTTGACCAAGGAGGCAAATGCACGGAAATCCTCTATGCGTCCGTTGGTGCAGGCACCCAGGAAGACGTAGTCAACCTTCTTGCCCAGCAACGACTCACCGGGCTGGAATCCCATGTATCCCAATGACTTGCTGAAGGATGCCTGTGCAGCTTCGCCCATCCCTTCCATTGTAGGGATGTGGGCGGTGATGCCCATACCCATGCCCGGATTGGTTCCGTAGGTCAGCATCGGTTCAATGTCGGCTGCATCGTAACGTACCTCTTTGTCGAACACGGCATCGTCATCGCTGCGCAGGGTCTTCCAATAGGCCAACGCCTTCTCCCAATCTTCCCCCTTCGGTGCATACTCACGGCCTTTGATATAGGCGAACGTGGTCTCGTCGGGAGCCACCATGCCGCCACGCGCACCCATCTCAATGCTGAGGTTGCAGAGTGTCAGTCGTCCCTCCATCGTCAGGTTGCGTACAGCCTCACCGGCATACTCTACGAAATAGCCGGTAGCGCCGCTGGTGGTCATCTTCGACATCATGTAGAGTGCCACGTCTTTGGCCGTCACGCCCTTGCCCAGACGGCCGTCAATCGTGATACGCATAGTCTTGGGGCGTGTCTGCAGGATGCACTGCGAAGCCATCACCATCTCTACCTCACTGGTACCGATGCCGAAAGCAATTGCTCCCATGGCACCGTGGGTGGAGGTATGCGAGTCGCCGCAGACGATGGTCATCCCCGGCAGGGTCAGGCCTCTTTCGGGTCCTACCACATGAATGATGCCGTTCTTCTTGTTCATCATGCCAAAGTGAGTCAGACCAAACTCCTCGGCATTGCGTGCCAATGTGTCCACCTGTGTCTTGCTGACGGGATCCTCAATCGGTTTGTCCTGATCGTGCGTCGGCGTGTTATGGTCGGGCATACAATAAATCTTCTCGGGACGGAAACACTTCAGTCTCCTTGCCCGCATCCCTTCGAAGGCCTGCGGACTGGTCACCTCGTGGCAATAAAGCCGGTCGATGTAGAGTTGGGTGGGACCATCTTCCACCTGCTGAACCACGTGGGCGTCCCAAATCTTGTCAAAAAGAGTATTCATTGATTCAATGTTAAATTTAAAATTAAAATGGGGGCTATGTTACCCCAACCGGTACTCGTCACTCGTAGCTGAAGGGCGGAAAATATTCCGCCCCTACAGGTAGCTCGTAACTTGTAGCTTGTAGCTTGTAACTACTTAAACTTATTGATACAGTCAATATAGGCCTCTACAGAAGCAGCGATGATGTCGGTGTTGGCACCGAAGCCATAGTACACATGGTTGTCGTACTCCACCTGCATGTGTACCTTACCCATATCGTCACTGCCCTTGCTGATGGCTTGGATTGTAAACTCCTTCAGCGTCATCTGCCGGTCGATGATTTTCTTCAATGCTTTGATAGCTGCATCTACCGGACCATTACCGCTGGCACAGGCCTCAAACTTCTCGCCCGAAATGTTGAGTCCCAAGCTGGCAACAGACTGCACACCCACACCGCTGGTCACCTGCAGATAGTCCAGTTTGATGCGATGGTTCTGCGAACGGTCGGCACCCGCCAGCACCAGAATATCGTCATCGTTGATATCCTTCTTCTTGTCGGCCAGTTTCAGGAAGTCCTCGTACACCTTGTCCAGCTTCTCCTGCGTCAGTGTCATACCCAATACCTGCAGACGGTTCTTCAACGCAGCACGTCCGCTTCGGGCTGTCAGTACGATGGAGTTGTCGTCAATGCCCACATCGTGCGGGTCAATGATTTCGTAAGTCTGCACGTTCTTCAGCACACCGTCCTGATGGATGCCCGATGAGTGGGCAAAGGCATTGCGGCCCACGATGGCCTTGTTGGGCTGTACAGGCATGTTCATCAAACTCGATACCATGCGGCTGGTAGGATAAATCTTCTGCGTATTGATATTGGTCTCGATGTCGATATCCTTATGGCACTTGATGATCATGGCCACCTCTTCCAGCGAAGTATTGCCGGCGCGTTCGCCGATACCGTTGATGGTCACTTCCACCTGACGGGCACCGTTCAGCACGCCGGCCATGGTGTTGGCGGTTGCCATGCCCAAATCGTTGTGACAATGCGTCGATATGATGGCGTTGTGGATGCCGTCTACGTGCTCCATCAGATACTTTATCTTGGCCCCATATTCCGAAGGCAAACAGTAGCCGGTCGTATCGGGAATATTCACAACGGTTGCTCCTGCTTTGATGACAGCTTCTACCACACGGGCCAGGTATTCATTCTCTGTACGTCCCGCATCCTCAGCATAAAACTCCACGTCATCCACAAAGCGGCGGGCGTACTTTACCGCTGCCACCGCACGTTCGATGATTTCCTCACGATTCGAGTTGAACTTATAGCGGATATGTGAATCAGACGTACCTATACCGGTATGAATACGTTTACGCTTGGCATACTGCAAAGCTTCGGCAGCCACGTCGATATCTTTCTGTACGGCACGTGTCAAAGCGCAGATGGTAGGCCAGGTCACAGCCTTCGAAATTTCAATCACCGAATTAAAATCGCCCGGGCTGGAGATAGGGAACCCAGCCTCTATGACATCCACGCCCAAGGCTTCCAGCTGTCTGGCCACCTGAATTTTCTCTATGGTATTCAGCTGGCAACCGGGAACCTGCTCGCCGTCGCGAAGCGTAGTGTCGAAAATAAATAATTTGTCACTCATTCCTATTATATTATTATTTTGAATTATTAACTAACAGAAAAGCCTTTCACACCAGGAAGTGAGAAAGGCTTTCGTATATCCATCAAATTTACATATATCTTCACGCACAGCACTCACTTCCACTAAACCTTGCCAGTAGAATAATAATACCACACAGTAGAATATATGTAAAGTTCTGAATCATCATCTGTTTTTTATTTAACGGCTGCAAAGATAGAGATTATTTTGTAGCAAGCAAACAAATCCGTTACTTTTTTCAATAAAAAGATGTCATTTTATAAGCGTATCAGCCTTTCCGACTGAAATATATAATTAAGGGCGCACCCCACGGTACGCCCTCAATCTATTTCATAGAGGATTATCATCCGATTACTTCTCGCCGCAAGTCTTCTCACCGCAGCAAGCCTTAGTAGAATCGGCCTGGCAGCAAGTCTTTGTAGAATCACCCTGGCAGCAAGCCTTGGTAGAGTCACCCTGGCAGCAAGCGGCAGCTTCTACCTGCTCTACAGCCTCGGCAGCGGTAGTCTCAGCAGCCTTTTTATTACCACAAGAAGAAACAGCAAACGTAAATGCTACGGCCAAAGCAGCCATAAAAAACTTAGTCTTCATAATTTCAAATGCTTTAAATAAGTTAGTAAATTGGATTTGCGGACAAAGGTAAGCATTTTCCTCCAAATCCTCGCGCATATACAGATAAAAAATGAGGAGCGGGTCATCCAGCCTTTGCTGAAGACCCGCTCCTTCTGGAAAAA
>CALZEQ010000006.1 GCA_945641355.1 uncultured Mediterranea sp. | reverse complement strand
TGTGTCAGAACTCAGATTTTCCATCGAGTCTGTAAGGCGGATTTGTGTGTCCGCCTTGAATTTTGTTCGCGATGATGCCGCACCATGCACACGACGAATGAGCCTGTACATGGTGCGTATACCATCTTCGCTACGATTCTCCGGCATGACAGCCGGAGAGCAAAGGGTTGTGTCGGGGAGAATATCTTAAATCACTTCGATGGCCTCGGCGGGCACCCACCCTACCTTGCCGTCTTCCAAACGAATCTCCTTCCATTGGCGCATGGAGCCGTCCTTCACCTCTACCTTGTGACCTTCGTGCAGAATGAAGAGGCTGGTACCAGACTCGCTGGGGGTGCTACGCACCGTCACGCTGGGCTGCAGGACAATGGCATCGTTGCGATGAACCAATGACGACTTCTGCTGGGAAGCAAACAGGTTGCAAAGTACGGTCAGCAACAGGAAGAAGAGTCCGGCAAAGAATCCGCTCTTCTTCCACACCGCACGTTTGGTAAAGAAGAAGAGGGAACAAGCTGCCAGCAACAGCCAGAAGCTGAGGAAGCCACCGACGGCCCAAGCATCTGCACTCAAACAGTTGATGAGCGACTTGATCCAAGATATAAAGAAAATCTCCGGAACGGGCACTACCTTGTCCACCGTCTTAGCACGGGCTATCTCCAGATTGGCACGGATGTCGCCGTTGCCGGGCTGCAGTAGCAGGGCACGCTCGTAGTTGAGGATAGCTTTTGCTATCTCGTCCATCTTGTAATAGCTGTTTCCCAGATTATAATAGAGTTCGGCGGCCTCGCCTTCGCTCAACAACGTTTCATAAATCTGTATGGCCGATGCGTAGTCGTTGCGCATATAGGCACTGTCGCCCTGGGCTTTGGTCACCTGATCGGAGAAAGAGCCCAACGGTGCGCCCACTGCCTCCGAAGGGAGCGTTTCACCCGCAGCCACGGCCGTAGAATCTTGTGCGATGACATGCGCCGCAAGCAGCAGAGCCAATGTATATAACAGTATTCTTTTCATCCTTGCGTCCTCCTCTCTTTATGAATGTTTGATTGAATTTTCCATCTTGCTGATAACCTCCAGTGAGGCACTGTACACCTTGTCCATGGCCTGATTGTCGTCACCCGGAGCAAAGCGGGCAAACTCGCAGTCGTTCAAGGCACCGAGGAACTCGTGTACCAGCGCATCGTCTACCCCATGTGCCTGCAACTCATCCTCGATGTTGTCTTTCGACAGACGGGAAAGAGGGATGTTCAGTTTGTCGCTGATGTAGCCCCAAAGTGCCTTCAGGACTTCGTCGTAGAAGGCATCCTTCTGGTTGTCGGCCAACAGCTTGCCTGCCAGCTTCATCCGTTTCACAGCTACCTTGTTGGCTTTCTTGGTACGTACCCGGGCCACATTGGCATTGGCGGCAATCTGCTTCCGATAGAGCACAAAGAAGAGCAGGAAGGCCAGCAGAGGCACGATGTAGAAAAGCCAGCAGGTGATCGAACCGAAGAAGAACTGTCCGCGCGGATGCAGCTTCACGTCGTTCAGCTTGATGTAACGGATGTCTTCGTTGAGCACTTTCAGGTCTTCCTTGTTCGTGAAGTTGGCAATGGTCTGAGCTGCATTGCCGGCTCCCTTGGCCACATTCAGCGTGTAGGTTTCGGTACTCAACGTCTTGTAGCTCTGCGACTTGATATCGAAATAGCTGAAGGTGACAGGTGGAATCTTGTAGGTACCCGCATTGCGCGGAATGGCTAGATACTCTATCACCTTGCTACCCGTCAGGCCGGCATTGGTCAGACGAAACTTATTGTCCACCTTGGGGTCGTAGACCTCAAAGTCTTCGGGGAACTTGATTTCGGGGTCGGCCAGCAGCTTCAGATTGCCTGTGCCGGAGATGACCACCTTCACCGTCACGGCATCGTTGGTCTTGACATCGGTGCTGTTGATGGACGACGTGACGTCAAACTCGCCCACTCCACCCGAAAAGTCGGCCGGCTTGCCGGAGGGCAACGCCTTCACGTCGATGGTGAGCTTGGGTGTCATAATCGTCTTCTTCACCTCCACATAATTGTTTCCTCCGTTGAAGAAGGCCTCGAAGGGGTCGGATACCTGCGTAGCTTTGGCAATGGAAGCATCGAAGCGAGCACCATCGATGGTGAGCTTGCCGGCCTGTTGCGGGAAGAGCACAAACTGACGGAAGACGGTGGTCCGGTAGTTGCGTCCTTTGTAATGTTCCAGCCCCCAACGGCGGTCGTCAGGCAGTTCTACTTCCTGTGAATGGAATCCTTTGAAATCGGGCAGCTTGACATTGTCGAACCGCTGCAGGTCTACCACAGTATATATCTTGTAAGTCAGCAGGAAAGCCTCCTGCTCATAGACCGTGGTCTTGCTGGCCGTACCCAGTATGAAGAGGTCGGAACTGGAAACCGCCGTACCCGAAGAGGCACGCCCTCCTCCCTGCTGTCCGCCATCAGAAGATGCTCCACCGGCTTGGTCAGCCGGTAGTACCTTAATCTGTACGCCATTGGAAACCATCTGATTGCCGGCAGCCGTGATAGTGGCACCGGGAATGGAGTAGCTACCCTCGGCATTGGCCAACAGAATGTAAGTGAAAGTGATGCTGCTGGTGGACGTAGTCTGTCCGTTGATCATCTGTACGCTGCTCTGCGTGGAACGGGTAGGTCCCATCAATACCTCGAACCCCTTGATGGAAGGGGCACGGAAATCTCTAACGTTCTGTGTAGTGACCGTGTATGAGAGCCTGAACTGGTCTCCAACCACCACCACATCCGGAGCAGATGCCGTAAAGGAGACTTTGTCGTCGGCCCGCACCTGCATACTGACGATTGCCATCGCAATCCATAAGAACAGTATTTTCCTCATATATTACTCTTTGTATTAATTATCGTTTTCATCAAAGACGTGCCACTCGTAACTCGTAGCTCGTAGCTAAACTCACCAATCCTTCTCCAGACGTCCTCCCTGAATGACTTGTTGCTTCTTGACCTTGTCCTGTACGTCCTTCTCGTCCTGCATCACCGACTTCAAGAGCTGCTCGGCATTCTCCTTCGACATCTCATTCTCCTTCTTGTCATTCTGTGGCGGCTGTTGCTGATTCTGTTGCTGGTCCTGCTGCTGTTGCTGTTGTTGCTGCTGGTCCTGCTGCTGCTCCTGTTGCTGGTTCTGCTGGTTCTGGTCTTGGTTCTGATCCTGATTCTGTTGCTGGTCGTTCAGCATCTTCTGCGCCAAAGCCAGGTTGTAGCGTGTCTCGTCATCCTTCGGATTGTTGCGCAACGACTGCTTATAGGCCTCTATGGCCTTGGCATACTCCTTCTGTGAATGCAGAATCACTCCCATATTGTGATAAATCTGGGCCAGATTGGCTTTGTCCTTCTCCAGATTGGCTGCATCGGCATACTCTTCCATTGCCTCTTTCAGCTTGTTCTGCTGGAGCAGCGTGGTAGCCAGATTATACATGGAGACAGTGGACTTGGGATTGACTTCCAACGCCTTCCGGTAATTGACCTCCGCATCCACAAACACGCTGTCCTTAAATGCACGGTTTCCCTTGCGGATAAAGTCCCGTTCGGCCTTCTGTGCCGATGCCGTTCCTGCCGTTGCCAACAACAACAGGAACAGTGCCATATATTTCTTTGTTACCATATACATATCACCCTTTCTTTGTGGAGAATAAATGAATGTTGCGGAAGAGCGGATTCTTGCGTTCCAATATCAGCATCTCTGCCAACAGCAGCAGCAGGATAATCCAGGCTACAGCCTGAAACTGCTCGTTGAACTCTGTGTAGACTTGCGTCTCTACTTCCGCCTTCGACATCTTATTGATTTCCTGATTGATTGCTTTCTGTGCATTGTTCGTATTGTCCACCCGTACATAGATGCCATTGCCAACCTTGGCTATCTCCTGACACATGGCTTCGTTCAGACGGGTCACGATGACATTGCCTTCACGGTCGCGTCGGTAGTCGTTGGTACCCGGCACGGGGATGGGAGCACCATCCGGCATACCGACTCCCAGCACATTCACCTGAATGCCTTTCTCTACGGCAGCCTTGGCTGCCTCTTCCACACCGCCTTCGTGATTCTCACCATCGGTGATGACGATGACCGCACGCCCTACCCCCTCTTGCGGTGTAAAGCTCTTGGTGGCCAAGTTGATGGCCGCTGCAATGGCGGTACCCTGCTTGGATATCAGCGAAGGGTCGATAGACTCCAGGAACATCTTGGCTGAGATGTAGTCGCTGGTGATGGGCAATTGGGTAAAGGCATCGCCGGCAAAGACAATCATGCCCACCTTGTCGTTCTGCATCTTGTCCACCAGTTGGGCCACCAGCCGTTTGGCCTTTTCCAAGCGGCTGGGCTGAACATCCTGTGCCAACATCGAGTTGGATATGTCGAGCGCAATCATCACCTCTACCCCCTGCCGCTTCACGGTCTCCAACTTGGAACCGAACTGCGGACGGGCCAGTAACAGGGCAAACAGAGCGATGGCAGCAGCCAGCAGCCAAAACTTGACATCGGGACGATACTTGGAGACATCGGGCATCAGCTGCATCATCAGTTCCGGGTCGCCAAAGACGCGGATGGCCTTGCGCCGTCTGTAATTGGAATAGAGATAGAAGGCTACCAGCAAAGGTAGTATCAACAACAAATATAAATAGGCAGGTTCTTCAAATCGAAACATCGTTCTATTGCATTTTACAAGTTATATATTCAAGCCTTATCATCAAGGAATCTTCTTCAGGATGGAGTTGCGCAGCAAGACTTCCAGCAATACACACAGGAAGGCAACCAATGCAAACCAGCGGTACTCCTCCTGCCTCTTGCTATACTCTTTCACATTCAGCTTGGTCTTCTCCAACTTATCTATCTCCTCATAGACCTCTTTCAACTTGGAGTTGCTTGTGGCACGGAAATAGTTACCGTCGGTGGTACCTGCAATCTGCGTCAATGTCTTCTCGTCTATCTCGACAGGCAGATTGACATACTGCACGGTACCTCCTACCGGATAGGGATAGGGAGCCATGCCGTTGGTACCCACACCAATGGTGTAGACGCGGATGCCAAAACTCTTGGCTATCTCGGCTGCCGTCAACGGGGAGATATCTCCCTTGTTGTTGACACCATCCGTCAGCAGAATCACCACCTTCGACTTGGCCTTGCTGTCCTTCAGACGGGTTACCGCATTGGCAATACCCATGCCGATGGCGGTACCATCCTCTATCAGTCCGCACTTCATGTCCTTCAGCAGATTCAGCAGCACGGCATGATCCACCGTCAAGGGACACTGCGTGAAACTCTCACCGGCAAACAGCGTGATACCGATGTTGTCGTTGGGACGTCCGTTGATGAACTCGGCAGCAACCTCCTTGGCAGCCTCCAGACGGTTGGGCTTCAAGTCTTCGGCCAGCATACTGGTAGAAACGTCCATCGCCAGCATAATGTCAATACCCTCAATCTCACTGTTCTGCCAGCTGTTGGTGGTCTGCGGACGCGCCAATACAATGATTAGCAGCACAAGGGCCGCTACCCGCAGCACAAAGGGGGCATGAAGCAGGTAGTTGCGATAGCTCTTCGGCGTATGCAGATAGACCTGGGCATCGGATACTTGTAAGGAAGCCTCCGAGTTTTTCCTCTTCATGATATACCATATTATATAAGGTATCAGCAGAAGAAGCAGAAATAAATATTCAATATTGGCAAAAACCATCATCTCAACATTTTATAAATTACGGTCGGGTAACCTGCTGTATCAGCCAGACCATCTGTGTCAGGCAAAGTAATTGTACAGTTCCAGACCTATATAAATCAGTGAAGCAATCAACGCAGCGGCCACAGCACACACACCGATACCCAGCAGAATCTTGGTACGGAGCGAACGCTTCTCCACAATGGTTATCTCTGTAGGTTGTGGCTTGGCATTCTCGTCTTCCTTCTCCTTCGTCTCATTGATAAAGTCAATGGCACTTACTAAATTCGCATCGTTCTCGTTCAGCAGAGGGGTATGTTTGGCAAACTTTACCAAATCAGCCGTCACAAACAGCTCGCGCAAATCAGCAATAGCCTCCTTATCCTTGATTTCCAGCAGCTTTTCAATGATTTCCGAGGAGGTCATCTCCAACGCATTAAAACCAAACCGCTTGTTGATATAGGTGCGAATAGCATCGGTAAGTTCGGTGTAATACACCTTCGATTCACCTTTCTGCCAGATTTTCTCACTCTTGATGCGTTCTATCTCCTGCATAGCCTGTAGATGGGGCGGCAACGTAGGCTCTACCTTCACTTTGCGTATAATCGGCTTGTTGTCGAAGATGCGTTTCACCAAATAGACCAGCAGGAAGGCAAACGGTGCCAGCAGAATCAGACAGGCAATCGTTCCATACCAATCCTTCCACACAAAGGGAGCCTTCATCACACTCTTCGGGCCGAAGAACTGCTCGGGGTTTTCCGGGTCAATCGGCACGTTCACCGAATAGACTTTCAGTGCCAATGCCTTCGAACGATAGGCCTGATTGTCAACCGTCACCTCCATAGGCGGCAGATAATAAAGGGCCGAATCAAACGAGGTAACCGTATACTCTTCCGTTATCAACATCCGTTTGCCACCATTCAGCAGCTGCGTATCCGGCTTGGCCACCTCCACAATCTCCACACCGCGAACCAATGTGTCGGTATAGAGCGGCAGGATGGCTCTTTTGTCTGCGTCTAAAGAGACCTGCAATGTAATTTTCGCCTGTTCGCCTATCAGAATCTGCAACGAGTCGATGGTGGCATCCACCGTCACCGATTGTGCCCGTCCCTGCTGCAGCGAGCATATTACACACAATATCAGTAATAATACAGTCTTTTTCATTTCACGCTCAATTTCGTTTCGCAAACAGATTCATCAATGCCTTCACGTAATCCTGATCAGTGCGTACCGACACATTGTCAACATTACTCTTGGTAAATGTTTCATGCAACTCGGTCTGGCGTTCTACCCACCAGTCGTGATGAGCACGGCGCACAGCCTTGGACGAAGTATCAATCCACTGCTCGCGACCCGTCTCGGCATCCTTGACCTTCATCAGTCCGATAGCCGGAAGTTCTTCCACCCGTCGGTCGTACACCTGGATGGCTACCACGTCGTGCTTACGATTGGCAATGGTAAGCGCATCCTTGAATCCTCCACGGTCGATAAAGTCAGACAGGACAAAGGCCGTACAACGACGTTTCATCACATTCGTCAGATACTCCAGACCCAGTCGGATATTGGTCTGACGACTTTCTGCATGAAAATCAATCAACTCACGGATAATGTAAAGGATGTGTTTACGCCCCTTCTTGGGCGGTATGAACTTCTCCACCTTGTCCGAAAAGAAGATTACGCCAATCTTGTCGTTGTTCTGTATGGCAGAGAAAGCCAGCGTAGCAGCAATCTCTGTCACCAGTTCTTTTTTCATCTGTTTGACTGTACCGAACTCCAGACTACCGGAAACATCGACCAGCAACATCACGGTCAGTTCACGTTCCTCTTCAAATACCTTGACATAGGGTTTGTTGAAGCGGGCAGTCACATTCCAGTCGATGTCGCGTATATCATCCCCAAACTGATACTCACGCACTTCCGAGAAGGCCATACCACGCCCCTTGAAGGCCGAATGGTATTGGCCTGCAAAGATGTTATTGGACAACCCGCGCGTCTTTATCTCAATCTGGCGGACTTTCTTCAATAATTCAGTTGTTTCCATCAATAGGGGTACTATCTCACTAACGAATCACAAACGGGGCACACATCAGGGCACCTCAACTTTGTTCAATATCTTGCTTACAATTTCATCGGAAGTCATGTTGTCGGCTTCTGCCTCGTAGGTCAGTCCGATACGATGACGGAGCACATCGTGTGCTACCGCACGCACATCTTCGGGTATTACATAACCGCGACGTTTGATGAAAGCATAGCTGCGGGCTGCCAAAGCCAGATTGATGGATGCACGCGGCGAACTGCCGAATCCAATCATATCCTTCAGCTCCTTCAAGTCATATTTCTCCGGATAGCGAGTTGCAAAGACGATATCAACGATGTACTTCTCAATCTTTTCATCCAGATAGACCTGACGGACAACCTTACGGGCCTCCAGAATTTCATCGGCTTTCATGATGGGGCGAACATTGAATTTGTCGCCATTGATGTTCTGACGGATAATCAGTTTCTCCTCTTCCAGTTTCGGATAGTCAATCACCACCTTCAGCATGAAACGGTCTACCTGCGCTTCAGGCAATGGGTAGGTACCTTCCTGCTCAATAGGGTTCTGGGTAGCCAGTACCAGGAACGGCTCCGGCAACTTGAATGTCTCCTTGCCGATGGTGACCTGACGCTCCTGCATGGCTTCGAGCAATGCACTCTGCACCTTGGCCGGCGCACGGTTGATTTCATCTGCCAAAACGAAGTTGGCAAATACCGGGCCTTTCTTCACCTGGAAGGTCTCGTCTTTCTGGCTATATACCATGGTACCTATCACGTCGGCCGGCAACAAGTCCGGAGTAAACTGGATACGACTGTACTTGGCATCAATCAACGATGCCAGCGTCTTGATGGCCAACGTCTTTGCCAAACCTGGTACACCTTCCAACAACACATGTCCATCGGATAACAGACCAATCATCAAAGACTCCACCAAATGCTTCTGACCTACAATCACTTGGTCCATACCGGTGGTAAGATTGGTCACAAAAGCACTTTGCCGTTCTATTCGCTCATTCAGTTCGCGAATGTCAATAGTTTCTGCCATAAAATCTATCTATTATTTAGTTCGTTTTTCATTCATCGCCGGCGCTCTTGCCGGTTTTTCTCATTTTCGAGCCCAAAAGTACGGCAATTAATGTACCTTAGCAACTAAAATTTATTAAAAAACAATAGAGGCGTTTTAAAGTCCACAAAGAAAAGAAAAGTTTTTGCAGCATTTCCCTTTCAATTCATTTTTTTGACCAGTTTGGGTACCTGCACGGTCGTGCCGTAGGGCACATTGTCCGGGTTCGTGATGACCGTTGGATTGTGCTTCACGATATACGGCCACAACGCCTTGGTTCCATAGTAACGAAGTGCCACTTTGGTCAGTGTCTCTCCCTCCTTGATGGTATGGCGTGTCAGCGTGCCGGCTATCTCGTATTCCTCCGAAGGCGACAACACCTGTGACACCTGCGGGGCAGATGATTCTGTCTGAAGGGCGCGGCGGGCAGCTGGCTGAGATTGAACCGGAGGTTGGCCGGCTGGCTTCTCTTCACTCTTCACAGGTTCCGAAACGGGCAATGAGTCCGTCACGGTTTCCGTTTCCTTCTGGTTCGTCAGTTCTTCCTGGTCCGATTGGGATGGCACCTGTACAGCTACAGATTCTTCCCTTGCCTGAACCTCGTTTGCATCGAACAGGTCGGGCCAATACATATAGGCGACCGCTCCTACACAAAGCAGCATCAACAGGACAAGCACCCCGAAAAAATACTTCATGGCCGACGATTCAGACGACGAGGACGAGTGATTCGAAGTCGTTGCTTCCGCAACCGATGTCTCTTTCACAGGAGGATTTACTATGGGCTCTTTATCCACCGGCACATCACCAAGAGAGGATGTAAGGGAAGCTACCGATTCTTCGGGAGCGGAAACAGGCTCTTCAGAGGGAATTACGGAAGGCTCTTCTGTTACAGGGAGGGACTCTTCGGGAGTCGTAACAATCTCTTCGGAAGTAATTATAGTAGGCTCTTCTGTTACAGGGAGGGACTCTTCGGGAACGGGAACAGGTTCTTCCGGAGCCATTACGGAAGGTTCTTCAAAGGTGCCAGGAGTCACAGAGAATGAAGGGGATTCTTCATCCTCCGAATCAGATTCCATCGGCACATCATCAAATACCGTATTTTCATTTAAAAGAACTGTTTCAAAATGAGCAAACGGTTTGTTGATGGTATTTTTGAGCGCAGGTTCTGGAGTAAATGATATTTTGGTATGTCCTTGAATCCAGAAACGTTCTCCTGTATTGACATTGATACTTTCCCTGCTTTCTACCTCAATCAATTTAAAGGTTCCCAGGCCTTTTACCTTCACGTACTTGTCTTTCTCCAGCGCCTCCTCAATCAACGCAAAGAACGCCCGAACGAAACCATCCGCATTCTTCCGGCTCATCTGGTGCTTCTCACCCAGCCAATCAGCCAGACTCTGTATGTTCATTTTCTCACCCATAG
This sequence comes from uncultured Mediterranea sp., assembly GCA_945641355.1. GTDB lineage: Bacteria > Bacteroidota > Bacteroidia > Bacteroidales > Bacteroidaceae > Bacteroides. The sequence continues at coordinate 80,214 of CALZEQ010000006.1, read as the reverse complement.
CCACCACAACGAAGGTCCTATTTGAACTTATCCTTCAGAAATGCGCTGGGTCTGTAAGTCAATACCAACTTAGGAGGCACCAGAAAACGTTGTTTCGTATTGGGAGAAACGGAGATACGTTCCAGTTTCTTTTTCACCTCGAAAGTACCGAACCCTTGGACAGATACCGCATTGCCCTCCTCCAGCATCTGCGTCATGCCGCTGAGCAAGGAGGCCATCAACTCGGATGTGTCCTTCAACGTATAGCCCAGTCTTTGGGACAATTCAGAAGTAAATTCTTTGTTATTCAAAACAGTGCTTTTTTAAATACGGGGCTATATTAGCAAAAATTCGGCACTTGCACAAATATTTTGAGAAAAATCATGAAATCACTCGTCCAAAAAGGTCGAAATCATCGGACTTTTCTATCATTACCTGATAAAAGTTACCGATATGCAACACCCGGTCTTCACAAGCAATCAGCACCTCGGGATCCACTTCGGGCGAGTCAAACTCGGTACGCCCTACATAGTAATCTCCCTCCTTTCTATCGATGATTACTTTCATTTGTGTACCGACCTTTGCCGCATTCAATTCGGAAGAAATGCCTTGCTGCAACGCCATCAACTCGTCCAGACGAGCCTGTTTCACCTCTTGCGGAATAGCGTCTTCATACTGCTCGGCAGAATAGGTGCCTTCCTCTTCAGAATAGGCGAACGCACCCATCCGATCAAAACGGGCCTTTTGAACGAATTCTTTCAGTTCCTCAAACTCCCCCTCTCCCTCTCCGGGATGTCCCACCATCAGCGTGGTACGCAAACAGATACCGGGCACCTCCTTGCGGAATTGTTCGATTAATTGGTATGTTTCCGCCTTTGTCACATGGCGACGCATCTTCGTCAGCACCTTGTCGCTGATGTGCTGCAACGCAATATCCATGTAGTTGCACACATTGGCACGTTCGCGCATCACACGAAACAGGTCTGTAGGGAAATGTGCCGGATAGGCATAGTGTAGTCTGATCCATTCCACTCCGGGTATATCGGAAATCCGTTCGATCAATTCGGGCAGCATCTGCTTCTTATACAAATCTACGCCGTAATAGGTCAGTTCTTGTGCAATAACCTGAAACTCCTTGACTCCCTTGCTCACCAAGAACTTCACTTCGTCCAAAATCTCTTCCATCGGACGGGACACATGAGGTCCTGTAATGATGGGGATAGCACAATAGGAGCACTTCCGGTCACATCCTTCCGAGATTTTCAGGTAAGCATAATGTTTGGGAGTGGTCAGCGTGCGCTCGATATGCAAAGCATCACGATACTTTTGTCCCAAATCGCGCAACAGTTCCGTCCAATTGAATTTCCCATAGAACTTGTCCACCTGCGGTATCTCCACGGCCAGTTCCTTCAGGTAACGTTCAGAGAGACAGCCCATGACGTAAAGCTTCTCCAAGCGTCCCTCCTCTTTGGCCTGCGCAAATTCCAGAATCATATTAATGGACTCCTCCTTCGCATCGCCGATGAATCCGCACGTATTGATTACCGCTATTTCCCCTTTCGGATGAGCGGCATCATGAGTAACGTGGAAGCCAACCTCCTGTAGCTGTCTCAACAAACGTTCCGAATCCACCAGGTTCTTGGAGCAGCCCAGCGTAATGATGTCGATTGTCTTCCGTCTCATGCGTTGTCACCAAACAAAGATTCTACGAACTCTTTCTTACGGAACAGCTGAAGATCTTCTATGCCCTCTCCCAAACCGATATATTTAACCGGAATCTTGAACTGGTCGGATATACCGATGACTACGCCACCTTTGGCCGTTCCGTCCAGTTTGGTTACAGCCATAGCCGTTACCTCTGTAGCCAAAGTGAACTGCTTGGCCTGCTCAAAGGCATTCTGTCCGGTAGATCCATCCAGCACCAACAGCACTTCGTTGGGCGTATCGGGCACTACCTTACGCATCACATTCTTGATTTTCGTCAGCTCGTTCATCAGGCCCACCTTGTTATGCAGGCGGCCAGCCGTATCAATGATAACGACATCTGCTCCATTGGCCACAGCCGAACTCAACGTATCGAATGCCACAGAAGCAGGGTCGGCTCCCATCTTCTGCTTGATTACAGGTACGCCTACCCGTTCGCCCCAAATCATCAGCTGTTCCACCGCAGCAGCCCGGAACGTATCTGCCGCTCCCAGATAGACCGACTTACCAGCCTTTTTGAACTGATACGCCAGCTTGCCTATCGTAGTAGTCTTTCCTACTCCATTGACACCGACAACCATAATGACATAAGGCTTCTTCGCAATAGGAGCATCAAAGTCATCCAAATCCATTGTATTGTTTTCGGTCAGCAATGCCGCAATTTCATCGCGCAGAATGCGATTCAACTCGGTGGCATTCATATATTTGTCTACAGCCACTCGTTTCTCAATGCGTTCTATAATCTTCAGAGTTGTCTCTACTCCCACATCCGAGGTAATCAGCACCTCTTCCAGATTGTCCAGTACTTCGTCATCCACTTTCGACTTACCGGCCACGGCACGGGCTATCTTCCCGAACACGCTTTCTTTGGTCTTCGACAACCCCTTATCCAACGTCTCTTTCTTTTCCTTAGAGAAAAAACTAAAAAATCCCATACGCGCAATGTTTTCTTAAATATCGGTTATGCAGGCAGATGGTCCTCAATGCCACCCCCTACTTTCTGTGCAAAGATAATACAAAGTATTGAATTACAAGAAACTATTTTCTACAAATGTGTAAATAAAAGAAATCCTCTCATCGGGATGAACCGAAAAGAGGATTTTTATGAGACAATTTGCCGTTTGACCGGCTTGCTTTGTACATCAATTATTTCTTGAAGAAGCTCTGTACATCTTCGTTACGTACCATCTGCTCATCAAAGATATAAGCACCCGTCTTCGGAGACTTTACCATCTTAATGACCTTGGTATAAGCACGACCTTCTTTTGAACCTTCGTGCAAGGTTGCTACTGCTTTCTTTGCCATGAGTTAATCGTATTATTTAATTTCTTTATGTACTGTTACACGCTTCAGGATGGGGTTATACTTCTTCAACTCCAATCTTTCAGTGGTATTCTTTCTGTTTTTCGTTGTGATATAACGAGAAGTTCCCGGCATACCGCTATCCTTATGTTCTGTACACTCCAGAATAACCTGAACTCTGTTACCTTTTGCTTTCTTTGCCATAATCAGTTTTCTCCTCTTCTTTATTAACCAATCACTTTAATGGTTTTCCAATCACAATACCCCTTAGCTACTGCATCTTTCAATGCAGCATCCAATCCTTTCTTATTAATCACGCGCAATCCGTTAGCGCAAATGCTCAGGCTGATCCAGCAATCCTGCTCTACATAGTAGAACTTCTTGTTAAACAAGTTCACGTCAAAAGTTCTTTTGGTTCTTCTCTTCGAGTGTGAAACATTGTTGCCAACCATGGCCTTCTTTCCGGTAATTTGACAAATCTTTGACATTTCTATCTTATTTTTATAGTTTTCAGTTTATGCCTATTTCAAACAGAGCGCAAAGTAAGCACTTTTATTGTTATAAAACAAGTTTTTCGCAAAATAATTCATTGTCTGATAGCTTTTTTCCCGTTTTCAGCTGTTCAAGAAGCATCAAAAGGGCATTCTCTATCGTTTTTTTCACGTTATTTTCTCGTCCCTCATCACCAGTTTGGCACTTAGTCACAATTTCGTTTTTATAGGCAACGGCTATCCAAATTGTCCCCACCGGTTTCTCCAGAGTGCCTCCTCCCGGGCCGGCAATACCCGAGGTGGCGATGGCACAATCCGTTTTCAGTGTTTTCATCGCTCCTTTTGCCATTTCGATGACGGTTTCTCTGCTCACTGCACCCCGTTTTTCCAGCGTTTCCATCGAGACATGCAGCAACTCACGTTTCACTTCGTTGGCATAAGCCACAATGCCACCCATAAAATAGTCGGAGCTGCCCGGAACCGAAGTAATCCGTGCGGCCACTCCCCCACCAGTACAACTTTCTGCGGTGGAAAGGGTCAAATTGGCCGACCGCAACAGGCAACCAATCTCTTCTTCTAATTCCATATACCTATTATATATATGTCACTGCAATACTACTCTTGAATAGGCAGGAGCCTCCATCGGACAGAACTCCTTATCCTGATACTTGAAGTATCCTGTCATGGCAATCATAGCTGCATTGTCGGTTGTATAACTGAATTTAGGGATAAAGATGTTCCAGCCGAACCGCGCAGCATGTTCCCGAAACGCATTCCGCAACCCATTGTTGGCCGACACACCACCCGACAAGGCAATTTCCTTGATTCCATATTGTTTGGCAGCTTTGCGCAACTTATCCATCAAGATGTCCACGATAGTTGCCTCCAGCGAAGCTGCCAAGTCCTCCTTGTGATGTTCGATGAAATCGGCATCATCCTTCAACCAATTGCGCAACGAGTAGAGGAAAGAGGTCTTGAGGCCACTGAAACTGTAATCCAACCCCGGGATATGCGGCTTGCTGAACGTAAAGGCCTTCGGATTGCCCTGACGTGCCAGTTTGTCGATAATAGGCCCGCCGGGATAACCCAGCCCCATCACCTTGGAGCACTTGTCGATGGCTTCTCCGGCAGCATCGTCAATGGTCTGGCCCAATATCTCCATATCATTATAGGCCTTCACCAATACAATCTGTGAGTTACCGCCCGACACCAGCAGACAAAGAAAAGGGAAATGAGGCTGTCTGTTTTCATCGCCTTCTGCTTTAATAAAATGAGCTAATATATGTCCACTCAGATGATTAACATCAATCATCGGAATTCCGAGTGAACGGGCGAAACCCTTTGCAAACGATACACCTACCAACAGCGAACCCATCAGCCCCGGGCCACGGGTGAAAGCCACTGCACTCAACTCCTCCTTCGTTACTCCGGCACGTCTTAACGCCTCGTGTACCACTGGTACGATATTCTGCTGGTGTGCTCTCGAAGCTAATTCCGGCACTACACCACCGTATGCTTCATGCACGGCCTGACTGGCCACCACATTCGACAGCAGATATCCGTCCTTGATGACGGCGGCCGAAGTATCGTCGCAAGAAGACTCTATACCCAAGATTACTGTACTCATACTGTTTATTTACGTTTAAACGCTGCAAAAGTAGTGATAAAAGTAGATTCATAACGTAATATTTCATATTTTTGTTGGCTGATTATAAAAATTAACCGCCCTATCAAAAGAGTAGAAAAAATAGTCCGCTGGATACTCGGTATCACCTTAGGATGCTATATCGGGACAATCCTTCTGCTGAACATACCCTTTGTTCAGCAGCGTTTGTCTGCATCTGTAGCTAAAGAGCTGGGAACGGTATTAGAAAGCCGACTTTCCATCGAGCGTATTGATTTGGGATTGCTGAACCGCATCATCATCCACAACCTGCTTTTGGAAGACCAGAAGGGTGAAGAGTTGCTGAAAGCCACCCGGCTCTCAGCCAAATTCGACATCACTTCCCTATTCAGAGGAAAGATATTCATCAGCAACGTACAACTTTTCGGATTCAACATCCAACTGAACAGAGAGCATCCCGAAGCGGCCCCCAATTTCCAGTTCGTGCTTGATGCACTTGCATCCAAAGATGACAAGTCCAAGGAGAGTCACCTTGACCTGCGTATCAACTCCATCCTGGTACGCCGAGGCCGGATTTCATACGATGTCCTTTCTGAAGCCGAGACACCCGGCAAGTTTAACACTTCCCACATACGGCTTCGCAACATCAGAGCCAACGTATCACTGAAAGCTTTGCAGAACGACTCCATCAATGCTGCCATCAAGAGACTGGGTGTGGAGGAAGAACATTCTGGCTTTGAGCTGAAGGCATTGGATTTAAAGGTTATCGGCAACCAGCAGGGTACCCATATTGACAACTTTTCCATTGCGCTGCCTCACACCCGTCTCTGCACTGACACCATCCGGCTGGAGTACGACAGTCTGGCTGCATTCAAAGACTTTGCACGGCAGGTTCGCTTCTCCTTCCATCTGCAACCTTCGCAGATAGCCCTACAGGATCTGGCAGCCTTTGTTCCTACCTTTGCTTCGTTCAAAGAGAAGATTGCGGTAGAGGTACTCACTTTCGGTACCCTCAACCAACTGGAATGCCCCATTCTTTCCGTCTCCTATAGCAACCATTTCCGATTGATGGGAGAACTTTCATTGCAGAACCTTTCGAATCCGGAAGAGGCATACGTAGCCGGCAACCTCTCCCAGCTGTATGCCGATCAGGAAGGCATCGGCTTCTTTCTGCACAACTTCAACAGCAACCAGCAAGGCATCCCTACTCCGTTGAGACAACTGGGCACCGTACAATTCACCGGTGAGATAGCAGGTCACTTGACCAATCTGTCTACCTCGGGACTGGTTCGCACCGACCTTGGTAAGATAAAGAGCAATCTCAAGCTCAAGTCGGACAAAGAAAAGGGAGTATTTGCTTATGCGGGTGGCATCCAAACAGAAGAGTTTGAAATAGGCAAACTGTTATCCAATCCTCAGTTGGGAAACGTCACATTCAATCTGCAAATAGACGGTCGTCACGGTCAAGGGCGATATCCCACCATTCTGATGAACGGGCTGGTTTCCTCCATCGAATACGGTGGACACACCTATGAGGAAATCCGGCTGGACGGAGCGTACGACAAGGGTGGTTTCAACGGGCAGCTCTCTTTGAACGATCCCGATGCCGCACTGCAGATAAACGGTTCCATCAACACGGCCAGTTCGCTTCCCACTTTCAACTTCCAAGCCAGCCTCGACCATTTCCGCCCGCACAAGCTGGGACTGACTCCCACTAAATACGAAGAGAGCGAGCTATCCGTCAAGCTGAAGGCAGACTTTACCGGAGGGTCCATTGACGAGATGAAGGGAGAAATCAACATTGACAGCCTGACATTCCATTCGCCCGACAAGCGTTATTTTCTGGATAACCTGAAGATTGCCTCTACCCGCGAATCGGCTTCACAGAAGCATCTCACCATCTCCTCCAAATTCCTGCAAGGTAACATTGACGGAGACTATTCCTACCACACACTCCCCGCCAGCCTTCAGAACATCCTGCATCGGTACTTGCCAAGTGTAGCACCCGCCTCGAAACAAAGTGAACAGACTGACAACAACTTCCGTTTCTCCCTACATGTCTACGATACCGAGTTACTGTCTGCGCTCTCCCTCTTTCCGCTGAAAGTCTATACCCACTCTACGTTGCAAGGCTACGTCAACGACAAAGCAGGACGTATGCGCATCGATGGTTATTTCCCGCGCCTCCGCTACAAAGAAAAATATATAGAGTCAGGCATGTTGCTGTGCGAGAACTCCAACGACCGTTTCCATACGCATCTCCGTTTCAGTGAGCGCAAGTCAGAAGGCACCGTCAATGTCGTGATGGAGGCCGAGGCAAAAAACGACTCGTTGCAAGCCACCTTGAATTGGGGGAACAACCGCTCTACTACCTACTGCGGCAAGTTGTCTGCACTGACTCATTTCATCCGTCCGCAGGAAGAAGCGTCTGCCCGTTCACACCGGAAGGAGGCTCCCCTGAAGGCACACATCGACATACAACCCACCCAAATCATCCTGAACGACACCCTTTGGCAGATACATCCTTCGAAGGTTCTGCTCGATTCGGGCAAGGTATATGTCAACAACTTCAACTTCAGTCACAAAGACCGTCATCTGCGCATCAACGGGACGCTCTCCAAACTTCCACAAGACACCGTGCGGCTTGACCTGAAGGACATCAATATCGGTTATGTATTTGACATAGCCGACCTCGGGGTCAACTTCAAGGGAGAAGCCACCGGGCCGGCCTATGCCAGTGGTGTATTGGAACATCCCGTCATGAACACTGACCTGTTCATCCGCAACCTGGGACTGAATGACGGCCTGCTGGGCGACAGCCACATTCATGGCGAATGGCATCACGACGTCAAAGGCATCCTGCTCGATGCACAGATACAAGAGAAAGACATCGCGCATACGCATGTTCATGGCTTCGTTTATCCGCTGAAACCTACCAGTGCCCTTGACCTGCAGATAGAGGCAGACAGCACCAACCTGAAGTTCATCCATTACTTCATGGGCGATATCACCCCCGACTTCCACGGACGGGCCACCGGTCATGTCCATCTGTATGGCAAGTTCAAGGCACTCACGATGGAAGGGCGCGTTTTCGGAGACGCCTCTTTCAAGATTGATGCACTCAACACCACTCTATCCGTCAAGGACAGCATCTTCATCGAACCGGGCGGACTGACCTTCAAGGGCAACCGGGTTTTCGACCCTCAAGGTCACCAAGGGCACATGAACGGCTATGTACACTACCGACACTTTAAGGACATCTCTTACCGGTTCAACTTTGATCTGGCCAACATGCTGATTATGAACACCAAAGAATCGCCCGACATGCCATTCTACGGAACCATCTATGGCAATGGGACGGCCACCCTATCGGGCAGCGGACCGGAAGGCATGAACATCGACCTGGCACTGACAACGGGCCGCAACAGCACATTTACCTACATCAAGGACAATGTAACGACTGCCATCAGCAACCAATTCATCAAGTTTGTAGACAAGACCCCCAAACGGGCTTTGCAAGACTCCATCCTGCTGACCGACTATGAACTTCGTCCGCAAGAGCAGCAGGAAGATGAGGAAGGCGATACAGACATCCGCCTGAACCTGCAAGTGGATGTCACGCCCGACGCCACCATGAGGATTATCATGGATCCGGCAGCTGGCGACTACATCAGCGGACGTGGCAGCGGCAATATACGCACGGAGTTCTATAACAAGGGAGACATCAAGATGTTCGGAAACTACCGCATCAATCACGGAGTCTACAAGTTCAGCCTGCAAGAGGTCATCCGCAAGGACTTCACCATCAAAGAGGGCAGCACCCTCTCCTTCAACGGCGCTCCTTCGGAGGCCAACCTCGACATCCAGGCCAGCTATACGGTCAACTCAGCCTCGCTGAACGACCTGATGCCGGCCCGCGCAACCGAATACATGAGCCAAACCAATGTAAAGGTGAACTGCATCATGAATCTGAGCGGACAGCTGACTGCCCCCGACATCAAGCTGGACATCGAACTGCCCAACGAACGCGACGAGGTGCAAGCACTGGTTCGCAACTACATCCCTACCGACGAACAGATGAACATGCAGATTCTCTATCTGTTGGGTATCGGCAAATTCTACACGCCGGACTATGCCGATGTGACCCAGAACTCGGACATGATGTCCAGTGTGCTCTCTTCTACGCTGTCCGGTCAGTTGAACAATGCCCTCTCCAACCTCATCAACAATAACAACTGGAACATCGGCACCAATCTGAGTACCGGCGAGCGCGGCTGGACCGACGTGGAGTTTGAGGGTATCCTGTCCGGACAATTGCTGAACAACCGGCTGTTGATAAACGGGAACTTCGGCTATCGCGACAATCCGTGGGCCAACACCAATTTCGTAGGCGACTTTGAAGCCGAATGGTTAGTCAACCGTTCGGGCGACATCCGACTGAAAGCCTATAACGAGACCAATGACCGATACTATACCCGCACCAACCTGACCACTCAGGGCATCGGCATCATCTTCAAGAAGGACTTTAACAAGTGGAACGAACTGCTCTTCTGGAACCGCTGGAAACTGAGAAGGTTGAAAGCCGGCAAGACACTCACCACGCCTTCCGATTCGCTTTCAACCTCCCCTTCGTTGCCCGAGGCACAGTCCAAACGGGAACGGAATCAGTAAAATAACCCCTTACACTGTTATCTCATGCTGTGCATACAGATTGTCTATGATGCCGATACCCAGAAAGCTGAGCCGTTCCAGCAACGGTACTTGCTCCTTCGTTGCCTCGTGCAGAATGCGATGATTGAAATACATCCAACTGAGGTCGCGGTCGACGTATGATTCGGACATTGTTTTCTTACTAACCATTTCTTCCTGTTTTTTTTTGAGAGACAAAACTACAGGAAGCGGGTTACAAAGTTGTGTCAGTACTGTGACATTACGAAAAAAAAGGAGCACGGAACCCCGAGAAGTGCAGCCCGTCAAAAATATAAAAGGACCGCCATAGTCTCAGGATTCCGTGCTTTATAGAGGAACGTTCCGTCCGTATACAGACGGGGTTTCCGCTTACTCTTCAGCCGGCTTCATGTTGGTATAAACCGTCTGTACGTCATCAAATTCTTCCAGACGCTCCACCATCTTGTCAATGGTTTCACGCTGCTCGGGGGTAATCTCCTTCAAGTCGTTGGGGATGTAAGTGAACTCACCGCCGACATCCTCGAAACCGCCCTCTTCCAGATGCTTCTGGATGGCCGAGTAGCTCTTGGGGTCGCCATAGATGGTTACGGTGCCCTCTTCTTCATCCTCCTCGTAGTCTTCGTCTACATCGAAGTCAATCATATCCAGGATGAACTCCTCCATGTCCATATCGGCTTTCTTCTTGAAAGTGAAGACGCACTTGTGGTCGAACAAGAATGCCAGCGAACCGGTAGTGCCCAGGTTGCCTCCGAACTTGTTGAATACCGAACGGACATCGGCTACGGTACGTGTTGTGTTATCGGTCAACGTGTCCACAAAGATGGCAATGCCGTGAGGGCCGTATCCCTCGTACGTCATGCTCTTGTAGTCACTCTGGTCCTTGCCCATCGCATTCTTGATGGCACGTTCGATGTTGTCCTTCGGCATGTTTTCGCGCTTACATGTAGCGATGACCGAACGCAACGTCGGGTTGTTCTCAGGCTCCGGACCTCCAGCTTTCACTGCGATTGCAATTTGTTTACCCAGTCTTGTAAAGGTCTTTGCCATGTGACCCCATCTTTTCAGTTTGGTAGCTTTTCTATATTCAAACGCTCTTCCCATTGGTAGTATATTTTATGAGTTTTACTGTTGTTATCGTTCATTATCTCAGCTTGGCACCCAGTTTGCTTTCCAGGTTTGCCACCAGTTTCGACATTATCTTGTCTATCTGCTTGTCGTTCAGCGTAGCCGTTTCGTCCTGCAGCAGGAAGCTGACAGCGTAGCTCTTCTTGCCGGCTTCCAGGTTCTTGCCTTCATACACATCGAACAGGGCCACCTCCTTCAGCAGCTTCTTTTCTGTTTCGAAAGCAATCTTTTCGATATCGGCAAACGGCACGTTCTTGTCTATCAGCAGAGCCAGGTCGCGCTTCACGGCGGGGAACTTGGAGAGTTCCGTATAGTTCACCTTCACACTCTTCACGGCCTTCATCAGCTCTTTCCAGTTCAAGTCGGCGAAATAGACCTCGTTGTCTATATCGAAGGCCTTCAGAATCTTCTTGGTGACTACGCCAAACGTAGCCAGCCGCTTTCCGCCCCGGGTCTGCACCGAGAGTGCTGTAGCAAACACATCGTCAGCCAGGACGCCGACCACCAGTCCGCGCATGGCCACACCCAGGCGGGCAAAGATATTCTCCACGTAGGCTTTCAGTTCGTACACCGAGCTGTTTTCATCGGCATGTGCCCACGAGTTTGTCACCTTCTTGCCTGTCACCCACAATCCCAGATGGCAATCTTCCGAGTAGGCCGCCAGCGACTTTTCGGGGTTGCGTCTCTCTTCATCGTAATAGTAGCAATTGCCGAACTCAAAGAATTTCAGGTCGGCATTCTTGCGGTTGGCATTGCGCACGATGCTTTCCAGGCCGCCGAAGAGCAGCGTCTGCCGCATCGCATTCAGGTCGGCACTCAACGGGTTCATCAGCTTCACCAGACGCTTGGCCGGATAGGCCTCTAGCCCTTCGTAGTAGGCCGCTCTCGTCAGCGAGTTGTTCAGTATTTCATTGAATCCGCAGCCTACCAGCTGCTCGGCAACCAGATTCTGCAGTTTGTTCGACCGGTCTTGTTCGCCCTTGGTAGTCAGGCTGGACTTCAACGTATCGGGTATCTCTACATTATTATATCCGTAGATGCGCAGGATGTCCTCTATCACGTCGCAATCGCGCTGCACATCCACCCGATAAGGCGGAACGTCCAGCGTCAGTCCTTCGGCAGTCTCTTCCACCACTTTCATCTCCAGGCTGCTTACAATGCGCTTGATGGTTTCGGCCGGAATCTCCTTGCCTATCAGCGAATGTACCTTTGCATAAGGCAGCTCCACGCGGAAGTCCTGTGCCGGTGCCGCGCACACATCCTTGATGTCCGATGCAATGGTGCCACCTGCCAGTTCCTTCACCATCAAGGCAGCCAGTTTCAGGCAGTAGAGGGTTGCGTTGGGGTCGATGCCACGTTCGAACCTGAAGGAGGCATCTGTACTCAGGCCATGGCGGCGAGCCGTCTTGCGCACCCAGGTAGGATGGAAGTAGGCACTCTCCAGGAAGACATCCTTTGTGGCTTCAGTCGAGCCCGAATCCAATCCGCCAAACACGCCGGCAATGCACATGGGCTCCTCTTGATTGCAAATCATCAGGTCGCGTTCGTCCAGCTTGCGTTCCACGCCATCCAGCGTCACGAACGGCGTTCCTGCGGGCATGGTCTTCACGATGACCTCTCCTCCCTTTATCTTGTCGGCATCAAAGCAGTGCAACGGTTGTCCGAATGCGTGTACGATGTAGTTTGTGATGTCCACCACATTGTTGATGGGACGCAGTCCGATGATGCGCAGCTTGTTCTGCAGCCACTCGGGGCTCTCCTTCACCGTCACCCCTTTCACCGACACGCCTGCATAACGCGGACAAGCCTCTGCATTCTCCACCGTCACCCGGATGTCGAGGTCGTGATTCTCTACCGCGAAAGCATCCACCGACGGTTTTTTCAGGCCGGTAGCCTTGCCGTTCTGCACCAGGTAGGCGTACAGGTCGCGGGCCACTCCGTAGTGCGAGCAGGCGTCTGCTCGGTTCGGTGTGATGTCTACCTCCAGCACATAGTCGCTCTTGATGTTGTAATACTCCTTGGCAGGCGTACCGGGCACAGCCGTATCAGGCAGCACGATGATGCCTGCATGATCCGTTCCGATGCCAATTTCGTCCTCGGCACAAATCATGCCGTTCGACTCCACGCCGCGCAGTTTCGACTTCTTGATGGTAAAACATTCGTCTCCATCATACAGTTTTGTACCCAGTGTAGCCACCACTACTTTCTGTCCGGCAGCCACGTTCGGTGCTCCACACACAATCTGCACCGGTTCTCCTTGTCCCAGGTTTACCGTTGTCACGTGCATGTGGTCCGAGTTCGGGTGAGGTTCGCATGTCAGCACTTCGCCTATCACCAGTCCTTCCAGTCCGCCTTTAATAGTCTGCACTTCCTCTACTCCGCCGGTTTCCAGTCCGATAGATGTCAGTGCCGCAGCGACTTCTTCCGGTGTGAGGTCGAAATCCACATACTCCTTCAGCCAATTATAAGAGATATTCATATCGTTATTATTTTATTGTTTTCAAAAGTGACCCGCAAAGTTACAAATATTTTTTGGTTGACAGAGAAGGTTGGGCGAAGAATTGGCTCTATGACACAAAAAAATATCCTGAGAACCCATTCGGATGTCTACAGGATAGTGGCTCAAGTTTCGTATAAAGAGGGGTGAACAGGGGCGCATCAGCCGGGCGGACGCTTCTTCTTCTTCGCCACGTTGAGGGGCGTGCTGTGAGGGAAGGCGACGGAGTAGGCGGCGTCGAGGGCCTTGAGGTTGACGGCCCTCACGCCCAGCCCCAGCCGGACGGCCACCAGTGCGCGGAGAAACTCGCGGTGGGGATAGGGATTGAGTGCAGGGGGCGGCAGCAGGTCGTAGCCTTGCTGGCCGCACAGATGGCAGACCTCGCAGATGAGGTCGTCCGCCGATGCGCCGGGGAACCACGACCGGCAGATGCGCCGGATGCAGTAGCGGCGGTATTGCCCCAGGAAGAGGCAGCGGGTGCGCTCCAGCTGCTGCCAGAGGGACACGAAGCAGGGTTGGGTGTTTTCGATGTGCATTTTTGTTTTAAGTTTTGAGGTTTTAAGTTTTGAGCTGAAATCCTTTTTGACAACATGACAATGTGACAATCATGACCGCGTCACTGCGCCATCGGCATTCAGGGCAGACACATAGGTCTGCCCCTACACGCTGCGGGGGAACGATTCATTGCAATAGGATTGATTGAATGCGTATTACAGACCCGTAGGGGCGGACCTGTGTGTCCGCCCACCCGCACACGGCGCATTCACGCCAGCGTCATTGCGCCACCTTGCGCCAGGTGCCGTCGGGTGCCGGGGCAATCAGGCCCTGCTTGCGCCAGTTTTTCAGCATCTGGTGTACGCTGTTGCGGGTGGCCTGCATTCCCTTCTGCGCCAGGGTCTGCTGCAGTGCCTGGTCGAAGGTGAACTGGGGCGTGAGCCGCTCGTAGATGGTGTCGTTGCGTCCGCGGCGGGCGCGGAGGGTTCCGGCATCGGCCCGGTAACTCCGTGCCTCGTAGGCCTGCTCGATGCGGTCGCGGAAGTAGTAGAGGTCGTTGTCCAGCAGGTAGTCGGCCACGATGTCGAAGAGGGTGAGCATCTCGTCCGTCTGCTGCCGCAGGAGCATGGCTATCCACACATCGGGCGACTGCTTGAGGCGCACCTCTGCCCCGTGGAGCCCGTGCTTGCGGATGAGCTGTTCGGCCACCTTGGGCAGCCACAGGGCGGTGGTGATGCGCTGGGCGTTGACGCAGCCGCGGAAGCGCTGGCGGGCCAGCACGCGGTCGTCGTTCTTCAGTGCCTCTTTGCGGACGGTCTCCAGCCACCGGCGGCCACGCTCCTCCAGACGGGGCAGACAGACGGTGCCCTGCATCAGGGGCAGCAGGTGGGCTATCTGGCGGATGTTCTCGGCCAGCTCGGGGGTGAGCTGTGCGGGATGGTCGGCCAGGGGCGCGAAGGTGTTGTCGGGCGTGCGGGCGATGGCCAGTCGCGAGAGCAGTCCGTCGGTATAGTTGGTCACCACGCGGTAGAGGGCGTCCTGCGTGCCGCACATGGTGACGTTCCACAGCAGCTTCTGTATGTGCACCCTCACGGCCTCGGCCGACTTGGCTTCGCGGTCGTAGCGTGCCTCGTCGTAGGCCTGGCGCAGCATGACGCTGAAGTCGCTGACGGACTGCTTCCACTTCAGTGCCACGTTGTCGGCCTCGGGGGTGAAGGAGAAGGAGTGCTTGCCTTCGGTGTTGGCCAGGCGTTCGGCGATGTTGGCCACGGTGTTGTTCAGCGTCAGCATCCGGACGGGCAGCCGGGGCTGCTCGGGTGCCTTTCCGCTCTTCATGCGCTTGGTCTTGGCGGCCCACTCCTCCTCCTGCAGGGTGTAGATGTCGGCCTCGGCCTGCAGCTCCTGCATCCAGGCGGCGATGATGTCGTCCAGCTGTCCCTTGCCGCTGGCAAAGTCGCCTGCGATGAACGAGCAGAGGTTCAGTCCGCGTGCCTTGCCGTGCACGTCCAGCTTCACGCCCGTGGCCAGTGCTCCGATGGCGGGTGCTATGGCGATGAGGGCGGCCATGGCCAGCGGGCGTCCGGCTGCCTCGACGGAGTCGCGCACGCCCTGCGGCAGGCGGGGCAGCAGGTTGTAGTAGTAGAGGTCGCCCAGGCTCTCCTCCCACCCTTCGGCGGTGGCGGTGTCGGGGTCAGTGCCGCAGCACAGGCGGTCGCGCTGCAGGGCTATCAGCACGTCGCGCAGGCGGCGGGGCATCTGGGTGCGCTTCTCGGCCAGGGCAGAGTCGATGCACTTCATCTTCTGCGCCGGGGGGAATCCGTCGTAGCAGGGGATGACGTGCTCCATCAGTGCACGGTCGAAGCCGCAGATGTGGCGCAGGTTGACGGCCAGCTCGTAGGTCAGCACGTCGCGGTTGGAGCGCACGGGGGTCTGTCCGTCGTTGTACAGCTGCCACCACTTGCCGATGATGTCGGCGTAGGGGATGCCGAGGTAGGTGTCCGTTGCTGCCGGAGCGGCGGGTTCGGCTGCTGCCGGGGCGGCGGTCACGGTGTCGGCGGTCACGGTTTCAGCGGTCACGGTTTCAGCAGTCGCGGTTTCAGCAGTCGCGGTTTCAGTAGTCGCGGTGTCGGCGGCGGGCAGGCTTACCCTGAAGTGCTTGTTGGCGCGGTGCGCCCCCTGTGGCAGCTCTTCGTGTCCGCAGCGTTCGCGCTCCTCCAGCAGGCGTGCTTCGGCGGTCACCTCGGCCTCGTCGTAGGTGTCGGCAAAGAGGTCGGGCGAGAGGTAGAGCAGGTCGTCGGGGGCGTCGCTGGTGGTGAAGTAGACGCGGTTGATGTCGTGTGCCGAGGTGTCCATCTCGCACTGCAGCTGGGCGGCCATGCGCACTTGGTTCTCCAGTATGGTGCGGCCTGCCTCGCGGCGGAAGACGGCGTGTCCGCCCTGCCGTGCACTGCGCTCCAGCATCAGCAGGCCGTACTCTTCGGGCCGGGCCAGCAGCAGTCGGGAGGCCTGATTGAAGGCTTCGCGGTCGTCCAGGTCGAAGCCGAAGGCCTTGGAGGGCAGGCGGTGTCCCTTGACGGGGCGGGCAGTGCCGTCGGCTGTCGGGGGGTAGTGTCCCGAGTAGTTGAACTGTATCAGCCGCCGTTTGGCGGCCTCGTTGCCTTCGCGTGCCAGGCGCAGGTTGGCCAGCTGTGCCGAGCTGCCTCGCAGCTTTCTGTACTCCTCTTCAGAGGTGATGGGGCGGGCCACCTTGCGGCCCTGCTCCACGGTAATCAGGTAACAACTCATGATTCGTTCTCCTCCTCTGTCTTTATTCGGTTATCGTCGTCAGCTGGTAGGTGCGCACGGCTTCGGCTGCCTCTGCGGCCTCCTGGCGCAGTGCCTCGTTGATGTTCACTCCCTCGTAGGCGAATACCTTCAGCGTCAGCTGCACGGCTCCGTCCTTGGTGTGGCTCACCCGTCCGTGGCAGAGTTTCTTGATGAGCCGCGACTGCGGGCGCAGGCGGGGCTTGGCCACGAAGTCGAAGGTGCCGTCCGTCATCTGCTGCGCCACGCCCTGCCAGCGGAAGCGGGGCACGCTGTGGGGCACGGGCACGTCGGGGCTGAACATGAAATACTTGCGTTCGTCGTAGTAGGCCAGACCGCCCAGCTGTACGTGCCGGGAGTCGTCCGTCTGCAGGTTGCAGGCTGTGGGATTGTTCTGTCCGTTCATAATCTTTCTCCTTTTCTTTTTTTAATGAATGAATTTTGTTGTTCTCACCATCCGCCATCACGGATTTTCTGTGGGCAAAATTCAGGGGCATTTCGGGTGATTCAAAATGTGAACGGAATTAATTCATTCAATCCAAAATACTGTTTTTCAATGGATTAATGGATAACGAAATGAATCACACGAATTAATCCGTATGATTCATCACAAACGGGGGGATGATTTGACTGTGCGTGTGCGCCCCCTACACGTCACCCTTTGCTCAGGTAGTTTTTGACGGTCCCTTCGCTCATCTCCACGATGGGGGCCAGGATGGCAGCCAGCTCCTTCTTGGGAAGCTTGCCGAAGTAGCCCTCCTTGATGAGCCGGGTCACATAGTGGCAGAACTGCCGCTTGGACTGGTTCGTGACGGGGTAGCAGTGCTTCAGCAGGGGCCGGGTGGTGTCGGCCAGCTGACGGTCCAGGTGGCGGATGAGTTCGTCCTTCCGTATCTCCACCGTCACCTCCGGCTGATGGGCTCCCGCGGAGCACCGCCTGCCGTGCCAGCGTTCGTGGCAGGTGCCGGCGAGGCGCGTCAGCTTCTCTACAAAGTCGCTCATGGCCTGCTCCTCGGGCGACTTCGCCTTCGGGGCCGCCGCCTCCACGTGAGGGGTCATCAGCAGTTCGTCGATGTACTCCAGCTCCCATTGCAGGTGGAAGAAGGTGCGGTCGGTGCCCTTGCGGGCGTAGAACATGCGGGCAAAGTTATCCGCGTTCACCTCCGTGTCGTAGCCTCCGCTGCGCTCGCGCAGGCTCCACAGCTTGGGGTAGTGCTCCTGCATCTGCCGGAGTATGGCCTCGCGTCGTTCGGAGAGGAAGCGGATGCGCTCTTCACGGTTCAGCGGGCGGCGGGTGATGCGCTGCTGCCAGCGCCACTCGTCAAGCACCTTGTGCTCCAGGTCGTGCGCCACCTCGTTGCGCCACTCGTCGCGCTCGGTGCGGTAGTTCACAAAGGGGTAGTCCGTACGGTCACAGGCGGCACGTGAGGGTTCCTGCCGGGGCACTACCTCCCAGTCGCCCGTGCGCACCCCATAGACGTCGTCGGCCTGCTGCATGAGGGTGATGCGCAGTACCTCCAGTGCACGCACCAGCTCGTCGTAAATCTGGCGGTTGGTCATCGTGTCGAGCACGCTGCACACCTGCACCAGGTAGCGGGCGGCTACCGTCGGCTCTGCATCGTCCAGCAGCTGGACGTCCAGCTTGTGGAGGGTGTACTGCTCCAGCTCGTCTTGTCCGTTCCACTCCTCGTAGGCGCGGTAGAAGGCTTGCCCCATCGTCTGATGCCGCTGGCTGCTCCACAGCTGCGACACGGTCATGTCGTCCGGGGTGAAGAACCGGCAGTCGACCTCGTCCTCGGCCACATCGGGCGTGCTGTCGGCTTCGCGCCAATCGGGGTCGAACAGCTCTTCCTCATACGGGTCGTCCCACGCCAGGGACGAGTACTCCAGCATCCACTGCAGGCGGTCTACCTCGCGCACGCAGGCCAGCCAGTCGTGCAGCGTAGCCCTGTCGAAGTAGTCAATCAGCTGCATGGCACGCCCGGTGCTGATGAGCTTGGCCAGCCGGTGTGTCTCGTAAATCAGCATCAGTGCCTGCAACTTGCAGATGCCCTCCGAACGGTCGTCAGCGTAGGCCGAGACGAAGTCGTCGAACCGGTTGCGCAGCGAACTCAGTTGCATATCTATATCGTGGGGAATCGTACTCATCGCCGTACCTCCCTTCTTTGCCCTATTGATAAATGATTATCTGCCATTTTTGTCGCTTTTTGGAGTTAACATTAGATTTTACGTTCTTCACTCGCAAAGGTAAGATTCTGCACGAACAGATGCAAACAATGACGCGATTATATTTGCACGACAAGCGAAAAAGATAGTTACATCGTTGATTATCAACATTGTACAGAACCGTCTATGCGTTGTCATGTTGTCATGTTGTCATCTTGTCAAAAACGTTTCGGAGGGGGAAAATAGTATTATAATAAATAATATATAAATATATTATTTATTATAAACCCGAAAATAGGCCGAAATGAAAATGACAACGTGACAAGATGACAACGTGACAACGAGGGACGAGCTACGAGTGACGTGTAGGGGCAGACCTGTGTGTCTGCCCTGAATGCCGCTGGCGTGAATGCGCCGTGAATGCGCCGTGTGCGGGTGGGCGGACACATAGGTCCGCCCCTACGGGGCAATACACATTCAATACACTTTCAATACACTTTTCAATACACGTATAATACACATTCAATACACGTGACGGGCTACATGTAGGGGCGGACTATACCTTAGCGTAAACAATAGATGTTGTTTTTGAGCGTAGCTAATATGTTCCGCCCAATCCCGCTCACACGTGCATTCAATCACATCCGCAATGACGCGGTCATGATTGTCACGTTGTCGTGTTGTCAAAAAAGCATTTCAGCTACGAGTGACGTGTAGGGGCAGACCTGTGTGTCTGCCCTGAATGCCGCTGGCGTGAATGTGCCGTGAATGCGCCGTGTGCGGGTGGGCGGACACGTGCGTTCAATCACCTTGTCACGGTGAAAAAAAAATTCGGCACGACGATTTTAGACCGCAACGGGGCCGCCGTACCTTTGTCTGCGAAAAGGGAACCTCGCCCTTACCATCCTGCGAACACTCCCGCAGTGTGCTGCACGCACCTGTGGAGCAGCGCGGGGAATGGCTGCGAACTACTACGAGCTGCAAGCTACGAGCTACGAGTGACCCTATCAAAAAAAAACTGCTGTACGGGTTAATCCCTGACCTCTCTGTCCCCACCCCGCGCAGCAGTCAAAACAACCCCTGCGGGACGGGAGAGGAACAACTATGGGTAAACTTACTGGAAACTGGGTGACCGGCCGACACTCGGGCCGCGCCTGCCGACACGAGGACATCTATACCCGCGTGGTCAAAAAGACGGGTGCCTGCTATTCCGCCAAGCTGTGCAACCCCAACACCAACTGGACCGAGACCCAGCTGCGCCAGCGCACCAGCTTCGGCACCATCAGCTCGGCCATCAGCAGCTG
This sequence comes from uncultured Mediterranea sp., assembly GCA_945641355.1. Lineage (GTDB taxonomy): Bacteria > Bacteroidota > Bacteroidia > Bacteroidales > Bacteroidaceae > Bacteroides. The sequence continues at coordinate 60,036 of CALZEQ010000006.1, read as the reverse complement.
GCTGAAGGAGGGAAAGGAGACGGCATCAGCCGACTATCTGAAGGTGAAACGGATGTACGACCGCCAGTCGCGCTACGCCACCCTGCGCGGCATGATGTACGCCAAAGGCATGTATCGCGTGGACGACGAAGGGGTCGTGACGGTGGACATCACCGCCAACACACAAGGAGCCGTGGCAGGCGGAGGCAGCGGAGGCTCGTCGGGCGGCAGCGGCGGCAGCGGAGGCGACGGCAGCGCGGACGACAACCCGCTGGGCTGACCCCTGGCCTTCCCTGCGACTAATCAGCAGCCATGAGACGACACCTCTCCGTAGCCGCCTTCACAGCCGCCATCGGCTTTGCCCTGCTGGGGATATGGATGCCCCGCCCGCACGTAACTCGTAACTAAAAACTTAAAAACTAAAAAATTGTAGCGTATGAAACCAGAAACAAAGAACAAATGGAGCGTCATCATCAACATTGCGCTCACCACCCTCACCGCCCTGCTCTCCGCCCTCGGATTCACGGTAGGCTGACCGGTCGGCCCTCGCGCGCTGTACCTTACCCCTTGACAACCGCCTCGAAGTCGGCCTCCAGCTCGGTGTTCCGCTCGAAGTCCCACAGCGTGAGGCTGCGGAGCTGGTAGAAGTAGTACCAGTAGTAGTACAGCTCCTTGATGTGCGTCTGGCGTGCGGCGTCCTTCGAGTTCTGCGCGTCGTTCAGGTCGAGTGTAGAGATTTTGCCTATCATGAAGGTCTCCACGCTGGTCTTGTAGCGTCGTTCGGCAATGAGGTCGGCCTCCTCGGCAATGCCCAACTGCTGCGCCTGGTTGTTGAAGTTGGCCACCAGCAGGAAGATGTTCTGGTTGAAGTCCATCTGCTCCTGCCGTATCTGCGAGAGCACCACCTCGCGGTTGCTCTTGGCCACGCGCACCTGTCCGCGCCGCTTGCCCCAGTCCAGGATGGGAATCTTCACCCCCACCTGCACCACCTGGTTGTCCATCAGGTCCTTGTAGGCCGCCGAGAGGGTGTGGTTCTGCCCCGTATAGCCCACGCTGGCAAAGAGGTCGATGCTGCGCAGGTTGCCTCGGGCCGTGGCCACGCTGTAGTCGGCCTCCAGCTGGCGGCGGCGTATGTTCTGCGAGAAGGCGTTGCGCTCCAGCGCCTTCTGCAGCACGTTGGGGTACTCGATGCTGACGTCGGGGCACGTGGTGGGCAGCACGGGGTTGAGGGTCTCTTGCTCGGAGACGCCCAGAAACGAGCGCAGCTGGAACATGTAGGCATTGAGGCTGCTTTCGGCAGCGGTGACGTCCGCCTGTCCCTGCAGCGCGTTCAGCTTCAGCTGCAGCAGGTCGTTTTCCGAAATCTGCCCCATCTTGCGCTTGGCCTTCGCCACCTCGTAGAGGCGGTCGGAGTTCTCCTTGTTCTGGCGGGCGGTGGCCAGCGTCTCCTTGGCTAGCAGCAGGTTGAAGAAGTAGGTGATGGTCTTCATGGTCACCTCTTCGGTGGCCGTGATGAAGTCGGCCTTGGCCTCGGCGTAGCGTACAGGCTCGATGCGGCGGTCCCACTTCAGGGTGTTGACACCGAAGATGGGCTGCGTCAGCTGCAGGCTGACGGGCACGGACATGTACTGCTTGTAGCCGTTGCTGCCCAGCTGCTTGAGGTAGTCGAGCGACGAGGTGAGCGACAGCTTGCCGCCCGTCAGCCAGATGCTCTGGTCGATGGAGAGCTGGCCGGAGAGGCCCATCGTGTTGTTGCGCACGAAGGAGTAGGAGCCGTCGGAGTTCTGATAGGCGCTGTACGACTTCAGGTAGTTGGGCAGCGTGCCGGTGAAGTTGACCTCGGGCAGCAGCTCGGCGCGGAAGGTGCGGTACTCCCAGTAGGCCGTGCGGAGTTCGTTCAGGGCCACGGCAGCGTCGACCGACTGCGTGCGTGCCAGGGCAATGGCTTCGGGCAGGGTAATGGCCCGTTCGGTGGTGGCGGGCACGCCGCCGTCCTGTGCCTGCGAGGCCAGGGGCATCGTGAGCAGCCCGGCCGCCAGAATGAAGAAGTAGTGTTTCATATTCGTTCAGAAAAATCGTTTGGTTCAAAAAAAAAAGTTCACCGTTGGTTACAAAAAGGCGCACGGATGCGTCCGCCTCCCTTGGTGCAAACCATGTGCCAAACGCCCACAGCTACGCCACGGCGGGGGTGGTGTCCGAAAACGAACACTTCCACTGTCCGCTATCGGACAGCACAGCCACCGTGCCAAGCAGGGGTACACACTAACGGTCATGATTGTCACGTTGTCACGTTGTCAAAAAGGATTTCAGCTACGAGCTACAAGCTACAAGCTACGAGCTACGAGCTACAAGCTACGAGTGACGTGTAGGGGCAGACCTATGTGTCTGCCCTGAATGCCGCAGGGCGTGAAATGCTGCGCGTGTGGGTTGGGCGGACACACAGGTCCGCCCCTACGGATCTGTAATGCACATTCAATCATCCCCCGTTGCAGCGTGCATTCTATCACTCCCCCGTTTTCTCAGAAGGGGGGAGCCCCGTTGTCGGCCGAGCCGAAGGGGTTGTCCATGGGATAGTCCGTCGGCGCAGGGGGCGGCGGAGCGGCCGTGCTGCCGATGGGGGCGTTCATGCCCGAACCCACCATGTAGCCTCCTCCGTCGGTGGGCGGCGGGATGATGAGGTCGTCCTCGGGATTCTGGAAGCGGGTGTACTGGCCGATGAAGCGCAGTGTCACGTCGCCCACGGCACCGTTGCGGTGCTTGGCAATGATGATTTCGGCCATACCGCGCATGTCCTTTCCGTCCAGCTCGTATATCTTGTAGTACTCGGGGCGGTGGATGAAGCACACCATGTCGGCATCCTGCTCAATGGCACCCGACTCGCGCAGGTCGCTCAGCTGCGGCCGCTTGCCGTCGGCGCCCTCACGGTTCTCCACGCCACGGTTCAGCTGCGACAGGGCGATGATGGGGATGTTCAGCTCCTTGGCCAGCCCCTTGAGCGAACGCGAGATGGTGCTCACCTCCTCCTGGCGGCTTCCGAAGCTCATGCCGCTGGCGTTCATCAGCTGCAGGTAGTCTATGATGATGACCTTCACGCCGTGCTCGCGCACCAGCCGGCGAGCCTTGGTGCGCAGTTCGAACACCGAGAGCGAGGGGGTGTCGTCCACATAGAGGGGCGCGTCGATGAGGTCGCGCAGCTTGTAGTCCAGCTGCTGCCACTCGTAGTCGGCCAGCTGTCCGCTCTTTATCTTCTCGCTCGGAATCTCGCACACGTTGGATATCAAGCGGTTGACCAGCTGCACGTTGCTCATTTCCAACGAGAAGAGGGCTACGGGGTTGTGGTAGTTCACGGCAATGTTCTTGGCCATGGAGAGCACGAAGGCCGTCTTTCCCATGGCCGGACGGGCAGCGATGATGATGAGGTCGGAGTTCTGCCAGCCCGAGGTCATCTTGTCCAGCTTGGTGAATCCGCTCTCCAGTCCGCTCAGACCGTCGGTACGTGCCGCCGCCTTGGTCATCAGCTGATAGGCCTCGGAGATGACGGGATTGATCTGCGTATAGTCCTTCTTCATGTTCTGCTGCGAAATCTCGAACAGCTTACCTTCGGCCTCCTGCATCAGGTCGTCCACGTCCATGGTTTCGTCGAACGCCTTGCTCTGTATCTGGCTGGTGAAGGTGATGAGCTCGCGGGCCAGCGCCTTCTGCGCGATGATGCGGGCGTGGTACTCGATGTGGGCCGACGAGGCCACCTTGCCGCTGAGCTGCGTGATGTAGAAGGGGCCGCCCACCTCGTCCAGCTCGCCCCGCTTGGCGAGCTGCTCCTTCACGGTAAGTATGTCCACCGGCTTCTGGTTGATGGCCAGGTCGGTGATGGCCGCATAAATCAGCTGGTGCCGATGCTCGTAGAACGATTCGGGGCGCAGTATCTCGCTGACCAGCGAGTAGGCGTCCTTCTCTATCATCAGTGCGCCCAGCACGGCCTCCTCCAGGTCGGGTGCCTGGGGCTGGATGCGTCCGTAGTCGGTAACCGGCTGTGTACCTTTCACTTTCGGGACACGTGTTGTTCTTCTTTGTTCTGCCATAATCTGCTGTTTTCTGTCCGCAGGCCCCACGTCGGGGCCGTTTGGGATGGCAAAGATAGTGCAAAAATGAAGAACTTTCATGTGCGCATGAAAAGTTTTTCCCACCCCCCCCGCAATGACAGTCATGATTGTCACGTTGTCATGTTGTCAAAAAGGATTTCAGCTACAAGTGACGAATGGCCGTGCAAACGCTTTTTTCAAGCAAAGCCGTTGGCAAGTGGCAAACTTTGCGTACATTTGCATCCGGTCAAAAAAAAAGGATTCACAGAAAAAAGAAAAAGATTGCCATGCTCACATTTCCCAACGCCAAAATCAATCTGGGCCTGAACATCACCGAACGTCGCCCGGACGGCTACCACAACCTGGAGACCCTCTTCTACCCCATCCGGCTGGAGGATGCGCTGGAACTGACACCGCTCACCGACGCAGCTCCCGGCGAAACCTGCCGACTGCACCAGCAGGGACTGGAGATAGCCGGCGACGCCGAAAGCAACCTGGTGGTCAAGGCCTACCGCCTGCTGGCAGCCGACCATCAGCTGCCGGCCGTACACATCCACCTGTTCAAGCACATCCCCTCAGGAGCCGGACTGGGAGGCGGCTCGGCCGACGCAGCCTTCATGCTGAAGATGCTCAACGACTACGCCTCGCTGCACCTCACCGACGAACAGCTGGAGGCCTACGCCGCCCGGCTGGGAGCCGACTGCGCCTTCTTCATCAAGAACAGACCCACCTATGCCGAGGGCATCGGCAACATCTTCACCCCCACACAGCTGTCGCTGGCCGGCTACCAGCTGCTGCTGGTCAAGCCCGACATCTTCGTCTCCACGCGCGACGCCTTCGCGCACATCCGTCCGCACCGCCCGGCCTGTCCGCTGCTGCAGCTGGCCAAGTTGCCCGTAGAGCAATGGCGTGGACGCATGGTCAACGACTTCGAGGAGAGCGTCTTCCCGCAGTTCCCGGCCATCGCCCGCATCAAGGAAGAGCTGTACCGACAGGGAGCCCTGTACGCCTCGATGAGCGGTTCGGGTTCGTCGGTCTACGGACTCTTTGCCGCCGGTGCCTCCCTGCCCGACACCGACTTCGGCCCCGGAGCCTTCGTGTGGAAGCAGCGGCTGTGAAGCGGACCGCGCAAAAAAAAAATCGACCCATACTGTAGCGAATATCCAACGAATTGCCTACCTTTGCGCCCATACAAAGGGGTGCCCATTGGCGGGCTGAGATTATACCCTCGAACCTGATGCAGTTAGTACTGCCGTAGGAATTGGATAGGCTTTTTTCATCGCACACACCCACACCGCACCGCGTGGCATCCTCTTTGTAAAACAAAAAAGACGTTTAAAAATTTACTGAAACATGAAACTGACCGTCAACAACAAAGAGGTGGAGACCGAAGCGTCCACACTGGCCCAGCTGGCCCAACAATTAGGACTACCCCCACAAGGAGTGGCCATGGCTGTAAACAACCGCATGATTCCACGTACCGAATGGAGTGACCATGCCCTCTCCGAAGGGCTTGCCATCGTCATCATCAAAGCAGCCTGCGGAGGATAACCAGATGGGCGAGGTACAGTTTATCACACACTACACAGCGCACTGCTCGTACGTCGACTCTGCCCGACTGGCGCTGGAGGGAGGATGCCGCTGGATACAGCTGCGCATGAAGGAGACCCCTGTCGCCGACATAGAGCCCATAGCCCGCGAGGTGCAGCAGCTCTGCCGCCACTATCACGCCACCTTCCTGATTGACGACCAGGTGGAACTGGTGCGCCGGCTGCAGGCCGACGGCGTCCACTTAGGCAAGAACGACATGCCGGTAGAGGAGGCAAGGCGCCTGCTGGGAAGCCCATTCATCATCGGAGGCACAGCCAACACCTTTGACGACGTGAAGCGCCTCTACGAAGCCGGAGCCGACTACATCGGGTGCGGCCCCTTCCGCTACACTACAACCAAGAAGAACCTCAGCCCGATACTGGGACTGGAGGGCTATGCAGCCATCGTCAGGCAGATGAAGGCTGCCGACATCCACCTGCCCATCGTAGCCATCGGAGGAATCACCCGCACAGACATCCCCGCCCTGATGCAGACGGGCGTCAGCGGCATTGCCGTGTCGGGAACCGTACTGCGGGCCGAGAATCCGGTGGAAGAGATGAGGGAGATAGTGAGAGCTGTAGGGGCGGAGCATTTTCCGCCCAAAAGCTACGAGTAAAACTGAAACTTGAATATAATATAATAAGAGATAAAGAAATGGACAAACTGATTATCGCGGGGCGTGAATTCAACTCACGCCTCTTCCTGGGAACAGGAAAATTCAACTCAAACGACCTCATGGAACAGTCCATCCTGGCCAGCGGCACCGAAATGGTGACCGTCGCCATGAAACGCATCGAACTGGACGACCGCGAGGACGACATGCTGCGCCACATCCAGCACCCGCACATCCAGCTGCTGCCCAACACCAGCGGCGTGCGCACTGCCGAAGAGGCCGTGTTTGCCGCACAGATGGCACGCGAGGCCTTCGGCACCAACTGGCTGAAACTGGAAATCCATCCCGACCCCCGCTACCTGCTGCCCGACTCGGTAGAGACGCTGAAGGCAACCGAACAGCTGGTCAAGCTGGGCTTTGTCGTCCTCCCCTACTGCCAGGCCGACCCCACCCTGTGCAAGCACCTGGAGGAGGCCGGAGCCGCCACCGTCATGCCCCTGGGCGCACCCATCGGCACCAACAAGGGACTGCAGACGCGCGACTTCCTGCGCATCATCATCGAACAGGCCAACATCCCGGTGGTGGTCGATGCCGGCATCGGAGCACCCAGCCACGCCGCCGAAGCCATGGAGATGGGCGCATCAGCCTGTCTGGTCAATACGGCCATCGCCGTAGCAGGCAACCCCGTAGCCATGGCCACAGCCTTCAAGCAGGCCGTAGAGGCCGGACGCATGGCCTACGAAGCCGGACTGGGCACACAGGCCGACAACCTGGTGGCCGAAGCAAGCTCGCCCCTGACAGCATTCTTGAATGAGATTTAACAGAGCAGCAACCTGTTGGTCCGGTCGTTGTAGGGGCGGACCTATGTGTCCGCCCCAAACACCGATAGCCAACTTGTCAGGGCAGACACGTAGATCTGCCCCTACAGCTAACAAATTCGATAACATTTTTAGTTTTCAGTTTCATCGATGAAAGAAAAAGACAACAACAAGCCATACGCCCACGCCGAAAAGGCCTACATGACGGGCACCCTGTTCCCCTTCATCCGAGTGGGAATGCAGAAAGTAAACCTCACCCCCACGGTGGAAATCGTAAACGGTGAACGTGTGACTACCCCCAACGCACCGGTCTATATATATGATACGAGCGGCCCCTTCAGCGACCCTGCGGTACAGATTGACCTGAAGAAGGGATTGCCCCGGATGCGCGAAAGCTGGATAACCGGCCGCGGTGATGTGGAGCAACTGCCCTCCATCACCAGCGAATACGGACGGATGCGCCGCGACGACCGGAGCCTGGACCACCTGCGCTTCGAGCACATCGCCCTGCCCTATCGGGCCAAGGCCGGCAAGGCCATCACGCAGATGGCCTACGCCAAGGCGGGCATCATCACACCGGAGATGGAGTATGTGGCCATCCGCGAAAACATGAACTGCCGCGAGCTGGGCATCGAGACCCACATCACGCCCGAGTTTGTGCGCGACGAGATTGCCGCCGGACGGGCCGTACTGCCTGCCAACATCAACCACCCCGAGAGCGAACCGATGATCATCGGCCGCAACTTCCTGGTGAAAATCAACACCAACATCGGCAACTCGGCCACCACATCCAGCATCGACGAAGAGGTGGAGAAGGCGGTGTGGAGCTGCAAGTGGGGAGGCGACACGCTGATGGACCTCTCGACGGGTGCCAACATACACGAAACGCGCGAATGGATTGTCCGCAACTGCCCCGTCCCCGTAGGCACCGTGCCCATCTATCAGGCACTGGAGAAGGTGAACGGCAAGGTGGAGGACCTGACGTGGGAAATCTATCGCGACACCCTCATCGAGCAGTGCGAGCAGGGTGTGGACTACTTCACCATCCATGCCGGCATCCGCAGACAGAACGTGCACCTGGCCGACAAACGCCTCTGCGGCATCGTGAGCCGCGGCGGCAGCATCATGAGCAAGTGGTGCCTGGTGCACAACCGCGAGAGCTTCCTCTACGAGCACTTCGACGACATCTGCGACATCCTGGCACAGTATGACGTGGCCGTATCGTTGGGCGACGGCCTGCGCCCCGGCTGTACAGCCGATGCCAACGACGAGGCGCAGTTTGCCGAACTGGACACCATGGGCGAACTGGTGCTGCGTGCCTGGGAAAAGAACGTACAGGCCTTCATCGAGGGTCCCGGCCATGTGCCCTTGCACAAAATCAAGGAGAACATGGAGCGCCAAATCAGCCATTGCCACAACGCTCCCTTCTACACCCTGGGCCCGTTGGTGACGGACATTGCACCCGGCTACGACCACATCACCTCGGCCATCGGAGCGGCACAAATCGGCTGGCTGGGCACGGCCATGCTCTGCTACGTCACCCCGAAGGAACATCTGGGCCTGCCCAACAAGGAGGATGTGCGCACCGGCGTCATCACCTACAAGATTGCCGCCCACGCTGCCGACCTGGCCAAAGGTCATCCCGGCGCACAGATTCGCGACAATGCCCTCAGCAAAGCACGCTATGAGTTCCGCTGGCGCGACCAGTTCCACCTCAGCCTCGACCCCGACCGTGCGTTGGAGTACTTCCAGGAAGGTCACCACACCGACGGCGAGTATTGCACCATGTGCGGCCCCAACTTCTGTGCGATGAAGCTGAGCAGAGACCTGAAAACAATTTAGAAGCAGGAGCAATGGCGTACAATCCCGACATTCACCATCGCCACACCCTTCGTCTGGATGGCTACGACTATTCATCAGAAGGATTGTATTTCGTAACAATCTGCACAAGTGACAAGCAGTGCCTGTTCGGGAAGATTGTAGATGATGAGATGCAGATGAATGACGTGGGCAGGATGGTAGAAAGATGGTATTTGGAACTGGAGCATAAATTTCCTTCCATCCAAGGCCTCGACTATGTGATAATGCCGAACCACTTTCATTGCATCATCTATCTAGATAATGATTCTGTAGGGGCGGACCTATGTGTCCGCCCAAATACATCCACTGCCATTTCATTGTCAACAATCATACAATGGTTCAAGACCATGACCACGAATGAATACTATCGTCAAGCCAAGAAAGGAATATGGCCTACTATTGGAAGGCGTTTATGGCAAAGGAACTATTACGAACACATCATACGTTCACAACGTTCGTTTGATGAAATTTCGAACTATATCAAAAGTAATCCTACCCGATGGTGTGATGATGAAATGTTTGTGGAATGAACAATAGTTTATGCGTTCAGGGCGGACACATAGGTCCGCCCCTACAGGAATCATATAAACAACGAATTATCAATGATATAATTAAAATATGTATTTTTCAGAAGAATTAGAAAAAATATCCTGGGACGACACCACCGCCCGCATCGCAGCGAAAACGGATGCGGACGTACGTCGCGCACTGACGAAAGAACATTGCGACGTAGAGGACTTCATGGCCCTGATTTCGCCCGCCGCCACGCCTTATCTGGAGACGATGGCGCGACTGAGCCGCAAATATACCGAGGAACGATTCGGACGAACCATCTCGATGTTCATCCCGCTCTACCTCACCAACTCGTGCACCAACTCGTGCGTCTATTGCGGATTCCACATCAGCAACCCCATGGCACGCACCATCCTGACCGAAGAGGAAATTGTAAACGAATACAAAGCCATCAAGAAGCTGGCACCCTTCGAGAATCTGCTGTTGGTGACGGGCGAGAATCCCGCCAAGGCAGGCGTTCCCTACCTGGCCCGTGCACTCGACCTGGCCAAGCCCTACTTCAGCAACCTGAAGATTGAAGTAATGCCGCTGAAAGCCGAGGAGTATAAGGAACTGACCGAGCACGGCATGAACGGAGTCATCTGTTTCCAAGAAACCTACAACAAGGCGCACTACAACATCTACCATCCGCGCGGCATGAAGTCGAAGTTCGAGTGGCGCCTCAACGGCTTCGACCGCATGGGACAGGCCGGCGTACACTCCATCGGCATGGGAGTACTCATCGGACTGGAAAAGGAGTGGCGCACAGACATCACCATGATGGCTTATCACCTGCGCTACCTGCAAAAGCACTACTGGCGTACCAAGTACAGCGTCAACTTCCCCCGGATGCGTCCGTCGGAGAACGGCGGCTTCCAACCGAACGTGGTGATGAGCGACCGCGAACTGGCACAGGTCACCTTCGCCATGCGCATCTTCGACCACGATGTGGACATCTCCTACTCTACACGCGAGCCGGCCCACATACGCGACCACATGGCTACACTGGGCGTAACTACCATGAGCGCAGAGAGCAAGACCGAGCCGGGCGGCTACTACAGTTACCCGCAGACGCTGGAGCAGTTCCACGTCAGTGACGAGCGTACGGCTGTAGAGGTCAATGCGGCGTTGAAACGTATCGGACGCGAACCGGTCTGGAAGGACTGGGACGCCTCGTTTGACCTGAAAGCCAAGGCCTGAATATGGAGAGATACGACAGACAAATGCGCTTGCCCCAATGGGGAGACGAAGGACAAGCACGGCTGCGCCGGTCGCATGTGCTGATAGTGGGCGTGGGAGGCCTCGGGTCGCCTGTCGCCCTCTATCTGGCCGGTGCCGGTGTGGGCACACTGGGGCTGGTAGATGCTGACACCGTGAGCCTCAGCAACCTGCAGCGTCAAGTGCTCTATACAGAGGGAGAAATAGGTGAGCCGAAAGTAGCCTGTGCCGCCCGCCGGCTACAGGCACTGAACAGCGAGGTGCGAATTGAAACCTATCCCTGCCGACTGACAGCCGACAATGCAGCCGACATTATCCGACACTATGACGTGGTGGTGGATGCTTGTGACAACTTCGGTACACGCTACCTGCTGAACGACACCTGCGCCGCCTTGCAGAAGCCCTACGTCTATGGGGCCATCGGCGGCTACGAGGGACAGGTAGCTGTCTTCATCCCCGGAGGCAAATGCTATCGGGACCTCTATCCCGATGAAGAGTCCATGCTCTCCATGCCCCGGCCTGACAATTCCGTGGTGGGTGTCACACCCGCCATCGTAGGAAGCGTACAGGCCAACGAGACCTTGAAACTGCTGGTCGGCTACGGCGAACCGCTGGTCGGCAAGCTGTGGACCATCGACCTGCGCACCATGCAATCCTACCTGTTATCCCTCTAATCCCTGCACCATGAGACTGATTGTCATCACCACCCCTCGGCTGTTTGACGGAGAAGCCTCCGCCATCACCGCCCTGCTGGAAGCCGGACTGGACACACTGCATCTGCGCAAGCCACAAGCCAGCGAGGCCGAACTCGACGGCCTGCTCCGCCAGATACCCCCAACGTACTACGGACGCATCGTGACGCACGACCATTTTCCACTGGCCGAACGCTTCGGATTGAAAGGGGTGCATCTGAACAGCCGCCATCCCGTAGCACCTGCAGGCTATCGTGGCAGCATCAGCTGTTCGTGTCATTCCATCAAAGAGCTGGTTCGTCGTAAGGCAACGTGCCACTACCTCTTCCTCAGTCCCATCTTCGACAGCATCTCCAAGACGGGATACGCATCGGCCTACTCACCCGAAGCACTGGAAGAGGCACGCGACCGAGGCCTCATCGACGAGAAAGTAGTGGCACTGGGAGGCATCAGCAGCGAACGGTTGTCCCAAGTGCAGAAGTGGGGATTTGGCGGTGCTGCCCTATTGGGAGACATCTGGCAGCAACCTGCCGACCGTTTCCTCTCCCACTTCCTGCACTGCAGGCAGCTGACACTTATTTAGGTAAGTCAATATAGGAATCCTTGAATCCGAGGAAATAAAGCACCCCATCCAGTCCAATGGTATTGATGGACTGTTTGGCATTGGCCACCACCTTCGGCTTGGCGTGGAAGGCAATGCCCAGACCGGCTATCCCCAACATCGGCAGGTCATTGGCCCCGTCGCCCACCGCAATGGTCTGTGCAATATCCACCTTCTCTACCTGGGCTATCAGCCGCAGCAGTTCGGCCTTACGCTTGCCATCCACCACGTCTCCCAGATAGCGGCCCGTCAGTTTGCCGTCTACTATCTCCAGCTCGTTAGCATACACGTAGTCAATGCCATATTTCTTTTGCAGATACTGTCCGAAGTAGGTAAATCCACCCGACAGAATGGCAATCTTGTACCCATACTTCTTCAATACATACATCAGCCGGTCTACCCCCTCGGTAATGGGCAGGTTCTCGGCAATCTCCTGCATTACTCCTTCATCCAGCCCCTTGAGCAAGGCCACCCGCTCGCGGAAGCTCTCTATAAAATCAATCTCGCCCCGCATGGCCCGTTCGGTGATGGCCTTCACTTGGTCGCCTACACCGGCCCGTATGGCCAGTTCGTCTATCACCTCAGTCTCAATGAGTGTAGAGTCCATATCGAAACAGATAAGGCGGCGCATCCGTCGGTACATATTGTCTAATTGGAATGAAAAGTCCATCTCCAGTTCAGAAGCCAGCTTCATCAGCTGCTCCTGCATGGCTATCCTGTCTTTCGGCGTTCCACGCACCGAGAACTCAATACAGGCACGTGTACGCGATTCGCACTCGTCCAGCGGGATGCGTCCCGTCAGACGCTTGATGGCATCGATATTCATTCCCTGCTCCGCCAAGATGCGGGTGACTGCCGAAATCTGCAAGGCCGACAGTTTACGTCCCAGCAGTGTCAAGATATAGCGGTTCTTGCCCTGCATGCTCACCCAATCTTCGTACTCCTTAGCCGTGATGGGATAGAAGCGCACAGAAACGCCCAGTGACGATGCCTTGAACAGCAACTCCTTCATAATAAAGCCGGAATGGCTCTCCTCCGTCTTGCACAAGATGCCCAGCGACAGCGTGTTGTGGATGTCAGCCTGTCCGATGTCCAGAATGGTAGCATCATATTTAGCCAATATTTCCGTCACCGAAGCTGTCAGCCCCGGCCGGTCCTCTCCTGTAATGCGAATCAATATCAGTTCCGTATCCATGGTTTCTTTCATTAATTGTCTTTTTATATAATTATCGAGGTGCAAAGGTAGATAAAATCAGTTTACCAAGGCCGTATTTAGGCTGTTATTTCATGGATATTTCCGTGCGCAAAGCGGTCAGAAATCGCGCAAATATGCTAAATAACATAAAATTCAAGGGTAAAAAAGAAACAAAATTGCTTGTTTATTTGGAATATATTTTGAGAAATACGTACCTTTGCAGCCGATTTCAAAAGGGAAGGCTTTGGTAGTCAACGGATTTGAAACCATTTGTATGCTGCCCGGCCTTTACAGACAAACTTTCGGGAAGAAATCACTGCCAAGAGGACAGGCCCGAAGGAGTACTAACTAAAATCACGTTACATGAAGTATGTAAAATGGATTTTTGTTGTATTATTGATTAGTTCCTTGACTTCTTTTGTTGAAAAAGACAAACCCACCGGAGGTTTGAATGTGGGCGACATAGCCCCGGATTTTTGCATCCAAACTATGTCATCGGCCGGTCAGCCCGTACATGACCTTTCCGACTTGAAAGGCCGCTACGTGTTGCTCAGCTTTTGGGCCAGCTACGACGCGCACTCCCGGATGCTGAACGCAAGTCTCAGCAATGCGCTCCGTTCCGCCGGTCTTGATGTTGAAATGGTCTCCGTATCGTTTGATGAATACCCTTCCATCTTCGAAGAGACCGTTCGTATGGACCAAATAGTAACCCCTACCTGTTTCGTTGAGACAGCGGGCGAATCTTCCGGCCTGTTCAAGAAATATCGTCTGGGCCGTGGATTCACAAACTATTTACTGGATGATGATGGTGTGATTATTGCCAAAAACATCTCTGCTTCAGAGCTTTCCGCTTACGTACGCTAAGAGCAGGTGCCGGTTTGCCGGAGATTGACCTACTCCCCCTAACGTATCGCCAAGAGGAAAGAGGACAAAAAGAGGAAAACGAATACAACAAAAAAGAGCCCCTTAGGTTCGCAGAGGCATTTGCGTCTGTAGCCTAAGGGGCTTCTTCGTTTTTAGCCCGATGCAACTTTATAGCTGCCTTGCTCCGTTTTTATGGCCTCTTCCTTATGAAAATCTGAAAAATATCACGTAACTTTGCACCCCAAATAGATGAAGCCGTTTTTGACTATTAGTAACAGACATGAAGTTTTCTGAACTCCCATTGAACGACCAAGTGCTGGATGCACTGGATGCAATGCGCTTTGAAGAGTGCACCCCCATACAAGAGAAATCCATCCCAGTGATACTGGAAGGACGTGACTTGATTGCCGTAGCCCAGACTGGTACCGGCAAGACTGCAGCCTACCTGCTCCCCATCCTGAACCAGCTCTCCGAAGGAGGCCACCCCGAAGATGCCATCAACTGCATCGTCATGGCTCCTACACGCGAACTGGCCCAGCAGATTGACCAGCAGATGGAGGGATTCTCCTACTTCATGCCTGTGAGCAGCGTAGCTGTCTATGGTGGCAACGACGGCATCCTGTTCGAGCAACAGAAGAAGGGGCTGACGCTGGGAGCCGATGTGGTGATTGCTACACCGGGACGCCTGATTGCCCACCTCAGTCTGGGTTATGTAGACCTGTCACGTGTCTCCTATTTTATTCTGGACGAAGCCGACCGTATGCTCGACATGGGCTTCTACGACGATATCATGCAGATTGTGAAGTACCTACCCAAGGAGCGTCAGACCATCATGTTCTCTGCCACTATGCCTGCCAAGATACAGCAACTGGCACAGAACATCCTGATTGACCCGGTAGAGGTCAAGCTGGCCGTCTCCAAGCCTGCCGACAAAATCATCCAAGCGGCCTACATCTGCTACGAACATCAGAAACTGGGCATCATACGCAGCCTCTTTGCCGACCAGACACCCGAACGGGTCATCATCTTCGCCTCCTCCAAGCTGAAAGTGAAAGAGGTGACCAAAGCATTGAAGCAGATGAAGCTGAACGTAGGCGAAATGCACTCCGACCTGGAACAGGCACAGCGCGAAGAGGTGATGTATGCCTTCAAGGCTGGACACATCAACATACTGGTGGCTACTGACATCGTCGCCCGAGGTATCGACATCGACGACATCCGGCTGGTCATCAACTACGACGTGCCGCGCGACTGCGAAGACTATGTACACCGCATCGGACGAACGGCACGTGCCAACAACGACGGTGTGGGCCTCACTTTTGTAAGCGAAAAAGAGCAAGGCAGCTTCAAGGCCATTGAGGACTTCATCGAACGGGATATCTACAAGATTCCCGTACCTGCCGAACTGGGAGAAGCCCCCGCATACACCCCTCGCAAGAGCAGGGAGGACAACCGCAGGAAGCGGGGCGGCAAAGGAGGTGGAGGAGCTGCGCGGAGCGGCAAGCGGAGGAAATAATCGTTTCCTTACTCTTCTTTTAACTGAAAGGTCAGCTGATTATCGTAGCTGATGGTCACATTTACCAGATTGCATACAGGGCTTTCGGGGACACAGAGGGTAGCCTGATAGTGATATCCCTCACCGTCTACCCCCATGAATTCCATATCGGTCAGGATGGTCTGGCCCAGAAAGTCATCGGAGAAGATGGAAGCAAACTCTTTTTTGGTGATGTCTTTGCCATAGAGCAGCTTGGCCCCCTCGTACACACAGATGTGAATCACGTTATCGTAATATACATTGTCCACGCTGATGCCGTTTTCATTGAGCGATGTCTTCACCACTTTCATCTGCGAGGGATTGATGTAGACATAGCCGCGATAGCGCGTCCCTTGGAACATCACGACGCTGTCCTTCTGTATCACCTCCTGCACCGTCGGTATCACCTCCACCTCACGGGCGGCGAATGCCAGTGCATCTTCTACATTCTCCGACTTATGCAGTTTCACAATCTCATCGTCCAACGAATGAAACCAGAAGCTGTACTCCGTCTGCCGGTCTATCTTATAGGCAGCCGTCGTGTTGCCGATTACATAAATTGAATCGTGTACCACACGGAAAGCGGCATGCATATTCTGAGGATCGGCATAGTAAATGGAGTCTCCCTCCACACGCAGCAGCGGCAGTTCCGTATCGTCGTCCAGCCAGATGCCTTGCAACAATTGTTTGGCCGTCAGGTCTTCCTTCACCTCAACCTCTGTCTGCGACTTGCCTCCGCAAGCTGTCAGCGCAGCCGCCAGAAGCACCATTGTTCCGATTCTCCTTACACTATTCATAGCATTTGTTTCTAATCATCTCTCTATTTGCCGATGCAGCCGTATGCAAAGCCTTGCTCTTCCATCTCCTTCTTCTCGTAGATGTTGCGTCCGTCCAGCACCAGCGGCTGATGCATGGCCTTGCGGATGACGGCCCACGAGGGCAGACGGAACTCCTTCCATTCCGTCAGCAGCAACAGGGCATCGGCATCCAATACGGCATCATACATATCCGTAGCGTACACGATGCGGTCGCCCACCCGACGTTGGCATTCATCCATTGCTATCGGGTCATAGGCGCGGACCTTACATCCGGCCTCCAGCAGTCGGTCTATCATCACCAGTGCCGGAGCCTCCCGCATATCGTCCGTTTCAGGCTTGAAGGCCAGTCCCCACAGGGCGATTGTTTTCCCCTGCAGTTCACCGCCATAGTAAGCTTTCAGCTTTTCGAAGAGCAGGCTTTTCTGCCGTTCGTTTACCTCTTCTACCGCCTGCAGCACGCGCATCCTGTAGCCCTTCTGTTCGGCCGTTTTGATGAGCGCCTTCACATCTTTGGGGAAGCAGGAGCCTCCATAGCCGATGCCGGGATAGAGGAACTTGCGTCCGATGCGCGTATCCGAACCGATGCCGCTACGCACCATATTCACATCGGCCCCTACCAACTCACAAAGGTTGGCAATATCGTTCATGAAGCTGATGCGTGTAGCCAGCATGGAGTTAGCCGCATACTTGGTCATCTCGGCCGACGGGATATCCATAAAGATGACCCGGAAGTTATTCAGCAGAAACGGCTTGTAGAGTTTGCTCATCAGTTTCTCTGCCCGTTCGGACTCCACGCCCACCACGACGCGGTCGGGGCTCATGAAGTCGCGGATGGCCGTACCCTCTTTCAGGAACTCCGGATTGGAAGCCACATCGAAGCTGATATGCTCTCCCCGTTTGTCCAGCTCTTCCTGTATGACGGCACGCACCTTCCTGGCCGTCCCTACGGGCACAGTGCTCTTGGTCACCACCAGCACATACTTGCGCATGGCGCGTCCGATGGTATGTGCTACTGCCAGCACATAGCTCAGGTCGGCACTGCCATCCTCATCGGGCGGGGTACCCACCGCACTGAACACCACTTCCACATCGTCCAGACACTCCTCCAGCGAGGTGGTAAAGCGCAACCGTCCGGCCTTCATATTGCGAAGCACCATATCCTCCAGACCCGGTTCATAGATGGGCATGACACCTTTTTTCAGCGACTCTATCTTGTCCTGATTGGTATCTACGCAGGTCACGTGTACACCAATCTCTGCAAAGCAGGTGCCGGTGACCAACCCCACATATCCTGTTCCTACAATAGCTATTTTCATCGTTCAGTCATTATTTCAAAAACATTCAGCCTCTTCCAGCGAGGTTCCCGTCTTGTCTTTTTCCGACAGCAACATCTGTTCAGGCGCAATCGGCCAGTCTATGCCGATTGTCGGATCGTCATAACGGATGGAGGCTTCGGCATGAGGTGCATAGACATTGTCTACCTTGTAGGTGAAGATGGCTTCCTCGCTCAGTACCAGAAATCCGTGTGCAAAGCCGCGCGGAATGAAAAACTGACGTTTGTTCTCCTCGCTCAACTCCACGCTGACGTATTTACCGAAGGTGGACGACTCCTTACGCAAATCAACGGCCACATCCAGCACCTTTCCCTTGATGACCCTCACCAACTTGGCCTGGCTGTAGTCTCCCTTCTGATAATGCAAGCCTCGCAACACGCCAAACGACGATTTCGACTCGTTGTCCTGCACGAAGTGCACCTCTCCTATCTGCGTGCGGAACTCCTCCTCTTTAAAGGCCTCCATAAAATATCCGCGTGCATCGTGAAACACCTTCGGCTCAATCAGCCACACGCCATCAATTCCTGTCTGTATATAGTTCATGACTCTATAAGTATATGAATGTTTTGTTTTCAACCGTTTTTAATCGTGCAAAAATACGAAATCTATCCGATTCCACAATAAAAGTGAAAACGAAATTCAAAAAACATGTCGGTTCCAAAAACTTTTGTTACCTTTGTGGCATGATTGAATTAGCCCAACATATCGAAACCCTGTTGCTGGAGAACGACTGTGTCATTCTACCTGGCTTAGGCGGTTTTGTCGCCCACTACACACCTGCCATGCAACAGGCGGGCGAGTCACTGTTCGTACCGCCGGTACGTTCCATCGGCTTCAACCCCCAGCTCCAGATGAACGACGGGGTGCTGGTCCAATCCTACATGAACGTCTATGCCACCAGCTTTGCCGATGCCACCCGACGGGTGGACGAAGCTGTCCGTCGGCTGACCGATACCCTCCACGAAGAGGGAGTAGTCCATTTGCCCAATGTCGGCGAGCTGCACTGTTCCATCCATGGCACCTACAGCTTCATTCCCTACAACGAACGGCTGACGACCCCTCAGCTCTATGGTTGGGACAGTTTTGAGATGCAACTGTTGCCTCCACGTCAAGCTGTCCGACATGCTGCTGCACAACCTGTGCTTTATAGACCCCACACGTCAGAAAAGCCTTGGCGGATGCGCATACACCGTCATGCATCCCGTGTGGCAACAGCAATGGCCGTCATAGCCGTGGCATTGCTCTCCCTGTTGCCGGCCACTCCCATCGAGAACACAGAGATAGCAGAAGAGAACTACGCCCGCCTGCTACCCAGCGAGCTATTCGAGAAGATAGAATGCAGGGCACTGACTGCCACACAGGTGGCCGTACGCACGCGGCAGACCGCATCCCAGAAGAGGCAGAAGAGCGCGACAAGCGACCGCCGCCAACCGGTTAAACCCGTTGTGGCACGCGAGGTCAAAGTGTCCGAAGTAAAGACATCCGAGGTCGCTCCTACCCAACCGGTGGCCGCACCTGCCGTAAAAGAGACACCAACCAAACCGATGCAAAATGCAGCTTCCCGCCCCCAAAAGGCCTGGCACATCATTGTGGCCAGCGTTGGCACCGAACGTGATGCACAGGCCATGGCCGACCGGCTGGTAGAGCAAGGCCATCGCAGTGCCCACACCGTCATCGGCGACGGCAAGATGCGCGTCAGCATTGCCTCCTATCCCACCGAGACAGAAGCCTACCGTGCCTTGGCTGACATCCGCAAGAACGAGACGTACAAACAGGCATGGGTATTGGCGAAATGAGTACTCGTAACTGAAAATAGAAGAAAGATGAAGCGAATCCGTTGCCCCAAATGTGAAAACTATCTGACGTTTGATGAGACCAACTATACCGAAGGCCAATCCTTGGTCTTCGTCTGCGACCAGTGCAAGAAGCAATTCAGCATCCGGTTGGGGAAGACGAAAGTGCAGCCGCCCCGCAAGGAAGAGAAGCCCGACGAGCAAGCCTTTCAGGAGGCTTTCGGCAGCATTACCGTCATCGAAAACGTATTCGGCTTCAAGCAAGTGCTTCCCCTGCACGAAGGCGACAACGTCATCGGCCGTCGCCAGCCGGACGCACCCATCGACGTTCCCATTGAGACTTCGGACATGAGCATGGATCGCCGCCATTGCATCCTCAATGTTCGACGCAACAAGCAAGGCACGTTGGTATACACTCTTCGCGACGCCCCCAGTCTGACCGGCACCTTCCTGAACAACGAGATATTGGCCGACAAGGACCGCATCCGTCTGGATGATGGTGCCATCGTGACTATCGGTGCTACCACCTTCATCCTGCGGACTGCCCGTTAGGACAATACTCAGCCACCAATGCGCACACATCTCTTCTCGCGCATACGCGCGAGAGTGCAGACCTATGCGTCTGCCCAACCCATACACAACGCATCATCACAAACGTCGTTCACGAATAATACCGCTGCGAACAGTATTTAGGGCCAGACACACAGGTCCACCCCTTCATTTGGATTACGGTTAATCCGGCAGATAGCCTCAATCACATCGTCCCAACAGTAGCTTTTCTTACATCAAGAACACGGTTATCATAGCGTAAGAAAGCAGCTTCCGTAAACGTAATGCAGCCTGAAATGGTCGTTTCATAGCATGAAATGACCATTTCATGTCTTGATACCACCATTTTATGCCATGATACGACGTCTTTCCTTGCCTACCAAGCCCACGAATCTGCGTTGCCCCTGTATATCTCGATAATTTAGGAACTTGAGCAATGCCCGTTTTTAGCCAAATTTCCATATTTTCCCCTATATTTTTGCTTGTATGACAGACTTTTCGTACCTTTGCAACCGATAAACAAAACAAACAATGGCGGGGCAATTCGGGAAGCCGAAATTACCCCCCCCGAGATATGAGACAGATGCTGAATGCCGACAAAGTTTACAAGTACTTCGTCTTGTTAGGTGACTTGTGCTTGCTCAATTTGGTTTTCATATCCCTTTACGGATATGAAAACAACCTCTTTGCTGAGGTAGCTCCGTTCCCAGACTCAATGAGGTCTTCTCTCTACCTGTTCAATCTGGTCCATCTGATCAGTTTCTATCTGTTTCCGCCCATCTTGCAAGGACGCAAGGTGCGCCCCGACCATATCGTGCTGCGTACCATGCGCTGCATCGCTTGTCATACCTTCATCACCCTGAGTGTCACTACGTTGTTGGACCTGAGCGCTCTCTCCGTCCACTTCTATCTGACGTTCTATTCACTGTTTTTTCTGGTGCTCGTAGCCTATCGGCTTGTGTTGCGCTACCTGCTGAAACAGTACCGTCGCAAGGGAGGCAACACCCGCTCGGTCGTCCTGCTGGGATGCAACCCCAACATGGTGGAGCTGCACCGCGAACTGGCCGGCGACTCTACTACGGGATTCCGCGTCATCGGTTACTTTAACGACACCGACACCGCCCAGTTTTACACACCTGTCCCCTATCTGGGGAGACCGTTAGATGTCATCAACTATTTGCAGCAGAAACCTGTAGATCAGGTATATTGCTGCCTGCCTTCGGCACAAAGCGAGGTGATTCTGCCCATCATCAACTATTGCGAGAATCACATGATACGCTTCTACAGCGTCCCCAACGTACACAGCTACCTGCACCGTCGCATGTACTTCGAGATGTTGGGCAACGTGCCGGTGCTCAGCATCCGTCGCGAACCGCTCTCCTTCATCGAGAACCGGTTGCTGAAGCGCACGTTCGATATTCTTTTTTCGCTGGCATTCCTCTGCACACTCTTCCCCATCATCTACGTGATAGTGGGCATTGCCATCAAGTGCTCTTCCCCCGGCCCCATCTTCTTCAAACAGAAGCGCAGCGGCAAGAACGGACGGGAGTTCTATTGCTACAAATTCCGCTCCATGCGTGTCAACGCCGAGAGCGACACCCTGCAAGCGACGGCATCCGACCCGCGCAAGACGCGGCTGGGTGAATTCCTGCGCCATACCAACCTCGACGAACTGCCCCAGTTCATCAACGTGCTGTTGGGCGACATGTCGGTAGTAGGACCACGGCCCCACATGCTGAAGCATACCGAAGAGTACTCGCGCCTGATAGACAAATACATGGTACGTCATCTCGTACGTCCGGGGGTCACCGGCTGGGCACAAGTCACCGGCTTCCGAGGCGAGACCCGCGAACTGTGGCAAATGGAAGGACGTGTACAACGCGACGTCTGGTACTTGGAACATTGGACGTTCCTGCTCGACCTATACATTATATATAAGACGGTGGCCAATGTCATCAAGGGAGAGAAGGAAGCGTGTTAGTTATTTAGCTACGAGTTACGAGCTACGAGCTACAAGTATTTGTCAGCTACGAGCTACAAGTTGTGATTCGTAACGGAACCAAATAAAAATGAAAATAGAGAACAGAAAATAGGATGTAACACTTGTTACTTGTAGCTTGTAGCTTGTAACTGGAAAAAACTTATAAATAACAAGATATGAACAAAAGAAATGCTATCATAGGTATCGCCTGCATACTGGCGATGACCGGATGTCAATCCTACAAGCAGGTGCCTTACCTGCAATCGTATGAAGAGCTGAACAATGACAACTATGAAGAGATTGTGGTCAACGAGGTGAATCTGGCAGACACCCTCTACGATGCCCGCATCCAGCCCAAGGACCTGCTGACCATCTCGGTCAACACCTCCGACCCGGAAGCGGCAGCCCCCTTTAACCTGACTGTACAGACTCCCCTCTCTACCCTGAGTCGTAACAACGTGACCAGCCAGCCGAGTCTGCAACAATACCTGGTCAACAACGAAGGTATGATTGATTTCCCCGTCATCGGTCAGCTGAAGATAGGCGGACTCACCAAGAACGAGGCCGAATCATTGATTCGCGAACACCTGAAGCCCTACCTCAAGGAGGTGCCCATCGTGACTGTACGAATGTCCAACTACAAGATTTCCGTATTGGGCGAAGTGGCACGGCCGGGAACCTTCACCATCAGCAACGAGAAGGTCAACATCTTCGAGGCACTGGCCATGGCCGGTGACATGACAGTGTATGGTCTGCGTGGCAATGTGAAGCTGGTACGCGAAGAGAGCAACGGTGAGCGACGCATCATCGGGCTGAACCTGAACGACCGCGACATCATCCATTCGCCCTACTACCAGCTGCAGCAGAATGACATCCTGTATGTCACACCCAACAAGACGAAGGCCAAGAATGCCAGCATCAGCAACAGTACCACCATCTGGTTCTCCATCATTGGTACGTTGGTATCACTGGCCAGCCTGATTGTCACCATATCAAGATAACCGAGAGAGATATTTCCACCTAAAAACACTTATTTTTGAACTGAAACGAAATGAAAGAAGAACTTTACGAAGACCTGACCCTTGATAAAGAAGAACAGACCGACTTCCGGGCACTCTTCTTCAAATACTTCATCCATTGGCCCTGGTTTGTAGCCAGTGTAGTGGTGTGCCTGCTGTTTGCCTACATCTACCTGCGCTACCAGCCGCCCATCTACGAAGTAAGCTCCTCCATCCTCATCAAAGAAGATGAGAAGAAGAGCAACACGCCCAATGCCTTAGCCGCCATCCAGGACTTCGGAATGTTCTCCATGACCAGCAAGTTCGACAACGAGATAGAGATTCTCCATTCGCGCACCCTCATCAAGAAGGTGGTGTCTCAGTTGGGCCTCTATACCTCACTTAGCCAGAAGAGCACCTTCGGCTACAACCGTCCGCTCTACCAGAACGCCCCCTTCCACGTCTTCATGACGGCCGAAGAGGCCGAACGCCTAAAGGCACCGGTACAGTTGGAGATGAAATATACGCCCAACAGCAAGGAGATGGAGGTAGAAGTACACTATGTACAGAATGAAGAGGTACAGGAGATGTCGCAACGTGTGAAGGAGCTGCCAGCCATCCTACCCACTCCGGTGGGAGTCATCACCATTACAGCCCTTGACTCACTGAATATGCCTAAGGAGTCCGTCACGCTCGAAGCGGTCATCTCTACCCCATCCAACGTAGCCAAAGGCTATTTCGGACGACTCACCATCGAACCGACCTCCAAGACAAGTACCATCGCTGCCATTACACTGAAGGAGAGCATACCACAACGAGGCATCGACTTCATCTATGCACTGGTCTCTCTGTACAACCAGGAAGCCAACAACGAGAAGAACGAGGTGGCACAGAAGAGCGCCGAGTTCATCGAAGAGCGTATTCGCATCATCAACGGCGAGCTGGGTAATACCGAAAACGAGCTGGCCAGCTTCAAGCAACGCTCCGGCCTCACCAACCTGAGCAGCGATGCCCAACTGGCCTTGCAGGAGAACTCGCGCTACCAACAGCAGCTCACCGAGAATGCTACGCAAATCAATCTGGTGACCGACCTGCGCAACTACATCAACAATCCGGCCAACGCGAACGAGGTGATACCGTCCAACATCGGCCTGAAAGATGTCAGCCTGACTGGTGTCATCGACCAGTATAACAACCTGCTGATTGAACGGAAACGGTTGCTGCGTACATCGTCGGAGAACAACCCGGCCGTCATCAATCTGAACACCGGCATTGAGGCCACCCGTCACAACGTGGAGGCTACCATCAACAGCGTACTGCGCGGCTTGCAGATTACCCGTGCCGACCTGGACCGTCAGACCCGCAAATTTGAAGGCCGCATCAGCGATGCCCCCAAGCAAGAGAAAGAGTTCATGAGCATCGCCCGCCAGCAGGAAATCAAAGCTACACTCTATACCATGCTGCTGCAGAAACGCGAGGAGAATGCCATCACACTGGCTGCCACCGCCAACAACGGACGCATCATCGAAGAGCCGACCGGTAGTCCTGCACCTGTGGCACCAAAAAAGAAGGTCATTCTGTTGGCCGCTTTGGCACTGGGCATCGCCATCCCCGTAGGTATCCTTTACCTCATCGAACTCTTCAGCTTCCGCATTGAGGGACACGACGATGTAGAGCGTCTGACAAAGGTTCCCATTATAGCCGATGTACCTTTGGCAGAAAGCATTCATGACAGCCACGACTCATTGGTGGTACGCGAAAACGACAACGACCTTATGGCTGAGACCTTCCGCAACCTGCGTACCAACCTGCTGTTCATGATGGGCGACCCGGACAAGAAGGTGGTGTTAGTGACATCTACCACCAGTGGCGAAGGCAAGACATTCATCGCTTCCAATCTGGCCATCAGCCTCTCCCTGCTGGGCAAGAGAGTGATTATCCTGGGACTGGACATCCGGAAACCGGGTCTGAACAAGGTGTTCCAAATATCGCGTAAGGAGCATGGTATCACGCAATACCTGGCTTCCCCCAAGACGGTCAATCTGAACGAACTGATTCGTCCCTCGGGTGTAACGGAGAAGCTTGACCTGATACCCGGCGGTTTGGTTCCGCCCAATCCTACCGAACTGTTGTCAAGCACAGCACTGGAGGATATGATTGAAAAGTTACGGCAAATGTACGACTACATCGTCATGGATACCGCTCCCATCGGCATGGTGACCGATACACAGCTTATCGGCCGTGTGGCCGATGCCAGCATCTACGTCTGCCGTACCGACTTCACTTCCAAGAACGATTATCAGCTGATCAACGAACTGCAAGAGCGTAAACGTCTGCCCAACCTCTGCACTGTAATCAACGGCATCGACATGGCCAAGAAGAAGTATGGCTACTACTACGGCTATGGCAAGTATGGCAAATACTATGGCTATGGCAAACGATACGGCTACGGTTATGGTTACGGTTATGGCAAGGAGGAGGGAATTACCCCCCCCCAAAAAATCCGGTTACACAGGTTCTAAAAAAAAGTCGAAGACATAGTTGAGTAAATAAAGTTTTTCAATAACTTTGCCGCAGATTAGAAGCAAAATGTTTGATAATTCACATTTCTTCTAATCGGAAGCAAACAAAACTGGAAATTTAGAAAGCAAAAAGTAACTACCCGATGTGTATAAACAGAAGAATCCTTTTTACCAGGCTATGGGCTCCCGTACTCCTGACCATGCTCTTCTGGCTACCCAGCCAAGAAGCCAGGGCGCAGTATGCCATGGGCAATACCGGCCTGCTGAATATCCCGACGGCGGATATGCAGGAGGAGGGCACCTTTATGGCCGGCGGCAACTACCTGCCGGACGGGATGACACCGTTCCAATACAATACGGGCAACTACTTTGTCAACATCAGTTTCCTTTCGTTTGTCGAACTGAGCTACCGCTGTACGCTGTTGAAGACTCGCCGTTACGACGGCAAGCGGGGTTACTACCAGCAAGACCGCTCCATGACGGCCCGCATCCGTCCGTTGAAAGAGGGACGATGGAATCCCTCGCTGATGATAGGCGTAGACGACCCCTTCAAGAATACCGGAAACAACTACTTCGCTACGGCCTACGGAGCCTTGACCAAAGGCTTCAGCCTGATGAAAGGCGACCGGTTGGCACTTACAGCCGGCTACTACATTCCGCTGAACGACTATACCGTGAAGGATGGTCCCTTCTGCGGCGTAAGCTACTCGCCGGCCTTCTGCAGGGAGGTATCGCTGATGGCCGAATACGATTCGGAAGGGTTCAACATGGGTGTAGCCGGAAGGGTGTGGAAGCATCTGTCGCTACACCTCTTTACACGAGAATTCAACTGCATATCAGGAGGCATCCGGTATGAATGTAGACTTTTACACTGACATGATGATGAGAAAAGAGCATACATATCATTGGCGACAAAGGCTTTTGGCCGGATGGATGGCGATAGGCGCATGCCTCTATCCTACCCTGGTACAGGGACAGATAGACAAATGGCTGAAGGTGTCAGGCATGGAGAACATCCGCTGTACGGAGGTGGAGGGCACCACGTATGCCTGCTTTGAGGACAACCAATACCGCAGTACCTACCAGGGAATCGGACGGGCGATAGAGGCCTGTCTAAGCCAGCCGCTGAAAGGCGACCTGCAACTGGTAGTGCTGGAAGAGCGTGTACCCCGACTCTGCATCACCCTGCCCCACGAACTGGCCGAGGCTTACCGGAAAGGGGAAGCTGATTTGAAACAGGTGTATAGCCGGATGGGTATTAGTATAGAGACGGACGAACCGATGCAGGTGCTGCAAGCAAGCGGAGCCAAAGAGCAGAAAAGCTCTGCGTGGAAGACAGACTTAGTCATCTACCCGGGTCTCTTTCTGGAGAACAACACCTTCGACGAGCTCTATACGTATGCCGTCAACCTGAACCCGACCCTTGAGATGGAGTTGTGGAAAGGTGCCCGACTGGCAGCACAGGTCATTGTGCCGGTAGTCACCAACCTGAGCGGTGAGATGAATCGGGTACGACCGGGCATTGTGACAGTGACGCAGGAAGCCTGCTTCCGCAACAACTGGTTCGGCCGCATCAGTGCCGGCAACTTTACCAACAACCGCTACGGAGTGCAGATAGAGGCAAAGCACCGTAGCCGTGACGGTCGGATAGAGGTGGGTGGCGTGATAGGTTCTACCGGCTTCTCGGCTCTTACCAAAGAGGATGGCTGGTACATGGGACGAAAACAGCGCATCAACGCTTCGGTCAACGCCTCGTACTACGAACCAATCTGGAATCTTGAACTGAAAGTGCGGGCCGGACGTTATGTCTACGGCGACTATGGCGTGCGAGGCGATTGTGTCCGCCACTTCGGCGAGAACAGCATCGGTGTGTATGCACTCACCACAGGTGGCAAAATCAACGGAGGTTTCTACTTCGCCGTCCCGTTGCCGGGGAGACGGTGGAAGCGCAACGGTTTCTTCCGTATCAAGCCGGCCGACTACTTTGCATGGAAGTACGGCATGGTGGCACACGGTGAGTATGTGGAGAAGCGGATGGAACGGGAGTACAACGTTCGTCCCAACGAAAATGCGAGCAGCCGGTTCTATCAGCCGGACTACATACGCTACTTCTTGGTGAAAACCCAAAAGAGCAAAAAAGAATAAATTAATGAAAAGTGAGAATTATAGAAGTCAAATTAAATTTTAATCCAAAAACAAACAGACAATGAAGAAAAATTTGTTTTTAAGTGGATTATTCCTGTGCGCTATGACACTGGGAGTAATGAGTTGCGGGGACGACGATAAAGAAGATGAAATCGTGCCGGACCCGCTGGAGACAGAAAAGGAGTACTACATTGCCGGTACTGTAAGCGATGCCAACGGTGCCCTGAGCGGTGCTACGGTAGCTTTGAACGACCAGAGCGTCACAACCGACGGTCAGGGTGTCTACAACTTTACCGTGACCGAGACCGGTAACTATACCGTGAAGTTCTCAGCTTCTGGCAAAGAAAATCTGGAGCAACAGGTAAGCATTGCCGCCGGTGCAGCTAACCGTACTCAGGTAACACTGAACGTGAAGTTGGCCAAGGCCATCGACATGAGTGCCGGTAAGACGGAAGAGGTGAAGAAGGATGAAGACACTACGGTGGAAGTAGCAAAGACAGAAGAAGCTACAGAAGCTACTCCGACGAGTGAAGTCAGCATTCCTGCCGGTGCCGCTGAAGAAGGTGTAAAGGTAACGGCTGTAACCTATGAAGAGCCTCAGGCTACTAAGGTTGAGGAGACGACTACTACACAACAGACTGAGACTACATCTGTTACGAATGTGGCAGTGGCTACAGAGCCTGCCAACGCTAAGGCACAAGAGGATATCGAAATCCGCATGAGCAATGCCGCTCCGGCATCTGCAGACTGTGCTTTCGATACCGACTACATGAAGGCCTACAAGGAGGAAACAGCTGCCACCAGAGCAATCATCGAATTGGGCAAGGTCGGCTTCAAGGACAACAACTACATCCTGACCATCGAGAAGGGTAATACCATCGCCGGTAAGTACTCGATAAAGGTTGAATATGGCAAGAAGGCTGACAGTGCCAAGACTGATGGTTACAACAGTGTAAACGGCAAGAAGGAGACTGCACGTATTGAGAACAGAGATTATAACGCTACCGATGTAACAATCTCCTTGGAGATTACCAGCGGTTGGGAGTATGTTTCTACTCCGGAGAGTGTGCTGAAGAATGCCGGTGTAGCTACCGAACTGGCTGCCAGCATCAAAAAGTACATCGAAGCATCTGAAGGTGCAGCCCCGGGTCTCTACACTTCGAAGAAGGATTTGAAAGCCAGCATCAGCGGTAACCACGTACTCTTCTTTGGTAGCAAGGCCAAGACACAGGTGAAGAATTATACCTTCCATCTGATTGTCAAGGGCAAGAAGGTAACTGTTACAGTACAGGTGAAGTGTTATGTAGGAACTGTAGAAGAGTACACCAATGCTCCTATCAGCCAGCACTCAGGTGGTACAGGTAACTAATCAAAACAAAACCCAACTATGACCATCGCCATCGATTTTGACGGAACGATTGTGACGCATCGTTACCCCCGAATGGGTGAAGAGAGGCCCTTTGCCATCGCTACGCTGAAACAGCTGATTAGCGATGGTCATAGGCTGGTGCTTTGGACGGTTCGCGAAGGGGAACTGCTGGACGAGGCCGTTACCTGGTGCAAGGAGCGGGGCGTGGAATTTTATGCCGTCAACCGCGACTATCCCGAAGAAGAGAAAGAGCATCAGGGATTCTCACGCAAAGTGAAGGTTGACCTCTTCATAGACGACCGCAATCTGGGCGGCCTGCCCGATTGGGGTACCATCTACCGGATGATTAAAGAGAAACTGACCTACGAAGACCTGCTCCGCGAAGAGGAAGCGGATGATGTGTACGACCAACATAAATGTACAAAGAAAAAGAAAGGATTCTGGTCACTCTTTCGTTCCCGATAAAGCGAACCCATACCACAATCAAATCGAACCATAAGGTGAGTTTCATAAAAGAGACTCACCTTTTTTAGTTATTCTGTCACTTGTTCTGTACTTTCTCCTCCCAATAGGCTGCCAGATGATAGACAATGCCACACGATGAGAGGCGGGTGTAATCCATCAGAGAGAGGGTTTGATGCAAAAGGTCGCGACCTTCAGCAGCCATTTCCGATCGATTTGCCATGAACACGACCAGCGTGGCTTCGCCCATCTCACGAACACGATCCCATACAGTACGATAGAATCCCCAGCGGGGAATGAGATACCCTTGCTGATTGTCCCAAACCTTGACCGTACGCCAATCGGGACCCGTCATGGCCAACTGCGCTGCCGTGAAACTTCTCAAATCCGCCATGACCCGGCGTGCACAGGCCAACCCCATCTCTCCCACCCTATCCAACAGTTCCGAAAGGCGCAGCTGCATTTCACGCTCTGCCACAACAGAACGTAAGAGATCGAACGAATAAACCATCTGTACCAACACATAAACCGGTTCGTCACTGCTCATAGCAAACGACTGCTGTATGGCATCGGAGAGGTAGCGATGACAAGCCCGATAGTAACAACTATCCCCAGTAGCATCCCACGCTGCTGCATAAATCATAGGTAGACGTGCAGCCTCGTGCGGTTTGACATTCCACATCCGGCAGATTCCCAAAGGGCAGCGCCGGCCATCGGCACGCAGGAAATCATACTCGTTCTCAGGGGTCACGTTCTTCAGCATCCGGTCGGCCATACCAGCCAACAGCGTGCGGATGGTTTCGCGTTCGGCAGCGTTGCTCAACGGACTATGCAGATACTTCCATAAGCCATAGACAACGTGTGTATATTGGTCGCGCGACGAATTGATGTAATAGCTTGTTCCATCGGACGGAACGATGCCACGAGCCACAAAGCCGGGAGCCTCGCGGATGGAAGAGGCGTACGTAATGCCTTGAAGTATGGCAGAAGCTTGCGCATGCAAGGCCGTATCGGCGGTCACCCGATAGCGGTCGACAACCGTTTCGAGCATTGTACCTCCCAGAATCATACAGTCTTCCATTCCCGTACCATATCCACAGGGATTGGGATATTGGCGATGTACCTCATCGGGGACAGGCAGATGAGCCAGTTCAAAACCCGGTTCGTAACTGCTGAGATAGTCGTAAAACATGCAGGTAGAGGGACAATAGAAACGGCTCCAAGCCATCTGCCAGGCCAACTCGGCACGTTCGTCCTCCTCTGCAGCCCATATCGGACAGAGAACCGACAGACAGACAAGGGAAAGAAGAAGACGATTCATACTACTTCGTGTCAGAATGAATAACCGAACCCGACAGTCAGATAGATAGGATACATGGAGAAGGTGATGGTCTCAAAATCCTTCTTGAAGATGTCACTCAATCCCCATGAGAGGTCGCCAAAAACATTCAGGTGTTTGAAGGCACGCCAACTGACACCTGTCTGCACACCCCAAGAGAAACGTGCCAGGTCATCAGAGAAGTCGTAGGTAGCTTCGGATACAAAGATTTTGGTACCTATGGGTGTCTCATCGCGTAGATAGCCGTTGTATGCCGTACCCGAGAAATCGCCTTCCAACAGGTAACTGGCATAGACTCCTCCTTTGAGGCTGACCCGCGAACTCAACCGATAGAGAGCCGAAAGAGGAAGCGTAAGGTAGGAATTGTTGACCTGGGTATGAACGCCTCCCGTCCACATACCCTTCATGTGTCCGTTCTCTTTGCCCACCATCTCCATACTGTAATTCTTGACCGTGGCATCAGTCTTCATGCCTTTGTTCTCCAAGCGAAGTGCCACTTGTGCACCCCATTTGGAACCAAACCACTTGCTCATGCTCCCCTCCAACGAAAGAGCTAACGAAGGACGATAACGGTCAATGGAACGTATCTCCTCTGGCAAAGGAAGCGGAGAGGTTCCACCTATGTTGATACCGGCCTTTACTTCATACTCAAAGCCCTTTGACGAAAGGCGGAGAATGCTCTGATTGCGGTCTTGCTGGGCATACAGGCCGGAGGATGAAAGGCAAAGCACACCGGCTATCAGAGAGATAATATATCTGTTCATATACATACGCTTATTCATTGGATTTATCGGTGAGAATCTCTACATCGTCTACAAAAAGGGTGCTGCCGGCGGCTCCACGGAAGAGGTCGCCGTAGATGCTGGCAGAAAAGACGACAGACAGCTTGTATTGGCCGGTAGCTAACTTGCCCAAATCCAACTCTTTGCCGGGTTGCAGATGGAAAGGAATGTAGAAACGTGTCCAACTGTCGGTTTCCTTCCGCTCTTCCTCTGTAATACGGGCTACCATAACCAAGCGAGGACTGCTCAGTTGATTAGTACCGTTGAGATAGGGATTGGCATCATCGGGCTCGTAGACAATGGCATAAATATCAAAACTGTCGCGAGCGGAAGCATTGACACTGCCATCCTTCTCGGTAAAGACAGGCCCCGGCTTATACTTATAATATCCGGTAACGGCCAGAGGCACAAAATTGAAATCAACACCAAACTGAGTTGCCTCCAAAGGCCTGAGTACGGCATGGGTCGGAATAAAGGTGCCAAGGAACAGATTGCCTGCAGCGATAGGCATACCCATACTGATGCCCAGTTCAGTATTCATGGTCTCCAGCTTGGCACACTTGCCGCTGCGCCCCTGATTGGAAATAATGGTTGGATAGGCATCAGGCGATTTACCGAATGCCACAATCGAATACCCTCCGTTTCCGCTGGCCCAGACATTGAGCTTAGTACCGTCATCGGCCTCTTCGTAGAAGACGTAATACTTGCCCTCGTAGACATCAGCCTTCTCGAAATCAAAACGGGTAGGCACGCTATACTGGTCGGTGGTAACGGTGACCTGATACTCTTTCTTCCATTTCCGGTCTTCGGAAGTGACGGTATAGCTTTTTGGGGTGGTAAAATCGCGTATGGTAGCATCGGCCGGTTCAATGGTGGCACCAGGGGTCAAGGTAAACGAAAGCTGCATACGGGTAATGTCCGTACCGGATTTCACATAAATCAACACCCGACTGTTCTCTACCTGCACATTGCTGGCACAGTCAGCCGGCGAGACTACCTCACAACTCTCTATATCAGCCTCCGCATTGAGAGGCTCGTCTTGAATACATGAAGCTGCCAATACTCCCATCAGGAGAAGAAGCGTCCAGAATCTGTTTAGTTTCATGTTCTTTTTGGTTATATTATGTTGTATTATGGACAAAGGTAACTATTTTCATCCTTTTGCTCTGCAGATTCTTTCTTGATTTAACTATTCTTATTACGACGGGACACTCCTATAAGTTTATCCCCAAGTTTGATTAGCAGAATCTGAACGGCAGGAAACAGATAGACGGGCTGACAAGTAACTTACCTTTTCTTGTCAACCCGTCTATGTATTATTGCCTGGAGAAAGTTTTCACTTCCTCTATTCGGACAGCTATCAATCCGCTTCGCTCAATCTGCGACGACGTGACGAACGTTCCTTTACCGGCTCAGTCTTCACCTCGGGAGCAACTCCTGCCAATTCAGGGTCTATCATGATGCGTCCGCAATACTCGCAGACAATGATTTTCTTACGCGAACGGATGTCCAACTGACGCTGGGGCGGAATCTTGTTAAAGCAACCACCGCAGGCATCGCGCTGCACGTAAACGATTCCCAATCCGTTACGTGAATTTTTGCGGATGCGCTTGAACGACTGAAGCAGACGCGGCTCAATCTTCGTCTCCAGATCCTTGGCCTTGTCACGCAGGCGCTCTTCCTCCTGTTTGGTTTCTGAAACGATTTCATCCAGTTCGGACTTCTTCACCTCCAGGTCTTTTTCGCGTTCCTCCAACTGATTCGTACTGTCTGCAACTTCCGCCGACTTACTTTGTTCCTGTGCCGTAAACTCGCGGATGCGCTTCTCACACAGTTCGATTTCCAGTGTCTGGAACTCGATTTCCTTGGTCAGGAAGTCATATTCGCGGTTGTTGCGCACATTTTCCTGCTGCTCCTTGTATTTAGCCACCGAGGCCTTTGCGGTCTCTATTTCCACTTTCTTTCCAGCAATAGACGATTTCAACTCAGCCACCTCGGCCTTGATACGTTCGATACGGGTACTCAGACCTGCAATCTCGTCTTCCAAATCCTGCACTTCCAATGGGAGTTCACCACGCAGTGTCTTGATTTCATCAATCTTGGACAACATGGTCTGTAACTGGAACAGGGCTTTCAGTTTCTGTTCCACAGTCAGTTCCTGAGGGTCTTTTTTTGCTTCTTTAGCCATTTTCGTTACATGTATTTTATGGGATTGGTGTTCACCTTAGTCAACTGTACTTCCAGTTGGGGGAACGCTTCCCTGATTAGAGTATAAAATAGTTCCTTTGTATATTGTTCGCTTTCGTAATGTCCAATCTCGGCCAGCAGAATTTCCGACTCATGTCCGAAGAAGTCATGATACTTGATTTCACCGGTCAGAAAGACATCGGCCCGCTGCTTGACAGCCATAGGCAACAGGAAGGCACCCGCACCTCCGCAAAGGGCTACCGTCTGAATCTCACGTCCCATCAAACGATTGTGCCGCAGGCACTCTACCTCGAAGGTCTTCTTGATGCGTTTCAAGAACTCCAGTTCGGTTTCTGGCTGTTCCAATTCGCCAATCACCCCGGCACCACTCTGTACCCAGCTATTCTGCAACGGATAGAGGTCGAATGCCGGTTCTTCGTAGGGATGCGCTTTCAGCAAAGCCCGCACCACCGTAGCCTTCAAGTATGCCGGCAGAATGGTCTCGATGCGAACCTCCTGCTCGGTGTGCAGCTTACCTATCTCTCCGCAATAGGGATGGGTTCTCTCTCCTGCCCGGAAAGTACCTTCACCGGCCAGGTTGTAGCTGCACGAATCATAGCGGCCTACGGTTCCGCATCCGGCCTCAAACAAGGCCCGGCGCACTGTGTCGGCATGTGCCAAAGGCACAAACGTGACCAATTTCAACAACGCCCCTTCCATCGGCTGGAGCACACGGACGTTCGTCAATCCTATCTTCTCGGCCATCTTGAAGTTGACTCCCCCCTGTGCATTGTCCAGATTGGTATGGGCTGCATAGAGAGCAATATCATTCTTAATGGCTTTCAGAATGCAACGCTCCACATAGTCACGCCCGGTGAGCGACTTATATCCCTTAAATATAAGAGGATGATGGGATATGACAAGATTGAAACCCAAAGCAATCGCTTCATCAAGCACCGCTTCGGTTACGTCAAGACACAACAAAGCCCCTGTAACTTCCGCATCTGTCAATCCAATTTGCAAGCCGGCATTGTCAAATCCGTCTTGCAATGGCAGAGGCGCGAACCGTTCAAGGGCGCTTACTATTTCTTTAATTTTCATTAGAACTCGAAAATTTGGCGCAAAGGTAACAAAAAAAGTCGGTTCTTTACTTTATCTTTGCAAAAAACTTTTGAGTATGAAAAAGATTTTGCTCCTCTTTACAATTGTATTCCTGCTCCCTGCCTGCCGACAGACCTGTCAAGAAGAAGATACTTCAGCGGTCTACGAGCCGGAGAATATACCGAAAGCTACAGCCATCCTCTGGGTTGATAAAAATGCAGCACCCATGAAAGGGGCACAGGATTGTGGCCCGTCGTTACGAACGGTCAAGGCCAAGGTAACCATTGACTCACTGGGACAGGTCAATCTGCACTCCTTCGTCAAGAAGCAAGAGTCCATTGTAGAGGAGTACCTACAGTACCGCTTGCAGGAGTTCCGCATCACACCGATGTATTTGGACAGTGGCTACATCCACCCGGGAACTCAATACGTACAACTGCGCTATGTGCCGGGAAAAGTAGGGAACAAGGATGCCTTTAAAAAATTAAAACTTACTAAGATATGATTCTGAATGAAAGAGAAAGCCGCCACGAACAGGTATTGCGCGTGGCACGCCAAATGATGACAGCTGCACGAACAGCTCCGAAAGCGAAAGGTGTAGACATCATAGAGACAATTACCGTAACCGAAGAAGAGCTGAAGCTGCTGGCCGACAAGATGAACCAGATAGCGGAAGCAGAAGACAGGAAATCCTTTGCGCGTGACGCGGGTAATGTATTGCAGTCGGAATGTGTCGTCCTGATCGGGACACGTGAACTTCCTTTAGGATTGAACTGCGGATATTGTGGCTCTGCCACGTGTGCCGCCCGTACCGAAGGCGTACCTTGTGCCATCAACTCCGTGGATGTAGGCATCGCTATCGGCTCGGCATGTGCCACAGCTGCCGACCTGCGGGTAGACACCCGGGTGATGTACTCTGCCGGATTGGCAGCACAGCGTCTTGGCTGGATGGAAGGATGCCGCACGCTATTGGCCATTCTGGTGAGCGCGTCATCCAAGAGCCCCTTCTTCGACCGTAAGGTGTGACTGACAAGCGAAACCAAACAATCATCCATCAACGAAAATAGTCAAAATGGGATATATTGGCGTAATCAATCAATCGGAATCCTCCGACCGCAGTTACCAAGTGCGATTTGGTAAAAACATAAACATCCAAGTGGAACAACGTGCACCGCACCTGCCTGCCGAATGGGCCCCACAGAGCGGTATCCAACTGACCTGGCCTCATGCCGGTACCGACTGGGCCTATATGCTTGACGAGGTGGAACGTTGCTTCATCCACATTGCCAGCGAGATAGCCCGCAGACAACCGTTACTCATTGTCACCCCCTATCCCGATGAAGTGAGGCAAAAGATTGCCTCTACGGTACCTATGGAACAGGTCCGGCTGGTAGCATGCGACACCAACGACACCTGGGCACGCGACCACGGAGCCATCACATTGATGGATGTGGAGGGGCCCACGTTACTCGACTTCAAGTTCAACGGCTGGGGATTGAAGTTTGCCGCAGACAAGGACAACCTCATCACCCGCCGACTGGTGGAAGCCGGTGCGTTGAAAGGACGCTATACCAACCGCCTCAACTTTGTATTGGAAGGCGGTTCTATTGAGAGTGACGGACAAGGCACCTTGCTGACTACATCGGAATGCCTCCTCTCACCCAACCGGAACGAACAGATGAACCGCATCGAGATTGAGGAGTATCTGCGAAGCACCTTCCATGTAGAGCGGGTATTATGGGTAGATGACGGTTATCTGGCCGGTGACGATACAGACAGCCACATCGACACGCTGGCACGCTTCTGTCCGGGAGATACCATTGTCTACGTGAAATGTACCGACCCCATGGACGAGCACTACGAGGCCCTGCACCGAATGGAACTACAGCTACAATCATTCCGCACAGCGGATGGCAGATCTTACCGTTTGTTACCATTGCCCATGGCTGACAAGATAGAGGAAGAGGGTGAACGGTTACCGGCAACCTATGCCAACTTTCTGGTGATGAACGAAGCGGTACTCTACCCCACATACGACCAGCCTCACAACGACCAACGTGCCAAGGAGGTGCTACAGCAGGCATTCCCCGGCCGTGAAGTGATAGGCATTGACTGCCGTGCCCTCATTAAGCAGCACGGTTCGCTCCACTGTGTCACCATGCAATATCCACGTGGAGTCATCAACACCTGCCCTACTGAATAATAACCAACTTACTAACGAACGAACATATGAGAAAACTGAAAATAGGACTCATCCAACAAGCAAACACCGCTGACCTGCGGACAAACTTAATGAACCTGGCCAAAAGCATCGAATCGTGTGCAACACACGGCGCACAGCTCGTTGTATTGCAGGAACTGCACAATTCCCTCTATTTCTGCCAGACAGAAAATACCCAACTCTTCGATTTGGCCGAACCTATCCCCGGCCCCTCAACCGGATTCTACTCCGAACTGGCAGCTTCCCATCAAATTGTCTTGGTCACTTCACTCTTTGAGAAGCGTGCCCCCGGCTTGTATCACAATACGGCTGTCGTATTCGATCGCGACGGAAGCATGGCCGGCAAGTATCGCAAGATGCATATCCCCGACGACCCGGCATACTACGAGAAATTCTACTTCACGCCCGGCGACCTGGGGTTCCAGCCCATCCAGACATCGCTCGGGAAGTTAGGTGTATTGGTTTGCTGGGACCAATGGTATCCCGAAGCTGCCCGTCTGATGGCCTTGCGCGGTGCCGAGATACTGATTTACCCTACCGCCATCGGCTGGGAAAGCAGTGATACCGAAGATGAAAAACGACGCCAACTGAATGCTTGGATTATCTCACAGCGTGGCCATGCCGTAGCCAATGGCCTACCGGTGGTATCCGTGAACCGTGTCGGTCATGAGCCCGACCCGTCGGAACAAACCCGTGGCATACAGTTCTGGGGAAACAGTTTTGTAGCGGGTCCGCAAGGCGAACTGTTAGCACAAGCCTCTAACGACCGGTCGGAGAATATGGTTGTAGAGGTTGACATGGAGCGGTCGGAGAACGTACGTCGCTGGTGGCCCTTCCTGCGCGACCGTCGCATCGATGCCTACGAAGGAATCACCCGCCGTTTTTTGGATGAATGATATTAAGAATCTCTAAATCGCGTTTACCTAACACACCGAAATACAGCAATTGTTTCCACGAGGTAAGTTACCTACCCTAAAGTGCCATCTTGCATGAAACAGTGAAATGAAGTTACCTTTGCATCGTCAAATCATAAAAAACAAAACGTATGAATCAAGCAAAAGTACTACAATCTACCCCCGGCTACAGCGTAGCCACGGTAGGCAATCTTGCCACTTTCGAAGGCAAAGCATTCATCAAAGAGCTGGTAGGTAGCACCTCCATGGAAGTGTCGTTCGGTTCGTTGGCTCCCGGTCAGGCCGTTCCCTTCTTCCACAAGCACAAACAGAACGAGGAACTCTACATCGTGCTGAGCGGTGAAGGAGTATTTATCCTTGACGGCACAGAGGTAAACGTTACCTCGGGCAGCACAGTACGCATAGCCCCCTCCGTGAGCCGATGCACCCGTTGTGTGGGGAATGTCCCGCTGGTGTATATCTGCATCCAAGCCAAGGAAGGCTCGTTAGAGCAGTATACCATGACCGACGGCATCATAGAGCAGTAACCCTTTCCCCGGCAGACCTATGAACAGCGAACTGCTTTTCCCCGAATGTCCTGTACGCAACGTGCTGGCTCGCATTGGCGACAAATGGTCGCTGCTGGTGATGCACACTCTGCACCAGCATGAAGTTCCCATGCGGTTCTCCACCCTGCAACGAGCCTTGCCGGACATCACACAAAAGGTGTTGACTACTACGCTGCGCCGATTGGAGGCCGACGGCTTCGTACAACGTACGGTCTATCCCGAAGTCCCTCCGCGCGTGGAGTATCTGCTCACCGACCGTGCCTGTTCGTTCCTTCAAGCCTGCCAACCGATGATACAATGGGCCATTAACCACATGGCCGTCATTCTGAAAGACCGCAGCACCCATGCAGGAGAATAAAAAAAGGTCTATACGACGAATCACTTGAACGTCACCCGTCGATTCATCACAAAATTGACAGCACCATAGACAATGAGACCTAAGAACTGTGCCAGGTATTCGTTGCATTCGAACCACTCGACCAGTACGACAAGGAAAAGAAATTGTGCGCCGTATGCCAGCGCAAAAGCAAATGAGAAGAGCAACACCTGTCGGCAGGTGCTGCTCTTTCTATATGTGGCTTCCGGCAAAGCCAGGTCAGCCTGTTCGTGTATGAAAATCCAATGTTTGCTCCAGAGGAAGTTGTGGGTCTGGGCAATCAGATAAGCTACGACATTGGAAAGCATATAACCGGCCCGCACGACATCCATCATCACCCACACGGCAATGGCGGTAATCAGTGCATTCAGCGTGCCTATCACCGCAAAGCGATAGATGCGGACCGACTCTTTCATCCCCCCCTTACTCTTGTGGTATATCCACCTTCAGGCAAAGTTCGTCCAGCTGTTTCTGGTCAAGGTATCCCGGTGCATCCAGCATGACGTCGCGTCCGCTATTGTTCTTCGGGAAGGCAATGCAATCGCGAATACTGTCCAACCCGGCGAAGATGCTCACCCAACGATCCAATCCGTAAGCCAAACCACCGTGAGGAGGTGCACCATACTTAAATGCATTCATCAGGAAGCCAAACTGCTCTTGGGCACGTTCGGGCGTGAAACCCAGAATCTCGAACATCTTGGCTTGCAACTGTGCATCATGGATACGGATAGAACCGCCACCTACTTCAATACCGTTGCATACCATATCGTAAGCATCCGCACGGACAGCTGCCGGATCTGTATCCAGCAAGGGGATATCCTCGTCCTTCGGATGTGTGAAGGGGTGGTGCATGGCCATCAGACGATTCTCTTCGTCACTCCACTCAAACATCGGGAAGTCAACCACCCACAATAACGCAAACTTGTTCTTGTCACGCAATCCCAATTGGTTACCCATCTCCAGACGAAGTTCACAGAGCTGCTTGCGCGTCTTCATGGCATCATCGCCACTCAGTATCAGAATCAAGTCACCCGGCTTGGCTCCGAATGCC
This sequence comes from uncultured Mediterranea sp., assembly GCA_945641355.1. GTDB lineage: Bacteria > Bacteroidota > Bacteroidia > Bacteroidales > Bacteroidaceae > Bacteroides. Next base: position 19,951 of record CALZEQ010000006.1, on the reverse strand, counting down.
TCCTTCATCTGCTGCAGTACCTCCTGCGTATAGAACTTGTCGACACTCGACTTCACATTACCGTCAGCTTCCACACGGGCATACACCATACCCTTGGCACCAATCTGCGGACGCTTCACATATTCGGTCAGCGCATCCAGCTGCTTGCGGGTGTAGTGAGCAGCCCCTTCGGCACAAATACCACCGATGTAAGCGGCATTGTCGAATACCGAAAAACCATGTCCCTTCAATATATCCATCAGTTCGACGAACTTCATGCCGAAACGCAAGTCGGGCTTATCGCTGCCATAGTACTTCATGGCTTCTGCCCACGGCATTCGCAAGAAGGGGCCGTCCAGCTCTACGCCACGAATCACCTTGAACAGGTATTTGGCCATACCTTCAAACAGGTTGATGACATCGTCCTGCTCCACAAAGGACATTTCACAGTCAATCTGTGTGAACTCCGGTTGACGGTCGGCACGCAAGTCTTCGTCGCGGAAGCACTTGGCAATCTGGAAGTAGCGGTCGAATCCACTGACCATCAGCAACTGCTTCAATGTCTGCGGACTCTGCGGCAAGGCGTAGAACTGACCCGGATTCATGCGCGAAGGCACCACGAAGTCACGTGCACCCTCGGGCGTTGAGCCGACCAATACCGGCGTTTCCACTTCAATGAAGCCTTGTTCATCCAAATACTTACGCACCTCGATAGTCATCTTGTGGCGCAACTCCAGATTCTTGCGAACAGCCTGACGGCGCAAATCCAAGTAACGATACTTCATACGGATATCATCTCCGCCATCGGTGTTATCCTCAATGGTAAAGGGAGGCGTCAGGGCGCTGTTCAGTACCTTCAACTCGCTGACGCAGATTTCAATGTCGCCCGTTGGGATATTAGCGTTCTTGCTGAAACGTTCGTTCACCGTTCCTTCGACTTGGATGACGTATTCTCGTCCCAGTTTATTGGCTTGCTCACACAAGGCTGCATTCACCTCTTCGTTGAAAACCAACTGCGTGATGCCATAGCGGTCGCGCAGGTCAACAAAGGTCATGCCACCCATCTTGCGGCTACGCTGCACCCATCCGGCCAGCGTCACTTGCTTGTTCACGTCGGAGATACGAAGTTCTCCGCAGGTATGCGTTCTATACATATTTAATATGATTATTACTCAAGTCTCGCAAGTTTCAGACATGCGAAACTTGAAATTATTATACGTTTGCATTTTTATCGCGCAAAAATACAGAAAACTATCCATACCCACACACTTTCCCGCTTGTTTTTTTGGAGGCTACTACGAAGAGAATTGATGTAGAAACACAGAAAATGAAGAGAAAGGAAGAGAATCAAAACAATTTTTTAATCTGACTCTTTCCCTTACCCAGCAAGGCCTTGTTGGTCTGTGTGATATCCTCGAAGATGGTTTCATTGAGTTGCTTCAGGCCGTTGATGTAATCCTGAGCACGGCGAAACACATTGAAACTGTTCTTCTCCACCACGCTGGGCACAATCACCCGCAACCCTTTCTGCATGATTTTCACGGCAATGTCACTGCCCATCATCACGGGATCACCGTCAAAATGAGCGACTCCCGGTTTTCCCCGATGGATATGGAGACTCTTGCAGCGAAACGTCTTAACGCGGCTGTTCTGGTCAATGGTGCGGTTGAAGAGCTGAAAAGAGAGGGTCGGAACTTCCAATACCGTAAACGGTTCCAGAATGGTTACATCCAGGAGACCGTCAGTCAATGTGGCCTGTGGCGTGATGTAAGCATTGTTACCATACTGTGAGGCATTACCACAAGCTATCACGAACGCCTTATAACGCGAGGAGATGCCATCCATCTCCAGTTCGTATGTTTCGGGCTTGTACTTCAGGCTTTCGGTCAACGTCTTTTCCAGATAGGTCAAAGGTCCCCGTTTGCCAGCCTGGGCAAACTTCAGACTTACGAAAGCATCAAATCCCACTCCGCAGGTACAAAAAAAGGGAAGGTCGTTGATCATACCATAATCAATGGTATCCATCACTCCTTCGTTCAGGATATCAATGGCCCGCTTGGATTCCATAGGTATCTGCAGGTGACGCGCCAATCCGTTGCCCGAGCCGCAAGGAATGATGCCCAATGCCGTGTCGGTGTGTACCAGCGCCCGCGCAATCTCATTGATGGTACCGTCACCGCCTATCGCCACCACAGCAAAGGCTTCCTTCTTGGCCCGATCTGCAGCAATCTCCGTGGCATGACCGGCATACTCGGTATAGACGATTTCAGGAAGATAGACCTCTTTATCCAGTTTCTCATCCAGCCACTTCAAAATCTGCTCTTTGCTTTGGGTTCCAGATATGGGGTTAATGACAAATACTATGTGTTTCTTCTGTTCGTCCATGCGCGAAATGGGTTGTTTTGATTTTGTTTCGTATCACAAAAGTAATACATTTTATTCATATTTTGTTCATTTACCTCGTCTAAAACGATATTTGAATAGTTTTTTTGACTAAAAAGAATCATATAACAACACTTTTTCGTATCTTTGTAGCCTGGTTTAAAAAGATATTGGACAAAAGACAAGAATATTCATATATATAAATAGGAACATTTCATGGGTTTACTTAAAGAAAGATATGCGAAATACGACTTGCCGCAACAATATATGGCTCAGGGCGTATATCCTTATTTTCGCGAAATTGACAGCCATCAGGATACAGAAGTAATGATGGACGGTAAAAAGGTTCTGATGTTTGGTTCCAATGCCTATATGGGCCTGACTTATGACAAGCGAATCATTGATGCAGCCATCGCTGCCACCGAGAAATACGGAACAGGCTGTGCCGGTTCACGCTTCCTGAACGGAACACTCGACATCCATGTCGAGCTGGAAAAAGAACTGGCTGCCTTTGTAGGTAAAGATGACGCTCTCTGCTTCTCAACGGGTTTCACTGTGAACGAGGGAATTATCCCTGCCGTGGTAGGACGTACAGATTACATCATCTGCGATGACAGAGACCATGCCTCTATCGTAGACGGCCGGCGACTTTCGGCTGCCACTCAGCTGAAATACAAGCACAACGACATGGAGGACTTGGAGAAAAAACTGCAAAAGTGCGAGCCGGATGCCATCAAACTGATAGTGGTAGACGGCGTTTTCTCCATGGAAGGTGACCTGGCCAACCTGCCTGAAATTGTACGGCTGAAGAAGAAATACAACGCCAGCATCTACGTAGACGAAGCACATGGATTGGGCGTGTTCGGCAAACAGGGACGCGGTGTTTGCGACCACTTCGGCGTAACCGACGATGTTGACCTGATTATGGGAACCTTCAGCAAGTCATTGGCATCTATCGGCGGATTCATTGCCGGAGACAAAGAAGTCATTAACTGGCTGCGCCATACGGCACGTTCATACATTTTCCAGGCCAGTGCCACTCCCGCAGCTACAGCTGCTACCCGCGAAGCGCTTCACATCATACAGAACGAACCAGAACGCATCCAGGCTTTGTGGAATATCACCAACTACGCACTTGAAAAATTCCGTGATGCCGGTTTCGAAATCGGTGATACAGAGTCGCCCATCATCCCTCTCTATGTGCGCGATACAGACAAGACATTTCTGGTAACTAAAATGGCGTTTGACGAAGGCATCTTCATCAATCCCGTCATTCCACCCGCTTGCGCTCCGCAAGATACATTGGTTCGCGTGGCATTGATGGCTACACACACCAAGGAACAGGTAGATTACGCTGTCGAACACCTGACAAAATGCTTTAAGGAGCTGGGCATTGTGAAATAATAGACGAAAGTCTGAAGGCATACAAGCCAATCTGACACTAATTTCTGAATGGAGAGGTGTCGGGTTGGCTTTTTCTTTGCTTGTTTCCAAACAAATTCCTACATTTGTAGATGTATTTACTAACTCATTTAAAATAGAATGCGTATGAAGCTACTGAAAATTGCAGCAATCCTGCTACTCGGCATCCACATGGCATGCACGGAAGATAAAAGAATGACTACAGAAGTGATTACCGAATCAGGCCCTATCGAAGGGTATGAAGCGGAAGGTATGAAAATCTTCAAAGGAATCCCCTTTGCCGCACCACCCGTAGGTGAACTGCGTTGGAAGGCTCCCCAACCGGTGAAGCCTTGGACAAAGAAGCTGACGACTAAAGAGTATGCCGCAGGACCTATCCAAGGAGAGCCTTCACCCATGTATAGCGAAGATTGCCTCTACCTGAATGTCTGGACTCCTGCCCAACGATCTGACGAAAAGTTGCCAGTCCTGGTATGGATATATGGAGGGGGCTTTTCATTCGGAACGACGGCTGACCCTAACTATGACTGCGAAGAGCTGGCACGCAAGGGCGGCATTGTAATGGCCAGTATTAACTACCGCGTAGGGCAACTTGGTTTCCTGGCTTTGCCGGAACTGAGTGCTGAGAACGAGCATCACGTATCCGGCAATTACGGTCTTCTGGACCAGATGGCAGGTCTGGCCTGGATTCAACGGAACATCGAACGATTTGGCGGTGACCCCAACCGAGTGACCATCTTCGGTGAATCGGCCGGCGGCATATCAGTCAGCATGTTGTGCGCCTCACCTTTGGCAAAAGGACTGTTCCACGGAGCCATTTCACAGAGCGGTGGTTCGTTTGGCCCTACCCGCCCGACCACCTATCCAGGTGAAAACATGAAGACATTGGCCGATGCCGAGAACGACGGCCAACGCATCATGCAGTCACACGGTGCCAAATCCTTGGCAGAGCTTCGTGCCATGGATGCCAGCCAGTTTGCAGGCAGGGGACTGGGAGCCGGTGGATGGCCCATTGTAGACGGATATGTGATACCCGGTGACCAATCAGAGCTCTACGCTGCAGGTCAATACAACGATGTGCCTGTATTGATTGGATACAATTCGGACGAAGGTGCCAGCTTCTCATTCGGCATGAGCAGCCAGGAACGCTACGAACAGAGCACCCGCCTGCGTTACGGTCCGCACGCAGAGGCACTGCTGAAAGCCTACCCCTATACCACAGCAGACGGTGGAAAGAGCGCACGTGACCTGATACGTGATGCGGCCTTCGGATGGCAGACATGGAAATGGGCGCAGTTGCAAGCACAAACCGGCAAGCAAAAGGTATTCCTATACTATTTCGACCAACATCCCGATTATCCGGAAGGCTCTGAGAATTTTGGGAAGGGATCTTATCACGGACAAGATGTCAATTTTGTATTCCAACACACCAAAGGGTTTGAACATCCTGAGGTAGATTGTCCGCTCTCTGACATCATGGGACGTTATTGGGTAAACTTTGCCACCTGTGGCGACCCCAACGGAGAGGGTTTGCCCCAATGGCCGGCCTTTGACAATCAACAGCCACAAGTCATGCACCTGACCGGACCGGAACCTTATGCCGGTGAAGTGCCCAGCGAAGCCTCACTGAAAGTACTTGATGAATATTTCAGATGGCGTAGAACCGCCGAAGGAAAAGAGTGGGCCAAATAAGGAACATATGTTCATCGGCCTCACGCACTTATGTTAAAAGCCATTTTAACATAAGTGCGTGAGGCGATTCACTTATGTTCCAAGTTATTTCTCTCCCGCTGCTCAAAACGGCAGCGGGAGAGATTTTTTTTATTTGCCCAACAGCTGTTGCGCAGCCAGTACCAGGAACATGTAGTGTGAAGAACCACCGCCCAACACGTACTCTGTCTGTTGCCACAAGAAGGGGAAGGTAAGCAACTCAGGGAAATCCGGACGAATCAAAGCGGTACCCGAAATGACTCCACCGGGAATATACGACCAATCGGCACGGTTCAAACCATAGCCGACCGTAGCCGACTGTGCCCCCACACCCGAAGCGAAAGATGCCTGATTGGAACCGGGATGACAACCCAATACGAAGTTAAGCGCATTGAAGACAGGTGCAGGCGAGAAGATGTCGGGATAAGCCGATGCTAGGAAATAGTGCTGGAAGCCAAAGCGCTGAATGTCCCATCCTGCCCCCCAGATGTGCGGACGATACGGGATGCCATAGGGAGTTTCTTTCACGGTCTTCTCCAACTCTTCTTTATAATCGAGCAATGCCTTGCGGAAAGCGACTGAGAAGGCACGTGCGCGCTTGTCCTTGAGCGCAGCAAACGACTGTTCGACACGAGCCATACACCAACCCGTTCTCGATATCATCTTGATAATCAAATCCTGATTATCTAACAGATAGTTCATATACGGCTTTTCACCCGTCGTCAGATACAACTCGGCAGCCGCCTGAATCTTGGCTCCTGCCGTCCACCCGGAAGAAGCATCTGTCTGATCATAAATACGACGGGCTATATCCAAGCAATGTACACTCAATGTATCGTTGAAATTCTTCAATACTCGTGAAACAGCTGCCAGTTGAGCCGCCGTTGAGAGTTCGCGCGACGGATTGTTCTCCGTAAAAATCCATCGGTCATCAGCATTTCCAAGTTTACCATCGGTCATGGCCGAGGCATCACCCAACATCACATACTGACGCAAGCCACTGCAGATGATGCCACGATAAAGGCGTCCCAGTGCCAAGTAACTGTTTACTACACTGAGCGCTCCATTTTCTATCTGTTGCAGCAGGTCGTTTTTCCCGTCGGGTTGATGAATCTCGGTGATGCGCTTTATCTGGTCGATAGAGGTCACGTCAATCTCTGGATGAAATGCTTCATAGGCCAGCGTCAGGATGTAAGATTCACCGGCTTGCGACTCCACGCGGAGGTCAAAATCACCGGCATCATGCCATCCGCCGATATTCACATTCTTCACTTGCTCACCTGCCTTATAGTTGCCATAGCAATCCGAACGCTGGTCATAGCCATCGATGTGGTCGCCCACCGATGCCATCAGTGCATCGTCCATGTGGCAATAGTCATGCCATACACGATACTTCTCATTGACGCGCATGTGACACATCTGTACGGGCAGGAAGTACTCGATGACCGGTTGCCACACACCACGAGCATACACGTCGTCGGCGATACGGAATACCGGTGACAGGGCATCACCATATTTTACCTGATAGAGTCCTGGTTCATGCACGTCAGAGAAGTCGGCTTTCAAGTAATTATATCGTAGAAACTGCCCCCACACTGTCGGTGACATGGTACGTATCACCTTGGTTTCGGCTGCATCGATACGGAGCAGCTGTGCCTCTCCCTTCCGCGTATCGCGACGGTCTGTTTCGATGACTGCCACCTTTTCTTGAGCCGAATGATAACCTATCTGGGATGTCTGCACCACAGGCGTATAAATCCAATCCTTCACCACATTGGGTGTGATACGCCAACGGATGGCCCCCCGGGTAACACCAGCAGCAATGGGGGTACGCAACACGAACCATCCGTTGTTGTGGTTCATTCGTCCATCAAACAGCTGCAGATCTCCCGTCAACGATTCTACCGTGAAACGACTGTAGGGATCGTCGGGTTGCGAGGTAAACACACGTCCCGTTGCATAGGGTTCGGCAATGACATCATCGGCCACAATGGGGCTATACCCTTCGCCCAGCAATCGCTGTTTGTCGGCCAAAGAACCCTTGCCCGTATAGTAGTCGCCGGGATGCAGATGGTTGGGAGTGGTGGTCAGCAACGGCGCATTGGGTTGCTGCGGATAGATGCCGCTCTGCTTGTCCATAATCCAAGGTTTGCCGAAGAGGGCACCCGGAAAGAGTTCCAGGTTGAATCCAACCTTGCCGATAAAGGTGTCGGGGATGGGACGATCCAGATCAACTGTCACCTCTACCCCACTGCCGACCGCCTCTACACGCACCGTATAGGTGAACTGCAAGTCGGGATAAATCATCGGATTGAATCCCGTCATGTGACGAGCCGAATCGGGATAGCACAACGTAGCCACAATGGCATTTTCCTCCACTTTTCTGCCCAGCTGCTTGGGGACGGGTTGCCACTGCCCGGGCGTTGCTTCCAGCCGGATATCGCCATTGGTTGCAATGCGGTGTCCGTTCATCAATAAAGATACTCCCCCCTGATGTCCTTCCGGATAGATGTCATCAAAGGCCATCACGTCTACTCCCTGATTGTTGAAGTAGCCCGACGAAGTCAGCTTGAAGTCTTGTGCCGATAGAGACCATCCGCTACATAGCATCACAGCCAACGCCGTTAATGTCGCTTTCTGTTTCATAAGATTAAATATTAGTTTAACATCGTGTTGTGCAAAAATACGCTATTCCACCCGCATTTCAAAGCCAATCGACAGGAAAAATAGGGGTACAAAATCCCATCAACGAGTTATTTTGATTAAGCAGATGCATCACAGAACAACTTTTTCGTACAAGTATAAAGTTATTCGCTCGATTTTATCTAAATTTGCATGTACACCAAACAATGATAAAGATGAGAAAAGAAGATTTCATGCGACAAGCCATCCAGTTGGCCGTGGACAATGTGGCCATCGGAGGAGGTCCTTTCGGCGCCGTCATCGTACGGGGCGACGAGGTGATTGCCACAGGAGTGAACAGAGTCACCGCCAATCACGATCCTACGGCACATGCCGAAGTGAGTGCCATTCGTGCCGCCTGCCAGCGGCTTCAGACATTCGACCTGACGGGATGCGACATCTATACCTCATGCGAGCCATGTCCCATGTGTCTGGGTGCCATCTATTGGGCACACTTGGACCGGGTGTATTACGGATGCCACAAAGGCGATGCGGCTTCGGCAGGGTTTGACGACTCTTTCATCTACGATGAGTTGGCGTTGGATTTGCCACATCGACATAAGCATATCGAAGAGCTGCTACCGGAAGAGGCGCAACGCTCATTCGATGCCTGGCGTGCGAAAGAAGACAAGATTGAATATTAAACCCTGAAGAAAAAGAAAAGGCAGGAACATCTGATGAGTGGTCTTTTCCGACCGAATCAGCAGTTCCTACCTTTATTTATCTCTCCCAATCTAACTGATAGAGGAGACCTTTCCGTGGCGTTTACTTGCTCTTTTTCTTCCAGAGTTGGGTCATCTCTTCCAGTGTCTTGCCCTTGGTCTCGGGCACCAGCTTCCAGACGAAGAGAGCTGCCACCACACAGATGATGCCATAGAGGGCGTATGCGAACATGTGGCCGAACTTGTCGCCCATCTCACCCAAACGCATGTTGTACATCGGTACGAAGGTAGATGAGACAATGAAATTGAATATCCATTGGAATGCCACAGCGATGGCAACGGCTGCGCCACGTATGGTATTGGGGAATATCTCGGCAATCAGTACCCAGCAAATCGGCCCCCAGCTGAACATAAACGAAGCGCTGTACACCATGATGCTGATGACCGACACCAACGCCGGCATACCACTCACCAAATTGCACATGGCCACGCCGAATGCCCCGATAGCCATACCGATGGAGCCGGAGATGAGCAGCGGCTTGCGCCCCCACTTCTCCACCGTAAAGACGGCCAGCAGTGTGAAGAGGATGTTGACGACACCCATCATCACGGTTTGCACCATCGGGTTGCCCATGCCCATGCTCTCAAAGATGCGCGGAGCAAAGTAAAGTACGGCATTGATACCGACGGCTTGCTGGAATACACTCAGCATGATACCGATGAAGATGACCAGCCAACCATAAGTGAAGAGGCGTTCGGTCTTCTCGTGGGCAGTTGCCTTGATTTCGGCCAAGATGGCCTTGGCTTGCGTCAATCCGTTGATACGTGCCAATACGTTCAGTGCCTTCTCGTCACTACCACACATGGCCAGATAGCGAGGCGTCTCGGGCACGAACAGCACTAACAGGGCAAACAATCCGGCTGGTACGGCCTCGCTGACAAACATCAGTCTCCAACCCGTCTCGATGGTCCATGCCGCTGCCTCGGGGTTCATAATCTGGTTGACTCCGTTCACCAAGTCGATGACCGGATTGACATTGTTTCCCAAAATCAAGAAGTTGACAAAATAGACCACCAGCTGACCGAAGATGATAGCAAACTGGTTCCACGATACCAACGTACCGCGGATGTTGCTCGGCGCAATCTCGGCAATGTACATGGGACAGATGGCCGATGCCAATCCGACACCGATACCGCCCAACACACGATAAAGATTGAATGCCACCAGCAATGAATAGCTGGGTACGCCGTGATGAAAGAAAATGAATTCGGGATTGTAAGAGCCCAGCGCCGACAAGAAGAACAATATGCCAGCCACGAAGAGCGAGCGCTTTCGTCCCAGATTGGATGCAAAGAAACCTGAGATTGCACTACCGATGATGCAACCTATCAGGGCACTGCTTGAAGTGATGCCATGTACGGCATCGGTATAGGCGAAGTCCTGTGCGCCCATGAAGAAAGCCTGCAAACCCTTTTCCGCGCCTGAGATGACTGCCGTGTCATATCCGAAGAGCAATCCTCCGATGACTGCCACCAGCACGATAGAAAAAAGATAGGCTTTACTGCCTTTGTCTGTATTCATCATGATACTTTAATATGAATAGGGTTAGTGATAGGAAGAGGAACATAAAAATGACGGTTCCCCTATCCAAAACGAAGGGGGTACGCCCCTTTTTGAACAGGAGCACACCCTCTGTACTAATTTGTCAAATGGTTCGGTTCAAGACGTTCCACAGCCATCCATTAGCAATACATTGCCACGATAGCCTCGTAGAGTTCCTGCTTGCCACTGGTCTGCTTGGGTTCGCCATTTGCCTTGGCATAAGCTACCACTTCTTCCAAGCTCAGCTTGCCCTCTTCAAACTCCTTACCCTTACCAGCGTCAAAGGAAGCGTAGCGGTCGGCCAGCATCTGCTTGTAGGGTGACTCTTCCAGCAGCTTGGCTGCGCATTCCAGTGCACGTGCCATGGCATCCATACCAGCGATATGAGCGATGAAGATATCCTCCAGGTCGGTAGAGTTGCGACGGGTCTTGGCATCGAAGTTCGTACCACCGTTGCCCAAGCCACCGCCACGGATAATCTGCATCATGGCCTGAACCAATTCATAGTTGTCGATGGGGAACTGGTCGGTATCCCAACCGTTCTGGTAGTCACCACGGTTAGCGTCAATCGAACCCAACATGCCGTTGTCAACGGCTACAGCCAATTCGTGTTCGAAAGTGTGTCCGGCCAATGTAGCGTGGTTCACTTCAATGTTCACCTTGAAGTCCTTGTCCAGATTGTGAGCCTTCAGGAAGCCAATAACGGTTTCTGTATCTACGTCATACTGATGCTTGGAGGGTTCCATCGGTTTCGGTTCAATCAGGAAGGTACCCGTGAATCCTTTGCTGCGTGCATAGTCGCGAGCCAGTGTCAGCATCTGAGCCAGGTGTTCCTTTTCACGCTTCTGATCGGTGTTCAGCAATGACATGTAGCCTTCGCGTCCGCCCCAGAATACATAGTTGGAACCGCCCAGTTCGATGGTAGCGTCGATGGCATTCTTTATCTGAACAGCGGCACGTGCCACTACGTCGAAGTCGGGATTGGTAGCTGCACCGTTCATGTAGCGTGCGTGACCGAATACGTTAGCCGTACCCCACAGCAGCTTGATACCTGTCTCGGCCTGCTTCTGCTTCAGGTAAGCCACTACTTCCTTCAGGTTAGCTTCATACTGTTCGATGGTTTCAGCCTCGGCACAGAGGTCGGTATCATGGAAGCAGTAGTATTCGATACCCATCTTCTGCATGATTTCGAAACCGGCATCAGCCTTGTTCTTGGCAGCCTGCACCTTGTCGGGATCACCGTTCCAGGGGAACTTCTTCGTGCCTCCACCGAACTGGTCGCCACCTTCTGCACAGAGGGTATGCCACCAAGCCATAGCGAACTTCAGCCATTCGCTCATCTTCTTACCCATAATCACCTTGTCGGCATCATAGTAATGGAATGCCATGGGGTTCTTGCTCTCTTTTCCTTCAAATTTGATTTTCCCAATACCAGGGAAGTACTCTTTCGTTGCCATAATTTTTCTGTTTTTTAATAAGGGGTTAATATTCTGTTTATTTGTTTTCTGTCAGTTGCTTTATTTGGCCATTGATTTCTCCAGACGGTATTTCCACCGCTCGTAAGCCTCTTGGTATTCGCTGCGCTTGCTTTGGTTCGGTTCTATCACATCCAATTTCTCCAGCGTAGCAAAGGCCTCGTTGTTGTCCTTGTAGATGCCTGCGCCGATACCGGCTCCCTTAGCGGCTCCTACCGACCCGTCAGTATCATACAGTTCGATGGTAGCACCGGTCACACCCGCCAATGTGTCGCGGAAGATGGAACTGAGGAACATGTTGGCATGGCCGGCATGAATCTTCTGCACAGGAATGCCCATCTGCTCCATGATGTCGATGCCATACTTAAAGGAGAAGACGATGCCCTCCTGCGCTGCACGTACAATGTGCTGCTTGCCATGCAGATTGAAGTTCAAACCACGGATAGAGCAATTGATTTCTTTGTTCTCCAGCATACGCTCGGCACCGTTGCCAAAGGGCAGGATGCTGACACCTGCACTGCCGATGGGTGCCTGCGAGGCCAGTACATTCATCTCGTTGTAGCTGATGCCTTCGGGAGCGATGTTGCGCTTTACCCACGAATTGAGAATACCCGTACCGTTGATACAAAGCAACACACCCAGACGTGTCTGGTCGGCCGTATGATTGACATGTGCGAAGGTATTGACACGGCTCTTGGGATCATAGTTTACCGAACCGTTCACACCATATACCACACCGCTGGTACCTGCCGTCGAAGCGATTTCACCAGGGTTGAACACATTCAGTGACACGGCGTTGTTCGGCTGGTCACCAGCCCGATAGGTGATGGGGGTACCCTCTTTCAGCCCCAGTTCGCGTGCGGCAGCTGCATTCACCCGTCCCTGCTCTGCAAAGGTAGGCTTGATGTCGGGAATCAATGCCGAATCAAATCCATAGTAATCCATCAGGAAGTCCGCCAGCCGGTTGTTCTTGAAGTCCCAAAACATACCCTCAGACAAACCCGATACGGTGGTGCAGATTTCGCCGCTCAGACGCATGGCAATGTAGTCGCCCGGCAGCATGATTTTGTAGATGCGTTCATAGATGTCCGGTTCGTTCTCCTTCACCCATGCCAGCTTGGAGGCGGTGAAGTTACCGGGAGAGTTCAGCAGATGTGACAGGCACGTCTCCTCGCCCAATGTCTGGAAGGCCTTCTGTCCGTAGGGCACTGCACGCGAGTCGCACCAGATGATAGCCGGACGCAACACATTCTGGTCCTTGTCCACGCACACCAGCCCGTGCATCTGATACGAGATACCGATGGCCTTGATTTCACCACCGCTGACACCTGCCTCCGTCATGATGGCTTGCGTTGCCAATTTCAGATTTTCCCACCAACTTTGGGGATTCTGCTCTGCCCATCCCTGCTTCACTGCAATGATGGCAGCTTCCGTTTTGGGGAAGAAAGCCGATGATACACATTTGCCGCTGACGGCATCTACCAGGCTCGCTTTCACGGACGAGCTACCGATGTCATAACCTAACAGATACATAGTACTTTTTCCGTTTTTATAATGAATAATCTTGTTTACTGAATTCCAACGCCTTTTCAGCGTCTTATCTTATTATATATCTTCTTGTCAAACCGATAGTAGCGGGCCGCCCGATGAGCCACCCCCTGCTGTTTCTCCTCCAACGGCACCACATACTCCATCATGGATATCTTCTTGTGGAAGTTACGCACATCAAACTGCCGTCCGTACACCAGTTCATACAGGGCACGCAGTTGGGCGGCCGTAAACTTACGAGGCAACAAGTCGAACAGCACCGAGGGGTTGAACTCGGCATACTGCCGTATGTATGCTATTGCCTCTCTGATAATGAGATTATGGTCGAACGCCAGTGCCTTGATATCCGACAAAGCCACCCAGCAAGCTTGACAATCGTTCAGATCGCGATTCAAGGCACGGTCAATCTTCACCAGCGCCAAATAGGCTATCGTAACAATGCTCTCCACCTTCAGCTTCATAGCCCGTTCCAACCAATGTACGTCCTTAGGATCCTTGGTGCGGTTTTTCGAGCCAAACGCCTTGAACTGCATCAAGTGTACGTTCTTCAACCCCGTCAGTTCTGCCAGTACTCTGCTGGCCGCCTCATCCAGGTCTTCGTCCCGATAGATTAAACTTCCGGGCAGCTTCATGTCGTGGAACACCTCACCTTCCTCCTCGCCGACCCGTTTGATAAGCAGTGCCTTCAGCCGTTCTCCATCAAAGCCTATCACCACACAATCCACTGAAATATGGTTGTTCGCCAATAGCATATCTTCTTTCACGTTTCGCATATTATTTTGGTTTCACGGTGCAAATGTAGCGAATTTCTTTTAATTACATCAAACAAAACAGATAAAAATTATATGTTATAAAGCATTATTTTTCAAATTAATACATATCTTACTTCATACAATATGAAAATATATACTTATCGTATCATCTACAATATGTAGTTTGCGTGCGGAACGAACGGTTGGGCAGAGGAGTGACCAACATATAGAAACGGCTAATTCATAAGGATTTCTGTATATGCAAGAACAGATGATGCCTATCGCTCATATTGTATGGCAACAGCAACAAAAAAAAGGCGTCGGGAACCACCTTGCGGCATTTCCCCGACGCTCAAACTATTCTATCGGCATCCGTGCAACAGGCATCGCCCATGCCCGTTGCACGGTATGTCATCACCACTTATAATTAATACCGAAGCTCAACAGTTCCTTCAGCTGGAAGTAACTGTTACCCGTAGTCGGCTTGTTGCTGTCATCAAAACGGGCATGTACATAGAGCTTGGTAGAGAGGTAGCGGTTCAGCACGAAGTTGAAGGTGTTTTCCCACTCCACGCGCACCCATTCGTAACTGGTCAGATAGTTCAGGCGAGAATCCAGTGATACAGCGGGGATAATATTCCACGACAACGTAGGCGTCACCTGCGAACCGAAGCTGTGACGGGTCTTCTTGCCCTCTTCCAAACCGAAGCTGGTCTCGTCTACATCTTTGTTGCCTACATAGCGCATCGTATGTGTAAAGGGAGCCACGAAGACGGAGAGGTTGAATTTCTTCGCCTTCTTCTTGTAGTCCATACCGATACTGGTCGACCAATCCAACGGAGCAAGGAACGCAGCAATCAGTTTCTCGTCATTCGGCTTATAACCATTACATATCTGCGTCTTTAGTTCGGTAGAGATGGTATAGTACCAATTGGACAACGCCTGCACACCCAGCTTACTGTTGAGGCGCAGCTGATCGGTATTCACCAGATATTTGTGTACCGCGTCCGAGGGTGATGACCCGAATCCCAACTTGGCATCCAGCAAGTTCTCCCACTGTATCTTCTCGCGGTCGTTATAGTTGGCATAGAGCTGCAAGGTAGCCAGCACTGTATTGTTGCTTTCACCGCCCTTGTACCAGTTGTCCGAAATGTAGTTCTGCGTAAACTGCAGCGACCCGTTTCCTCCCACCTGCCACCAGTTGGGTTTGTGGATGACCACTCCGGCCTCTTCCTTGACGTGCGTCATGTTCTCCTGCACGAAGAGCTTAACTACAGAGGGTTTCGACTTGGCCTCCTTTTCTATATTATCGGTGAAGACACGGCCACGCTCCACCTCCTCCTCCGTGCTCACCACCAGCGAGGGGTAGCGCACATAGGCACTCAGCAACGCCTTGTCCACCGTTTCGTTGGCCTTCTGCTTCTGCGTGAAGCGGAGGCGATCAAACTCTGGGAGTACCTCCTTCTGTTCCTCATCTGCCTGCGCTGTCGTAAAGTGCCAATCCAAGTCGGTAATCCGTTTCATGGGCGAATAATAGTAGGTAAACGGCAGGAAGAGACGGTAGTAATCCGGATTGGAGGCGATGTATCGGGGTGGAGTCAAGGGATCATTCAGGTACTCCAGACATCCCAGATACTGGTCGTAAAGCACCGATACCGTGTCCAGCCGGTACTCCGACCCTACTTGCTTAAGTTTCAGCAACAGCTGCTCCTGCAAAATGGAGGAGAGCGTATCGGCACTCTCCGTGGCCAGTTCAGGTTCCGTCGATGTCTGCGTCACTGCCTCCTGAGCCTCCATCGACAAAGAGAAACACAGGGCAGCTATCCCGAATAAAATCTTCTTTTTCTTCATATAGCCAATCATCAATTCTACGTTTTGAGCGCAAATTTAAATTAAATTGTTCAGAAAACATAGGAAACTTTCCGTTCTTCCCTATTTTTTTGTAATTTTGCGCTTTTTAAAAGATGAGCGGCCACAGGGCGGCATCCGCCCCTGCCTTCGGGCCAAAGTCCGCCAGACGTAAAGACCAAGACTTAGATATATAACTTAAAAACAGTATAGTTGTGGGAGAAACAAAGTACATTTTCGTGACCGGTGGCGTAGCCTCTTCGTTAGGCAAAGGCATCATATCGTCCTCCATCGGCAAATTGCTGCAAGCAAGAGGTTACAAAGTAACCATCCAGAAGTTTGACCCGTATATCAACATCGACCCGGGTACCCTGAATCCATACGAGCACGGCGAATGTTATGTCACCGTAGACGGCCACGAGGCCGACCTTGACCTGGGGCATTACGAGCGTTTTCTCGGCATACAGACGACCAAGGCTAACAACATCACAACCGGACGCATCTACAAGAGTGTCATCGACAAGGAGCGCCGGGGCGACTACTTGGGCAAGACCATCCAGATTATTCCGCACATCACCGACGAAATCAAGCGCAACGTCAAGTTGCTGGGCAACAAGTATAAATTTGACTTTGTCATCACTGAAATCGGCGGCACGGTGGGTGATATCGAATCCCTTCCCTATTTGGAAAGCATCCGTCAGCTGAAGTGGGAGCTGGGCAAGGATGCCCTCTGCGTCCACCTCACCTACGTGCCCTATCTGGCAGCTGCCGGCGAGCTGAAGACTAAGCCTACCCAACACTCAGTGAAGGAGCTGCAGAGCGCCGGCATCCAGCCGGACATATTGGTGCTGCGTACCGAACACCAACTGAACGACAACCTGCGCAGAAAGGTGGCCCTCTTCTGCAACGTGGATGTCAATGCCGTAGTACAGAGCATCGATGCCCCCACCATCTACGAGGTGCCCATCCTGATGCAGGAACAGAAACTGGACGAAACCATCTTGCGCAAGATGGGACTTCCCGTGGGCGACACTCCGGGCCTCGGTCCTTGGCGGGCCTTCCTCGAACGTCGTCACAAGGCCGAAGACACGGAACCTCTTCACATCGCTCTGGTGGGCAAGTACGATTTGCAGGATGCCTACAAGTCCATCCGCGAGGCACTGTCGCAGGCAGGCACCTACAACGACCGCAAAGTGAAGGTTGACTTTGTGAACAGCGAGAAGCTGACCGACGACAACGTGGCCGAAGCCCTGAAAGGTATGTCAGGCATACTGATAGGGCCGGGGTTCGGCGAACGTGGCATCCCTGGTAAGTTTGTTGCCATCAAGTACGCACGTACGCACGACATCCCCACCTTCGGCATCTGTCTGGGCATGCAGTGCATCGCCATCGAGTTTGCACGCAACGTACTGGGTTATGCCGATGCCAACAGCCGTGAGATGAACGAGAAGACACCGCACAATGTCATCGACATCATGGAAGAGCAGAAATCCATCACCAACATGGGCGGTACCATGCGTCTGGGAGCCTACGAGTGTGTGCTCCAACCGGGCAGCAAGGTATACGAGGCCTACGGCACCGAACACATCCAGGAGCGCCATCGCCACCGCTACGAGTTCAACAACGCCTACAAGGAGCAGTACGAAGCTGCCGGCATGAAGTGTACGGGCATCAACCCCGAATCCGACCTGGTAGAGATTGTAGAGATACCGGCACTGAAGTGGTTTGTGGGAACTCAGTTCCACCCCGAATACAGCAGCACTGTGCTCAAGCCGCACCCGCTCTTCGTATCGTTTGTGAAGGCAGCCATCGAGAACGAGCGTCCCCACGAACAATGAATCATTCCTAATATGTAATTCCTAATTGATAATCAGTCAATGGACAAGAACACCCTTACAGGCCTCGTGCTGATAGGCATCCTGCTGGTAGGTTTCAGCATATACAACCGCCCCAGCAAGGAGCAGATTGAGGCCCAACAACACTATTACGACTCCATCGCCCAGGTGCAGCAGCGCGAAGCCGAACTGAAGGCCAAAGCCGAAGCCGCGCTGGCCGGTGAACGAGAGAAAGCAGCAGCCACCGACTCCACAGCCCTCTTCTTCCAGGCCCGTCAGGGAGAAGACACACAGGTCAGCATTGGCAACGAACTGGCTACCCTGACCCTCAACACGCGGGGAGGAAGCTTGCACTCCGTGGTGCTGAACGAGTACAAGGAACAGGACAAACAGAGCCCCGTACGGCTGTTCAACAACGAAGATGTCGGCCTGAACTTCCTCTTCTACAACCGCAACGAGACCATCGAGACGCGCGACTACTGCTTCGAGACGGTGGCCCTTACAGACAGCAGCGTGACGCTGCGCCTGCGTGCCGACGAGGCAAGCTACATTGACTTCTGCTATGCCATGCACCGCGGCTCGTACTTAGTGGACTTCACCATCCGCGCCACCGGCATGGAGGGCAAATTGGCCGCCAGCAACCGCAAGGTAGATATCGAGTGGAGCCAACGCGCCCGCCAGATAGAGAAGGGCTACACGTATGAAAACCGTCTGGCCGAACTGACTTACAAGCAGAGCGAGAAGGGAGTGGACAACCTCTCGGCCGCCCGCGACGCGCAGAAGGAGATAGAGGGACCGCTGGAGTGGATTGCCTTCAAGAACCAGTTCTTCTCCGCCGTGTTCCTGGCCGACAAGGGGTTTGCCACCAGCAAGCTCTCCTCCAAGATGGAGGCGCAAGGTAGCGGATACATCAAGGACTATGCCGCCCAAACCAGCACCGAGTTCGACCCCACCGGCACGGAGGAAACGAAACTTTATTTCTATTTCGGTCCCAACCACTACAAGATACTGAGCAGCGTGGGCGACCAGCTTGGAAAAGACTGGGAGCTGAACCGTATGGTCTATCTGGGATGGCCCATCATCCGCTGGGTGAACAAGTGGTTTACCATCAACCTCTTCGACTGGCTCACAGGATGGGGACTCAGCATGGGCATCGTACTGTTGCTGATGACCCTCATTGTCAAGATTGTCGTCTACCCCACTACGTGGAAGACCTACATTTCCTCGGCCAAGATGCGTGTGCTGAAGCCTAAAATTGACCTCATCAACCAGAAGTACCCCAAGCAGGAAGATGCCATGAAGAAGCAGCAGGAAGTCATGGCACTCTATAGCCAATATGGTGTCAGCCCCATGGGCGGCTGTCTGCCTATGCTCATCCAGATGCCTGTCATCATGGCCCTATTCTTCTTCGTGCCCAGTGCCATCGAACTGCGCCAGCAAAGCTTCCTGTGGGCGGACGACCTCTCCACATACGATGCGCTGGTCACCTTCCCCTTCCACATTCCGCTGATAGGCGACCACATCAGCCTCTTCTGTCTGCTGATGACCGTCACCAACCTGCTCAACACCAAGTTCATGATGCAGCAGCAGGACAATGGAGCCAACCCGCAGATGGCGGCTATGAAGTGGATGAGCTACCTCATGCCCGTGATGTTCTTCTTCATCCTGAACGACTATCCTTCGGGTCTGAACTACTACTACTTCCTCTCCACCCTCATCAGTGTGGTCACTACCATCATCATGCGCCGTACCACAGACGAGCAGGCATTGCTGGCTCACTTGGAGGCGCATAAGAAAGACCCCAAGCAGATGAAGAAGACGGGCTTCGCCGCCCGGCTGGAGGCGATGCAGAAGCAGCAGGAAGAGCTGATGAGGCAACGCCAGCAACAAGGACGGAAGTAGTTTTTTAGCTACGAGCTACAAGTTACGAGTTACAAGTATATAGTATGGTAGGGGCGGGAGATTTTCCGCCCCTATACTTTTTTAACCCCATTGGCAGAATTAATCTTAGTACGAGTACCAGTGTAATCTTAGTAAGAGTACTGTAGTCATC